>DATCKZ010000001.1:0-42072 GCA_036564175.1 Natronosporangium sp.
TGCTGCGGATCCACCACCGGATCCCGATCCTGGGGTGGCTCCTCCAAGCTCACCGCGTAGAGGTCTTCCAGCAGCCGGGCCTGCACATACGACGCCAGCCGGTTGCGCGCCCGCGCCAGGCGCAGCCGGTCGGCACCGACAGGGCGTTGCGGTCGATCGAGTCCAGCAGCGCAGCGAGGTCGGCACCTGGTGGCATCAGCTCCAGGTCCTCCGGCAACCCGGCCCGCACCCGCTGCTCGCTCACGTGTTCGAGTCTAGTCGCGCTACCCGTTTCCCCAAGGCCGAAACCGGACTGTCTACACACGACGGAAGTGAACACTGAATCGCGAGCAGCACCACCCGGGTCTACTTCGAAGGTGACTACGGCGGGACGCGGCGGCCGGGGCGCAGATCGCGGCCGAGGCGCACGGGCTGGAGTTCGAGGCCGTGCCGACCCCGGTCGGGGCCGAGCAGCAGGCCGAGGCGGTCGGCCGGAGCACCACCACCACGCCGGCTGCGGCGAGCACCGCGGACTGCTGCCACCACGGGCGGTCGCTGCGATGCCGGAGCCAGCGTCGCCACCAGCGGGTGGTCACCGCCCGGGTCAGCGCGTCCTGCAGCGGCTCGTACGGTGCCGGTGGCGCAGGCGGTCGAGATGGTCTCGCACGGCCCGCGCAGCTGCCCGGCTGGGTTCCGCACCGTGCGCCGTGGGGCCGATGATCGTTGCGCGCCGGGCTGTCCGGCAGCGAATGTTGATCGAGCACGGCCACCGGGATCATGGACGGTGGTGTCCTATCACGACGGACCGGGCTCAGTCGCGCCGGACGGGGCCTAGTCTCGGATACCAAATCCGGCAGGTGATCGCGAACGTGGCCGAGCGATGGAAGAGCGAGCGCTGACCTGGGGAGAGTCTCCCGGTCGGTTGGACAACGGCTGCGGTTGCGTCGAAATCGCGGCGTTGCCCGACCGGATGCTGATCCGCGATGCCAAGGATCCGGCCGGGCCACGGCTGGCGGTTACCCGCGACGAGTGGCGGGGGTTCCTGGCGAACCTCCGATAACCACCCGGCACCCCAGGCTCACCACTCGATCGGGACGCAGTTGCCGGTGTGGTAGCCGCCGTTGATGTCCGGGACCAGCTGGTGCTCGCCCTGGGCGATCCGGGCGCACACCTTCGGCCAGTCACCGATCACCTCGGCGATCTCGTCCGGACCGAGCACCGCCGGGTTCTCGTCCTCGACCTTCCACACGCCCCGGTTCTCGGCGTGGGTACCCATGATGGCGTCCGACGGGTTGGTGCCGTCTCCGCCGTAGATGTGCAGGTGGTACCCGCCGTTGATGCTCGGGGTGCTGCCGGCCCACTCGACGTCGTACTCGATGACCAGCTGGTCGCCCTCCATCACCGCGGAGGTGAGGCAAACCCACCGCTCGTTGCTGCGGATTTCGTCGGTGCACTGCTCGTCCGGCGGCGGAGGCGGTGACTCGGTCTGCTGACCGCCACCGGTGTTGTCGTTGCCCGAGTTTTCGCCGCCCTCGTCGCCACCCGGGTCCTCGGTCGGGTCACCGCCGCCGACCGGCGCCTCGGTGCCACCCGCGCCGGGGCCGCCGCCGACGTTGTCGGTGTCGTTGTCGCTTAGCAGCGCGTACGCCACCGAGCCGCCAAGCAGCACCATCACGATCGCGGCGGCCGCCACGATCAGCGCGCGGCGCCGGCCGGCGCCGGCCCCGTCCCCCCGGCCGATCGGGATCGGCGGTGGCGGGCTGGCCGCGGCACCGTAGGTGGTCGGGCCGGCGTTCGGTGGTGAGACCGGTACGGAAGCGCGCTCGAACCGGGTTGGCTGCTGGGTCCGATACGAAGGCGCGGTCGGCGGCGCCGGGCTGACCGGGGTGGCGAGCACCGGCGACGGCGGCACCGACGGCACGGTGGCCGCGCCCGAGTAGCTCCGGGGCGGGTCGCCGGGCCGCCCGGTCGGCGCCGGGGCGCTCGCAGCCGCCCCGGCGGCACCGGCGGCACCGGCCGCGCCAGCCGTGCCGGCCCCGGCCGCGCTTGCTACGCCGCCGGCAGCAGGGCTCGCGCTGGCGGGAGCAGCACCGCCAGCACCGCCGCCGAGCGCGCTGGCGGCGGCACCCGCCGCGGCGCCGGCGGCCGCACCCGCGGCGGCGGCTCCGGCCGCCCCCGCCGCCCGACCGGACGCAGGGGCGGTCGGGCTCACCGGGGTCGAGCGGCCGGTCGCGGGAGCGTAGCCGGTGGCCGTGGCGGTGGCGCCGCCCGGTGCGGCACCGCTGGCCAGCCAGGCCGCGCCGAGCGCGACCGCGTGCTTGGGGTGGGCGTCGACCGCGACCGGCCGGCCCAGCTCGGCGCCGACCAGTTGCGCCACCAGCGGCATCCGGGATGAGCCGCCGACCAGCAGCACCGAGTGCAGCTGCTCGGGGGTCACGTCGGCCGAGCGCAGCGCTCGCCGGAGCGCCTCGATCGTGCTGTGCAGGGCGGGCCGCACCATCGCCTCCAGCTCAGCGCGGGTCAGCCGTACCTCGGTGGCGATGTTGGGCAGCAGCACCGGGATCGAGGCATCGGTGTCGGAGGAAAGCGCCTCCTTCGCCTCGACGCACTCCTCGCGCAGCCGGGCCACCGCGGCGATCGTCGCCGGGTCGTCCTCGTCCAGCTCGTCGAGCTTGCCGCCGAGTGCCTTGGTGACGTGGTTGAAGACGGCGGCGTCGAAGTCGATGCCACCGAGCCGCTCGATCCCCTCCGGCTGGCCGAGGATCTCGAACCCGGTCGGGGTCTTCCGGAGCACCGCCGCGTCGAAGGTGCCGCCACCGAGGTCGTAGACCGCTACGATCGCCCCGGGCTCGACCCGCTGCTGCTGGGCGTAGAACACCGCCGCCGCCTCCGGCTCGGTGGTGTACGTCACCGGCTGGTCGATGTTGGACATCCGCACCGCCTGCGCCAGCAGGTCCTTCTTGTACGGTCCCCAGTTCGCCGGGTGGGAGACGCAGATCCTGGCCGCGTCCCCGCCCTGCCGTTGCGCGACCTCGTCGATGACCGACCGGAGCAGCTTGCCCATCAACGCCTCGGCCGAGTACGGGACGCCGCCGAGCAGGATCGGGGTGGTGTCGCCGAGCCGGCGCTTGAACTCGCGGGAGACCCGGTGCGGCTCGGACAGGCCGCGCCGGTGGGCGGTCTCGCCGGTGAGGACGGTCTCGTCCTCCCGCAGCAGCACCACCGACGGGATGACCGCGGCCCGACTGCCGAGCGATGCCACCTCGGCATGGCCGTCCTGCCAGGTCGCCGCGGCCGTGAACGTGGTTCCAAGATCGATGCCGAGTGTGTACATGTCAGCGTGCTCCGGTGTGAGTGGGGGTCTTGCGAGTTGAAGCGTAGGGCCGATGAGCTGGGCTGTCATCGGTGTGACGGCAGGTTAGGGGACGGGATGGGGATGTCCCCCACAGCCTGCGGGCGGGTAGGGCTCCTACAGTGGGTGCATGGAACCTGCACGTCCGCTGCGCGACATCTTCGACGAGCTGGCCCGGGGCGACCACGGCGCCGACCCGGCGGAGACGCTCGCCGACGGCGGCCACGGTGACCTGCCCGACCAGCTGGTGTCGGAGGCGATCGTGAGCTACGCCGACACCGCCCCGGTCGAGGTCGCCGAGCACCTCGCGCCGTTCGTCAAGGTCCACAGTGCAGTGCCGGCGGCAGACGAAGGCGAACCGGCCGGGGAGTCGGCCAGCGACGGGCTGGAGCTGCTGGCGACCGCCCCGGAGCCGATCCTGGCCGACGGCGAGCCGGTCGAGCCCGAGCCGACCCCCGCCGACCCCGCCGAGACCGAGCCGGCGCTGGCCGGCGCGGATGCGCTCGACTTCGGGTTCGGCAGCGGGGCGGCCGAGCTGTCCGGCGCGGCCGAAGGTACCGCCGGCGACAGCGAACTGTCTATAGCGGACGAGACCGAGCCGGTGGCGCCGGTGGCCGCCGAGGAGCCGCCGCTCACCGAGGCCGAACTCGCCGACTCGTGGCTGGCGACGCCGGCGGTCGACGACCGGGAAGCACCCGCCGAGGACGACGGCGAGGACGGCGAACCGGTCGGCTGAAACCAAGGGGCTCATCGCCGGCCACCCAGCTCGGCGATCATGCCCTCGCAGGACCGGATCGCCACCCGCGCCGCGACCGCCAGCTCGTGGTTGGTCAGCGGGTTCTCGGCCCGGCGCTGCCAGCGCACCAGCGCCTCGTTGGCGGCGGCCAGGATCGCCGGCTTGTCCGCGTCCGGCGGCAGGTCCAGCCGCAGCTGCGGGGAGCTGCCGCTGCCGCCGATCAGCCGCTCCAGTTCGGCGATCACCGCCGGCTTGCCGGTGACCCAGCCGGCCCGGATCGCCGAGAGCACCCGCAGCTCCCGGAACGGGTGCGCGGAGGAGATGATCTCCTCCACCTCGGCGGCGACCACACTGGAGCCGGGCCGCGGGTCGGTACGGGTGAGCGCGTCCAGCGCCAGCAGCACCGACCGGCATTTGAGCACATCCCGGCGCTCGAAGAAGAGCGAGCTCAGCACCTCCCGCAGCTCGGTCAAACCGCTCCGCTCGGTGAGCTGCTCGGCCAGGTCGGTGGCGGTCGAGGCGGTGCCGCGCCGCAGCAGGGTGGTCGCCAGCCGGATCCCGAACAGCCCGAACCGGCCGAGCAGGCTCGCCCGCTCCAGCTCGGTGAGGCCGAGCTCCGGCCGCAGCTGGACGAACCGGTCGGCGGACAGCAGCAGCTCCTCGGCTTCCCGGACCGGCAGCGCGGCCACCTTGCGCAGCTGCGCCACCTCGGCCTCGGTGAGGGTGGCGGCGGTCTCCGCGAGCAGGCCCGCCACCGGCACCACCGTCTGCACCACCCGCCGGACACTGTGGTCGGTCGCCATCCGGTTGGCGATCCGGCGGGCCGAGGCCATCGAGTCCAACCGGCCGACCCCGATCTCGTCGGCCCGGGAGAGTACGCCGATCGCGTTGACCGGGTTCGGCTGGGAGACCTCGGTGTCGTGGAAGGCCCGCAGGAACTCCAGGTCGTTGCTGTGCAGATGCCGCATCAGGTAGAGCACCGCGTCGGCCGGGGCTTCCTCGTCCTCGGCCGTGAGCAGCTCCCAGGTGCGGCGGGCCAGCTGCTCGGATAACGAGCCGATCCCCGGGGTGTCGACCAGCGTCGCGGTCCGCAGCGCCTGCGACGGCCAGGTCACGTCCAGGTGGCGGACGTCGGTGGGGGCGAGCCCGCCCAGGTCGACCTCGAGCGCGCCCTCCTCCCGGTGGAACCGCAGCTGCTTCGGCTGCCCGCCGTCGGCGGGATAGGCCATCACCCGGTACGTATGGCCGTCCCGATACCAGGTGACGATCCGGGTGCACTCACCGGCGTCGGTCGGGGCGAGCCGCTCGCCGACCAGCGCGTTGAGCAACGTGGACTTGCCGGCCTTGACCCGGCCGGCCACCGCCACCCGCAGCGGCTCGTCCAACCGGTGCCGCAGCTCGACGAGCCGGTGGGCCGCGTCGTTGCCGCGGTAGACGTCGATCGCCCGGTTGAGCACACCCCGCGTACGTTCCAGCAGCGTCACGAGCGGACCACCGCCATCGCCTGCTGCCGGAGCTTCCGCAGCCGGGTCAGCTCCGCGTCGATGTCCTTGGTCCGCTTGTCCCGCTCGGCCTGGGTCCGCTTCACCGCCGCCTGGGCGCTGGCGAGCGCCTCGTTGTTGGACCGGTTCAGCTCCTCAGCGAGCGTGGTGTAGTGGTCGCGCAGCTGCCGCTGGATCTTCCGGAGGGTGTCCCGGGAGTGCTTGCCCATCACGAAGCTGACCTCGTCGCAGTACCGCCGGACCGCGTTCTTGGCCTGGTTCTGCCGGGCGGTCCGCTGCCGCTTCTTCTCCTCTCGCAGCCCTTTGCGCCCCATCACCAGTCCGATCCCGAGCCCCAGCGGCCCGAGCGTCACCCCGGTCATCGCCCCGAGCATGACGAACATCAGCGCACCGCCGTACGCGCTCTTCAGCGCCACCATCGCCTGCTTGCCGATCTTCATCTTCTCCAGCTCGAGCTTGTGGTCCACTTTGGCGTCCGACAGCAGCGGGGTCGGGTTCGGGATCGCGATCCGGTTGAGCACCTCGCCGGAAGCCTGCCGGAAGTGCTCGCCGACCTCCTCGCTGAGCGCGGTGGCCCGATCGCGCAGCAGGGTGTAGTTGGCGAGCAACTCGTGCGCGATCCGGGACTCCAGCCACGGCTGCATCTCCGACCAGGTGTCCGCCGGGTCGGCCTCCTCGATCGCCTCGTCGGCCTCCTGGATCACCCGCCGGATCCGGCCCTTCAGGTCGTGGTCCACGTCGGAGTTCAGGTCGGCGATGCCGTCGTTGAGGGTGGTGCTCCACCGGGCTGCCGCCGCCCGGAGCTCGTCCACCCGTTCCTTGACCCGGGTCAGCTTCGCCACCACGTCCTGCGCGGCGGCCGAGTCGGTGAGCGCCGCCCGCTCCGCCTCGAACTGTGCCTCGAGCTGGCTGCAGACCGCGGCCACCTCGGCGGCCGCGTCGCCGGCCAGCCGGTCGGCGGCCCGGCCACCGACCCGGTCGGCGAGGAACTTTACCAGCTCGGCGAACCCGGACTCGGCGTTGAGCGCGGAGTCGTTGGTGGCGACCGCCCGGGTCCGCAGCGTGGACGTAACCGGGATCACCGGCGCCGGGAGCTGCTCCCGGGCCAGGTGCTCGGTGTTCAGGTCCCGGATCTTCCGCCAGTACGGATAGAAGTCGGTCTTCGTGAGCGCGCACACCACGGTCGGGCACATCTCCCGCGCCTGCTGGAGGAAGTCCAGCTCGCTGCGGGTCAGCTCCTGCGCGGCGTCGGTGACGAAGATCAGCGCTTCGGCCATCGCGGCGGCGGCGAGGCTGGCCGCGGCGTGGGCCGAGCCGAGCCCGCCCACCCCGGGAGTGTCCACGATCACCAGTCCGTTGGCGAGCAGCTTGCGCGGGATCCGCACCTCGACCCCGGCCGCCCCCGCCCGGCCCGGTTCGACCACGCAACCCCGTACGTCCTCAATGGAAATCTGCTCCCGGCGCGGCGGGTCTTCGTCGTAGAGTACCGCCGCGGTCGGTTCCTTGCCGTGCCGGACGTAGGTCGGGACGGCGGTGGCGACGTCGTCGTCGACCGGGCAGACGTTCGCGCCGACCAGCGCGTTCACCAGCGAGCTCTTGCCCTGTTTGAACTCACCGACCACCACCACGTGGATGACCGGGTCGGCCAGCGACCGCTGCGCCTTGGTCAGCCGGGCAGCCAGATCGGAGCGTCCATACGCGTCGCACGCCCGCAACCCGAGGTCGACCAGGGTCCTCACCGTCGCGACCGGGTCCTTGGTTGGCGCGGTTGGCACGGCGTCTCCTCCTCAACGGTCAGCGGCAGCAGGCTCCCCCGTACCCCTCATTGTGGGGAGCCCGCTGCCGCGGCTGCCAGGCATCTCCGGACTAGGCGCCGGCCACCTCCTCGAACTCGTTGTCTTCCTGCTCCAGGTCACCGGGGCCCTGCTCGGTGACCACGAACGAGTCCTCGGCCTCGATTTCGGTCTCTTCCTCGAAGTTGCCCTCGGCGTCGCCGGTACCGGAGATCGCCGCGCCCTCTTCGAGCTCGTTGTCAGAGACGTTGGTGGCGTCGCCGCTGCCGGTCGCGATCGCGGCGTCGTCGATCTCGGCCTCGCCGAAGTTGGTGACGTCGCCGTCGCCGAAGTTGAAGACGCTGTTCTCGGCGTCGCCGTCCACCTGCGCGACCTGGTTGTCGTCACCGACCACCGTGTTCTCGACGTCGCCGTCGGCCTGCACGCCGGTGAACTCACCGGTGTTGACCGGCGCCTGGAGGTTGCCACCGGCGCCCACTGCGCCGTCACCGGTGACGAGCACGCTGTCCTCGATGTCGTCGCCAGCGGCGATCGCGCCGTCGCCGGTCGCGACGCCCTCGGCGTCGTCGCCGGCCGCCACCGCGCCGTCGCCGGTCGCGTTGACGTTGGTGCTGTCGATGTCGAGGTCACCGTCGACGTCGCCGTCCACGTTGATCGAGTTGTCGATCCGGTTGTCCTCGTAGTTGATGAGCTGCTGGGTGATCGTGTCGTTGTCCTCGTACGTCGCGTAGGTGACGTAGTTGAGGTGCTGCACGACCTCGGTCGCCGTGTGGCTGGTCGCCGGCGGCGTCGAGACCGGGTAGGACGAAGAGCCGCCACCGCTGGTGTAGCTCTGCAGGGCCTGCTGGGTGCTGGCCGGGAAGCCGGGCGAGCACTCGGCGACGATCTGCCGGAGGTCCACGCCGCTCAGGTCGGCGTCGGTGATCCCCTGCTCGGCGAGCGTCCCCTCCGGGTCGCCGGCGTACTGTAGCGCGAAGCTCGGGTCGTCCTTGTTGAGGAGCTTCTCGACGAACTCCTTGAGAGCCTCGTAAGCGTCGACCGCCATGATGTTCCGCCTCCTCTAGGCTTGGGGCCCGTCCCGGATCGGTCGGGCTGGTGTGAATAGCGTGCGGCCCGGTGCCCGCCCCGCGCATCGGGAACTTCCCCCTCCCTAGGGGACACCGATAGGGGTATGCAGGTCAGCGTTATGTCGCTAATCCGACAGCGCTTGATCGTCTAGCACCCGCCGGAGCGCGGCCAGCAGCTCCGCCCGGCTGGTTGCGCCCAGTTTGGACCGAATTCGGGCGATGTGATGCTCCACCGTCTTCGGGGACAGGTAGAGCTGCCCCCCGATCTCGCGGTAGGTGCGGCCAGCCAGCACCAGCCGTGCTACCTCAACCTCCCGTTCGGACAGACCACCGTACGGGGAGCCGGCCGCGCCGGTGGCCGCGGCGGCGCCGGCCGGCTGGGCCTCGGCGAGCTCGCGGGCCCGCTCCAGCAACCGGCGGGCGGCGGCCGGATCGGTGGTACGGATCGCCGCGTGGCCCGCCAACCGGGAGCCTTCCCAGGGCAGCTCGGCGGCGGCGAGCGCGTCCGCCGCGTCGAGGATCGCCGCCGGGTCCACCTCACCGGCGAGCGCCCGCGCCCACAGGTCGGCCGCGGTCGCCTGGGCCGCCTGCCGGGGCGGCAGGTCAGCGGTACGGGGGAACCCGCTCGCGGCCGCCGTAGCCGCCTCGGCGTCCTCGCCGGCGACCGCCACCTGCAGCCGGATCCAGCCGATCGCGCTGGCCCAGGCGACCGGCCGGCCGATCCGGTCGACCAGCTGCTCGCAGCTGTCGAGCACCGGTGCGATCCGTTGCCGCTGCCGCAACCGGGCCGCCGCCACCAGCAGCTCCTCCAATGGCTCCAGTTGGAACAGATCCACCGCCCGGCGGGCGAGCACCGGTTCGGCGGTGCTCCAGGCGTCCCGGAGCCGGGCGATGTCCCCGGACCGGCGGGCGATCCCGGCCGACAGCGCCGCCACCAGCAGCCGCTCCCGGGCCGGCAACCCGGCCAGCGCCGGCCCGGTCAACCGGCGCAGCTCGGCCACCGCGGTGTCGTAGCGGCCGGTGCGCATCCGCACCCAGGCCAACAGGGTGCGGTGCCGGTCGGTGGCGACCGGTCCACCGGCGCCGGTGGCGAGCGCCCGGTCGAGCAGGTCCTCGGCGGTGGCGGCATCCCCGGCGCAGACTCCGACCACCGCGCCGAGCGCGTGCGGGGTGTCCGGCAACACCAGCGCCGGCGGGGTCGCCTCGACCGCCTCGGCCGCCTCGATCAGCAGCGGCACCGCCACCACCGGCTCCCCGAACGCCAGCGCCGCCTCGGCGAACCGGCGTAGCGCGACCGGGCCGTCCCCGGCCGCCGCCGCCCGGGCCTCGGCGAGCCGGCCGGTGGCGACCAGCGCCGGCACCGCCAGTACCGGACCGGGTGGCCCGGCGGCCAGCAGTGCCTCGGCCGCCCGCGCCGCCCGGCCCTGCTGGGCGGCGACCGCGCCGGCGGCGAGCGCGATCCGGGTGGCGTCCGGCCCCGCCACCGCCACACTGTCCACATCGATCGGCTGGCCGAGCAGCGCGGCCGCCTCGGCCCGGCCGGCGGCGACCGTCGAGGGGTCGGCGCCGGCGTCGAGCGCGTCGTCGTACCAGCTGATCGCGGCCGCCGGATCGGTGAACCGCAGCCGGTCGGCGGCGGCCCGGTAGACCTCGGCCGCCGCGGCGGTGCGGGCCTTCGCGGCGCTGAGCTGGCTGGCCGCCACCACCGGATCGCCGCCGGAGTCGACCAGCGCCCGGGCGACCGCGTCGTGCAGCTGCCGCCGGTGCGCGGGCGGCAGCTCGGCGAGGATCGCTTGCGCCACCGCCGGGATCATCCGCTCGGTGCCCGGCTCCAGCAGCCCGCAGTCGCGCAGGGTCCGGATCGCCGCCACCAGCTCGGTGGTGCTGGCGCCGGTGGCGGCAGCGAGCACGCCGTCGTCCAGATCGAGCCGCAGCGCCAGCACCCGGGCCAGGTTCGCGGTTGGAACGACGAACTTGGCCAGTCGCCGCTGGACCGCCGCGACCAGCGCCGGCGGGCTGTCACCGGCCGGCGCGCCGGCGACCGCGACCGCCACCGCCGGGTGGCCGGCCGACGCCGCCCGGACCGCCGCCAGCTGTTCGGCGGACGGTGGCTGGCCGGTGGCGGTGGCGATCAGCGCCCCGAGCGCCTCGTCGTCGAGCGGGCCGAGCTGTTCGACCTGGCCCTGATCGGAGGCGGCGGCGTCCAGCTCGGCCAGTGCCGGCCGGTCGACGGTCGGCCGGCGGGTGATCGTGATCGCCACTCCGCGCCGAGCGGCGGCGGTGAGCTTGGTCAGCACCGCGTCGTCGAGCAGGTGGGCGTCGTCGACCAGCAGCAGCGCCTCGCCCGGCACCACCGCATCGAGGTCTACATCGGAGCCGGCTGGCCCGGCGATCCGTACCACCGGCAGCTTGGCGGCAGCGGCGAGCTGGTCGAGCCGGTGCGTGCGCCCGCTCCCGTCAACCCCCACCACCACTGCCACGCCGGGGAGCTTACCGGCGTTCGAGGCCGGGGACGATCAGGTGGGCGGGCCGAGCCGCAGCTCTACCCGGGCGCCGCCGAGCGAGGCGACCGCCAGCTGCAGGCTGCCGCCGGTCGCCTCGGCGGTCCGGCGGGCGATGTCCAGCCCGAGCCCGGTGGAGCCGCCGCCGCTGGCGCCTCGGGCCGCCGGCAGGCCGTCGGGCCAGCCCGGCCCGCCATCGTCCACCCGCAGCAGTCCGCCGCCGTCCGGCAGCGGCACCACCTCCACCCGGGCCGGCGCCTGGTCCGGGGTGTGGGTGAAGACGTTCTCCAGCAACGCGTCCAGCACCGCGGCGAGGTCGTCGCGGGTGGCCCGGACCGGCACCGGCCGGTCGGGGAGGGTCACCGACAGCTCCCGGCCGGTCTCCTCGGCGAGCGCCGACCAGTAGCCGACTCGCTCGCCGGCCACCTCCGCCAGATCGGCCTCGGCCCGCACGCCTTCCCGGACCGGCCGGCGGGCGGTCCGGATCACCTCGTCCACCACCCGGCCCAGCGCCGCCACGTCGCCGGCGAGCCGGTTCCGCGCCTCGCCTTCCGGTAGCGCGTCCACATCGAGCCGGAGCGCGGTCACCGGGGTACGCAGCCGGTGGGCGAGGTCGGCCACCTCCTCCCGCTCGGCGGTGAGCAGCTCGCCGATCCGCGCCGCCAGCCGGTTCAGCTGGTCGCCCACCCGCTGCAGCTCCCGGGCGCCGGTCACCTCCGCCCGGGCGGTGAGGTCACCGGAGGCCAGCCGGTCGGCGGTGCCGGCGAGCGCGGTCACCGACCCGACCAGCCGGCGACCGAGCCGGTCGGCGAGCAGCAGGCCGAACCCGAACACCACCAAGCCGAGCACCGCCAGCAGCGCCCAGGTGCGGTTGACCCCCTGGTGCAGCAGCGACTCCGGTACGTACGACCGGATCACCGCCGGCCCTTCCGGCAACCCCTGGACCGGCACCAGCACCTCCACTCCGCCCTGCCAGTCGGCGGTGAACGCCCGGCCCCGCGCGGCCAGCTCCACCGACGGGGTGCGCTCGGCCGGCACCCCGGCCACCCGTCCATCCGGCAGGAAGAGTGTCACCTGTGGATCGTCAGGATCGGGCGAGTCGTCGAGCTGGCCACCGACCTGCTCGGGATCGAGCGCCACCAGCGCGGCCAGCGCCTGCGCCCGCAGCGTCGCGGTGGAGATCGCCTGCTGTTCGGCCTCGCTGCGCAGCAGCAGCCCGATCGGCACCAGGAAGGCGAGCAGCACCACCGAGGTGGTGGCAGCCACCAACGTGGTCAGCTGCGCCCGTACCCCCCGCATGACGCCCGCCCGGCTCACGACGCTGCCTCGGGCGGTGCCAGCCGGACCCCTACCCCCCGGACCGTGTGGAGGTAGCGCGGTGCCTGCGCGGTCTCACCCAGCTTGCGTCGCAGCCAGGACAGGTGCACGTCGACGGTCTTGTCGGCGCCGCCGTACGGCAGCTGCCACACCTCGGCGAGCAGCTCCCGCTTGCTCACCACCTGGCCGGGCCGCTCGGCGAGATAGCGCAGCAGGTCGAACTCGCGCGGGGTCAGCTCGACCGGCTGGCCGGCCAGCCGGACCGTCCGGGCGGCCAGATCCAGCTCCAGCTCGCCCAGCCGGATCCGGGCCGGCTGGCCGGAGCCGTCGCCGGCCCGGCGCAGCACCGCCCGCACCCGGGCTTCCAGCTGCGCCGCCCCGAACGGCTTGACCAGGTAGTCGTCGGCGCCGCCGTCCAGCGCCCGGACGATCTCCGACTCGTCGTCCCGGGCGGTCGCCACGATCACCGGCACCTTGCTGACCGACCGGATCATCCGCAGCACCTGGTGCCCGTCCACGTCCGGCAACCCGAGATCGAGCACCACCAGGTCCGGCCGGTCCCGCAGCGCCGCCTCGATGCCGGCCATCCCGGCGCCGGCCGAGCTGGTCGCGTACCCGCGCTCGGTCAGTGCCCGCAGGATCGCGCGGCGCACCTGCGGGTCGTCCTCCAGGACGAGAATGTGCGGCACATCGGCGACGGTACTCGCCAACCGCCCTGGTCGGATGTTGTAGCTGCGTTAGCGTCGCGTTAACCGAGGTCGAGCGACGGTGGGGCCATGAACGCGATGAGATTGGTGATCTGGTCGGTGGCCGCCGCGGCGGCGATCGGAGTGACGACCACGGCGGTGACCGTGGCGAACGCGACCGGCGGCGGGCGGGACGACGTGCTCAGCCAGGACGATGTTTCCCGCGAGCTGACCCAGTCGGGGTCGCCGACGACCCCGCCGGAGACCGGCTCGCCGCCGGCGGTGAACGGCGAGTCGTTCACGATCGAGCGGACGGCCGGCCGGCTGGTGGTGGCGTGCGATGGCAACCAGGCGTGGCTCACCTCGTGGAGCCCGAACCCGGGTTACCGGGTGGACGAGGTGACCCGCGGCCCGGCCGAGTCGGTGGCGGTGTGGTTCGAGAGCGACACCGACGAGGACGTCGAGGTGATCGTCACCTGCCAGAACGGTGAGCCGGTGGTGGCCGACCTGGTCGAGCCCGACGACCACGGCGGCGACCGCGACGACCACGACCGGGATCACCGGGACGGCGATGACCACGATGACGACGACCACGATGACGACGACGATGACCGGAGCGGCAGCAACCGCGGCCACGGCTGAGCCCCTCACCTCCCGATTCGGGGTGCCCGGTTCACCCGGGCACCCCGAACCAATCGGGTCCTAGCCCAGCTTGGACGGGCGAGCGGCGAGTGGATCTGGCAGGCTTGGTGACCATGCCCACGCAACCCCACCCCAGGCTGGTGGTCGTCGGTGCGGCGATCATCGCCGCCGGCCGGGTGCTCGCCTGCGCCCGCGCCCGCCCACCCGAGCTCGCCGGTCGCTGGGAGCTGCCCGGCGGCAAGGTCGAGCACGGGGAGACCGAGGTCGCGGCGCTGGTCCGGGAGTGCCGGGAAGAGTTGGGGGTACGGGTGGACGTGGCCGACCGGGTCGGCGAGGACGTCCCGCTCGCGAACGGGTGGGCGGTGCTGCGGGTGTACGCGGCGACGCTGGTCGACGGCGACCGGCCGGAGCCACTGGAGCACGCCGAGCTGCGCTGGCTGGCCGCTGACGAGCTGGAGAGCGTGCCGTGGTTGCCGGCGGACGCGCCGATCCTCGCGGCACTCCGGGCCCGGCTCGGCTAGCACCAACCCGGATCACCGATATCGCTATCGCGACCAGATATCGCACCGAGTTCGCAACCGTCGGTAGGGTGGAGAATCCGGCCGCCGGGTCGGTTGCCTCGGGCGCGGATATCAGCTCCCGATATGGATATCGCCAGCCGCCTCGGCTCCGTCCAACTTCGATGCTTCAGCTCGGCGGGGGTGGAGCGGATCTGGACTGATCAACTGACCCCAGCTGCGGGCAGCGGGAACCCGGGTGGCCCGGTCGGGGGAGTAGCGATCGACAGATCCGCCAGCCGAACCCCCGATCCCGAGCCAGGTTCGAGGCGGCAGCCTAGGCTTAGGATGCCGAGCTACCGCCACGGTGTCCTCGACACTGGGCGAACTGGCAGGGGGCGGCCATGATCGAGTTTCGTGTGCTCGGCGCCCTGGAGGTGGTCCGCAACGGCGCCCCGGAGCCGATGCCGAGCCGCCGCCAGCGGGCGCTGGTCACCCGGCTGCTGCTCGGCCGTGGCCGGGTGGTGCCGGCCGATGCGCTGGTGGACGCGCTGTGGGAGGACGGCAACGGCGACCCGCCGCGGGACGCCCGGCACGCGGTCCATACCTACATCTCGCGGGTCCGGGCGGTGCTCGGACCGGCGCTGGTGACCAGGCCACCCGGCTACCTGCTGGACGTGGATCCGGGCGCGGTCGACGCGGCCAGGTTCGAGGCGGCCGCGGCCCGCGGCGCCGGGCTGATCGAAACCGACCCCGGCCTCGCCGCCGAGCTGCTCGAGGAGGCGCTGGCGCTGTGGCGCGGGCCGGCGTACGCCGAGTTCGCCGACGGGTTCGCCCGGGCCGCCGCGGTCGGGCTGGCGGAGCGGCGGCTGGCCGCCCGGGCCGACCGGGCCGAGGCGCTGCTCGCGCTCGGCAAGCTGGACCAGGCGATCGGCGAGCTCGGCGAGCTGGTCGCCGACCAGCCGCTCCGGGAGGGCCCGCACGGGCTGCTGATGCGGGCGCTCTACCAGGCCGGCCGGCAGTCCGAGGCACTCGAGGTCTACGCCAAGCTGCGAGAGCGGCTGCGCGACGAGCTCGGGCTGGACCCGTCGCCGGCGTTGCGGGCGGTGCACGAGCAGGTGCTGCGGCAGGCGCTCCCGGTCGGGCCGGACCGGCCAGCGGCCCCACCACCGGCACCGGCGCCGACCGCCAGGTCGGCGGCGACACCGGGACCGCGGAGCCGGTTCGTCGGCCGGGACGGGGAGCTGGCCCGGCTGGCCGCCGCGGTCGGTGAGGGCCGGTTGGTGACACTGGTCGGGCCGGGCGGGGTCGGCAAGACCCGGCTGGCCCGGGAGCTGGCCGGCCGGCTCGATGACCGTCCGGTGTGGTGGGTGGATCTGGTGCCGGCCCGGGAGGCGGCCGACCTGCCCTACCGGCTGATCGACGCGATCGGGCTGGCCGAGCCGGCCGAAGCCGACCTCGAACAGTTCGTTGTGGACGCACTCCGGCCGGCCCGGGCGCTGCTGGTGATGGACAACTGCGAGCACGTGATCGGGCCGGTGGCGCAGCTGGTCGGGCAGATCGCCGCCAGCTGCGCCGGGCTGGCGGTGCTGGCGACCAGCCGGGAGCGGCTCGCGATCGACGGCGAGCAGGTGCTGCCGGTGCCGCCGCTGTCGGCGGACGCGGCGGTAGCGCTGTTCACCGACCGGCTCCGGGCGGCCGGCGGACCGGAACTGTCCGGTTCGGACCGCGCGCTCGCCGCCGACCTGTGCCAGCAGGTCGACCGGCTGCCGCTGGCGATCGAGCTGGCCGCCGCCCGGGCCCGCAGCCTCGGGGTGGCGGCGGTGGCCCGGCGGCCGGCGCTGGCCGTGCTCACCGGCGGCAGGCGCACCGGCCAGCCGCACCACCGCAGCCTGCGGGCGGTCCTGGACTGGTCCCACGACCTGCTCGACTCGGCCGAGCGGACGCTGCTGCGCCGGCTGGCGGCGTTCGCCGGGGCGTTCACACTGGACGACGCCGAGGCGGTCTGCGCGGACGGCGGGCTGCCGGCGCCGCGGATCGCAACCGCGTTGGCCGGCCTGGTCGACAAGTCCATGGTGGCCGGACCGGAGCAGGATCGGTACCGGTTGCTCGCCTCGATCCAGGCCTACGCGGCCGAGCAGCTGGCCGGGCACGGCGAGGACACCCGGTTGGCGGCGGCACACGCCCGGCACTTCACCGAGTTCGCCGAGCGGGCGGCCGGCGGCTACCGGACCAGCGAGGAGCCGGGGTGGTCGCGCCGGATCACCGAGCGGCTGGACGAGCTGCGCGCCGCCCACCGGTGGGCCTGTGGCAACGACGCCGATCTCGCGATCCGGCTGGCGGTCTCGATGGCCGACTACGCCATGTACCAGATGCGGTTCGAGCTGCAGGACTGGGCCGAGGCCGCGGCCGCGCTGCCGGCCGCCGCCGGGCACCCGCTCCGGCCGGCCGCGCTCGGCTCGGCCGCCTGCGGTGCCTGGGCGCGCGGTGACTTCGTACGAGCGGACCGGCTGGTCCGGCATGCGCTGGCGGCGGCGCCGGCCGGCGACCCGGTCGCGGCCCGCGCCACCCTGGTCCGCGGCGACCTGGCGATGTCCGCCGGCCGGTTCGCCGACGCGCTGCAGGCCTACCGGGAAGCCGCCGAGCTCGCCGGCGACCAGCAGCGGCCGATCGCGGTCGAGGCGCTGGGCGGGCAGGCGATCGCGTTCGGGTACCAGGGGGAGCTGGCCGAGGCGGTCCGGTGGGCGGAGGCCTGCCAGCGGGTGGCCGAGACGGCCGGCGCGCCGACCGTGCTGGCGATGGCCCGCTACTACGCCGGCGAGTGCCGGCTGGTCGCCGACCCGGCGAGCGCGCTGGTGCTGCTGGACCAGGCGCGGGCGATGGCGGCCGAGGCCGGGGCGCGATTCGTGGCCGGGATCGCCATGCTCTCGTCGGTGTCGATCCGGGCCCGGGCCGGTGCCGATCCGGCCGAGACGATCGCCGCGTTCGGCGAGGCGATCGAGCACTGGCGGCGGGTCGGCAACCGTACCCAACAATGGGTCACCCTGCGCAACCTCGTACCGGTGCTGGTGCAGGCCGGTCACGACGAGCTAGCGGTGACCCTGCACGCCGCGCTGGCAACCGCGCCGGTCCGGTTGCCGGCGGACGTGCCGGTGCCGGAGGCGGCGGCGCTCGCGAACGCGGTCGGGCAGGCGCGCTCGCGCCTGCCCGACCAGCTGGCCGAAGCGGCGGCCGCGCGGGGCCGCGCGCTCGGCCTGGATGAACTTGTCGCGACGGTGCTTCAGGCCACCGGGTCGAGCCGGTAGAACCGCCACAGGTCGTGCTCGATCGGCAGGACGGTGGACCGGAACCCGGCCTTCTCCGCGTACTGGGCGACCGTGCCCGGCCGGATCACCGTGCCGGCCTCGACCGCGGTCCCCTCGGCGCGGGTCGCCGGCAGGCAGTGCAGCACGCTGAACCCGTAGTTCAGCTGCTCCAGCCAGTCCCCGTTCGGCGCGAACCGCTCGGCGACCCGCTCGTCGCCGATCAGCACCGCGCCGCCGGGTGCCAGCAGCGCGCGCGCCGCCCGCAGGGTCGCGATCGGGTCGGCCATGTCGTGGAACGCCTCGAACACGCACACCAGCTGGTAGCTGCCGTTGCCGTTGAGCGAGGCGGCGTCGGCGTTGGTGAACGTGACCCGGTCGTTCAGCCCGGCGGCCTTCGCCTGCTCCCGCGCCTCGGCGACCGAGGCGGTGTCCAGGTCCACCCCGTGCACCTGGGCGTTCGGGAACAGCTCAGCGAGGGTCAGGGTCGACGAACCGGTGCCGCAGCCGAGGTCGAGGATCCCGCCACCGTCGGTGGCGAGCGCCTGCTGAATGTCCGGCAGGGCGGCCAGCCAGTCACCCAGCTGGCTGCGGTACATCGGCCGGTTCAGCCCGGCGATCCCGTGCCGCAGCGGTTCACCGTACGCGTGGAACGGCACCCCGCCGCCGCTGCGGTACGCGTCGGCGAGCTGCGGCAGCACGTCGGCGAGCCCGGTGATCAGGCCCGGCATCAGGCCGAAGTACGACGGGCTCTGGTCGTCCAGCAGCACCTCGCGGTGGGCGTCCGGCAGCCGAAAGACCCGGGCGTACGGGTCGACGTCGGCGTCGTCGGTCTGCAGGATCCCGAGCACCGCCTGATGCTCGAGCCACTCCCGGGCGTACCGGGGATGGATGCCGGCCCGTTCGGCGAGCTGGCGGGCGTCGGTCTCGCCGGCGGCGAGCGCCTGGTACAGCCCCAGCGTCAGCCCGAGCGTGATGCTGTAGGTCTCCATCGCCGCTATCGCGTCGTTGAGCAGCCGCTCGATCAGCTGGTCGGCGGTCTGCTCGGCGGCGGTGGTGGTCGCGGTGGTCATGACGGTCCCTCCTGTGACAGAGCGGTTTGCGATCCGATGCGCCGAGGCTGGCAGCCGCCGCTCACATCCGGCTCTCGCCAGGCTCTCGAGCTCGTGAGAGTTCTGCGAGACTGACCAGGTGCCCGAGACCGAGGAAGAACGCTGGCGGCGCAACTTCGTCGAGCTGCTGCAGGAGCTGCGGGTCGCGCAGACCGGTGTCCAGATCCTGTTCGCGTTCCTGCTGATCCTGGCGTTCAGCTCGGGGTTCGACCGGTCCGACCCGTTCACCAAGACCGTCTACCTGGTGGCGCTGCTGTCGACCGCCGGTGCCACCGCGCTGATCATCGCGCCGGTGGCGGTGCACCGGATGCTGTTCCGGCTGGGCGAGAAACCGCAGGTGGTGATTTACGCGCACCGGATGGCGTACGTCGGGCTGATGCTGGTGATCCTGGCGATGGTGAGCGCGGTGATGCTGGCCTCGGACGCGGTGATCGACCGGTGGGCGGCGGTCATGATCGGGGTGGTCACCGGGCTGGTGTTCGCGCTGCTGTGGATCGTGCTGCCGCTGCAGCGGCGGCGCCGGGCGGTCCGGGACCTGACCGAGCCGGACGGTTGGGCATCGGTCAGGGGAGGAGAACGGCCGCCCCGTTGACCCGGCCGGCGGCGAGGTCGGCGAGTGCCTGGTCGGCCCGGTCCAGCGGGTACGGGGTGGTGGCGACCTGCAACCGGTGGCTCGCGGCGTGGGCGAGCAGCGCCCGGCCGTCCGCGCGGGTGTTCGCGGTGACGCTGCGCAGGTTCCGCTCCATGAACAGGTGCCGCTGGTAGTGCAGCGGCGGCACGTCGGTCAGGTGGATGCCGGCGATCGCCAGCGTGCCGCCGGGCGCGAGCGCGGCCAGCGCCACCGGCACCAGCTCACCGGCCGGGGCGAACAGGATGGCGGCGTCGAGCGGCTCGGGCGGCGGGTCGGTCGCGGCAGCGGCCGACGCGGCGCCGAGCCGCAGTGCCAGCTGCCGGGCAGGCTCGGCCCGGGTGAAGACGTGCACCCGCGCCCCCTCGCCGATCGCCACCTGGGCGGTCAGGTGCGCCGAGGCACCGAACCCGTAGATCCCGAGCCGGCCGCCGGCCGGCAGGTCGGCCCGGCGCAGCGCACGGTAGCCGATGATGCCGGCGCACAGCAGCGGCGCCAGCTCGGCGTCGGGGTAGCCGTCGGGCAGGTGGTACGCGTAATCGGCCGGTACGACCGCGTACTCGGCGTAGCCGCCGTCCGCGTCCCAGCCGGTGTAGCGCGAGTTCGGGCAGAGGTTCTCGTTCCCGCGGCGGCACCACTCACACGCGCCACACGTGTACCGCAGCCAGGCGATGCCGGCCTTGTCCCCGGCCCGCCAGCCGGTGACCCGGTCGCCGAGCCCGGTCACCTCGCCGACCACCTCGTGGCCGGGGACGGTGCCGGGGCGCCGGGGCGGCAGGTCACCCTCGGCCAGATGCAGGTCGGTCCGGCACACCGCCGAGGCAATCACCCGTACCAGCAGCTCGTCCGGGCCCGGCTCCGGCACCGGCCGGCGAACGGCCCGCAGCGGGTGGGTGTGGATCGGCCCGGGCGTGCCCACCTCCCACGCCCGCATCGTCCCCGTGGTCATGCCTCCATTCTGCGGGTGGTCACGGGGTGATGATGATCCGTCCGACGGTCTTGCCGTCCGCCAGCCGGCGGATCGCCGTGGCCGCCTCGGCCAGCGGGTAGGTCGCGCCGATCACCGGGGTCAGCATGCCGGCTGCGAGCAGCTCCGCGAACTGGGCCATGACCTCCTGCTTGTCCGGCGAGCGGAAGTTCGGCTTCGGCAGCTGCTTGACGAACAGCGACATCACCATCAGCGAGAAGAAGTGGGGGAGGCTGCCGAGGGTCCGGCGGCCGACCTGTCCGAAGTGGTCGTGTCCGATGTGCACGTAGGTGCCGTCAGGCTTGAGCGCCCGCCGGAAGTCGGCCACCGAGTGCCCGCCCGGGATGTCGAAGATCAGGTCGTAGCGGTCGCCGGCCCGGGTGAAGTTTTCCCGGGTGTAGTCGATGACCCGGTCGGCGCCGAGCGTGCGCACCAGCGCCAGCCGGTCGCCACTGTCGACTCCGGTCACGGTGGCGCCGTGCGCCTTGGCGAGCTGGACCGCGATCGAGCCGACCCCGCCGGCGGCGCCGTTGACCAGCACCTCCTGGCCCGGCTTGAGCCGGTTTTTAGGGTAGTTCAATACCGTGATGAAGCCGGCGGTCGGCACGGCGGCGGCCTGCTCGAACGAGACGTTGCCCGGCTTGGCCGCCAGCGCGCCGGCGGGCGCCACCGCGTACTCCGCGTACGCACCGCCGTTGCGCCACTGCTGGCCGCGGATGGTCTCGCCGAACACCTCGTCGCCCGGCTTGAACCCGGTCACGCCGGGACCGACCGACTCGACGATGCCGGCCAGGTCGGTGCCGGGCACCCGGTGCTTGGGCCGGCGCACGCCCGAGCCCATCAGCCGGAGCGCCCTCGGCCGGCCGGTCACCACGTGCCAGACGTCCGGGTGGACGGACGCCGCCTTCACTCGCACCAGTACTTCGCCGGCCTTCGGGACCGGCGGCTCGATGTCCCGAACCGAGAGCACCGCCTCCGGTTCGCCGTACCCATCCTGGACGATCGCCCGCATCGCGCCAGCGTAGCCCAGACTGGACGGACTTGGCTGGCTGTGCGTCGCGGCCTCGACCTACGCGGCCTCGGTCTCAGGCGGTCGCGAGTCGCAGCACCGTCCAGGAGACCGCCGGCAACGTCAGCTCCACCCGGCCACCGTCGACCCGGACCTCGTCGTTGCGCCGGGGGACCACCGCGTCCGGGGCGGCGGCGGTGTTCGTCTTGTGGATGTCCACGTCGTACAGGCTGCTGCAGTCGACCAGTGTGGGCTCGCCGAACGCACGGGCGTCGATCGACAGCCGGACCGGCTCCGAGGTGGACCGGTTGACCGCGAACACGGTCACCGCGCCGGTTTCCGGGTCGTGGGTGGCGACCGCGTCGACCACCGGCGCGTCCCCGTACCGGGCGGTCTCGTAGACCGGCGAGACCGGCTCGGTGCGCAGCACCTCGCCGGCCGCGTGGGCGGACGCCTGGGCGAACGGGTAGTAGGTGGTCTGCCGCCAGGCCGGGCCGCCCGGCTCGGTCATGATCGGCGCGATCACGTTCACCAGCTGGGCCAGGCAGGCGGCGTGCACCCGGTCGCTGCGCCGCAGCAGGCAGATCAACAGGCTGCCGACCACCACCGCGTCGAGCAGGCTGTAGTTGTCCTCCAGCAGCCGGGGCGCGACCGGCCAGTCGTCGGTCGGCAGCTGCGCCGGCAGCCGGCTCTGGTACCAGACGTTCCACTCGTCGAACGAGATGTGGATCCGCTTGCTCGCCTTCCGCTTCGCCCGCACCAGATCGGCGGCGGCGACCACCGAGTCGATGAAGTAGTCCATGTCCATTGCGGAGGCAAGGAAGCTGCCGAGGTCGCCGTCCTTCGGCTCGTAGTAGGCGTGCGCGGAGACGTAGTCGACCTGCTCGTAGGCTTCGGCCAGCACGGTCGTTTCCCAACTGCCGAAGGTCGGCATCGACGAGTGGGAGCTGCCGCACGCGACCAGCTCCAGGCCCGGGTCGACCATCCGCATCGCCCGGGCGGTCTCGGCGGCGAGCCGGCCGTACTCCTCGGCGGTCTTGTGACCGATCTGCCACGGCCCGTCCAGCTCGTTGCCCAAGCACCAGATCCGGACGTTGTGCGGCTGCTCGGCACCGTTCGCCCGGCGCAGGTCGGACAGCTTCGTGCCGCCCGGAATGTTGCAGTATTCCAGCAGGTCCAGCGCCTCCTGCACGCCGCGGGTGCCGAGGTTCACCGCCAGCATCGGCTCCACATCGACCAGCCGGCACCAGCGCATGAACTCGTCCACCCCGACCGTGTTCGGCTCGGTGCTGTGCCAAGCCAGGTCCAGCCGCTTCGGTCGCTGCTCGACCGGCCCGATCCCGTCCTCCCATCGATAGCCGGAGACGAAGTTGCCGCCCGGGTATCGGACGGTCGAGACACCCAACCCGCGCACCAGCTCGGTAACGTCACCCCGGAACCCGTCGGCGTCGGCGGCCGGATGGCCGGGCTCGTGGATTCCGGTGTAGACACACCGGCCGAGGTGCTCGACGAACGAGCCGAACAGCCGGCGGCGGACCGGTCCGACCCGGAACGCTGGATCGACGGTGATGGACGCTTCGAGCATCACTGACCCCCTGTGGCGTGGTGGCGGAACCGGTCGGCGACCGGGGTGCGGACCCGGCGCAGGACCCCCGCGCCGTCCGGGACGAGGTCCCACAGGCCCATCGCCAGCAGGTATGCCTCGGCCGGCCCGGTGCCGTGGCGGTAGGTCCACTCGACCATATCGAACAGCGACCACCAGGTGTAGCCCACCACGTCGACGCCGCTGGCGCGCAGCTCGCGTACGCACGCCACCGAGGCGTCGAGCCAGGCCAGCCGTTGCGCCACGCTACCGGCCCAGGACGTCTCCGTGAGGAAGACCGGTCGGCGATACCGTTCGGCGTACGTGGTGAGCACGTCCACCAGGCCGTCGGTCCACGCGTTCACCTGCGGCCGGGGATCGAGCGGCCCGCCGTCGTGCCGCGCCCCGGGCGCCAGCCACTCGGTCGAGTGGGCCGGGTAGTAGTTGACCCCCACCACGTCCGGCTCCGCCGGGTGCTCGCGGGCCCACGCCAGGTCTTCGTCGCCGAACCCGTGGCTGGCCAGGTAGCCGGCGAGCGGGTGGCGGTGGTCGACCCGGCCGGTCAGCAGGTCCGGCACCAGCAGCGCCCGGTGCCGCAGGTGGTCGATGGTCGGGCCGGGCTCGCCGACGAACCGGAACGACGCTTCCACGTGGACGAAGCTGGCCCGGTCGCCGAGCACGTCGGCGATCGCCCGCTGGCTCAGCGCGATCCCGCGGCTGACCGCCCGCAGCAGGGTCACGAAACCCTCGTCGCCCTTCAGGTACGGCGGCCAGTAGCCGTACACGCCACAGTAGAGGATGTTCAGCAGTGGCTCGTTCAGTGGCGTGTAGACGGCCAGCCGATCGGCGTACCGGTTCGCCACCCGGGCGGCGTAGTCGGTGACCAGTGCCGGATAGTCCGGGTGGGCGAACTGGTCGGCCAGCCAGATCGGGGTGCCGTAGTGCATCAGGTCGACGATCGGGGTCAGTCCGAGCTCGACCAGCCGGTCGACCACCCGGTCCAGCCAGCTCCAGTTCCAGCGGTCGGGCTCCGGGTTGACCCGGTACCACGGGATGCCCCACCGGATCATCGTCGCCCCCGCCTCGGCGGCCAGCCGCAGGTCCTCGTACCAGTGCTGGTAATGCTGGGTCAGCTCGTACTCATCGAGCGGGCGCTCGCCCGGCCGGGTTTGCGGGATGAACGTGTCCTCGATCCCGACCGCAAAGTGGATGGTGTCCTGTTCGTACCAGCGCATCTATCCTCACTTCAACCCGGTGGTGGCGATACCTTCGACGAATCTGCGCTGCACCAGCACGAACGCGACCACCATCGGCAGCAGCGCGAGGGTGGCGCCGGCCATCAGCAACCCGTACTCGGCGCTGTGCTGGCCCTTGAACAGCGCCAGTCCGGCGGGCAGCGTGCGCATCTGCTCCTCGGTGGTCACCACCAGCGGCCAGAGCAGGTCGTTCCAGTTGTAGAGCAGGTTGAACAGGCCCAGCGTCAGCACCGCCGGGAGCGCCAGCGGCATCATGATCCGAAGCCAGATCCGGAACTCGGAGGCCCCGTCGAGCCGCCCGGCGTCCTCCAAATCCCTCGGCAACCCGAGGAAGAACTGCCGCATGAAGAAGATGCCGAACGCGTCGGCGATCCGCGGCACGATCAGCCCGGGCAGCGAGTTGACCCAGCCGAGGTCGGTGAGCAGCTGGAAAATCGGGATCAGCGTCACCTGGATCGGCAGCATCAGGGTCACCAGCACCAGCACGAACAGGACGCCCCGACCGCGGAACTCGAACCGGGCGAACGCGTAGCCGGCCATCGAGTCGAGCACCACCGAGACGCAGGTGACCACCCCGGCGTACACCACGGTGTTGAGCAGCTGCCGGCCGAACGGGATCCGCCGCCACACGTCGAGGTAGTTGTCCCAGGTGAACTCGCCCGGCCACAGGGTCGCCGGGTTGCCGAGCAGGTCGCCCTGGGTGCGCAGCGACGCGCTCAGCATCCACACGAACGGGAGCATGACCACCGCCGAGGCGAGCAGCAGCACGATCACGACGATGAACCGGCGCATCAGTACCGCACCGCCCGGCTCCGGAAGTAGCCGATCTGGACCAGGCTGAGCAGCAGGATGATCGCGACCAGCGCCCACGACATCGCCGAGGCGTAGCCCATCTCGAAGTCCCGGAAGCCGGTGTCGAAGATGAGCATCACCAGCGTCTCGGTCCGGAAGAACGGGCCGCCGGCGGTCATCACGTACATCTGGTCGAACGCCTGGAAGGCGAAGATGGACGCGATGATCATTACGAACATGGTGGTGTTCGACAGCAGCGGCCAGGTGACGTAGCGGAACCGGCCGACCGGCCCGGCGCCGTCGATCACCGCCGCCTCCCGGATGTCGCGCGGGATCGACTGCAGCCCGGCCAGGTACATCACCATGAAGAAGCCGGTGTTGCGCCAGATCCCGACCAGCATCACCGCCGGCATCGCCCAGTCGGGGTCGCGGACGCCATCCCCGATCGACAGTCCAATCTGGTTGAGCCAGTGGTTCACCAGCCCGACCTGCGGGTCGAGCAGGAACGCCCAGGCGATCGACACCACCCCGAGCGAGGCGACGAACGGGAAGAACAGCACCGCCCGGAACGCGCCGCGCCCCGGGAGTCGGCGGTTGAGCAGCAGCGCGAACCCGAGCGCCAGCGCCACCGACACCGGCGTGGTCACCAGCGCGTACCAGGCGGTGTTCTTGAGTGCGTTGGTGAACCGGTCGTCGCTGAGCAGCCGCGTGTAGTTCTCGAACCCGACCCACTCGGCCTCGCCGAGGATCCGCGAGTCGGTGAACGACGCCCGCAGGGCGCTCGCCATCGGCCACAGCACGAACACCGTGATGACGGTGAGGGCCGGGGCCAGGAAGGCGAGCGCCGTGCGGGTGCGGCGGCGCTGGATACGCCGGCTCACTGCTGCCTCATTCCGCGGGTCACCGCTATTCCTGGGCGAGCAGTGCGTCGATCTGGGCGGCCGCCTCCGGCAGCAGCTCGGCCGGCGTCCCCTCGCCGCGGGTCATCCGCTGGATGGTCGGGATCACCACGTCGTCGTTGATCTGGCTGGCTTTCGTGAGGCCCTGCAGGTAGAGCCGGGCCCCGACCGCTTCCGCGAACCCGGCCGAGGTCGGGTTCTCGGCCACCGCGCTCGGCGGGATGTCGGTCCGGTTCGGCGGGTAGCCGGTCTCGATCGCCCAGTAGGTCTGGGACTCCTCGCTGTTCCAGAACGCGAAGAACTGGTACGCGGCCGCTCGTTCGGCGTCGCTGGCGTCCGCGGCCAGGTGCATGTTGACGCTGATCGCCGCCGACACCTGGGTGGCCTTGCCGGGTGGGATCGGCGCGATCCCGTAATCGATCCCGGCCTCGGTGAACGCGCCGGACGACCACGGCCCGTTGATGACCATCGCCGCCTTGCCGGCCGCGAACAGGTTGTCGCCCTCGACCCCACTCAGCCCGATCGGCGAGATGTGCTCGTTGATGAGCAGGTCGGTCCAGAACTCGGCGGCCTCGATGCTGGCCGGCTCGCCCAGCAGCGACCGGCTGTTGTCGTCGGCGACCACCCCGCCGCCGTCGGCCCACAGCAGCACCGGCCAGTGGGGGAGTGCCCCATGGTCGGGCAGCGCGAACCCGTAGACGCTGTTGGTCTCGTCGGCCGGGTGGTAGTCGGTGAGCGTCACCGCGTACTCGGCCAGCTGCTCCAGGCTCTCCGGCGGCCCGGGCAGACCGGCCTCGTCGAACAGGGCTCGGTTGTAGTAGAGCATGCCGGCCGCGGCCGACATCGGTACGCCGTACCGCTCGCCCTCGTAGGTCGTGGCCTCGATGCTCGCCGCCGGCAGCGTCGCCGGGTCGAGCAGGCCCTCGTCGTATACCTCGTCGATCGGCGCCCAGGCGCCGGTGCTCACGTAGCCGGCGAACTGCTCGGCGCCCATCGCGACGATAGTCGGCCCCTCGCCGGCCGAGTACGCCGACAGCAAGGTCTGGTTGATGACGTCCCAGGGCTGGATGGTCATGTCCACGACCACCTCGTCCTGCGACTCGTTGAACCGGTTGACGATCTCCTCGACGGCCGGCCGGTCGGCATCGGTGAACCCGTTCCAGAACGTGATCGTGGTCGGTCCGCTGCTGTCGCCGCCGTCATCGTCGCCGCCGCACCCGGCCACCGCGATCACGAGCGCGACCACAGCCAATTGCGCTCTGCGTGGCATCGCCACCCCCTCTGTTCCGCCAGTGGCGTTGCGCTGGCGTCTTTACAACGTTGTAGACAAGCATGCACAACGTTGTAAACCGCGTCAAGCAACTGTCACCTTTCCCCGCGATCTAGGAGTTGTTCAGCCCGTTATGCCCGGTTCCGACCTGAACTACTCCTGGATCGGCGAGGTCAGGAGCGGGGGCCGGCGGTGGACTCGCGGACCCGGAGCGTGAAGTCGGCGACCACCTGCCGGTGCGGGCGGGCCTGCTCGCCCGAGGCGCCGATCTGCTCGACCAGCAGCTCCACCGCCTGCCGGGCGATCTCGGCGCGGCCCGGCTCGATCGAGCTCAGCGGCGGCATCGAGAACTGCGCCTCCTCGATGTCGTCGAACCCGATGATCGCCACGTCGTCCGGGATCCGGACCCCGTGCCGCAGCAGTACGTGCATCGCGCCGAGCGCGAGGTTGTCGTTGAAGCAGAACGCTCCGTCGAACGGCACCCCGCTGGCCAGCAGCCGCCGCATCCCCTCGGCGCCGTCGGTGCGGTGCCACAGCTCGGCGGGGACCACCAGTTCGTCGACCGGCGCCAGACCGGCCCGCCGCAGCGCCGCCCGGTAGCCGTCGTAGCGCAGCTTCGCCGTACCGTCACCGGCGTCCGGCTGCACCCCGATCACCGCGATCCGGCGCCGGCCCAGCGCCAGCAGGTGGGCGGTCGCCGCCTCGGCGGCCGGCTGGTTGCTCATCGCCACGTTGTCGACCGGGCCCTCAAAGACCCGTTCTCCGATCAGCACGATCGGAAAGTCGCCGCGCAGGTGGTCGATGTCGGCCGCGCCGACCGCCTGCGGCGCGAAGATCAGCCCGTCCACGAGGTGCTTGCGGGAGCCGGAGAGGACCGCGATCTCCCGCTCCCGGACCGCGCCGGTCTGCTCCACCAGCACCGTCAGGTCGCGCTCCTCGGCCGCCCGGATCACCGCGTCGGCCAGCTCGGCGAAGTAGGGCAGGCTCAGCTCCGGCACCGCCAGCGCGATGATGCCGGTCCGGCCGGCCCGCAAGTTCCGGGCCGAGATGTTCATCCGGTAGCCGAGCTGGTCGACCGCCGCGAGCACCTTCGCCCGAGTGCTGTCCCGCACGTACGGATAGCCGCTGAGCACGTTCGACACGGTCTTGATCGATACGCCGGCCAGCTTGGCGACGTCGTGCATCGTGGCAGGCATCGTCCCGGTTCGCTCCTTACTCCGCTGGCGTCATCGTACAACGTTGTAGGTTGGCAGCTTGTGATCACAAACACCGTTTCCGCCGAGCGGCATAGATCGTGGCGCGGCCGGCGTTGGCCTGCCCAGTGACTACCAGAGGGTTGGGGGGCTATGGCACAGCAAAGCGCCACAGTGGACACTAGTGAGGCGGAGGCGGCACCGGCGGATCCCAAGCGCTGGCTCGCGCTGGTGGTGATCGCCATCTCACAACTGATGGTCGTGCTGGACGGCACGATTGTGAACATCGCCATGCCGTCGGCGCAGGCGGAGCTTGGCATCTCCGACGCTGACCGGCAATGGATCGTCACCGCGTACACGCTCACCTTCGGCGGCCTGCTGTTGCTGGGTGGCCGGATCGCCGACTACGTCGGCCGCAAGCGGGTGCTCCTGATCGGACTGGTCGGGTTCGCGGCGGCGTCCGCGCTCGGCGGCATCGCCACCAACGCCGCCACGCTGTTCGCCGCGCGCGGGCTGCAGGGCGCGTTCGGCGCGCTGCTGGCACCGGCGGCGCTCTCGCTGATTACGGTCACGTTCACCGACGTGAAGGACCGGGCGCGGGCGTTCGGCGTGTTCGGGGCGATCGCCGGCGTCGGCGCGGCGGTCGGGCTGGTAATGGGCGGACTGCTCACCGAGTACACCGACTGGCGCTGGTGCCTGCTGGTGAACATCCCGATCGCGGGTGCGGCGTTGCTGCTCGCCATCCCGATCGTCAAGGAGAGCAAGGCCGAGGGCAACACCAGGTACGACGTGCCGGGCGCGGTGCTGGCCACCGCTGGTCTGGTGGCGCTGGTGTACGGGTTCACCAGGGCGGCCGAGGACGGTTGGTCAGCCGGGATCACGCTGCTGCTGTTCGCGGTCGCCGCGCTGCTGCTGGTCGGGTTCGTGGTCGTGGAGGCGCGGTCCTCGCACCCGCTGCTGCCGCTGCGGGTGGTGCTGCACCGGAACCGGGGCGGTTCGTTCCTGGTCTCGGTGCTGCTGGGCGCCGGCATGATGGGCATGTTCCTGTTCATGACCTACTACTTCCAGCAGACGCTGAACTACCAGCCGCTGGAGAGCGGGATCGCGTACCTGCCGTTCTCGTTCGCACTGATCATCACCGCGATCGCGGCGAGCAACATCCTGCCGCGGGTCGGGCCACGGGCGATGATGACCACCGGCGGGGTGCTCGCCACCGGCGGCATGGTCTGGCTCACTCAGTTGCGGGTGGACTCGTCCTACCCGGCGTTCATCCTGCCGGCGCTGGTGCTGATGGCGATCGGGATGGCGCTGGTGTTCGTGCCGCTGGGCAACACCTCACTGACCGGTGTGGACCCCCGGGACGCCGGGGTGGCGAGCGCGATGCTGAACACCACCCAGATGGTCGGCGGGTCGCTGGGCGTGGCGCTGCTCAACACGGTGTTCACCACCGCGAGCGCGTCCTACGTCCGGGAGCACGGGCCGGCCTCGGCCGGACTGGCGGCGGTCCACGGCTACAACGTGGCGTTCACGCTCAGCGCCGTGCTGCTCGGGGTTTCGGCGGTGGTCACGTTCCTGATGATCCGCAAGGTATGGACGCCGCAGCCGCCGGTCACCGATGGTGAGGAACCGGAATCGGTCGCGGTGGCGGCACCGGTCGCGGTGCACTAGCCCGACGCGGCGCCCCAGCCGGTCTGCTCAGCCTCCTACCGGTGGCTCGAGGAATGATCGAAGGAAGTCCCGCCGGCGGCTGACTGGCCGTGGCGATCGCCGTACCGGCGGCTAGAGTTTCCGCCGTGGAGTATCGGGTTCTCGGCAACAGTGGCCTGCTCGTCAGCGAGCTCTGCCTCGGCACGATGACGTTCGGCAACGAGGCGGACGAGCAGGAATCGCACCGGCTGCTGGATCGGTTCGTGGCGGCCGGTGGCAACTTCATCGACACCGCCGACGTCTACGCCGGTGGCGTCTCCGAGGAGATCATCGGCCGGTGGCTCGCCTTCCGGCGGCGCGACGAGCTGGTGATCGCGACCAAGCTGTTCTGGGCCACCGGGCCCGGGCCCAACGATGTCGGGGCCGGGCGCAAGCACATCATAAGCGCGGTGGAGGCGAGCCTGCGTCGCCTCAACACCGACTACATCGACCTCTACCAGGTGCATGCGTTCGACGAGACCACCCCGATCGAGGAGACCCTGGGCACGCTGGACACCCTGGTGAGGCAGGGCAAGGTGCGCTACCTCGGGGCCAGCAACTACGCCAGCTGGCAGCTCCAGAAGACCGTGGACATCGCCCGGCACCGCGGCTGGGAGCCGTTCGTGGCGCTGCAGCCGCTCTACAACCTGATCGACCGGGAGGTCGAGCTGGAGCTGGTGCCGGTCTGCCGCAACGAAGGGATCGGGATCATCCCGTGGGCACCGCTGCGCGGCGGCTGGCTGACCGGCAAGTACCGGCGCGGGATGACCGCCGCGCCGCCGGACACCCGGTGGGAGGCGGACAAGCAGCCGTGGCTCGGGAACTGGGAGAACAGCGTCGACGAGCGCACCTGGACGGTCACCGACACACTGCTGGCGGTCGCCGACGAGCTCGGCCGGTCACCGGCCCAGGTGGCGCTCCGGTGGCTGCTGCAGCGGCCGGGGGTCAGCTCGCCGATCATCGGCGCCCGGAACCTGACCCAGCTCGAAGACAACCTCGGCGCCAGCGGCTGGACGCTGCCGGAGAAGGCGATGGAGCGGCTCACCGCGGCCGGTGAGCAGCGGCTGCCGTACCCGCACGGCTACCTGCGCAACTCGCCGCGCCGCCGGTCGTAGCCGCCGCTACCGGTGGTTGGCGATCTCGTCCACCAGGCCGTAGTCGCGGGCCTGGTCGGCGTCGAGCAGCACGCCGGTGCTGAAGTCGTCCTCGACCCGGCTCCGCGGCTTGCCGGTCGCGTCGGCCACCCGTACCACCAGCTCTTCCAGCGCGCGCAGGTGGCGGCCGGCGGCCGCCGCGATGTCGTCGGCGGTGCCGGCGAGGTGGGTGACCCGCGGCTCGGCCAGCCGGAACCGGGCGTGCGGGTAGGCGATCCGCCGGCCGGCCACCGCGTACACCCCGATCGCGGCCGCGCCGACCTGCGCGGTCGCGATCGCGTGCACCGGCGCCCGCAGGCCGTCGATCGTGTCGATCAGCGCGAACACCGCGTCGAGCTCGCCGTCCGGGGCGGCGAAGTGGAGCTGGATCGGGTCGTCCGCGAGCGCGTCGAGCGAGAGCAGCGCCGCCGCGGCCTCGCTCGCCATCGCCGAGGTGACCGGCCCGCGCAGGAACACGATCCGCCGCTCGAACAGCCGCTCCGCCAGCCACGGCGCCAGCCCTTGATCGGGATCGGCGGGCTCCGGCTCCGGCCGCGGAACCATCGGGTGGTGCAGGGTCTGCCGCATGCCTGCCACGGTACGCCGGGACAGGAGGCAGGATAGGGGGATGGTCGAGGCAGTGAAGTTGGCCAGCGGCGGCGCGATGCCGCTGGTGGGGTTCGGGACCTGGCAGCTGCGGGGCAAGCAGGCGTACGAATCGACGCGGTACGCGCTGGAAGTGGGGTACCGGCACATCGACACGGCGACGATGTACGGGAACGAGGCGGAGGTGGGGCGGGCGATCCGCGACAGTGGCGTACCCCGGACCGAGATCTTCGTCACCACCAAGCTCCCGCCCAACCAGGCCGGTCGGGAGCGGGCCACCATCGAGGCCAGCCTGCGGGCGCTCGGCACCGACTACGTCGACCTGTGGCTGATCCACTGGCCGCCGCGCAGCGCCGGGTTGCCGAGTTGGCGGGAGTTCCTGAAGGTGCACTCGGCCGGGCTGGCCCGGGCGGTCGGGGTGAGCAACTACGAGCTCGACCAGCTGGACGCGCTGGCCGAGGCGACCGGCCAGCTGCCGGCGGTGAACCAGATCCCGTGGAGCCCGCACGAGCACGACCCGGCGGTGCTCGCCGGACACGAGCAGCGCAAGGTGGTGCTCGAGGGGTACAGCCCGCTCAAGCGGACCCGGCTGAACCATCCGGTGCTCACCGAGATCGCGCAGCGGCACGGGGTGACGCCGGCGCAGGTGGTGCTGCGGTGGCACCTGGAACACCAGATTCCGGTGATTCCCCGGTCGTCGAAGCGGGAACGGATCGCGAGCAACTTCGACCTGTTCGGGTTCTCGCTGAGCGCTGACGAGGTGGCCCGGATCGACGGCATCTGACCCGATCTGAGCTGAGCCCGGCCGGCCCGAATAGCCCGGGTTGGGGTGGGTACGGGGACGGTTCAGGCACTCAACGAACCGTCAGTGAGGAGGTCGGTCACCATGGCCGGCACACTGGAAGGGCTCCGGGTCGCGTTCCTGGTCGCCAACGAGGGCACCGAGCAGATCGAGCTCACCGAGCCGTGGGACGCGGTCAAGCGGGAAGGCGGCAGCCCGACCCTGGTCTCGCTCGAGCCCGGCGAGGCGGCGCTGTTCAACCACCTGGACCGGGCCGACACCTGGCCGGTCGACGTCACCGTCGACCGCACCCGGGTCGACGACTACCACGCGCTGGTGCTGCCCGGCGGGGTGGCGAACCCGGACCAGCTCCGGACCAGCCAGCCGGCGGTCGAGTTCGTCCGCGGGTTTGTCGAGAGTGGAAAGCCGATCGCGGTGATCTGCCACGGACCGTGGACGCTGATCGAGGCGGACGTGGTCCGCGGCCGGACCCTCACCTCGTGGCCGAGTCTGCGCACCGACATCGGCAACGCCGGCGGCGAGTGGGTCGACCGCGAAGTGGTGGTGAGCGAGCAGCCGAGCGTGATCGTCAGCAGCCGCAAGCCGGCCGACCTGCCGGCGTTCATCAGCACGTTCGTCGAGCAGTTCGCCCGCCAGGCCGCGGGCGCGCGGTAACGGCGGCCGCCATGAAGGCCGTCGTCTACAGAGAACCGCACCGGGTCGAGGTGGCGACCGTCGACGACCCGCGGATCGAGGACCCTACCGACGTGGTCATCAAGGTCACCACTACCGCGATCTGCGGCTCCGACCTGCACATGTACGAGGGGCGGACCGGCGCGGAGCCGGGGATCGTGTTCGGGCACGAGAACATGGGCGTGGTGACCGAGGTCGGCACCGGCGTGGCGAGCCTCGCCGAGGGCGACCGGGTGTCGATCCCGTTCAACGTCGCCTGTGGCTTCTGCAAGAACTGCCTCGCCGGTAACACCGGGTTCTGCCTGACCGTCAACCCCGGGTTCGCCGGCGGCGCCTACGGGTACGTGTCGATGGGGCCGTACCTCGGCGGGCAGGCCGAGTACCTGCGGGTGCCGTTCGCCGACTTCAACTGCCTGAAGCTGCCGCCGGGCACCGAGCACGAGAACGACTTCGCGATGCTCGCCGACATCTTCCCGACCGGCTACCACGCCGCCGAGCTGGCCCAGGTCAGTCCGGGCGAGACGGTGGTGGTGATGGGCGCCGGCCCGGTCGGGTTGATGGCCGCGTACTCGTCGCTGCTGCGCGGGGCGGCGAAGGTGTTCGCCGTCGACAAGGTGCCGAGCCGGCTGCGGCTCGCCGAGCGGATCGGTGCGATCCCGATCGACTTCAGCCAGGCCGACGCCGCCGAACAGGTCAAGGACGCCACCGGCGGCGAGGGGGCCGACAAGGGCATCGACGCGGTCGGCTACCAGGCGACCGTGCCGGCCGGCGAGGAGCAGCCAGCGGTGGTGCTCAACACCCTGATCGAGGCGGTACGGCCGACCGGCCGGCTCGGGGTGGTCGGGCTCTACGTCACCAACGACCCGGGGGCACCGAACGAGCACGCCAGGCACGGCAACCTGCTGCTCGCGATGGGCAGGCTGTTCGAGAAGGGGCTCCGGATCGGCACCGGGCAGGCCAACGTCAAGGCGTACAACCGGCAGCTGCGCGACCTGATCATCAGCGGCCGGGCCGAGCCGAGCTTCGTGGTCTCCAAGGAGCTGCCGCTGGCGCAGGCGCCGGAGGCGTACGCGAAATTCGACGCCCGCGAGGAGGGCTACTCCAAGGTCGTGCTGAAGCCGGACGGGGCGCGATGAGCCGGCCGGCCCGAATCGTCATCGTCGGGGCCGGGTTCGCCGGGTTCACCGCCGCCCGCCGGCTGCGGCGGCTCTCCGGCGGCAGCGCCGAGATCGTGGTGGTCAGCCCGACCGACTACTTCCTCTACCTGCCGCTGCTGCCGCAGACCGCCGGCGGGCTGCTCGACCCGCGCCGGGTGGCGGTGTCGCTCGCCGCCGGGCTGCCCGGCGTCCGGTTCGTCCCCGGCGAGGTGGACACCGTGGACCTCAGGTTGCGCCGGGTCGGCTATCGGGACTGGGAGGGCAACCGGGGCGAGCTCGGCTACGACCGGCTGCTGCTCACCATCGGAAGTGTCCACAAGCTACTGCCGATTCCCGGGGTGGCCGAGTACGCGCACGGGTTCCGGGGCATTCCGGAGGCGCTCTACCTGCGCGACCACCTGATCCAGCAGCTGCAGCTGGCGGCGGTGGCCGGCGACCCGGCCGAGCGGGCGGCCCGGACCACGTTCGTGGTGGTCGGTGCCGGCTACACCGGCACCGAGGTGGCCGCGCAGGGGCAGTTGCTCACCCGGGCGCTGTGCCGGCAGCTGCCGCGGCTGGCCGGCACCGAGCCCCGGTGGCTGTTGATCGACCTCGCGCCGCGGGTGCTGCCGGAGCTGGCCGACCATCTGTCCCGGACCGCCACCCGGGTGCTCACCCGGCGCGGCGTGGAGCTGCGGCTGGAAACCTCGGTCAAGGAGGCGTACCCCGGCGGGGTCCAACTGTCCGACGGCGAGCAGGTGCCGACCCGGACCCTGGTGTGGTGTGTCGGGGTCCGGCCCGACCCGCTGGTCGAGTCGCTCGGGCTGCCGCTGCACAAGGGACGGTTGGTGGTGGACGAGTACCTCAACATCCCCGGCTACCCGGAGGCGTACGCGTGCGGCGACGCGGCGGCGGTGCCCGACCTGACCCGGCCGGGTGAGGTGACGCCGATGACCGCCCAGCACGCCACCCGGCAGGGCAAGCGGGCGGCGGCGAACATCGCCGCCTCGTATGGCCGGGGTACCCGGAAGCCGTACCGGCACCGGGACCTCGGGTTCGTGGTCGACCTGGGCGGGCTGCAGGCGGCGGCGAACCCGTTCCAGATCCCGATCGGCGGGCCGCTGGCGGCCGCGGTGACGGCCGGGTACCACCTGCTGATGATCCCGGGGAACCGGTTGCGGATCGCCAGCGACTGGCTGCTGGGCGCGGTGCAGCCCCGGCAGACCGTCCGGCTTGGACTCATCGGGCCGGGCGAGGTGCCACTGGCGACCGCCTCGCCGGAGACGGCTACCCGAGCCGCCGCCCCGAGCCTGCCATCATGACGTGATGGAGACCGTCGACGCGATCGTGATCGGTGCCGGGCACAACGGGCTGGTCGCCGCGAACCTGCTCGCCGACGCCGGGTGGGACGTGCTGGTGCTGGAGGCGGCCGAGTCGCCCGGCGGCGCGGTCCGCTCGGCGGAGCTCACCGCGCCCGGGTTCGTCAGCGACCTGTGCAGCGCGTTCTACCCGCTCGGGGCGGCCTCGCCGGTGCTGCGCCGGCTCGGGCTCACCGACTACGGGGTGCGGTGGCGGCATGCTCCGGCGGTGCTGGCGCACCTGCTGCCGGACGGCCGGGCGGCGGTGCTCAGCCGCGACCCGGAGCGCACCGCCGCGTCGGTGGCGGCGTTCGCCCCCGGCGACGGCGAGCGCTGGCTGGCTGCGTACCGGGAATGGCGCGGGCTGAGTCGGCGGATTTTGGACGCGCTGTTCACGCCGTTCCCGCCGGCCCGGGCCGGCGCCGGGCTGCTGCGGCGGCTCGGCCCGGGGGGCGCGCTGCGGCTGGCCCGCCGGGCGGTGCTACCGGCCCGGCGGCTCGGCGAGGAGCTGTTCGCCGGCGAGGGCGCCCGGGTGCTGCTCGCCGGCTGCACCCTCCACACCGACCTGACGCTGGAGCAGGCCGGCGGTGGGTTGTACGGGTGGTTGCTGGCGATGCTGGGCCAGGAGTACGGGTTTCCGGTGCCGGACGGTGGCGCGCAGCGGATCACCGACGCGCTGGTGCTCCGGCTGCACGAGCGCGGCGGGCGGGTCGAGTGCGGAGTGCCGGTGGACCGGATCGCGGTGGCCCGGGGCCGGGCGATGGGGGTGCGGCCGGCCGGCGGTGATTGGCTGCGGGCCAACCGGGCGGTGCTCGCCGACGTGCCGGCGCCGGTGCTCTACCGGGAGCTGGTGGGCGACCGGCACCTGCCGCCGCGGCTGGTCGACGACCTGACCCGGTTCGCTTGGGACAGCGCGACCATCAAAGTGGACTGGGCGCTGTCCGGCCGGGTGCCGTGGCGCAACCCGGCGGTCGCTGAGGCCGGCACCGTCCACCTTGGTGGCGATCTGAACGGGATGGGCCGGTACGCGTCCGCGCTCGCCCGCGAGCAGGTGCCGGTCGAGCCGTTCCTGCTGGTCGGGCAGATGACCACCGCTGACCCGTCCCGGTCGCCGGCCGGCACCGAGTCACTGTGGAGCTACACCCACCTGCCGCGGCGGGACAAGTGGGAGCCGGACGAGGTGGCGGCCCAGGTGACCCGGATGGAGGAGGCGATCGAGGCGCACGCGCCCGGGTTCCGGGAGCTGGTGATCGGCCGGCACGTCGCCGGTCCGGCCGAGCTGGCCGCCGAGAACCGGTCGCTGGTCGGCGGCGCGCTCGGCGGTGGCACCGCCGCCGCGCACCAGCAGCTGGTGTTCCGGCCGGTGCCCGGGCTGGGCCGCGCCGACACCCCGATCGACCGGCTGTTCCTGGCCAGCAGTTCAGCCCACCCCGGGCCGGGGGTGCACGGCGGGCCGGGCGCGAACGCCGCCCGGGCCGCACTCGCCCGCGACCGGGCGGCCACCGGCGGGTTCTACGCCGCTACCATCGCCGCCGCCCACCGCCGGGTCTACGGCGCCGCTACCGCACCACGGCCACCGGGCAGTGGGCGTGGTGGATCAGCGCCCGACTGACCGAGCCGAGCAGCAGGCCCCGGAAGCCGCCCAGCCCGCGCGAGCCGACCACCACCAACCGGGCGGGCTCGGAGGCGGACACCAGCGCCTCGTGTGCCCGCGCCTGGCGTACCTCCGGCCTGACCTTGAGCCGTGGATGCTGCTCGACCAGCTCGGCGACCACCTGGTCGATCGCCTCCGACAGCGCCGCCGGCGGCCGGTCGGGATGCGTGCGGCCCGGCAGCCAGCTGGCCGCCGGGGTCCAGGCGCACAGGACGGTCAGCGGCGATCCGTACCACTGCGCGGCGTCGGCGGCGAACTCGGCCGCCAGCCGCGACTCGGCCGACCCGTCCACCCCGACCACCACCGGTGCGCCGGCGGCCGGCTGCCCCCGAGTGATGATCACCGGGCAGCCGGCGTGCTCGGCGAGCTGCACCCCGACCGAGCCGGTCAGCAGGCCGGTGAAGCCGCCGACGCCGCGGTGGCCGACCACCACCAGGGTCGCCTGGCGGGAGGCGTCGGCGAGCACCTCGGCCGGGTTGCCGTCCCGTAGCCGGGTGACGATCGGCAGGTCGGGATGGCTGGCGCGGAGCCGGCTGCCGGCGTCGTGCAACACCCGCTCGGCGTACTCGCGCAGCGCCGCCTGCTCCCGCAGCAGCTGCTCGCCGAGCTCCGGCATCCCGATCGAGGGCATAGCCGGTGGCATCGGCGCCATCGGCGGTGGCGGCGGCAGGTAGCCGTACACGATCTCCAGTGGCAGCCCACGCCGGGCCGCCTCGTTCGCGGCGAGGTCGGCGGCGGCCAGGCTGTGGTCGGACCCGTCCACCCCGACCACCACCGGCCGGCCGGCCGGCTGGTTCGGTTCGGTCATACCGCGGTTGTTCCCGGCGGGTCGGGGGTTGAATCACGCCCGGCTCCTCGACCAGGCCGGTTTTGCACCATGCCGGGACTTGCCCGATGTCGTACGGTCAAGACGAGCTGCCGTCCCCCGAAGGGAGCGTCATGGCATCACCCGCCGCACCGCCGTACCCCGCCCCGTATCCACCGCTACCACCGGCGCGCCGGTCAGTCCCGGTGCTGCTGCCGCACCTGATCTGGGAACCGGTGTTGCTGCTGGTGACCGCTGGGGTGGTGATCGGCGCGATCGCGACCACGCCGATCTTCGAGGGCGACGGGATGTTGTGGACGATGGCCCAGTATGGGCTCGCCGCCAGCGGGGTGGCGCTGTCGCTGCGGACCGCCACCCCGAACCTCGCGGTCGGCGCGATCGCCGGCGCCGCCGGCGTCAGCTTCGGCTGGCTGGCCGCTGAGACCAACCTGCCGCTGCTGGTCGCCGCCCTGATCGTGGCGGGCGGGGCGGTGGTGTTCGGGGCGCTGCTGGGCCTGCTGACCGGGTTGACCTCGGCACCCGCCTGGGCGGTCTCACTGGCCGGGCTCGCCGCGGCGCAGGCGTACGCGTTCATGGTGGCCGGCCCGCGCGAAATGCCCGTGCCCAGGGCGGCGCCAGAGGTGCTGGAATCTCCCGCCGTCTGGTTCGCGGCGTTTATGGTGATCTCGATCGTCGGTGGCGTGCTGTTCGCCATCCCGGCCGTCCGCAGGTCGCTCAGTGCCAACCGCACCACCACCGACCCGGTCCGGTTCGGCGGCGGCAAGCTGCTCGGCGCCCTGGTGGGCTTCGTCGGGTCGAGCCTGCTCGGCGGCCTCGCCGGGCTGGCGACCACGCTGCAGTTGGGCGGCGCCTTCGTCAACGGCGCCAGCAACGATTACCTGCTGCTCGGGGCGCTCGCGGCGGCGTTGCTCGGTGGCGCGAGCGGGTTCGGCGGTCGCGGCGGGATCCTCGGCACGCTGCTCGCCGTGGTGCTCCTGGCCACCGCCATCCGCTGGCTGCAGTTCGAGCAGGTGGCCAGCACCGAGTTCACCATCGCCGGCCAATGGCTGGTGGTGGTGGCCGCGATCGTGGTCGGGGTCATCCTGAGCCGGGTGTTTGAGCTGATCGCACCCGGCGGCGTGGCGCCGGTCCCGGTCACCCCGGCGCTGCCCGCGTCCGGGCCGCCAGCCTACGCGCCGCCGCCGGCCGCGCCGCCGGCCTACCGTCCGCCGCCGCAGCCGGACTTCGCGCTGCCGCCGTCGAGCGCCAGCGAGCCGCCGGCCGCCAGCGCGCCGCCGCCCACCGGCTCGCCGGCGGCTCCCGGCACGCCGGCGGCTGCTGGTGCACCGGCGGACGATTCGCCGACCGTGGTCGCGCGGCCGACCGATGCCACGCCGGCGGACGACTCGCCGACGGTCGTGTCCAAGCCCCCGCAGGACGCTCCGCCGCCGGCCGGCTCGCCGCCAGCCGACGGCGACCGGTAGCGGGCGGCCCCGCGGGTCAGGCCGGCTCGGTGGCCGGCGGCTCCCAGACCGGGCGCAGCGGGGCGTGGCTGCGGCCGTCCGCGTCCGGCTTGGCGCACAGCACCTGGTGCAGCTGGATCTGGTTGCGCTCGAAACCGAGCCGCGAGCCGACCAGGTAGAGCCGCCAGGTCCGGGCCCGGCCCAGCCCGACCTCCGCCACCGACTCGTCCCAGTGCCGATCGAGGTTCGCCGACCAGGCCGCCAGCGTGCGCGCGTAGTGCTCGCGCAGGTTCTCCTCGTGCCGCACCTCGAACCCGACGTCGTGCATCACCGAGATCAGGTGGCCGACGCCCTCCAGCTCGCCGTCCGGGAAGATGTACCGGTTGATGAAGTGGCGCTTGCGGGAGGCCGGCTCCAGGTTGTTCGGCCGGGTGATGCAGTGGTTGAGCAGCCGGCCACCGGGCACCAGCTTGTCGTAGAGGAACCGGAAGTACGAAGGCAGCTGGGCCTTTCCAATGTGCTCGGTGAGCCCGATCGAGCTGACCGCGTCGAAGCCGGACTCCTTCACGTCCCGGTAGTCGAGGTGCCGCACCTCGGCGAGGTCGGCGAGGCCGGCCGAGGCGATCGCCTTCTGCGCCCACTCGGCCTGCTTACGCGACAGGGTCACCCCGAGCGCCCGTACCCCGTAATGCTTGGCGGCGTGCATCACCATGCCGCCCCAGCCGCAGCCGACGTCGAGCAACCGCTGCCCGGGCCGCAGCCCGAGCTTGCGGGCGACCAGATCGTGCTTGGCGAACTGCGCCTGCTCCAATGTGGTGCCATCGGACGGGTAGAGCGCGCAGGTGTAGGTCATCGATGGCCCGAGCAGCCACTCGTAGAACCGGTTCGAGACGTCGTAGTGGTGGGCGATCGCGGCCGCGTCCCGGGCCTTCGAGTGCCGCCGCCCGCGCAGCCGCACCTCCAGCGCCGGCTTCGGCGGCGGCCGCAGCAGCCGCACCCCGCCGAGCTTGCGGAACACCTCCCAGCGGGTCGCCCAGGAGAGGTTCAGCTCCCGGCCGACCAGGCTGGACATGGCGGTGTGCAGGTCGCCCACCACCTCCAGGTCGCCCATGATGTACGCCCGGGCGAGCCCGACGTCGCCCGGCGAGGTAGCCAGATAGGACAGTGCCCGCGGCGAGCGGATCTCCACTCGGACCTCGGCATCGTCCGGACCGGTCTGGCTGCCGTCGAACCCCTTGAACTGCACCGGTGCGTCGCCGCCGACGACGAGCCGGAACACCTCCGCCAGCTGCATGGTCGTCCCCCTCGTGCCTTCCGTTCTACTTCAGCCGGACGCACTTGTCGTACAGGTCAGGCAGCCGGGCGTCCCGGTCGTACGACTGCTTGACCTTGGCGTACGCCTCGCCGTTGTAGCGCCGCCAGAACTCGTCCTCGGGGTAATGGACGGTCGAGTAGAGCGACTTGTGGCCACCGAGGTCGTTCACCGTCTGCTCGATCAGCCGGTTGTGGTAGCCGTCCGGCTGCCCGGGCGCGAGCGGGACCGTGGACCAGAAGCCGACGTTGACGTAGAGCGCGCCCGGCTCCAGCGGGTAGAGCGGCCATGGCTTGGCGGAGCGGAGCCGCAGCGGGCACAGCCAGATCGGGGAGATGCCGATCTGGTCGTGGAAGAAGTCGAGGAACTTGGCGGTATGGTCGACCGGCACCTCCACGTCCTGGATCACCGCCTCCTGCGGCGGCCGGCCCCGCAGCCGGTCCAGCCGGGCCGAGAACCCGGTGCGGCGGTCCAGCGCCACCAGCCGGCGGTAGACATCGGAGCGCCGCCACCGGCGCGGCCAGGCCCGGCGGATCACCGGGTGCTGGGCGCCGAACGCGCGCGAGCACCAGAACCAGTCGGTGTCCCACCGCCACAGGTAGTCGGCGATGGTCAGGTAGTCGACGCGGCGTTGCTGGATCGACCGGTAGTAGATGGCCATCCCGGTGTAGTCGCTGACCGCCGGCGCCCGCTCGACGAACGTGCCGAGGGTCAGGTAGAGCTCGTCCCGGCTGAACACCGTCCCGTCCAGGAAGTCCACCCGCTCGCCGTCGTGGCTGCCGGCGTCGCAGATCGCCGTGATCGCCGCCGCGCACTCGTCCGCGTCGGTGAACCGCAGGTGGCGGAGCTTGACGTACGGCGAGACCGGCTCCAACTCGATGGTGAGCCGTAACGCGTAGCCGAGGGTGCCGTAGGAGTTGGGGAAGGCCGCGAACAGGTCGGCGTGCTCGTTGTCCGGGCGCGCCAGCACCACCCGACCGTCCCCGGTCAGGATCTCCATCTCCAGCACCGACTCGTGCGGCAGCCCGTTGCGGAACGACGACGACTCGATCCCGAGCCCCGTCACCGCACCGCCCAGCGTGATCGTCTTGAGCTGCGGCACCACGAACGGCATCAGGCCGTGCGGCAGCGTCGCCGCGACCAGGTCCTCATAGGTCGTCATGCCCTGCACGTCGGCCGTGCGCGCGTCGGCGTCGACGTGAAGCACCCGCCCGAAGTCGCCGACATCCAATCCCGGCGCTCCCGCCGCCTCGTCGCGGAACCGGAACAGATTGGAGGTACGCTTCGCCAGCCGCACCGGCGCCCCGGCGGGCAACGCCTCGTACCCTCTGCGAAGCCGCTCGACCGCCTCAGAGTGCTCCAT
>DATCKZ010000002.1:0-13487 GCA_036564175.1 Natronosporangium sp.
GCACCGCCGGGATGGTGCCGGCGGGCAGCCAGTCGTCGCTGTCGACGAACCAGACGTACTCGCCGCGGGCCCGCGCCAGCCCGGCGTTCCGGGCCCGGCCCAGCCCGACGTTGGTGGCCAGGTGCAGCACCCGCACCCGGGGATCGCGGCGGGCGTACGCGTCGAGAAGCTCCCCCGACCGGTCCGGCGAGGCGTCGTCGACCGCCACCACCTCGACCATGTCGCCGGCACCGGCCTCGGCGAGGATCGAGTCCAGGCAGCGGGTGAGGTACGGCTCGACCTGGTAGACGGGGACCACGACGGTCAGCAGGGAACGCACAGCGGTCAGCTTCGGTGGCGAAGGTTGCCGGCCGGCAACGTCCGGTCGAGCGGCGGATGACGGCTCGGCCATACCTCAGCGACGACCGAGCAGCAGCGTATCGTGTCAGCCGTGGCCAAACCGAAGCTGCGGCGGCTGCTCGAGGCAGCCGTCGTCGCCGCTTTCCTGGGCTTCATCGGCTGGGCCGCGGCCCGGCAGTGGCGGCAGGTCAGCTCGGTCATCGGCGAGCTCTCGGCACCCTCGATCGCGGCGTCGTTCGCCGCCGCGCTCGCCGGCATCTGGTTCAGCTTCCTGTGCTGGCGGGCGATCCTGACCGACTTCGGCAGCCGGGTCCCGGTCACCGCCGGGATGCGGATCTTCTTCGTCGGCCAGGCCGGCAAGTACGTCCCGGGCAAGGTGTGGCCGATCCTGACCCAGGTGAAGCTGGGCCGGGACTACCAGGTCCCGGGCCGGTCGTCGGCCGCGGCCGCGCTCATCTTCATGCTCATCGTGCTCGGGTCCGGCCTGCTGGTCGCGATCTGCTCGCTGCCGGTGCTCGGCGCGGACGGGCTCGGCCGGTACTGGTGGGCGCTGCTGGCGCTGCCGGTGGCGGCGGTGGTGCTGTGGCCGCCGGTGCTGAACTGGGCGCTGGCCCGGGCGATGCGGCTGCTGCGCCGGGAACCGATGCCGCAGCCGCTGTCGGCCGGCGGGATCGGCCGGGCGGTCGGCTGGGCGATCGTGATGTGGCTGCTCTACGGGGTCCACCTGTGGGTGCTGCTGGCCGCGCTCGACGTGGCCGCCCCGAACCTGCTGTTCCGCTCGATCGGCGCGTTCGCCGGCGCCTGGTCGATCGGCTTCCTGCTGGCGATCGCGCCGGCCGGGGTCGGGCCGCGGGAGGTGGCGCTGGTGGTGCTGCTCGCGGCCAGCGCCAGCCAGCCGCAGGCGCTGGTCGCCGCGGTGGTCTCCCGGCTGCTGATGACGCTCGGTGACCTGGCCTGGCCGCTGGTCGCGCTGGCGCTGGCGCGGCGCCGCCGGCGGCAGCAGCAGCGGCAGCCACAGGATGCTGCGGGGACGGCGGGTACGGCGGCGCCGGCGCCGCCGGTTCGTGATTGACTACCAACCGCCCGCCCGTGGCTCACCGAGGTTCAGCACAGTGACAGCTACACCCCAGCGACCGTCAGTCCGGTCCCGCCTGATCAGCATCCTCAGCTGGCTGCACACCGCGCCGGGTGCGCCACGCCTGCCGACCGGCCGGCAGGCGCGCTGGCGGCGAGTGCTCCCGGTGGCATTGGTGGGAGCGGTGTTCGCGGCGATCGTGGTCGCCGACGGGATCGGGCTGCCGGGCAAAGTCGACCCGACCGCGCCGTTCGTGGTCGGCTACCACTTCGGCATCCACGAAGCGCTGGCCGCGCGCGGGGTGCCGATCGCCGACGAGCTCAGCCAGTACGGGTACGACGGCCAGTGGTTCCTCGGCCAGGCGAACGACCCGCTGCTGTTCACCGACCTGGCGCTGACCTTCGACTATCCCCGGTACCGGTCGATCCGGGTGCTGCTGCCGGCGCTGGGTTGGCTGCTCGCGGCCGGCCAGCCGGCGGCCACCCCGTGGGCGCTGCTGGTGGTGCAGATCCTGGCGGTCGCGCTGGGCTGCGCGGCCTGCGGCCGGCTGGTCTCGGCGTACGGGCGGTCGCGCTGGTGGGGGCTGGTGTTCGCGGTCATCCCCGGGGTCTGGGTGGGGGTGGCGTACGGGACCGCCGAGCCGCTCGGGGTGGCGCTGGCGATGCTCGGGGTCAGCTTGATGATCGATCGACGGTACGGATGGGCGGGGCTGGCCTTCGCCGGCACCGGCCTGACCAAGGAGACCTACATCGCGTTCGCGGTCGGCGCCGCGTGCTACCTGGCGGTGGACGCCACGCTCAAGGGTGAGCGGTGGCTGCGGCGGGCGGCGCTGCTGGTGGTGCCGGGCGCGGTCAGCCTGATCGGCTGGTGGGCGTACGTCGAGGTGTCGCTGCCGCCGGACCAGAACTACGGCGTGTTCAGCCGGTTCGCGGCCCCGTTCGTGGGCTGGTTCGAGCTGTTCGGCGCGATGCTGGCCGGTGACTTCAAGGAGAACTACCCGTTCGGCTGGGCGAGCGAGGCGGTGCTGATCACGAGCTTCGTGGTGCTGGTGGTGGCGCTGGCGGTGGCGCTGTGGCTGCGCCAGTCGGTGCTCGCCTACCTGGCGGCCGGCTGGGGGCTGTTCGGCCTGATCATCGCCGGATTCCTGCTCGAGCGGTTCCTGTCCACGCAGCGGGCGCTCGCGCCAGCGATCGCCGCCACGGTGGTGTTCCTGATCGCGGTCGGCTGGCGCCGACGCAAGGAACCGGTCGACCAGCCGCCCGAGCTGGTCGCGGCGGGCGAACGCGCCGGCGCCGGCCGGTAGCCCGGGCCGAACGGCCCGGCCCGGGCTACCGTCAGGTCACCGCAGTGGCCAGGCAGCTCAGCGCAGCGGCCAGGCGCGGATCACCTCCTGCTCGATCCGGTTCCCGGCGGTGTCCCAGGCTTCCACCCGGACCGACGCGTAGCCACTACCGCCGATCGGCCCGCGGAACGGCAGCACCGCCTCGAACCGGCCGCCACCGAGCGACCGCACCGGCCGCGACCGCCAGCTCTCACCGTCGTCGTAGGACACCCACAGCCGGGCGCCGGCGACCGCCGGCTGGTCGGCCACCTGCTGGCGTACCTGCAGGCCCAGCACTGGCTGGCCGGGCGGCTGGATCGGCCGGTTCTGCAGGTCCAGGTCGATCAGGTAGTCCACCGACAGCAGCGGCAGCACCTCGGTGGTGTCGGCGGCCGGTCGCTGCGAGTTGAACGTCCAGACCGTCGAGGTCGATGTCGACCGGTGCCACCACTCCGCCTCCCGGCGCACGTCCAGCTCCAGCCGGTAGCTGGCCGGTTCGGCGAGCAGCTCGAAGGTTTCGAGCGGCCGCTCCGCCTCGCCGATCAGCTCGCCGTCGGCGTACAGCCGGGTCTCCACCGTGTCGCCCGGATACGGCGCCAGCCCGAACAGGTCCGGGAACAGGTTGCCACCGGCGTCCACCCACTCGAAGACGTTCAGGTCCAGGACGTCGCCGGTCCGGGTGGTCTGCGCGACCTGCGGCAACAGCGCCGGCCGGAGCACCTGCCGGTAGAAGCTCTTGCTGACCCGGCTGCCCGGCTCGTAGAAGAAGTGCCCGGGCTCCTCCAGCATCGCCTGGCCCGGCACCTCAGCCCAGACCGTCTGCCGGTAGCCGATCTCCTCCCCGCCGAACACGTACTCGGTGCGCTCGCGCGGCCCGTCGATGTACGGGTGCAGGAACGCGAACGACGAGTGGAACGGCCGGGCGAAGTGGCGCACCTCCTCCATCAGGTGGCCGGGCACATCGTTGTGGTACGCGATGTCCAGTCGGGCCAGTTCGTCGAGCTCCACTGTGTATTCCAGTTGGTCGGGGACCTCGCCCGCCTCCACGAACACCAGGTCGTAGAGGTACGGCGACCAGCGGGTGCCGTCGAGCCGGACGGTCACCTCGCCCTGCGCCAGCAGCGCCCGCAGCTGCTCGCCCTCCGCCTGAGTCAGGGTCAGGGTCGGGATCGTGCCCGGCCCCGCCAGCGCCAGCTCCCCGACCAGCCGGCCGGGCACGTCGTTGCTGACGATCAGCGCGACCGCCCCAGCCGCCGCCGCGTGCTGTTCCTGCTCGATCAGCGATGGACCACGGCGGGCCAGCACCGCCGCGCCGGCCACGTCCAGCCCTTGGTAGTCCTCGGCCGTGCCGGCCCCGACGTCGACCAGCCGCACCTCCTGCGGACCGTCCACAGCGGGCGCTCGAGACAGCAGCGGGTCGAGCTCGGCCGCCACCGGCTCGATCACCGACAGCTCTGCCTCCGGCTCGGCCAGCCGCCAGCGGGTGAACATCTCGAACCCGCCCTGGCTGATCGGGTCGGTCGGGGCGGCGTAGTACTCCCGGCCCGGGTGAGTGCCGAAGAAGACCGTGCCGAAGATCGGCCCGGGTCGGGCGGCGGTGCGCCAGTAGCCGAGCCCGACGAAGGCCTGCGGCTCGGCCTGCGGATGGTCCGGAGTAGCCACCGTGACCCGGTTGGCGTCCCGGGCGTCGAGCACCAGCGTCACGTCCTCGGTGACGGTCAGCTCCGGGTCACCGACGAACGCGGTCGACTGGACGTCGGTGCCGTGCGCGTCGTAGGTGTGGATCAGGCCGAGCACCGAGTACTTCCCCGGCGGCACCCGCACCCGGCCCACCCCGTCGGCGAACCCGTGGCCGGGTTGCAGGAACTGGCTCATGTCGTCCACATTGAGCACACCGAAACTGCTGATCCCGCCGGCCGCCCGGCCGTTGCGGTCGATGCCGATCACGGTGATGTCGTAGCGCTCCGGTTCCTTGTGGAACCCGAGTGGGGTACGGGCGGCGACCGAGCCGGCATCGTCGGTGGCCACCAGGTAGCCGCCGTAGAGGCCGTCCGGGCCGGCGGCCGGGTCCAGGGTGACCGTGGCGGTCGCCGTCCCGCCCGGCTCGATGGTGAGCGTCGACGGCGACACCGACAGCATCGCCGGGCTCGGCACCGCGCCCTCGCGGCTGCGGACCGCCAACTCGAGCTCAAGGGTCAGCGGCTGGTCGGTCAGGTTGGTGTAGGTCACCGGCTCGCTCACCGGCTCGACGTCGTCGTGCGGGAACTGGAAGTGCCCCAGGTTGAGCGGTGCCGGTGCCGCCTCCACCACCGCGTCGAGCGCGGCCGGGATGTCAAGCCGGCCACCGCCCTGCTGGTAGACGTCGAGCCCGGGGTTCGGCACCGCGGCAGCGATCAGCCGCGCCTTCAGCTGCTCCGGGGTGAGCGAGGGGTCGTCCTGCAGCAGGATCGCCGCCGCGGCGGCCACGTGCGGGGTCGCCATCGAGGTGCCGCCGATCCGGGTGTACTGGTCGTCGACGATCGGGCCGAGCGCGGTCCCCTCCGCCCGGGCCGACACGATGCCGACCCCGGGTGCGGTGAGGTCGGGCTTGATGGCGAAGTCGCCCAGCCGCGGGCCCCGGCTGGCGGTGCCGGCCAGCTGCTCGGCCTTGTCCACCGAGCCGACCGTCAGTGCCGCGTCCGCCGCACCGGGCGAGTTGACGGTCCGGTCCCCGCCGGAGTTGCCGGCCGCGATCGCGAACAGCACGCCGTACTCGGCGGTGAGCTCGTTGACCGCCAGGCTGAGCGGGTCGGTGCCGTCGGTGGCGGGGCCGCCAAGGCTCATGTTGATGACGTCCGCACCCTGCTGCGCGGCCCATTCCATGCCGGCGATGATGTCGCTGACCTCGCCGGACCCGTTGTCGCCGAGCACCTTGCCGTTGAGCAGCCGGGCGCCGGGCGCCACCCCGGTGTAGGTGCCGCCGGAGGCCGCGCCGCTGCCGGCGATGATCCCGGCGACGTGGGTGCCGTGGCCGAACCGGTCGTCGGCGACCGCCGAGTCGGTGAAGTTCTGCTCGGCGATTACCTTGCCGGCGAGGTCCGGGTGGTCACTGTCCACCCCGGTGTCGAGCACGGCGACCGTGGTGCCGGTGCCGTCCAGCCCGACCGACCACGCCGCCGGCGCGCCGACCAGCGGGACACTCTCGGCGAGCGAGACCTGGACCTGCTCGTCGAGCCATACCCGGCCGGAGCCGGCCGGCAGGTCCCGCCACCACTGGCCGTCCGGTTCCACGGTGGCGGCGGTCGCACCGATGCTCGACAGCCGGTCCCGGTCGGCCAGCCCGGCGGCCCGGTTGGCCGGGCCACCAGTGGCGATCACCGGCACCCCGTCGGTGTAGCCGTAGCTCGCCAGCTTGGTGACATTGAACAGTTCGCGGTCCAGCCGGACCGGTACCAGCGCCGCCGCGTCCTCCGGCAGCACGTACAGCTGGTCGCCCTGCTCGATCAGCTGGTACGAGCCGTCGAAGCCGTCCCGCGGCGCGGGGTCGACGGTCACTTCGTACCGCCCGTACGGGTTCTGTCCGAACCAGACCCGGTCGCCGGTGATCAGCGTGACGTGTTGGCTGCTGCCGGCCGTCGCGGCCGGCACCGGCGGTGAGACGGCCGGCTCGCCCGGTTGGGCGGTGGCCGGTGTCCCTCCTAGCGCGACAGTGAGAGTGAGGACTAGCGCGCCGGCAAGCGGCAAGCGCCGGATGTACGGCTTCATGCCGCCAGCGTGCGATCAAGATCGCCGCTTGTCATCCGGCGCTTGCCCTATCTATTAGCCGGGGCCGCAGGCTTGGCCGGGGCCGCTGGGCCGCGGGTCAGCTCACCGGTCGCAGCCAACCGTAGACGATCACCGCGCCGACGCCGAACCGCTGGTCGAAGTCGCGCTGCAGCTCGGGGTCTGCGAACAGCGCCTCGACCAGCACCGCGTTGTTGGTGGGGGACTGGCTCGTCGACACCACCGCCGGGTACGGCAGCTCGCGATCGATCGTGGCCTGGATCTCGGTGAGCTCGGTCATGGTGCGCTCAGCCTCGAGCACGCACAGCGGCCCGCCCCAGATCTCCCGGATCTGCGTCTCCCAGTCGGCCGGGTCGCCGGTGAACCTGAGATTGACCACCTGGTTCCGCGCGAACTCTGCCTCGACGTCGGCCTCGGTGTCGCCGGGTTCCTCGATGAAGGGCCAACTGTAAACCCACATGCCACCGAACTCCGGCTGTCGCTCCGCCCAGCCGGTCAGCTCGCTGAGCGCCTCCGGGGTGGCCTTCCCCGGGTCGACCGCTTGCCAGCCGCCGGGTGGCTCCGGGCACGGGCTCTCGAACGGGTTCGGGTCCGCGCCGAGCGAGTGCGGCCATGGGAAGGAACCATCCGTGGGGCGGGCCGGTTCGGTGAGCGAGAACCGCTCGCCGTCCCAGACCCCGACCAGGAAGTAGCTCCCCCAACGGGCCCCGTCGTCGGAGGAGTCGGCCGCCACCGCCGACCAGTCCCAGTTGGTGATCTCGTTGGGTGGCCCCTGGCAGTCCGGCGCGTCGCCGATCACCGCCCCCGTGAAAGGTGCCAGCCCGCCGCCGTTGTCCGGCGTTGGCGACGGCTCGGAGCTGGCCGGGGTCAGGGACAGTGGCCCGCTGTCATCGGCCCCTTGCGCCCGTGGTGGGTTGCCATCGTCGACCAGCGGCGCGACCGGTGCTGGGACGCACACCCGCGGCTCGCCGCCCGGGAGCTCGACCACCAGCGCGTTGCCCTCGTACTGCACCCTGCCGTCGGCGGCCACCAGCGCCGGGCCGGTGGAGCCGGGCAGCAGCTGCACCACGGCGAGGGCGAACGCGGCCGCCACCGTCACGCCTCCGGCGGCGGCCGCGCCGGCCCCCAGCCGGGCCCGGCGGACTCGGGCCCGGATTTCCCCGAGCCGGTCCGCCGGCTCACGCAACGGCGGTACCGCTCGGGCGAGCATCTGCCCGATCTCGTGCTCTGGCAGCTCGTTCATGCCTCAATTCCTTCCACGTCTGGCAGCCGCAGGTGCGGATCGCTGCGCAATGTCTTCAGCGCTCGTGAGGCCTGCACCTTGACGGTCTCCGGCGAGCAGCCGAGCAGTTCGGCGGTACGCGCGATCGACAGGTCCTCCACGTACCGGAGCACCACGATCGCCCGCTGCTGGCGAGACAGTCTCGCCAGCGCCCGCCGTACCGCGTCACGGTCGGCGCTCTCCGCCGCCAGGTCGCCGTTGCTGGCCGGTTCCGGCGGTGCTGCCGCCGGAAGCTCCGCCCGCCAGCGCCGCCGCCACGTCGATACGTACGTGGTGAACAGCGCTCGGCGGACGTAGGCCTCCGGCGCCCCGCCGTTGACGATCGCTGGCCAACGCCGCCACGCCTTGGCCAGCACCGTCTGCAGCAGGTCCTCCGCCTTGCCGTCGTCACCAGTCAGCAGCCAGGCAGAGCGCAGTAACGCGCCGGACCGAGCCGCCACGAACTCCGCAAACCCCTCCGGCGCCATCTCCTACCTCCCGCGGGTTTCCTGCCCTACTGAACGCGCTGGCCGGCGCCGAACGTAAACACGCCGCCGAACGCGATTTCGGCAACCTGACCGGTCAGTCGGTGCGGTCGAAGGTGGCGACGGCGATCACCAGCACCACCAGCGCGGCCGCGACCGCCACCAGCACCTGCAGCGCGGCCGGCACCGGCCAGCCGAACCAGGTGAGGCTCGGGTCGAGCGCGGCCCAGGCGCTGGCCGGCAAATCGAGCCGCTGGAAGATCGCGCCGCGCATCGGCTGCACCAGGTAGGTGAGCGGGTTGAGCCGGGTGAGCACCGCCAGCCACTCCGGCAGGTTCGCGATCGGGAACAGCGCCCCGGACAGGAACATCATCGGCATGATGATGAGCTGGCTGGTCGGCATCGCCGCCTGCAGCTGCTTGATCCGGGCCGACAGCAGCACGCCGACCGCGGTCAGCAGGAACGCGCCGATGAACAGCAGACCGAGCAGCTGCAACAGCAACACCGGATGGTACGGGACGCCGACCAGCCCGGCCAGCGCGAGCAGCACCAGGCTCTGGAGCGTGGCCGCGGTCGCCCCGCCCAGGCACTTGCCCAGGATGATGGCGAACTTGCTGACCGGAGCCACCAGCATCTCCCGGAGGAAGCCGAACTCGCGGTCCCAGACCAGCGAGATGCCGGCGAACGCGGCACTGAACAGCACCGACATCGCCATAACGCCCGGGAACAGGAAGGTGGTGAACGCCACCTCACCACCGGTGTCCACAATGCTCGCCAGGCCGGTGCCCATCACGAACAGGAACAGCAACGGCTGCAGCAGCATCACCCCGACCCGCGCCCGGTCGTGCCGGAACCGGATCATCTCCCGGCGCCAGACCACCGCGGTCGCCCGCAGCTCGTGGGCGATCCCGCCGACCACCGGCCGGGCGGCCGGCCGGTCGGTGCGCACGCTGGCGGTGACGGTCTCACTGTCGGCTGTCATGCGTACCTCCGGTGCCAGCAGCGCCGCTAGCAGGTCGTGAGGCGGCCGGTGACCCGGTCATCGCCGCCTCGCGGCGAGCTGGAACGGGTGCGGAGCGCCCTTGTTGCTGCCCTTCTCGGCGTCGCGGATGGTCCGTCCGGTGTGGGCCATGAAGACGTCGTCGAGGCTCGGCCGGGTCACGGTGACCGTGACGATGCCGACCCCGAGCTCCCGGAACAGGCGCGGCACGAACTCCGCGCCACCCGGCACGGCGAACGTCACCATCCCCTCGTGCATCGCCGCCGAGACCCCGAACCGCTCCCGTAGCTGGGCGATCGCGGCCCGGTCGTCGTCGGTGCGGATCTGCACCCGGTCGGCGCCCACCCCGCCCCGCAATGCCTCCGGCGTATCGATCACTTTGATCTGTCCATTGTCTATAATGGCGATCCGGTCACAGTGTTCGGCCTCCTCCATGTAGTGGGTGGTGACGAACACCGTGATCTCCTGCGCCTTGCGGAGCGCCGCGATGTGCTCCCAGATCGCGGTCCGGGTCTGCGGGTCGAGGCCGATCGTCGGCTCGTCGAGGAACAGCACCGCCGGCGCGTGCAGCAGCCCGCGGGCGATCTCCAGCCGCCGGCGCATCCCGCCCGAGTAGGTCTGGACCAGGTCCTTGCGCCGGTCGGCGAGCCCGACCATCGCCAGCACCTCGTCGATCCGGCGGCGCAGCAGCGGCCGCGGCATCCCGTACAGCTCGCCGTGGAAGCGCAGGTTCTGCTCACCGGTGAGGTAGCCGTCCAGGGTCGGCTCCTGGAAGACCAGCCCGATCCGGCTGCGGACCGCGGCCCGCTCGGCGACCACGTCGTGGCCGGCGACCGTCGCCGAGCCGGCAGTCGGCTGGGTGAGCGTACAGAGGATCTTGATGGTGGTGGTCTTGCCGGCGCCGTTCGGGCCGAGGAAGCCGAACATCTCGCCGGTGGCGACGTCGAGGTCGATCCCACGCACCGCCTCGACCTGGCCGTAGCGCTTGGTCAGCCCGCGGACCCGCACCGCCGCCGTCCCGGCCATCCGCCACCTCTTTCGCCCGACGGGGTAAGCGTAAGCACTCCCCCCGATATCCCGCCGATCTAGGAGTTGTTCAGCCCGATTCGCCGGTTTCTGGGCTGAAGAACTCCTAGATCGCGGAGTGCTTCGCGGCTGGGTCGCGCCGGCGCAGCCGGCGCCGCGCCTGCCGGGCGGCGAGCCGGGCAACCAGGCCGGCGGCGGTGACCAGCGAGCGGAACCCGGCGACTTCCACCGAGGCGGGCAACCACCGGCCGGCGCCGAGCTCGTCCGCGCTCAGCGTGCCCGCGCCGGCCACCTCGGCGACCACCTCGGCGAGCGGTTCACCGGCGCGCCGCACCCAGCCGGCCCGGCCCAGCGCGGCGGTGCGCCACAGCTCGACCGTGGCGCCCGGCGCCAGCTCCACCCGGACCAGGCCCAGCTGGTGCCGGTCGGCGTAGTCCAGCAGCCGGCGCACCGCCGACCGGCCGAGCACCTGGTCGGTGACCGGGACGGTCAGCAGGAACGGCGACGGGTACGCCGAGTCGGGTGCCCGCGTCACCAGGCGCACCCGCGGATCCGACCGGTAGGTCACCGCGATCAGCCGCAGGTCCAGCAGTGGATCAGCCAGCGGCGAGGTCCGCTCCTCGGTGAGCGAGTCCCACGGGCCGACCAGCAGCACCCGCAGGTCGGACTCGGTGCCGCGGAGCACCGCGTCGACCGCGGCCCGCACCCGCTCCAGCGGCTCACCGTCCACATGCATCACGACCGTGGCCAGCGGCACCCGCCAGCCGGTGCCGCCGACCCGGCGCAGCCAGCGCGGCTGCGGCATCAGCTCGGCCAGGTGCGGCCGGTTGTAGCGCTGCAGCGCCTGCTCGTGCCGCATCATGTGGCTCGCGCCCAGGTGCCAGCTGCGGGCCGCCGGTTCCGGTACGAACACCGCGCCGGCCTGGGCCAGCCGGTACCCGAACTCGGTGTCCTCGCCGAGCCGCAGGCTGGGGTCGAGCCCGCCGGTCGCGTCGTAGAGTTCGCGGCGTAGTGCGGCGGTCGCGCCAACGTGGACCATGAAGCCGAGGTGGTCGGCGGCGCGCAGCTGGTCGGTGGCGGCGATCTGCCGCTCCACATAGTCGTGTGGCGCGCTGGGCAGGCCGGCGAAGAGCCGGTCGGCGCCGTCAGCCACCTCGTCCGGAGTGGGCCAGCGGGGATGGTCCGGGTGGACGTCCACGAACCGCTTGCTGCCGAGGGTAACCGCGTACGGGACGGCGTGGTGCCACCGAGCCTGGGCCTCCACGTGCTCCGGATAGACAACCATGTCCGCGTCGAGCCAGTGGATGAGCTCGCCGTCGCTGTGGCTGGCGCCGGTGGCGAGCGCGTTCGCACGCCCCCAGCCCTCGGCCGGCCGGACCAGCCGGGTCCGCTCCGGCCGCAGCTTCGGCAGCTCCAGCGGCGGCCGCGAGTTGTCGTCGACCACCACCACTTCCAGCAGCTCCGCCGGATAGGTCTGGCGGGCCAGTGAGGCGAGCGTCAGGTCCAGGCTGGCCTGGCACTGGTAGGCCGGGATCACCACGCTCACCGGCAGGCTGGGCCGCCAGTCGCCGAGCGCGGGGACCGGGATGCTCGACCAGTCGTTGCGGCGGACCCGCGGCACGGTGCTCATCACGCGGCTGGCTCGCCGGCCGGGCGGCCGGCGCCGACTCGGCTCAGGTCGGCCCGGCGGAACTCGTCGAACGGGGGCAGGCCGCGCCATTTCCGGACCGGGTCGCGCAGGAAGTAGCCGAGCCCGGCGTCCCAGGTGTGACCGTCGCCGTGTCGGGTGTAGACAAACCCGATCGGGTGGGTCCGGTAGACCGTGCCACCGGCCGCGATCACCCGGTCCAGCAGCGCCCGGTCCACCCACCGCGGTACGGCCGGCCACCCGCCCACCGTCACCAGCTCGCCGCGGGGTAGCGCGATCGTGCCACCGGCGACGGTGTCGGTGAAGAACTCGGCCCCCATCCGGCGCCGGACGGTGAGGTCCTTCGGTTCGAGGTAGACGAACTCGGAGCCCTTGCCGACCACCGTGGCGCCGCTGTAATACCGGGCCAGCACGAGGTCCCAGATATGCTCGCGACCGTAGTGGTCATCGTCGTCGACTTTGGTCACCAAGTCGCCGGTGGCGGCGGCGCTCGCCTCGGCGAGCGCCTCGCCGAGGCAGCGCGCCGCCGGCACCGTCACCACCCGGAGTGGCCGGCCGGCGCTCGGCAACGCCGAGGGCGGCGGTTCCACACCGTGCAGCCCGACCACGATCTCCAAGTTCGGGTAGCTCTGTGCCGCGAGCGCCGCCACCGCCCGGACCGCCAGCTGCGGCCGCTTGGTCACCAGCAGCGCGGACACGGTCGGCGGGTCGGCGAGCCCGGGGCTGTGGCCGCGCAGCGCCGCCCGCCGCTGCTGGACGCTGCGGATCTCCCACACCAGCGGGTCGGCGTTACGGTCCGGCAGCGGCGCCCGGAGCAGGGCGGCGAGCTCGGGCGCCAGCAGCCGGCTGGGCACCGGAGCGTGCAACACCACCCCGGTCGTCGCGAGCTGGGCGAGCAGCTCGGCCAGCGCGGTCTCGGACCGATCGTCAACACTGGCGTCGCAGGTCACCGCGCCCAGCTTGGCCAGCACCGCCCGCTGCCGATCGTCGAGCGGGCAGCCGACCCGGCCGGCCACCACGGTGACCCGGTCGGACGGTCGGGTGATCCGCCAGGTGAAGCCACCGGCCGGGTCGGCGGTCAGGCTCAGCCGGCCGGTGGGCTGGTGGCGCTCGTACCGCTGCCGCCCCTGCGGCCCGGCCGCCCCGGCTGCCACCGTGAGCCGGCCGGCGGACACCTCGGTCGCCTGTGGGCTGCCCGCGGGCCCGGGCACCGGATCCGGCCAGGCGGGCAGCGGCCGAGGAAACCGGCTGCGCCACGCCTCCCGTACCCGACGGAGCCTGGTCCGCAGCCGCACCCGGCCGCGGACCGCCTCGATCATCGCCGACACCCTTGTGATGCTAGCCGTGCGCAAATCACGGCTTTTGCCCTTAGGGACGAATGCCACGATTTACGCTAACAACCATGGATGGTACTGCCGCCCATGTATCAACCACTGATGTGGTGATTGTGGGTGGTTGTGGCCGGGTGGGGTTGCCGTTGGGGTTGGCGCTGGCCTCGCGCGGGTTGTCGGTGGTGTTGTACGACCTGAACCTGGAAGCGGTGGAGGCGGTCAACGCTGGTCGGATGCCG
>DATCKZ010000003.1:0-14432 GCA_036564175.1 Natronosporangium sp.
GCGACCCGAGCGTCCACCCCTTGATGGTCTTGGCGAGGATCACGGTCGGCTGGCCGGTGTGCTCGACCGCCGCCTTGTACGCCGCGTACAGCTTGCGGTAGTCGTGCCCGCCCCGCTTGAGGTTCCAGATCTCCTCGTCGGTCATGTGCTCGACCATCTTGCGGGTCCGCGGGTCGCGGCCGAAGAAGTGCTCGCGGACGTACTTGCCGGACTCGGCCTTGTAGGTCTGGTAGTCGCCGTCCGGGGTGACGTTCATCAGGTGGACCAGCGCCCCGTCAGTGTCGGCGGCGAGCAGCGGGTCCCACTCCCGGCCCCAGATCACCTTGATGACGTTCCAGCCGGCGCCCCGGAAGAACGCCTCCAGCTCCTGGATGATCTTGCCGTTACCGCGGACCGGCCCGTCCAGCCGCTGCAGGTTGCAGTTGACCACCAGGGTGAGGTTGTCCAGCTCCTCGCGGGCGGCCAGGCCGATCGCGCCGAGCGCCTCCGGCTCGTCCATCTCGCCGTCCCCGAGGAACGCCCAGACGCGCTGGTCGCTGGTGTCCTTGATGCCCCGGTGGTGGAGGTAGCGGTTGAACCGGGCCTGGTAGATGGCGTTCAGCACGCCGAGCCCCATGGACACGGTCGGGAACTCCCAGAAGTCGGGCATCAGCCGCGGGTGCGGGTAGCTCGGCAGCCCGCCGCCCGGGTGGGAGAGCTCCTGCCGGAACCCGTCCAGCTGCTCCTCGGAGAGCCGGCCCTCGAGGAACGCCCGAGCGTAGATGCCCGGCGAGGCGTGCCCCTGGAAGAAGATCTGGTCGCCGCCGCCCGGGTGGCTCTTGCCCCGGAAGAAGTGGTTGAACCCGACCTCATAGAGGGAGGCGGCCGATGCGTACGTGGAGATATGGCCACCGACGCCGACCCCGGGCCGGTTCGCCCGGTGCACCATCATGGCGGCGTTCCACCGGATGTACGCCCGGATCCGGCGCTCGATGTGCTCGTCGCCCGGGAACCACGGCTCCCGTTCCGGCGGGATCGTGTTGATGTAGTCGGTGGTGGTCAGCGGTGGGACCCCCACCTGCCGTTCCCGGGCCCGCTCCAGCAGGCGCAGCATGACGTAGCGGGCGCGCTTTGATCCGCGGGTGTCGATGACGCCGTCGAGCGACTCGACCCATTCAGCGGTCTCGTCGGGGTCGATGTCCGGCAGCTGGCTCGGTAGGCCGTCGCTGATCACCGGCCGGCGAGACCGGGTTGTGGCGCGCGTGGGTTCAGTGGCCACGGAAGCTCCTCGTCAATGGGATGGTTTCCACCCCCCATCCTGCCAAGTCCGACCACCGACCGTCACCTCGCCCGGTGTGATCCGGCAGACTCGGCGGCATGCGCACTGAACTGATCACGGTCACCACCGGCCGGACCGCCACGGTGCACGATCTCACCGCCGAGGCGCAGGCGTTCGTCGCCGGCGAGGGGGACGGCCTGCTACACATCTTCGTCCCGCACGCCACCGCCGGTCTGGCGATCATCGAGACCGGCTCCGGCTCGGAGGAGGATCTGCTGCGCGCGCTGGCCGACCTGCTGCCGACCGACGACCGGTGGCGGCACCGGCACGGCTCCCCGGGGCACGGTCGCGACCACGTCATGCCGGCGTTCGTCCCGCCGTACGCGACGATCCCGGTGGTCGGTGGCCGGATCATGCTCGGCACCTGGCAGTCGATCTGCCTGGTCGACCCGAACCGCGACAACCCGACCCGGCAGGTCCGGTTCTCGTTCCTGCCCGGGTGACCGGGCACGACCGGCGCTCAGCTGGGGTCGATCGCGTACGCCTCGATCTCGACCTTGAGCCGCGGGTCGACCAATCGGGACACCTCGACCAGCGTCGCCGCCGGCCGGATCTGGCCGAACACCTCCCGGTGCGCCCGCGCCACCAGCTCAAAGTCGTCGATGTCGGTGAGGTAGGTGACGGTCCGGACCACCGCCGCCAGGCTGGAGCCGGCCTCGCGCAGCGCCCGCTCGATGATCGCCAGCGCGGACCGCGCCTGCCGGTACGCGTCCGCGCCGTCGACGTCCGGGTCCCGGGCGGTGGTCCCGGCGACGTGGATGTGCTCGCCGACCCGGACCGCCCGGCAGTACCCGTACTGATCCTCGTACGGGCTGCCCGAGAACACCGTGCGTCGCTCCATGCCCGGCAGCCTACGGTCACCCCAGCGGGCGGTCATGATCAGCCTGAACGTGTGAGGCGGGGCGGGACCCGCATTGGCCGTTCCGCGTGAGAAGCTAGGTCAGGGACACCAGCACAAGGAGGCAGTAGACCGTGAGCGCGACCGCTGGTCAAGCCGCTGAGGGCGTGCGCAGCCCGGCGGACCGGTTCGGCTTGAAGCCGGGGATGGTCGTGATGGAGATGGGGTACGACGAGGATGTCGACCACGATCTCCGCGACGCCCTGATCGACCGCTGCGGGGAGCTGGTCGACGAGGACACCGACGAGGTCGTCGACGCGGTGCTGTTGTGGTATCGCGACGGTGACGGCGACCTGGTCGACCTGCTCGTCGACGCGCTCGGCCCGCTCGCCGACAACGGTGTCGTGTGGCTGCTGACCCCCAAGGCGGGCCGGGAAGGCCACGTCGAGCCGGGGGAGATCACCGAGGCCGCGCCGACCGCCGGGTTGCAGCGGACCTCGACGATCAGCGCGGGGAAGGACTGGACCGGCGATCGGCTGGTTGCGCCGCGCGCCGCCCGGAAGCGGTGACCGAACCAGTGATCCCTCGGCCACGGTAGGCTGGCCGTGCCCCGGGCGCGTAGCTCAGCGGGAGAGCACCCGCCTTACAAGCGGGAGGTCGCTGGTTCGAAACCAGCCGTGCCCACGGTCGCCGGCCGTCCGAGCGTGGCGATCACTCGTTGCAGCTCGGCCGGGTCCGGCAGTCGCCAGGCCACTGCGGTCGGCGGGACCAGCCAGCGCACCGGGCCCTCCACCAGCCGGGTCGGCGGGGCCGGGATCCACGAGCCGCGGCCGTGCCGGACGATGTCCAGCCGGCCGGCGAGCTCCGGCAGCGCCGACCCGCCCGGGCTCACCAGGAACATCCAGCGGCCGGTCGGCAGGGTCGCGACCGGGCCACGGGCGGTGTTGCGCCAGTCGGCCGCGGCGATCACCAGCGAGCCCAGCGGCGCCGGCACCTCCAGCACGTCGAACGCCACCCCGGTGGCGAGCAGGACACTGTGCGGCGCGTATCGCCACCAGTTCGCCACCCGCACCGGGTCGCAGCTCGCCGCCTGCTCCCAACCGTCGAGCGCGGGGTGGCAGGTGCTGGTCGGGCAGCCGGGCCGGCCGCAGTCGAACCGTCGGTCGCGCAGGCTCGCGCCAGGGGTGACCGGCCAGCCCTGCGCGGCCATCCGCAGCGCGGCGCGTCGCAGGCGCGATCGTGCGAGAACAAACATGGCAAAACCCCCAAGTCCGCAGCCCGCGTCCTAGCAGAACGCGAACGCGTCACTCGTACGACACGCGGTCGTTGGACCGATCGAGGGACTGCGGTTGCAACACGCACCTAGAAGTACGAGGATCAGGCCCAAGAGCGACGCACACCGTGTGCGACCAGGTAAACCACGACGCTTCAGATCCCTCAGAAGCGTCCCGGACGGAAGGCTCCACGACCCCGAGCGAGAGAGCCGGCGGCAAGGAGGGGTGCAGCCGTGGATGAGCTGCCGATCGGGCGCCGCGTCGCGTACTGGCGCGGCCGGCGCCGGATGTCGCAGCAGGTCTTCGCGGACCGGCTTGGCAAGAGCAAGAGCTGGGTGGACAAGGTAGAGCGGGGGGTTCGTCGGCTCGACAAGTTTTCGGTCATCCACGACATCGCGGAAGTCCTCCAGGTTGACCCGCAGGTGCTGGTCGGTCGGGAACCGGATCGCCGCTGCGAGAGCCCCGGCGTCGGCAAGATCGAGATTGCCGAGATCCGGGCCGCGCTCGAGCGGTACGACCAGTTCAGCCCGTTCTTCACCCCGCCATCGAACCCGCCGGAGCTGACCGAGCTGAGCAAGTCGGTCCGGCACGCCTGGCTCACCTACCAGCACGCCAACGGCGGCGCGCTGGCCCGGACCCTGCCGCAGCTGCTGCGGCAGGCGCAGGCGGCCGACGCCGCCTACCGGAGCGGCATGGACGGCCCGGAGGCCGCCCACCTGCTCGGGCAGGTGTACCAGATCGCCTCGTCATCGCTGCGCAACCTGGGTGAGTACGAGCTGGCGTGGCTCGCCGCCGACCGGGCGGTGAGCGTCGCCCAGCGGGCCGGTGACGAGCTGCTCGCCGGCATGGCGACGTTCCGGGTCGGGCTGGCGCTGCTGGCGATGACCCGGGCCCGGCCGGCGCTGGAGCTGAGCGTGAGCGTCGCCAACCGGCTCGCCCCGCGCAACGGCCGGAACGCCAGCCCGCAGCGGCTGTCGGTGTACGGGATGCTGCTGCTGCAGGGGGCGATGGCGGCCGCCAAGCTCAAGGACTCGACCACCGCCGAAGACCTGCTCTGCGCCGCCGAGGAGGCGGCCAACTGGCTCGGCGCCGACCGCAACCACTACTGGAGCTCGTTCGGCCCGACCAACGTGCTGCTGCACCGGGTCGCGGCGGCGGTGGAGATGGGTGAGGGGCAGTACGCGATCGCCACCCACGAGCAGATCGGCGCCGACGGGTTCGCCGCGCTGGTCCCCGAGCGGCGGGTCCACTACCTGCTCGACATGGCCCGCGGCTGGGCGCAGGTGGGTGACGTCCACCGGGCCGGAGAGATGCTGGTCGCCGGCGACCGGCTGGCGCCGATGGAGTTGCGTTCCCGGCCGATCGCCCGGGAGATCCTCGGCGACGTGGTCCGGCGGAGCCAGGGCAAGCTGCCGCCAGCCATCCACGAGCTGGCCGAGCACGTCGGAGTCGGCGCGTGAGCCAACCCCGCGGCCAGCTGCCGGTGCTGTACGCGGTTGTCTGCGGATCCCCGGCGGCTGGCCACGTCGGGGAACTGGTCACGCTGGCCCAGGACGCGGGCTGGCAGGTCTGCGTGATCGCCACCCCGGACGGCCGGAAGTTCCTGGACGTCGGGGCGATCGCGGCGCAGACCGGCCACCCGGTGCGCAGCGAGTACAAGAACCCGGGCGACCGGGACGTGCTGCCGCCGGCGGACGCGATCGTGGTGGCGCCGGCGACCGTCAACACGGTGAACAAGTGGGCCTGCGGGATCGCGGACACGCTCGCGCTCGGGATGCTGATCGAGGGGCACGGGCTGGGCCTGCCGATCGCCGCGATGCCCTACACGAACACCGCGATGGCGGCGCATCCGTCGTTCCGGCAGAGCCTGCGCCGGCTGCGCGCATGGGGAGTCCGGGTGCTGTTCGGCGACGAGGTGGTACGGCTGCCGCCGCCGGGCGCCGCCGCCGACGAGGCGACCGGGTTTCCGTGGGGACTGGCGGTGGCGGCGGTCGGGCCGCCCCGGTCGATTCGCCGGCCCGACGGCTCCGGCGACGGCGGCAGCCGGCTCGGCTTCGTCACCCGGAGCCTGCGCACCCAGGCCCGGCGACTCGGCCCGGCACCGCCGATGAGCCCGCGCCCGGCGCCGGCGATCATGCGGACGCCGTAGCCGGGTTCCGGCCAGTGGCCGGTGCGGTGAGTTCAGTGGCCCTCAGTGGCCGTTGCGGTGGGCGATGTACCGGATCAGGTCGACCAGCCGGTGGGCGTACCCCCACTCGTTGTCGTACCAGCCGACCAGCTGCACCAGGTCGCCGAGCGCTCGGGTGAGCCCGGCGTCGACCACGCAGGAGGCCGGTGACCCGAGCACATCGCTGGCGACCAGCGGTGCCCGGCTCACCTCCAGATAGCCCTTGAGCAGGCTGGCGGCGGCCGCCTCCAGGGTGGCGTTGAGATCCTCCGCGTCGGCCGGGTGGAGCAGCCGCAGCACCATGCTCGCCGCCGAGGTCGCCCGGACCGGCACCCGCACCGCGGTGGCGACCACCCGGCCGGCGAGTTCGGGCAGTACCCGGTCCAGCGCGTAGCGGACCCCGGGCACATTCGCCGGCACCAGGTTGACCGCGTTGGCCCGGGCTATCCGCGGGTTGCTGCCGTGGTGCCACCGGCCATCGGCCGCGGTCACCGGGTCGCCGGCCTCGCCGAACGGGTCGTCCAGCAACGGCCCGGGTCGGCTGCCGTGCGAGTACGCCACGCTCGCGGTCGCGCTCCGCACGCCGTACACGTGGTGCAGCGCGTGCATCATCATCGCCAGGCAGTAGGTCGTGCAGCAGGAGTTGGAGACCACCTGGTGGCGCTGCGGGTCGAAGACCTGCTCGTTGATCCCCATCATCAGGCTGGTGTCCGCATCCGGGGACGCGGTGGTGACGATCACCCGGCGGGCGCCGCCCCGGAGGTGGCCGCGGGCGCCGGCGACCCGGGTGAACTGGCCGGTCGACTCGACCACCAGGTCCACTCCGTAGCGGCGCCACGGGATCAGCTCCGGGCTCGGATAGTGCAGCATCGGCACCGGCCGGCCATCGACCACGATCGAGTCGTCGCCGGCCTCGACCGAACCGGGGAACCTGCCTCGCATCGAGTCATATCGAAGTAAGTAGGCGACGGTCGCGAGGTCGGCGGTGTCATTGACGACCGCTATCTCGATGTCCGGGGCGGTCTGCTGGATGATCCGCCACAGGTTCCGACCGATCCGACCGACGCCGTTGACCCCGATCCGGGTCGCCATTCCGCTCCTCCCCAGTGACCCTGCGAGATGCGGACGATAGTACGCCGGGTAGCCGAAACCTGCACGCTGAGTTCCTGGCTCGCCGATTTCCGGCAGAATGGTCGAACAACCTATTTACGTAAAGTAAGTCTGCGCTTACGCTTTTCCGGTTGGCCCTTGAACGGGCACCCTTCGCCCCCTCACCCGTTCGGAGGCAGTTGCACCATGCCTGCGTACCGTGCCGTGCTGTTCGACTTCTTTGGCACGTTGACCGAAGCAGTCTCCCGAGGACCGTGGCACGCCGCGATCGCCCGCCGGCTGGGGTGCGACCCGGTCGCCTTCGCCGACGCCCTGGACCGCTCGTTTCGAGCCCGCTGCCGGGGGGTGTTCGGCACCCCGGAGGCCACCTTGCGGTGGGTGGTGTGTGACCAGCTCGGCGTCGATCCGCCGGCGGACCGGCTGCGGAAGGCGCTGCGGGCGCGGATGGTCGCGGTCTGGGCGGACACCAAGTTGCGCCCGGACGCGGTCGGCGCGCTGATCCAGATCCGGGCTCGCGGCTGCCGCACCGCGGTGGTCAGCGACTGCGGCTTCGAGCTGCCGTCGTTCCTGCCGGCGCTGCCGGTCGCGCCGCTGCTCGATGCGTGCGTCTACTCGGTCGAGGTGGGGGAGTGCAAGCCCCACCCGAAGATCTACCAGACCGCCTGCGAGCGGCTCGACGTCGCGCCGGAGGAGTGCCTGTACGTCGGTGACGGCGACGGCGCCGAGCTGTCGGGCGCGCTGGCGGCGGGCATGCACGCGGCCCGGCTCACCGCCGCCGATCTTCACCGGCACCTGACCTTCACCCCGGATCACCGGTTCACCGGACCGACGGTCGACTCCCTGAGCCAAGTTGTCCGCCTCCTCGACCAAGAACCGGCGCTCTGTGCGGTAACGTCGCCGCCGTGACGCCAACCGCTGATCTCCCGACCGTGCTCGACGTGGTGGCCACACTGGAGGAGCGCTATCCGCCGGCGTGGGCGGCGAGCTGGGATCGGGTCGGGTTGGTGCTGGGCGAGCCCAGCGCGCCGGTGCGCCGGGTGCTGTGCGTGGTGGACTGTGTCCCGGAGACCGTCAACGAGGCGCTGGCGCTGCGGGCGGATTTGATCGTCGCCCACCACCCGCTGCTGCTGCGGCCGGTGTCGAGCGTCGCGCCCACCACCTACAAGGGCCGGATCGTCCATCAGCTGATCCGGCAGGAGGTGGCGCTCTACGTCGCGCACACCAATGCCGACGTCGCCGCGCCCGGGGTCTCGGACGCGCTCGCCGCCCGGTTCGGCCTGCGCGACCTGCGGCCGCTGCGGCCCGGGGTGGGCGACGGCGAGCCGGACCCGCACGGCCGCGGCGCCGGCCGGGTGGGCACGCTGCCGGAGCCGCGCACGCTCGCCGAGCTGACCGAGCACGCCTCCCGGGTGCTGCCGGCTACCGCCTGGGGAGTCCGGGCGGCCGGCGAGCCGGACCGGATGATCCGTACGCTGGCGGTCTGTGGCGGCGCCGGCGACAGCTACCTGGCCGACGCGGCCGGTGCCGGGGTCGACGCGTACCTCACCGCTGACCTGCGTCACCACCCGGTCAGCGAGCAGCTGGCCAGCGGCGGGCCGGCGCTGCTCGACGCCGCCCACTGGGCCACCGAGCGGCCGTGGCTGGATGATTTGGCCACGGTGCTGCGTGACACGCTGGGGGTGGAGGCGATCGTCTCGGACCTGGACACCGACCCGTGGACCGTCCACGCCGTCACCACCGGCCCGGACCGTACCTGACCACCAGCCCCGACGAGAGCCGAGGAGTTGCCGTGAAGGTCGAGGAGTTGTCGTGAAGGCCGACCCGAAGGCGCAGCAGCTGCTGCTGGACGTGCAGGGCATCGACACCGCGCTGGCGCAGCTGGCTCACCGGCGCCGGACCCTGCCCGAGCTCGCGGAGCTGGAGCAGCTGCAGCGCGAGATCGCCGCGCTGACCGATGAGCGGGCGAAGGCACAGGCCGAAGTGGATGATCTAGACCGCGGCATCGCCCGGCTGGAACGCGACGTGGAGCAGGTCCGCACCCGCAAGGACAAGGACGCCGACCGGCTCGCCGCGGGCCGGGGACCCGCCCGGGAGCTGGAGGCGCTGCAGCACGAGATCGAGTCGCTGAACCGCCGGCAGGCCGAGCTGGAGGACGCCGAGCTGGAGCTGATGGAGCAGCGCGAGCAGGCACAGACCACATTGGACGGAATCGGCGAGCGGCTGAGCCAGGCCGAGCAGCAGCGGGCCGAGCTGGAGCGCCGGCGGGACGCCGCGCTGGCCGAGCTCGCCGAGCAGGAGGCCGAGCACGTCGAGGCTCGCAAGCCGCTGATCGGCCAGCTGCCGGCCGACCTGGTCGCGCTGTACGAGCGGATCCGGGACGACACCGGCGGCGGGGTCGGCGCGGCGCTGCTGCGGGCCGGCCGGTGCGAGGGCTGCCGGCTCGACCTGTCCACCACCGAGCGGGCCCGGATCAAGGCGGCACCGCCGGACGAGGTGGTGCGCTGCGACGAGTGCCGCCGGATCCTGGTCCGCACCGCGGAATCCGGGCTGTGAGTCTCGAGGTCATCGTCGAGGCGGACGGCGGCGCCCGGGGCAACCCCGGGCCGGCCGGCTGGGGCGCGGTGGTCCGCGAGGCCAGCACCGGCGAGGTGCTGTTCGAGCGGTCGGCGGCGATCGGCACCGCCACCAACAACGTCGCCGAGTACCGCGGGCTGATCGCCGGCCTGCAGGCCGCCGCCGACCTGCGCGCCACCACGGTCGAGGTCCGGATGGACTCGAAGCTGGTGATCGAGCAGATGTCCGGCCGGTGGCAGATCAAGCATCCCGGCCTGCGGCCGCTGGCCGCCGAGGCGGCCGCGCTGGTCCGCCGGTTCGACACGGTCCGCTGGACCTGGGTGCCGCGGGAGCGGAACCAGCACGCCGACCGGCTCGCCAACCAGGCGATGGACGCCGCGGCCGAGGGCGCCGCGCCGGCCGCCCGGGCGGTGGCGGCGCCGGCCCGCCGGGGTAGCTGGGAGCCGCCGGCCGGCCCGCCGCACCGGCTGCTGCTGGTCCGGCACGGCGACACCCCGTACAGCGCCGAGGGCCGGTACGCCGGCCGCAGCGAGGTGCCGCTGTCGGCCGAGGGCGAGGCGCAGGCGGCGGCGCTGGCGGCGCGGATCGCGCGGCAGGCGCCGGCGGTGGCGGCGGTGGTCAGCTCGCCGCTGGGCCGGTGCGCCGCGACCGCGGCGGCGATCGCCGCCGCGGTGGGCGACCCGCCGGTGGCGACCGAGCCGGACCTGATCGAGTGCGACTTCGGCGAGTGGGAGGGAAAGACCTTCGCGGAGGTACGCGAGCGCTGGCCGGACGAGTTGGCGGCGTGGCTGGCCAGCACCGAGGCGGCGCCGCCGGGCGGCGAGTCGCTCCAGCAGGTGGCGACCCGGGTACGCCGGGCCGCGTCGACGCTGCGGCAGGCGTACCCGGAAGCCACCGTGGTGGTGGTCTCCCACGTCTGGCCGCTGAAGCTGCTGCTGCGCGACGCGCTCGGGGCCGGCGACCTGTTCCTGCACCGGCTCTACCTGAGCGCGGCCGGGCTCTCGGTGGTCGACTCCTATCAGGACGGTACGGTGGCGGTCCGGACCGTCAACGACACCGCCCACCTGGCCGGGCCGCCCGGCGGCGGCTGACCGGCCGGGTCAGCGCACCACCAGCTGGGTGGCGACCCCGACGGCCTGGTCGGTGATCGCCAGCACCACGATCGATACGTAGCCATGGTTGGTGATCGCGAACTCCACCGACCGGAACCCGCCGCCGTCGCACTCGACCTGGTAGCCATGCTGCGACCGGTCCGGGGTCACCACTGTGATCCTGACGATGCCGGGGCCGAGGCAGGCGACTTCGAGCAGGTACTGGCTGTCGCCCGGGACGGTGCTGCTGTAGTCGATGGTCTCGCCGTCGGCGAGCAGGATCACGTCGCCCCGGATCACCTCCACCCGCGGTGGCAGCAGCTGCTCGACGTGGTCGAGGTCGATTTCGACCGGCTCGGCGGGCGGGAAGGTGGCCGGCGTGGCGGTGACCACAGTGGTCGGCGGGAGTAGCCCGGGTGACGGCCCGAGGCCCGGGGTGGCGGGTGGCGCGTTGCTCACCCACCAGTAGCCGCCGAGCGCCAGCGCGGCGACGAACCCGATGGCAAGCATCGCCGAACCCAGCGGCAACCGGCGCATTCTCGTACTGTAGGGGCATGGGCAAGGGCGAGTTCTTCTGGTGCTTGCGGCACAACCGGGTGGAGTCTGGCGACCAGGTCTGCCCGGCCCGGCACCGGATCGGGCCGTTCGACACGGTCGCCGAGGCCGAGCGGGCGCTGGAGACGGTGCGCGAGCGGGAGGAGCACTGGCGCGCCGAGGACGCCCGCTGGAACGGCGACGACTAGCGGCCGGCGGCCAGCGCCGGGCGGGTTCCCGCTCGGGCAGCGCACCTCTGCGATATCCATATCGCGACCAGATATCAGGGCGTGACCGCAACGTGCGGAAGAACTCACCGCCGCCCGGTTGACCCGAGGCGCTGATATCAGCTCCCGATATGGATATCGGTCCGGGAGCCTGCGGACCACCGGGGCCGCCGGTCGGCCTAGAACGCCCGGATCAGCAGGATCACGCCGATGACCGCGCCGAACGTCACGATCATCACCCGCCACAGCCGGTCCGGTAGCTTCCGGGCGAGCCTGGCTCCGCCGTAGCCGCCCGCCACCGTGGCCGGCGCGAGCACCGCCACCGCGACCCAGTCGACCGGCCCGAACAGTGCGAACGCGACCACCGTCACCAGCCCCACCACCGCCGAGGCGATGTTCTTCAGGGCGCTGACCCGGGCCATCGTCTCGTCCACCACCAGCGCGATCGTCGCCACCAGGATCACGCCGAGGGCGGCCCCGAAGTAGCCGCCGTAGATCGACGCGGTCCCGACCATCAGGTGGAGCGCGACCGTGGCCCGGCGCGGCGACAGGTCCCGCGGGTGGCCGACCAGCCGGCGCAGCCGGTCCTGGAAGGCGAGCAGCCCGGTCGCCCCGAGCACCAGGAACGGGACCACCACCTCGAACGCGCGCGGCGGGGTGAGCAGCAGCAGCGCGCAGCCGATCGCGCTGCCGGCCGCGGCGGTGGGCAACAGATGCCGGACCCGGTGGCCCTGCTTGGCGAGGTCGGGCCGGCTGCCGAGCACCGAGCCGACGTAACCGGGGGAGACCGCGATCGAGTTGGTGACGTTCGCCGGCACCGGCGCCATCCCGATCGCCAGCAGGGTGGGGAAAGTGACCAGCGAGCCGCCGCCGGCGACCGCGTTGACCGTCCCCGCGGCGACACCGGCGGCGAGCAGCAACGCGACTTCGCCGAGATCCATGTGCCTGGCCAGGGTACGAGGTGCGCGCGCTCGCCGGTACCCCGGGGCCGGCCGGTCCCGCGTAGAATTGGGACACGGACGGACGAGTTGGCCGGGCGGTCGCGTCAGCGGGGGCGGTGCTCCCGCTGCCGAGGAACGTCCGGACTCCACAGGGCAGGGTGGTTGCTAACGGCAACCCGGGGCGACCCGCGGGAAAGTGCCACAGAAAACAGACCGCCGGCGCTAGCGCCGGTAAGGGTGAAACGGTGGAGTAAGAGCCCACCAGCACCCCGGGTGACCGGGGTGGCTCGGCAAACCCCACCCGGAGCAAGGCCAAGAAGGGCCGCCGCCGCGAGGCGGCAGCCCGCGCAGGCGGTTGAGGACGGCCCGTCCGATGTCTGCGGGTAGGCCGCTAGAGCCTGTCGGCGACGGCAGGCCGAGATGGATGGCCGCCCGTCGCGCGCCGCGGCTCGGCGCGCGACGACAGAATCCGGCGTACAGGCCGACTCGTCCGTTCCACCACCGGCACCCGGCGCCCGCGCCGTGGTGCCGGTGAGGGTCATCCCGACGCGAATTGCGCGGCCGCCAGGTATGATCTTGCGCCAACCGAGAGCGTCGATCCGAGGGAGATCGCGAACATGCCGCTCGCCGAGACCGGGTTCCTGGAACGGCACGGTACGCGATGACCGGCGGCCACCCAGCGATCCGCGACTTTACTGTGGACGACTTTACCGCCCGGATGCACCGGGCCGCCGAGGCGGCGCGCGAAGCGGGCCTCGCCGGCTTGCTGGTCACGCCCGGGCTGGACCTGCTGTACCTCACCGGCTACCAGCCGATCGGCGTCACTGAGCGGCTGACCCTGCTGGTGCTCACCGCCGACCGCGAACCGGCGCTGATCGTGCCCAGGCTGGAACAGCCGGATGCCGAGGAAGCGCCGGGCGCCGGCGCGCTGCGGCTGCTCGACTGGGCCGATGGCACCGACCCGTACGCCCTGGTCGCCCCGCTGCTGCGCCCGGACGGGCGGTACGGTATCTCCGACAACGCCTGGGCGATGCACCTGCTGGGCCTGCAGCGGGCGGTTCCGGGGGCGAGCTACCGCTCGCTCACCGAGGCGATGCCGATGCTGCGCGCGGTCAAGGACGCCGACGAGCTGGCCCGGCTGGCGCTCGCCGGCGCGAGCGCGGACGCCGCGTACGAGGAGCTGGTCGGGGTGCGGTTCGAAGGCCGCACCGAGACGGAGGTCGCCGCGGACCTCGCCGACCTGCTGCGTAAGCACGGGCACAGCCAGGTCGACTTCACCGTGGTCGGTTCCGGCCCGAACGGTGCCAACCCGCACCACGACGCCGGCGACCGGGTCATCGCCGCCGGCGACCCGGTGGTGCTCGATTTCGGTGGCCTGGTGGCCGGATACGGCTCGGACACCACCCGAACCGTCTATGTTGGAGCCGAGCCGCCGGCGCGGGTCCGGGAGGTCCACGAGGTGGTGCGGGCAGCCCAGCAAGCCGCCTTCGAGGCGGTCCGGCCCGGGGTCGCGTGCCAGGAGATCGACCGGGTCGCGCGGGCGGTCATCACCGAGGCCGGCTACGGCGACTACTTCATCCACCGCACCGGCCACGGCATCGGGCTCACCACCCATGAACCGCCGTACCTGGTGGCGGGGGAGACCCACGAGCTGGTGCCGGGCATGTGCTTCTCGATCGAACCGGGCATCTACCTCCCGGGAGAGTTCGGAGTGCGGATCGAGGACATCGTGACCGTCACCGACGCCGGCGGGCGGCGGTTGAACAACACCAGCCGCGAGCTCCGCCTCGTCGCCTGAACCGCGGTAGCCCCGCCCGTCCCGCCGACCGCCGCCGCCGGGTTACGTCGCCGTTGTCGGGTTATCGGCTGGTCGCTGAGGTCGGCCTGCCGCTGGTTGGCGCGGTGGTGCCGCCGCTGTAGCCGCCCGGCAGGTCGGAGTCCATCAGCCCCTGCATCCGCCGTTGCGCCGAGCCGGCGTTGGCGAGTGCCCAGATGATGAACACGTTCGCCGCGATCAGCACGATCGCCCACAGAGGGTAGTAGGGCAGGAAGAGGAAGTTCGCGATCGCGGACAGCACCGCCAGCACGATGCCGACCGCCCGGGCCCAGGTCGACCCGGTGAACAGGGCCAGCCCGGTGAGCACCAGCACCACTCCGACGATCAGGTGGATCCAACCCCAGGCGGTGGTGTCGATCTCGTAGGTGTAGTTCGGCGCGACCACGAAGAACTCGTCGTCGAGGATCGCCACGAAGCCGATGATGATCTGCCAGATCCCGATCATCACCATCATCGCGGCGGCGAAGAGCATGCCACCGATTGCCCAGCCGGCGGCGGTGTCGCTTCGGGTTGCCATTGTC
>DATCKZ010000004.1:0-40413 GCA_036564175.1 Natronosporangium sp.
CGACTGCGCCGAGTGGGTGGACTCGGAGTCCGGCGGCCCGAACATCGCCAGCGACGGATACCACCAGCGGTTCACCGCGTCCTGCGCCATCTCCCGCTGGGCGGGCGTGCCGCGGGCTAGCGTGTAGAGGATCTCGAATCCCTGCCGCTGGTGGAACGACTCCTCCTTGCAGATCCGGATCATCGCCCGCGCGTACGGCCCGTACGAGCAGCGGCACAGCGGCACCTGGTTGACGATCGCCGCACCGTCCACCAGCCAGCCGATCGCGCCGACGTCGGCCCAGGTCAGCGTCGGGTAGTTAAAGATTGAACTGTATTTCTGCTTGCCGGCGAGCAGCTTCTCGACCAGCTCCTCGCGGGAGACGCCGAGCGTCTCGGCGGCACCGTAGAGGTAGAGCCCGTGCCCGGCCTCGTCCTGCACCTTGGCGAGCAGGATCGCCTTGCGCTTGAGAGTCGGCGCCCGGGTGATCCAGTTCGCCTCCGGCTGCATGCCGATGATCTCGGAGTGGGCGTGCTGCGCGATCTGCCGGATCAGCGTCTTCCGGTAGCCCTCGGGCATCCGGTCCCGCGGCTCGACCTTCTGGTCCGCGGCGATGATGCCTTCGAAGTCGTCTCGCTCGGCGGTCTGCTCCGCCGCCTTCCGCAGCGCCGTCTCGGCCGCGTCGACTTCGTCGAGCAGCGCGCCGCTGGATGCGTCGAAGTCGTTCCCGTACACCTCAGTATTGTTACAGGCTCTACCGCATCTTGCAACCATCGTGTAACAAGCCGAAGCCGGCTCACAGCGTTTCGGTAACCCCGGGCGCACCTATCCGATATGCCGTTCTTGTACTGGTAGACGGTGTCAATCTGGGTGGCTAGGCTTGCGCCGAAACCTCTCCTGACCACGGAGCCAACCCCTCGTGCGCCCACGCCCACGCGTAATTCTGGCGACGCTCATGGTCGTGCTGGTCAGCGGCACCGCCGCGGCGTCCAGTGCCTGGCATGAGCGATCGGGCGAGCGCGGCTTCCACGTGATGGACCTCACCGTGCCGGAGCTGCTGCCGCAGGCCGCCGAGCCGCCGCCGAAGCCGGCGGCGGAGCCGGTCGCGATGTTCAGGCCGGCCAATGAGGTCGAGGTAGCGATCGAGGGCTTTCTGGCCTGGGCGGCCCTGGACCGGACCACCGGGACCCGGGTCGGCTCGCCGAACGCGAGCGAGACCAACTCCACCGAATCCATGATCAAGACCTGGCTGGTCGCCGACTACCTCCGGCGGACCGCCGAGCGGGGCGAGCGGCCGAGCCGGGAAGCGCTCCGGGACGCCAGGTTGGCGATCCGGCACAGCCACAACGCGGCCGCGCAGCGGCTGTACGTGGCCGGCGGGCAGGACCGGGTGGTCGAGCGGATGATCGACATCTGCGGGCTCACCGACACCTACATCCCGGCGCACGGCCACGGCTGGTGGAGCCGCACCGAGATGTCGGCGAGCGACGCGGTCCGGCTCGGCGAGTGCATCGCCAACGGCACCGCCGCCGGCCCGGAGTGGACGGACTGGCTGCTCGACGAGATGCGGCAGGTGGTCGGCACCACCGCCGAGGAGGACCAGCGCCCGGAGGAGAACTTCGAAGGCGGCCGGTGGGGGATCATCGACGGACTACCGCCCGGGGTCGCCCCGGAGCAGGTAGCCATCAAGAACGGATGGACCCGGATCGGGCGGGACAGCAGCTGGCACGTGAACTGCCTCGCGATCACCGACGCCTGGGTGATCGCAGTGATCATGCGGTATCCGGTCGAGTACAGCCTCGACTACGGTGCGGAAAGGTGCGCGAGCGTAGCCCGGCAGCTGCTCAGCCGGAGTTGACCCGTGGGTTCGATCCTCCGGTGGTGGGCCCGCCACGACCGATCGGCCGCGCCGCGGGTGCTGGGCGCGCTGGTGGTGGTGCTGCTGCTGGGGAGCAGCGGGATGCTCGCCGCGATGGTCCCGCCGATCCAGGTCGCTGGCAGCCGGGCCGCCGAGGTGGAACAGTCGCCGAGCCAGCCGCCGACCCGGGCGGCGCCGCAGGCCAGGGGCGTGCCACCGGCGGCCACCCCGCCGCCGGTCTGGCTGGTCGAGCCGGCCGGTGACTTCGTCGGCTGGGCGGTGGTCGAGTACGACCCCACCGGCGTGATCGGCTGGTCCGGCTCGAAGAACGCCACCGAGGTCAGCACCACCGCTTCGATGATCAAGGCTTGGATCGCCGCCGACTACCTGCGACGGGCCACCGAGGCCGGCCAGCAGCCCAGCCCGGCCCGGCTCAACCAGCTCACCGCGGTGATTCGGGACAGCGACAACGCGTACGCCGAGGAGATCTTCCAGGAGCTCGGGGCGCACGAGTCGACCGAGCGGCTGATCGAGATCTGCGACCTCCCGCACGCCCGCGCCTACCCGTACAGCTGGAGCAACACCCAACTGTCCCCGATGGACGCCGCGCTGATGGGGGTATGCATCGCCGACGGCCGGGCCGCGGGTCCGGAGTGGACCGAATGGCTGCTGTCGGAGATGCGGCAGGTACGGGGGCGCGGGGACTTCGGGATCCGGCAGGCGCTGCCGCCCGAGCAGCGGTCGTCGATCGCGATCAAGAACGGTTGGGTGGAGCGGACCAACCAGTCCGCCTGGCACGTCAACTGCCTGGCGATCGGTCCGACCTGGACGATGGCGGTGATGACCCGGTACCCGGCCGAGCTCGGCTTCGAGCACGGCGCCGAACTCTGCCGGCTGCTCGCCGCCTCCCACCTGCCCGGGATCGACGGGACTGACGCCTAGCTGGGTAGCCGGCTCACCCAGCTGCGGCTGTGCGCAGAGCCCGGTTCAAGGAACTGCTGCCGTCACCAACGTCCGTGGGCGCTACCTCACGGGCTGGTCGAGCCGGGCGAGCACCCGCTCGGCGATCTCGGTCAGCGCCGCCACCTGCTCCGGGGTGAGCTGGTCGAAGAACAGCCGCCGGACCGTCTCCACGTGGCCGGGCGCGGCGGCCGTGATCGCCCGCCGACCCGCCTCGGTGATCACTACGTACGCCCCTCGACCGTCCTCAGTGCACTCCTCGCGGGTGACCAGACCGCGGCGCTGCATCCGGCTGAGGTGATGGGAAAGCCGGCTCTGCTCCCAGTCCAGGGTGTGCTGGATCTCGTAGGGCCGGCGGCGCCCGTCGGGTGCGTCGGTGAGCTGGACCAGCACCGCGTAGTCGGCGTCGGAGAGGCCGGAGTCGGTCTGCAGCTGCCGGTTCACCGCCGCGGCGAGCCGGGCGGCCATCCGCAGGTACGCCCGCCAAGCACGCTGCTCATCGTCGGTGAGCCACCGGGTGCCGGCCATCTCTCAACCGTACCAGTGATCAATGACACATCATGCTCGGAACAAACGACGTGTCATCTACGCTGTCGACTGGTAATGCATGACGCATCATCCATCGACTTCGAGGAGTTCGCAGCCATGACCACCGCTACCCAGATCGACCTGCAGAAACTGAGCGGCAGCTACACCATCGACCAGGCCCACACCCAGATCGGGTTCGTGGCCCGGCACGCGATGGTGACCAAGGTCCGCGGCGCCTTCAACGAGTTCACCGGCACCGCCGAGTTTGACGCCGCCAACCCGGCCGCCACCAAGGTCAACGTGACCATTCAGGCGGCCAGCATCGACACCCGCAACGAGCAGCGGGACGAGCACCTGCGCAGCAACGACTTCCTCGCCATGAAGGAGTACCCGGAGATCACCTTCGTCTCGACCGGGTTCCAGCAGACCGGCGAGAACACCTTCGACCTCACCGGTGACCTGACCATCCGCGGCGTCACCCGGTCGGTCACCATCCCGTTCACGTTCACCGGCGCGGCCACCGACCCGTTCGGCAACCTGCGGGTCGGGTTCGAGGGCTCGACCACCATCAACCGGCAGGACTTCGGGGTGAGCTGGAACGCGGCGCTGGAGACCGGCGGGTTCCTGGTCAGCGACAAGGTCACGCTGGAGTTCGAGGTCTCCGCGATCAAGAACGAGGAATAGTCACTACACCGGCGCGAACTCGGGGCCGCGCAGTGGCGGCGCGGCCCCGACTGCCGCCGCCCGGCGCGCGAACTCGTGCAGGCCGGCGATCTGCCGGGCACCCAACGAGAAGTCCAGCGCCCGGAAGTACTCGGCGAGCATGCCGGCGTCGAACGGCTCCCACCGGGCGGCGATCGCCGCCACTTCCTCCAGCTCCGCCAGGCACAGCTCGCGCGAGCGCAGGAACGCCTCGTGCACGTCCTTGACCAGCCCGGGATGGTCGGCGGCGAACGACCGCCGCACCCCCCAGACCGCGAACACCATCGGTAGCCCGGACCACTCCCGCCAGGCCGCCCCGAGGTCGGTCACCCACAGCCCGCGGGTCGGCGCCTCGTAGTGGGCGCGCAGCGCGGCGTCGCCGATCAGCACCGCCGCGTCCGCCTCCAGCAGCATGGTGGTCAGGTCGGGCGGGCAGCGGACGTACTCCGGCCGCACCCGGTATCTGTCTTCGAGCAGCAGCTGGGCGAGCAGCACCCCGGTCCGGGAGGTGGAGCCGAGCGCGACCCGGGCGCCGTCCAGCTCGGTCAGCGGCCGGGTGGAGACCAGATTCACCGACAGCACCGGGCCGTCACTGCCCACCGCCAGGTCGGGCAGCAGCAACAGCTGGTCGGTGTGGTTGAGGTAGTGCACCAGCGAGATCGGCCCGATGTCGAGGTCGCCGGTGACCAGCGCGTCGCCGAGCCGGTCCGGGGCATCCTTATATAGATCGATGTTGAGCAGCTCGCCCGACCGCATCAACCCCCAGTACAGCGGCAGGCAGTTCAGAAACTGGATGTGTCCCACCCTGGGCCGCCTCGCCACCGCCACTCCCGCACCGTACCAGCGGGCGAAAACCACCTGTCAGGACCCGTGGATGGAAGTAACTTCGGCGACTGTGCGCGGGGACGAACTAGCAACGGAGCAGGAACACTTGGCGGCGTCGCGAGCGGCGCTGCGGCGGATGCGAGAGCGGGCGGAGGCGCTGTTCGCAGCCGGTGAGGAGGTGGCCGGGGACGCGTTCGGCGCCGAGTCGCTCGGCACCGCGCTGGCGCACCGGGTGCGGTCGCTGGCCGACCAGCCCGACGTACCGCTGTTCTTCGGCAAACTCACCTTCACCGGCCCGGCCGGCGGCGACGGTGAGGTCTACCACATCGGGCGGCGGCACGTGACCGACGACGCCGGCGAACCGATGGTGCTGGACTGGCGGGCGCCCCGCTCGCGCGCGTTCTACCGGGCGAGCGTCGCCGACCCGCAGGGGGTCACGGTCCGCCGCCGGTTCGGGTACGCGGGCGGCGTGCTGACCAGTTTCGAGGACGAGCACCTGGACCGGGGCGAGGAGCTCGGCACCGCCAGCCGGATCCTCACCGCCGAGATCGAGCGGCCCCGGGTCGGGCCGATGCGGGACATCGTCGCCACCATCCAGCCGGACCAGGACGAGCTGGTCCGGGCCGACCTCGACACCACCGTCTGCGTGCAGGGCGCGCCCGGCACCGGGAAGACCGCGGTCGGGCTGCACCGGGCCGCGTTCCTGCTCTACGCCCACCGGGAGCGGCTGCGCCGGGCCGGGGTGCTGGTGGTCGGCCCGAACCGGGCGTTCCTGCGGTACATCGAGGCGGTGCTGCCGGCGCTCGGCGAGGTCGACGTGCGGCAGGCCACCATCGACGAGCTGCTCGCCCGGGTGCCGGTGCGGGGCACCGATCCGCCGGACGTGGCGGCGCTCAAGCATGACCCGCGGCTGGCCACCGTGCTGCAGCGGGCGCTGGCCCGCCTGATCCGCGAACCCACCGAGCCGTTGGTGATCTCCGACGGCTCGTACCGCTGGCGGGTCGGCGTACCGGCGCTGGCGCGGGTGGTCGAGGAGGTGCGGGCGGAGGCGCTGCCGTACGCGACCGGCCGGGAGCGGGTCCGGGCCCGGATCGTGGCGCTGCTGCAGCGGCAGGCCGAGCTGCGCCGCGGCGACTCGCCCGGCGACGGCTGGTTGCGCCGGATGGGCCGGGCCAAGCCGGTGGTCGCCCTGATGGATCAGGTCTGGCCGGCGGTCACCCCGGAATCGTTGGTGTACGACCTGCTGAGTGACCCGGGGACGCTGGCCGAGGCGGCCGACGGGGTGCTCGACCCGGCCGAACAGGAGCGGCTGCGCTGGCCGAAGCCGCCCCGCTCGGTCCGGGCGGCCCGCTGGAGCGCTGCCGACGCGGTGCTGATCGACGAGGCGGCCGGGCTGCTGGAGCGGACCCGCAGCTACGGGCATGTGGTGGTGGACGAGGCGCAGGACCTGTCGCCGATGCAGATCCGGGCGATCGCCCGGCGGGTCGAGCACGGCTCGGTGACGATGCTCGGCGACCTGGCCCAGGGCACCGCGCCGTGGGCCACCACCGACTGGCGGGCGACCCTGGCCCAGCTCGGCAAGCCGGCCGCCGCGGTGGTGCCGCTCACCACCGGATTCCGGGTGCCCGCGAAGGTGCTGGCGCTGGCGAACGCGCTGCTGCCGGCACTCGCGGTGGACGTGCCGGCGGCGAAGTCCCTGCGCCACGACGGCTCCCTCGCGGTCCACCGGGTCGGCGACCGCACCGCCGCCACGGTCGAGCAGGTGCGGGCCGCGCTGGCGCACGAGGGCTCGATCGCGGTGATCGCCGCCGACGCGGATGCCGGGCCGCTGCGGGCGGCGATCGAGGCGGCCGGGATCGAGACCGCGGACCCGGAGGAGCCCGGCGCGGCGGCCCGGGTGACGGTCGTACCGGCGACCCTCGCCAAGGGTCTGGAGTACGACCACGTGATCGTGGTCGAGCCGGCCGCGATCGTCGCCGCCGAACCCCGCGGCCTGCACCGGCTCTACGTGGTGCTCACCCGGGCGGTCTCCCGGCTGGTGGTCCTGCACACCGACCCGCTGCCCGCTCCCCTCCACGCCGCAGTCCCGGCCGCCTAGCGCAGGCGTCGAGTCGCTCCGATATTCCCCGGACCGGTGACGGCACCGGTCGCCTGAGAAGATCTCTGCGTGACCACCAACGCCAACCCACCGCCGCCCGGTGGTGTGGTGGTGGCGATCGACGTGGGCGGCACCGGGATCAAGGCCGGGCTGGTGGCCAGCGACGGCGGCCTCCACCAGCAGCTGCGCGAGCCGACCGGTGCCGACCGAGGCCCGGACGCGGTGGTGGCGACCGTGCTGCGGATCGCCGGGCAGCTGGTCGAGACCGCCGGCGACGCGGCGCGGGCGGTCGGGCTGGTGGTGCCCGGGGTGGTGGACGAGCCGGCCGGGGTGGCGGTGACCGCGGCGAACCTCGGCTTCCAAGATCTGCCGCTGGCGGCCCGGGTGGGCGACCGGGTCGGGCTGCCCGCGGTGCTCGGCCACGACGTGCGGGCCGGCGGGGTGGCCGAGGCTCGGCTCGGCGCCGGGCGATCCGCCGGCCACGTCCTGTTCGCGGCGATCGGCACCGGCATCGCCGCCGCCCAGATCGTCGACGGTACGGCGGTGACCGGCGGGCACGGGGCGGCCGGCGAACTCGGCCACGTGGTGGTCCGGCCCGGCGGGCCGGCCTGCGGCTGTGGCGGCCGTGGCTGCCTGGAGGCGGTCGCCTCGGCGGCCGCGATCGGCCGGCGGTACGCGGCGCTGGCGGGCCGGCCGGCCGACGCCAGCGCGGTGGCGGCGGCCGCGGCCGCCGGTGACGAGCTCGCGGCGACGGTGTGGCGGGACGCGATCGACGCGCTCGCCGACGGGCTGGTGATCGGGCAGGCGATCGTCGACGCCGAGGTGATCGTGATCGGGGGCGGGCTCGCCGAGGCCGGGGAGGCGCTGCTGGCGCCGCTACGGGCGGCGGTCAAGCAGCGGCTGACCTTCCACCGGCCGCCGCGGCTGGTCCGGGCGGCGCTCGGCGACCGGGCCGGCTGCATCGGCGCCGGCCTGCTCGGATGGGATCGGCTAGGAGTGGGGACCGCATGATCGTCAAGGGCCGGGTGGTCACACCGTCCGGGATCGTCGAGGGGTACGTACGGATCGAGGGCGACCGGATCGCCGAGGTGAGCCCCGGGGACCCGGGCGACGGCGGGTGGCTGGTACCGGGCTTTGTGGACATCCACAACCATGGCGGTGGCGGGCACAGCTTCACCACCGGCGACCCGGAGGCGGCCCGCGGGGCGGCCGAGTTCCACCTCCGGCACGGCACCACCACGCTGCTCGCGAGCCTGGTCTCCTCGCCGTACCAGCTGATGCGGACCGCCACCCAGGCGTTCGCGCCGCTGGTCGGCGAGGGCGTGCTCGCCGGCATCCACTTCGAAGGGCCGTATTTGTCACCGGCCCGGTGCGGTGCCCAGAATCCCGCCCACCTGCGGGACCCGTCGCTCGACGAGCTGGCCGGGCTGGTCACGCTCGGCGATGGCGCGGTCCGGATGGTGACGCTCGCGCCGGAGCGCGCCGGCGCGATCGAGGCGATCCGCTGGCTGGTGGACCAGCGGGTGGTGGCGGCGGTCGGGCACACCGACGCGAGCTACGAGCAGACCCAGGCGGCGATCGAGGCCGGCGCCAGCGTCGCCACCCATCTGTGCAACGCGATGCGGCCGGTCCACCACCGGGAACCCGGCCCGATCGTGGCCCTGCTGGCGGCTGGCGGCGTGGTCTGCGAACTGGTGGCCGACGGCGTGCACCTGCACGACGGGATGCTCGCGTTCGCCGCCCGCACCGCCGGGCCGGACCGGACCGCGCTGGTCACCGACGCGATCGACGCCACCGGGATGCCCGACGGCGCGTACCAGCTCGGCGGCCAGTCGGTGATCGTGGCCGACCGGGTGGCGCGCCTGGCCACTGCGGACGGTGCACCGGGGGCGATCGCCGGCAGCACGCTCACAATGGACGCCGCGCTGCGGCGGGCGGTCGGCGCCGGCGTGCCGCTGGTCGAGGCGGTGCGGATGGCTTCGACCACCCCGGCCCGGGTGCTCGGCCTCGCCGAGGTGCTCGGCTCGCTCACCCCCGGCCGTCGGGCCGACCTGGTGGAGCTCGACGCCGACCTGCGGGTCACCCGGGTGATGCGCGCCGGCGACTGGGTGCGGTAGCGCCGACCGGCGGCTCGGCTCAGAACGCCACCCACCCCTTCCGATCGAGCACCACCGGCCGGGCGCCGGGCTGCTCCGGGTCGGGCGCCAACACGCTGGGCAGCACCAGCGGTGAACCGTTTATCGAGTCGGAACCCTCCGGAGTGAGGTATTCGTTCACCACGGTGGACACCGCGTTCCAGATCTCGACCTGGCTAGTGTGGAAATCCTCGTATACCTCCAGCATGGACGCCGCCATGTCGGCGAGGATGTCGAGCGCGTCCTCGCCCGCCACCGGCCGAGTCAGCTCGTCAAGGAGGTAGCCCGCGACCGCGATCGCGGCCCTCCGCACGACCGCCCACGGCCCGGGGCCCGCCAGCGCGGGGTTGGCCCGCTCGAGGATGCTGTCCTTCAGGGACCGGAGCCGTTGCGCCTCGAACGCCTGCCGGACCTGTTGCTGGTCAGCCAGCGCTTCGACGGTCTGCTCGGCGATGAGGATGATCTTCTCCTTCGCCGCGAGCACCACCGACCCATGGAGCTTGAGCAGGTGCTCCAGGCTGACCGCGACTTCGTACTGGAGCTGGAGCACACCCCTGAGCCCGCCGAGGTGGTCCGCGAAGTCGCTCGCGCCGGCCCCTTCCCAGCGGTCGAGCAGCTGGTCGGTGATCGACTCCACTCCGTCGCTGAACCGTTCGTCCGACTCCCGCCGGAGCAGCTCCGCCGCGTCGCCGAGGAACTCGCCCTGCGCCTTCGCCACCAACCCGCGGGTCGGTGCGAGCAGGCCGAAGAGTCGCTGGTAATAGTCGCGATTCTGCCGGAAGGTCTCCTCCACCATCCGGCCGATGAGCTCCCCCTCCGCCGCGACCGCGGCCCGGAACACCCGCCGATGCAGCGACTCCGGGACGTAGCTGTCGACCTCTTCGGGGGTCATGACCCGTACTCCGGGTTCAGCTCGATGAACTCGGCGACCGCCCGCCGCAGCTCGTCGCTGAGCTCAACGTCGGTGGTGGCGTAGTCCGCGACCACCGCCTTCACCGCCTCGGCCGCGTCCGCCAAGTGTGCCACGGTCACCTTGAGGGTCTGCCGGTACCAGTCGAGCGCGGACCGGACCAGGCTGCCCAGCTCCTCGACCTCGACGAAGGCTTCGGCGAGGTTCGAACTCCGGACTTCATCCACTTTGGCCGCGGCGGCGGCCAGCGTCTCCGCTATGGTCGGGAGATCCACGTCTGCGAGGTCCCAGAGCTCGGCCAGCCGGATGCTCAGCTGCTCACTCATGGTCGCTCCCACTGTCGTAGACCCGGCGGTGCGACGATGCCCGCTGGCTCCGGAAGTTGCGGTTCGCTTCCTGGACCGCCGCCGAGATCTCGGTCGCGAGTTGCTCCGGCGGCAGCTCACTGAGCGCACCGTCGCGGATGTCGAGGTCCAGATTCGGCGTAGTGTCACCGGTCCGGACGGCGAGCACGTGCCCGGCCGGCGATTTGCCGACCGCCCGGATCCGGTCGGTCTCCGCCGCCAGCCGCTCGGCGCGCTCGTCCCGCGGCCGGTCCGGTTGCCGCCAGCCGCGGCTGAGTTGGGCATCGGCCAGCTCGACGATCCGGTCGGCGTACGCCCGCATCGCTTCGGTGACCGCGCGGCTCGCCTGCCGCGCCAGCGACGCTTCGGTCCGGTGCTTGGCGGCGGCTTCCGGCGGGAGCCCGACTGTGACGCCGGCGCGCCTGGTCATCGAGACCGTGACCGTGCCGTCCGCCGAGACGATCTCCACCTCGATCCGATCGAGCTCCGCTCGTAGCGAGTCGATCGGATCCTGCTTCCCTGCGAACGGGTTGACCGGGGGTGTAGCCATGGTGGTCCGATCCTCGTGGGGGCTGCGGTGGGCCCAGCGGCCGAACCTACAGTAACGTCTCCGAGCAAGCATTTCCTTACAGAGCGCGACTGCCTGGGTGGTCACCGCCGGCCGCGCCGGGGCGCCGGCGGCGCAGCCGCCGGCCGGCGAACCACAGCCCACCGGCGGCCAGCACGGCCAAGCCGACCGCGACGCTGCCGGGTGGCAGGGTGGCCGCCAGCAGGATGCAGCCGAGCAAACCGGTGCCGGCGAACAGCCGCCCGGGCAGGCGGCTCGGCAGGGTCAGCGCGGCGGCGTTGGTCACCGCGTAGTAGCCGAGCACCGTGAAGCTGGAGAAGCCGATCGCGGCCGGCAGATCGCCGAACCCGACCAGCCCGAGCACCGCGACCGCCACCGCCAGCTCGGCCCGGTGCGGCACCCGGTAGCGCGGGTGGACGGCGGCCAGCGGCCCCGGCAGATCCCGGCGGCGCGCCATCGCCAACACGGTCCGGCCGACCCCGGCCAGCAGCGCCAGCAGCACCCCGGTGACCGCGATCCCGGCACCGATCCGGACCAGCCAGTCCAGTCCGGACCAGCCGGCCGCCTCGACCACCTCGGCGAGCGGTGCGGTCGACCGGGCCAGCCCGGCCGGGCCGAGCACCACCAGGCAGACCACCGCCAGTCCGAAGTAGATCGCGAGCACCAGGCCCAGCGCCAGCGGGATCGCCCGCGGGATGGTCCGGGCCGGGTCCCGCACCTCCTCGCCGAGGGTGGCGATCCGGGCGTACCCGGCGAACGCGAAGAACAGCAGGCCGGCCGCGGTGAGCACACCGTACGCGGTGACCGGCGGCTCGGCGCCCGGCCGGTCCCCGGCGGGCTCGGTGAACCCGAGCCCGACCACCGCCACCGTGCCGAGCACCAGCAGGGTCACCAGCACCAGCCACCGGGTGGCCCGGGCGGTCTTGGCCACCCCGAGCAGGTTCACGCCGGTCAGGACGAGCACCGCGAGGACGGCCACCAGCCGCGGCTGGCCCGGCCACAGGTACCAGCCGATGGTCAGCGCCATCGCCGCGCAGGAGGCGGTCTTGCCGACCACGAACCCCCAGCCGGCGAGGAACCCCGCGAACTCACCGAGCCGCTCCCGACCGTACACATAGGTGCCGCCGGACTCCGGGTAGCGGGCGGCGAGCCGGGCCGAGCTGGTGGCGTTGCAGTACGCCACGAACCCGGCGATCACCAGCGCGAGCAGCAACGCCGGCCCGGTGCCGGCCGCGGCGGTGGCCGGCCCGAACACCACGAACACGCCGGCGCCGAGCATCGAACCGAGCCCGATCACCACCGCGTCCGGCACCCCGAGCCGGCGCTCCAAGGTGGTCATTCCAATCGCCGCACCAGCGCCAGGATCCGGTCGAAGGACAGCCCCAACAGCAGCCCGGCCAGCGAGTCGGTCAGCCAGTGAAACGTGAGGTAGGCGGTGACCGCGGTGACGATCACCGGTGGCGCGATCCGGATCGCCAGCCGCAGCCAGCGGGGCGGCCCCGGCCGGCCGTACGCGTCCAGCAACCGGGTCGCGAGCAGCAACAGTACGCCGTACCAGACGATCGTGTTGACCGCGTGCCCGCCCGGATAGCCGGCGGCGTACACGCCGGGCGGCAGTGGCCCCATCAGCTGGACCGTCTGCTCCAGCGGCAGCGGGGCGCTCGGCGCGCCGCGCTCGGTAACCCACTTGATCAGCAGCACGGTCGGCACCACCAGCACCGCCGCGATCAGCACGTACAGCGGCGGCTGCCAAGCCCGCCGCCGGCCCTCGCCGCGCCGCCACCGGACCCGGCCGAGCCAGACCGCGAGCACCACGCTGATCCCGAGCAACGCCCCGCCCTGGCCGAGCCGGTTGAGGATCCGGGCGATCGCCGCCAGCGCCGCCGGCCGGTGGCCGTTCGCCCACTCGGCGACGGCCAAGTCCAGCTCGATCAGCCAGCCGCCGGCAGCGAGCGCTGCGGTGATGCCGGCGAACCCGGCCGCGAACACCACCGCCAGCAGGGCATCCCTCCGCACGGCGCCACCCTACCGCCGGCCGGCACGGCTAGAGCGCCGAGGCGATCCGGTCCCGGATCAGCCCGATCCGCACCCCGGCGTTGGGGCAGCCGCCGAAGTGATGCAACGCGATCACCCGATGGGTGGTCCGGGAGAGCACCGGTGACCCGGACGAGCCGCCTTCGGTGTCGCAGTAGTAGGTCAGGTCGGTGTCCGGCCCGTACCCGTCCGCCCGCGGATCGGCGACCGCGCACACACCGGCCCGGTCCCGATCGCTGCGCAGCGCCACCCGGGTCGGCTGGCCGAGCGGGTGCTGCGGGATGTAGACCTCCTCGCCGGCCTTCACCCGCCCGGTGGCCAGCTCCAGATAGCCGAACCGCTCGACCGCCGGGAAGTTGTCCACTGTGAACAGCGTGAAGTCGAGCACCCGGTCGGTGGCGAGCACCTGCGCCGCCCGTACCTTGGTCGGCCGCCACACCGCCCAGCCGTCGCACTCGGCGCACTGGTAGTTGAACCAGACCTCGGTCTGCCGGGCCTGCCGGGCGTTGCCGATGCAGTGGTGGTTGGTGAGCAGCCGGTTCTGCGGCCCGACCCGGAACGCGGTGCACAGCTCGACCCCGTCGATCAGCAACCGGGCCACCGCCTTGGTGCGGCGGTAGATCTCCGGGTGGCTGGACTTGTAGCAGGCCGCGTCCCGGGACTGGTCCCGGCCGCAGACGCTCTCCGGGCCGGCCGGGTCCGGCCGCTCGGCCGGGGTGAGCCCGCGGGCGACCCGGTCGACGGTCACCCCCAGCCGGGCCAGTTCGGACCGCAGCCCGAGCGGGTCGGGGGCGGTCTGGTGGAGGGTCAGCACCGCCGTGTCGCCGGTGATCGAGGTCGCCCAGCCCTGCTCAACCCGGTGCACCTCCCGGCCGGCCGGGTCGGAGACGGTCAGGTAGTCACCGGGCAGCAGCTGGAACCGGCCGACGTGGAGCTTCACGTACTCGGCGCCCGGGTAGTGGAAGGTGGCCCGCCGGTCAGCACCCAGATAGCCGAGCACCGCCGACACCGGCTCCACCGTCCCGACCCGCTCCGGCGCCGCCGGGATCGGGCCGGCCCCAGGCTCGACCGCCGGCCCGGTCCCGGGCTCGACCGCCGGCGCGGCCGACTCACCGGGCAGCTCCACCCCCGCCGCCACGCCGACCACCGAGCCAGCCGCCAACACCCCGACCACCAGGGCAATCCTCACCGTCCGACGCATCCACCCCTCCGGCCCGAGTAGTCAGCGAGAAACCGGGTGTTAAACGAGCCACGGTCGGGCGAGTCGCGACCGTCGCGTGCCGCATGCTTGGGGTGTGCGGATCACTTCAGCCCTTGTTGACCCAGCGCTGCTGGACCTGCCGTGGTGGCTGCCGCTGGAGGAGTGGCCGACCGATCAGCTGGTGGCGCTCCCGCAGGGGTTGTCCCGCCACGTGGTCCGGTTCGTACGGCTCGACGGCACCGTCTACGCGGTGAAGGAGACCAGCGAGCGGGTCGCCGAAAAGGAGTACGACGTGCTGCGTCAACTCGAGCGGCTGGACTTCCCGTCGGTGCACGCGACCGCGATCGTCGCCGATCGGGTGAGCCGCGACGGCGAACCGCTCGATCCGGCCTTGATCACAAGGCACCTGCAGTTCTCGCTGCCCTACCGGGCGCTGTTCTCGCACACGCTCCGGCCGGACACCCTCAACCGGCTGCTCGACGCGCTCGCCGTGCTGCTGGTCCGGGCGCACCTGGCCGGGCTGTTCTGGGGCGACTGCTCGCTGTCCAACGTGCTGTTCCGGCGGGACGCCGGCGCGTTCGCCGCCTACCTGGTCGACGCCGAGACCTCAGCGCTGCGGCCGAGCCTGTCCACCGGGCAGCGCAACGAGGACCTGGAGATCGCCCGGGTGAACATCTTCGGCGAGACCCTGGACCTGGCGGCCGCCGACTTGCTCGACCCGGAGCTGGACCCGGAGCAGATCGCCGACGACGTGGTCTCCCGGTACGAGGCGCTCTGGCACGAGATCACCTACGAGCAGGTGGTGGTGAAAGAGGACCGGCACCACATCGAGAAGCGGATCCGCCGGCTCAACGAGCTGGGCTTCGATGTGGCAGAGGTGCATATGTCGGTCACCGGCGACGGCGAGTCGTACGCGATCCGGCCGAAGGTGGTCGACGCCGGCTACCACAGCCGCCGGCTGCTCCGGCTGACCGGGCTGGACGCCGAGGAGAACCAGGCCCGGCGGCTGCTCAACGACCTCGACACCTACCGGGCCGACAGCGACCTGGCCGACGAGGCGCAGGCCGCCCACCGGTGGCTGACCGAGGTGTTCGAGCCGGTGGTCCGGGCGGTCCCGCCGCACCTGCGCGGCAAGCTGGAACCGACCGAGCTGTTCGTCGAGGTGGCCAACCACCGGTGGCGGCTGTCCGAGGAGGCCGGTCGGGACGTCGGGCTGGCACCGGCGCTGCAGTCGTTCTTCGCCGACGTGCTCACCCACCGGCCGGACGAACAGGCGGTGCTGCCCTGACCTGGCCGCGCTGGTCGGGCCGCCCCGACCTAGCCGTGCTGGTCGGCCGGGGCCTCGGCCTCGCCGGCCCGCTGCCGGCCGGGCACCCCGAGGCTCCGCCGCGGTTGGTCGGGCTCGGCCTCGGCCGGGCTGGAGCGGGCGAGCACCCGGCTCAGGCCGGTCCGGTTCGCGATCACGATCAGCCGGTCGCCGGCCTCGATCCGGGTGTCCGGGGCCGGGGTCCACTGCGGCCACACCGCCCGGGCCGCGGTCCGGGCGATCACCCGTACCTCACCGGCCTGGGCGACGTCGGCGACCCGCTGGCCGGCGAGCTCGGCGCCGGCCGCGACCGGCACCTCGGCGATCACCAGCACCCGCCGGCCGACCGCGATCGTGCCGATCACGTCGCGCTCCAGCAGCGCCGCCGCGAACGCCGGCGCAGCCAGCGAGGCCACGCTGCGCGAGACCGGGATGTCGAACGCCCGCTCCACCCGGCCGGCCAGGTCGCTGTCGAGCAGCCGCAGCACCACGTGCAACCCCGGCCGCATGGTCCGGGCGTGCAGCGCCGCCTCCAGGTTGACCACGTCCGAGCTGGTCAGCGCGAGCAGCGCCAGGCTGGTGCCGACCGAGGCCTGCCGGAGCGTCTCCTCCTCGGTCGCGTCGCCGATGATCAGCGGGATCTCGAGCTCATGGGCGAGCTGAGCGCCCCGGGCCGACTCCCGATGGTCGATCGCGACCACCTCGTGGCCCAGCTCGTGCAGCATCCGGATCACCCGGGTACCGACGTTGCCGAGCCCGATCACCACCACGTGACCGGAGATCGGGGTATGCAGCTTGCCGAGTGCCGCGGCCAGCCGGGCGTTCACTACCGCGTCGACGATCGTCGCGGTGATCACCGGGATCAGGGCCAGCCCGAGCACCACGATCCCGACCTGGATCACCTGCCGGTCCAGCCCTTGCTGCAGGTCGAGATCCCCGCCGCCGACCGCGATCAGCAGCGCGGTGTAGATCGACTCCCACGGCGAGAGGTGGTAGTCGAAGCCCACCACCGCCGCGCTGACCAGGAACAGCCCGCCCAGCGCGACCGCTGCGATCTCGAGCTTCCGGTCGATCAGCGCGAACAGCGCCCGGGACAGCGCGAGCAGCCGGCGCCGGCGCCGGGCCTGGCCGCGGGTCCGGCGCGGCGAGGGCACCGCCTGCTCGTCGCCGAGCCGCTCGATCTGGATCGACCGGGCCGGCCCGTGCCGCCGGGCGGCGACCGCCAGCACCAGGTCGGTCTCCCGCTCGTCGGCGGGCAGCAGCTCCGGCGGCCGGTCCGGCGAGGTCACCGCGATCCCGCAGACCACGTCCTGCGGGTCCACGTCGCCGCGCCGGGTCACGTACAGGGTGCGGCCGGGCAGCCGTACGAAGTGCGGGGCGATCTCGCCGAGCGCGACCGCGACCAGTTCCGGGGCGGCGATCGCGGCGTCGGACAGCACCGCGCAGTCCCGGAACAGCCGGCGGACGCTGTGGCCCAGGCTCATGTTGAACATCCGGATCACGATCCGCAGGTCCGGCCGCAGCTCCTGGGCCCGCAGCGCGGCGTGGATGTTGCCGACGTCGTCCTGCCGGACCAGCGCCAGCCCGTTCGCCCGGGCGAGGTTCGCCTTGGTCAACGCCTCCGCGTCCGGCTGGTCGGCCTGGATGATCTTCACCCCACGGAGCGCTTTCAGCTGCGGGCCATGGTTGCGCTTCTCGTCCGCCAGGATCACCGTGACCTGCGCACCGTACCGCCCGATCAGCTCGTCGACCAGGCTGTACGCGAGCGAGTCGTCGCCGCAGACAACGAACCGGGGTGAGGCCACGCCGAGAGCGTACCGACCGGTGCCAACTCTGGGCGATCCAGAACGGTTCGCCCGATTCGTCGTTAGCCATAGGGACATGACCAGCGACCGAATGGGATGGACATGAACAGGTGGCTCTACCGCGCGGCGGGCACCGTCGGGATCGCCGGCGGCTTCCTGCTGCTCGGCGCAGGCAGCGCTCAGGCAGACGACCCGGAAGGCACCGAGGCACTGCTCGGCGACGTCTTCTCACCCACCAGCGGCCTGCCGCCGCTGGACCTGGCGGTCGACGGCACCGCTGCGCCGGACGCCGGCGAGCTCACACTCGATCCGCAGGACGGCCGGCTCGGTGAGCCGGAGCTGCTGGGCAGTCTCCCGGCCCTGCCGGTGGGCGGGCTCGACTCGCTGCTGAACCAGCTGCCACTCGGCGGGGTACCGCTGGACGCGGTCGGGGTCCCCGGCGGGATGATCGGCACCGGTGGCCCGCTCGCCACCGACGACGGCCAGCTCCGCCCCGACCTGGTGAGCGTCGACGGCGACCTGGTCGGGCTGCCGACCCGGCTGGCCGACCAGGGCTTCCGTACCCTCCCGGCGCCGGCTCCGCTGTCGCCGGAGACCGCTGGCCCGGCCGCGGCCGCCGACCCGGCCGCCGGCGATCCGGAGATCGTCGGCCCGATGCCGTTCCTGACCGACCCGATCAAGGACTCGCTGCTGCCCGGCACCTCGTTCCGCCAGCTGTCGATGGTCGGCGGGCTGGTCGGCCAGGTGCCGGTCGCCGGCCCGATCGTCAACCAGAACCTGCGCAGCCTGCCGCTGGTGCACGAGATCGTGCCGACCCAGGAGGATGCCGCGGCCGGCGACCCGCTCACCGGCCCGGTCGCCGACGACCAGGTGGCGCCGGTGATCGGGCAGCAGCTCGCGGCCGAGTACGGCTACGACCCGGAGCTGCTCGGCAACGGCCTGCCGCTGATCGGCGACAGTCTGGCCCCGGTCGGCCAGATGGTCGGGGTCGGCAACCTGCCGTCCCAGCTGCCGCTGGTCGGGCCGCTGGCCGGTCCGCTGCTGGGCAGCCTGCCGGTGGTCGGCGACGCGGACCCGGCCGCGGTCACCCCGGCGGTGCCGCTGCCGAACCCGCTGCCGGACCCGTCCGCTGAGCGGCCGATCGCCGGCGAGGACCCGGAGTACGCCGAGTCCGGGTACCCGAACTCCCCGGAGATCCTGCCCGGGCTGCCCGGGCTGCCGGATCCGTTCGCGGTGCTGCACTCCCTGCCGCTGGTCGGCCCGCTCGCCGGCAGCCTGCCGCTGTAAGCCTTGCACCAGTTCCTCCTCCGGTAGCCGTGACGGGTGGTGGCGCGGATCAGCGCGCCACCACCCGTCACGTATCCCGGTAAGATCGCAGGGACGCCGCCGACGTAGCTCAATTGGCAGAGCAGCTGCCTTGTAAGCCGCAGGTTGCGGGTTCGAGTCCCGCCGTCGGCTCCCGCCCCGGCCCACTCCGTAAGACCGGACATCCGAGTACGTTCCGGTTGATTCGTTCATGATCGTCGCAGTCTGACCGCCGTGACGTGCGAAAAGTGAACCGGGTGCTTGGCAAGAACGCCGCGACCGTCTAGGTTGACTGGCAACCGGCACAGATCACTGGCGCCGGCCCACCACTCCGGTGAAGCTCACGAGCGCTGCTCGGGAGCCGGGCCGGGGGCACTTCTACTCGGATCGTCCGGCACGTTCCTGCCGGTGGAAGGATGGCCCACGATGGCTACGGTTACGTTCAAGGACGCCTCCCGGATCTATCCAGGCACCGACTCTCCCGCCGTTGACCGGCTGAATCTGGAGATCGGTGACGGCGAGTTCCTCGTACTGGTCGGTCCCTCCGGCTGTGGCAAGTCCACCAGCCTGCGGATGCTGGCCGGCCTGGAGGACGTCGACACTGGGTCGATCTACATCGACGACCGGGAGGTCACCCACCTGCCGCCGAAGGCCCGCGACATCGCGATGGTCTTCCAGAACTACGCGCTCTACCCGCACATGTCGGTCTACGACAACATGGCGTTCGCGCTGAAGCTGCGGCGCACGCCGAAGGCCGAGATCGACCGGCGGGTGCGGGAGGCGGCGAAGCTGCTGCAGCTGGAGGAGTTCCTCAACCGGAAGCCGAAGGCCCTGTCCGGTGGTCAGCGCCAGCGGGTCGCGATGGGCCGGGCAATCGTCCGGGAGCCGCAGGTGTTCCTGATGGACGAGCCGCTGTCGAACCTCGACGCGAAGCTGCGGGTACAGACCCGGTCGCAGATCGCCACGCTGCAGGCGAACCTCGGCACCACCACCGTCTACGTCACCCACGACCAGGTCGAGGCGATGACCATGGGGCACCGGGTGGCGGTGCTCCTGGACGGGGTGCTGCAGCAGGTCGACACCCCGCGGGTGCTCTACGACACGCCGGCCAACGTCTTCGTCGCCGGGTTCATCGGCTCGCCGGCCATGAACATCAAGACCGTCGATCTGACCGACGAAGGGGCGCAGGTCGGCGAGATGCTGCTACCGCTGACTCGCGACCAGGTGGCGGCGGCGCGCGAGGGCGGCGACGGCAAGGTGACCATCGGCTTCCGGCCGGAGGACACCACGCTGGTCGGCCCGTCCGACGGCGGGCTGCCGATCCTGGTCGAGCTGGTCGAGGACCTTGGCTCGCACGCCAACGTGTACGGCCACGCCACGATCGGCGGTGAGTCGGAGCGGTTCGTCGCGACCATCGACCGCAAGGACATGCCGACGATGGGCGACACCGTCTACATCAAGCCCAAGAACGGGCACCACGTGTTCCACGCGAAGACCGGCAACCGGATCTAGCGCAGACCTGCAAGCGGCGCCGCCCCGACCGATCCGGTCGGGGCGGCGTCGCCGTTCTGGTCAAGCTTGCGGCATGAACGCGGAGCCGGCCCCGACCGGATCGAGAACCGGCTGGCTACGCCGCCGCCGGGATCAAGCACTACTGGCGGGTCGAGCTGGACCCCGGTCCACGGGTACGCCTACGGCTTACTCCGCAGGGCAACTACCGGCTGGTCGCCGACAGCGCCGAGCTGATCAAGCTGGCGGAGCCGTTCGAGTTGGCGCTGCCGATCTCCGAGATCACGCCGTAGCGGTCACTGGTCGGCTTCGCGGGCGAACTGCCAGACCTCGGTGCCGGTCCGGTTCGGGCAGACCAGGTAGCGCTCGTTCCAGGAACACTCCTCCTGCACGAACCCCTCCGGCAGCTGGCCCAGGTCGAACCGCTCCCCGTTGGCGAGCGCCATCCCGAACGCCGACAGGTAATCCTCGTACCCGCCGGCGGTGGTGATGACCAGGAAGTTGGCCTCGTTCAGCCGGATCGGCAGGCCGGGGCTCTCGATCGCGAGGTGACCGGCCCCGTTGAACACCCGCACCACCGGCTCGAACCCGAGGCTGGCCGCGGTCAGCACCCAGTCGCCCACCCCGATCATCCGCTCGGCCTCGGGCGCGTCGGCCCGCCAGATCTGGCCGCCACCCTCGGCCGTGCTGAGCGCGACCACCTCGGCCCGCTCGTCATTGAACTGGTCCACCTCCAGCACGCAGATCCGGTCGGCGCCGCACGGCTCCAGCGCCAGCGGGAACCGATCCCGAGCGGTCGGCTGGTAGCGGATCTGCGGCTGGCTCGACAGCGCTGCCAGGTCGTAGGAGGCGAGCTGGAAGTCGACCTGGTTCGGCGCCACGAACAGCTGCTCGTCATAGGCGAGCACCTGATCGTCCGGGTCAGCGATGCCGGCGGTCTGGTTCAGCACCTCACCGGTACGACCGTCGATCAACCACACCGACTGGTCCCCGTTGACCATCACGATCCGGTGGTCGCCGACCCCGGCCACCGGCTCGCCGGCGAAGTTGGACGGCCGGGTCATGTCCGCGTACGCGAGCACCGCGACCGCGTTCGAGTCCTCCTCATGCGGGAACGGGTGCCGCCACCGCTCCACCCCGGTGTCGAGAGCGAATCCGCGCAGCGCCCGCTGCTGGTGGTCGAGCAGCCCGAGCCCGCCGTCCAGGAAGAACAGCACGTCGTCGCCGCGGACATCGACGGTCCAGCGTTGCTGACCGGTCTCGGCGTCCAGCACGTACATCCGGCGCGGCTCGGTCTCGTCATCTTCCAGCGCCAGCACCAGCAGCGCGCCCGGCACCGCGATCAACCGGCTCCATTGCGGCGAGCCGGTGACCTGCGACCGCCACCGCTCCTCACCAGTCGTGACATCGAACGCGATCGTGAACAGGGTGCCACCGGACTCGTACGCCGTGTAGCCGTTGTTCCCTTCGACCGAGGTGAGCGTGGTCCGGGCCGGTTGCCCGAAGTCGATCCGCGCCACCGACCCGCCGAACCGCTGGAACGTGAGCGGGCCGGCCGGCGCCTGGTCATCGTCGCCGCTCGGCCACAGCAGCACCGTGAAGAAGCTCGCCACCGCCAGCACCGCGGTCACCGCGGCGGTCGCGACGATCCAGCCCGGCACCCGCCGCTGCTTCGCCGGCGGCAGCTGGTAGGTCGGCCAGCCGGTCGGGGTACCACCGGTCGGGGTGGCAGGGGAGACCGCCATCGAATGCGGAGGTACGGATGAGGGGTACCGGGGGTCGGTCATGCCTTTGGCGCTCTCCAGCACGAGGTAGCGGACTGCCCGATCCTACGATGCTCGGGCTACCCGGCCAGTGGTCCGGGCCGGCCGGAACCGGCCCGGGCTACCCGGCCCGTTCGGCTGCCCGGCGGCGGGCCACCTCGGACAGCGCCACCGCCGCGGCGACGCTGGCGTTGAGCGACTCCACCCCGGCCGCCATCGGGATCGCCACCCGCAGGTCGCAGGTGGCGCCGACCAGCCGGGACAGGCCCCGGCCCTCGGAGCCGACCACCAGCACCAGCGGGCCGACCGCGAGCTCCAGGTCGTAGACGCCGGTGTCGGCGTCGGCGTCCAGCCCGACCACCAGGTACCCCGACTGCTGGCAGGTCTTCAGCGCCCGGGTCAGGTTGGTGACCCGGGAGACCGGCAGCCGGGCGGCCGCACCGGCGCTGGTCCGCCAGGCGGTGGCGGTCATCCCGGCGGCCCGGCGGGACGGCAGGAACACCCCGTGGGCGCCGAACGCCGCCGCCGACCGGATCACCGCGCCGAGGTTGCGCGGGTCGGTCACCCCGTCCAGCGCCACCAGCAGCGGTGGCTCCGGGTGCTCGAGCGCGGCCGCGAGCAGGTCCTCGAACGGCAGGTACTCGTACGGCGGGACCTGCAGCCCGACCCCCTGGTGCACCGCGCCGTCGGTCAACCGGTCCAGCTCGCCGCGGGTCACCTCCATGATCGGCAGACCCCGGTCGCCGGCGGTCCGCAGCAGCTCCCGGACCCGGTCGTCGACGTCGATCCCGTGCGCGACGAACAGGGCGGTGGCCGGCACCCGCGCCCGCATCGCCTCCACCACCGGGTTCCGGCCGGCCAGCACCTCCACCCCGTCGGCCGGCTTGCTGGCGGGCCGCCGGGGTGCCCGGGCGGCCGCCGCCCGCCGCTCCTTCTCCTGCTTCCACGCTGTCCGTTTCGGCACATCGGGGCCGGAGTAGGCCTTGTGCCACGGCCGCTCGTCGGCCGGCAGGGTGCGGCCCTTGCCCTTCAGACCGGCCCGGCGCTTGCCGCCCGAGCCGGTCGCCGAGCCTGGCTTGGGCCGGACCCGCCGGCCCGGGCGCGGCGAGTTACCGGGCATCGACTGTCCACCTCGGACCCTGCGGCGTGTCCTCGACCACCACGCCGGCGTGCTTGAGCTGATCCCGGATCGCGTCCGCGGTCGGGTAGTCCTTGCGCTTCCGGGCCGCCTCCCGCTGCTCCAGCGCGAGCCGCACCAGCGCGTCCACCACTCCGCGCAGCTGCTCACCGGCCCCGGTCTCCGGCCAGGCCGGGTCGAGCGGGTCGAGGCCGAGCACGTCCAGCATCCCGCGCAGGCTGCCGAGTGCCTCCCGCAGCGCCGAGTCGTCACCTTCCGCGTACGCGGAATTGCCGGCGCGGAGCGCCTCGTGGACGGCGGCGAGCGCCTGCGGGGTGTTGAGGTCGTCGTCCATCGCCGCGACGAACGCCGGCGGCAGCGGCCCCGGCTCGACCTGGCCGACCCGCTCGGTCGCCCGCTGCACGAACCCCTCGATCCGCCGGTACGCGGTGGCCGCCTCCCGCAGCGCCCCCTCGGAGTAGTCGATGGTCGAGCGGTAGTGCGGCGCGGCCAGGTAGTAGCGCACCTCCACCGGCCGGATCCCTAGCCCGGCGATGTGGTCGAGGTCGAGCACGTTACCGACCGACTTGCTCATCTTGGTGTCGCCCAAATTGAGCAGTCCATGGTGGACCCAGTAGCGAGCGAACCCGAGCCCGGCCGCCCGGGACTGGGCGATCTCGTTCTCGTGGTGGGGGAAGACCAGGTCCAACCCACCACCGTGGATGTCGAATGTGTCGCCGAGGTAGCGCCGGGCCATCGCCGAGCATTCGATGTGCCAACCCGGCCGGCCCCGCCCCCACGGGCTGGACCAGTACGCGTCGGCGGGCTCCTCCGGCTTGACCCCCTTCCACAGCGCGAAGTCCCGCGGGTCGCGCTTGCCACGCGGGTCACCGTCGTCGGCCGGCTGCATGTCCGCCGGCCGCTGGCCGGAGAGCGCGCCGTACTCCGGGAAGGTGCCGACCTCGAAGTAGACGTCACCGGACTCGTCGACGGCCGGGTACGCGTGGCCACGCTCGACCAGGGTCGCGATCAGCTCGTGCATCTCCGGGATGTGCCCGGTGGCCCGCGGCTCGTAGGTCGGCGGCAGCACGTTCAGCGACCGGTAGGCGGCGCCCAGGATCAGCTCGTTCGCGTACGCGATCGACCAGAACGGCTGACCGGCCTCGACCGCCTTCACCAGCACCCGGTCGTCGATGTCGGTGATGTTCCGGATCAGCACCACCCGCAGGCCCGAGCGCTGCAGCCAGCGCCGGAGCACGTCGTAGTTCACGCCGGATCGGAGATGCCCGATGTGCGGGCCAGCCTGGACGGTGACGCCACACAGGTAGATCGCTACTCGGCCGGGGCTAGCAGGGACGAACTCCCGCACTTGGCGGGCGGCGGTGTCATAGAGCTGGAGCGTCACCCTTGCAGGGTATCGGTGGGATGGACCATCGGCTCGGCAGGCCCGACCGTCAGGTCGGCCGGGCCGACCGTCAGGTCGGCCGGGCCGTCGACCACCGGCTTGGCCGCCAGCCGCGGCGCCGGCCGGGACTGGAACCGGGACAGGTAGATCGCCGCCCCGAGCAACACCACGCTGGCGAACGCCGCGTACACCCCGCGCCCGAGCCGGTAGTCCAACCCCGCGTAGACGCCGTCGTAGGGCGAGGTCTGGGTCAGGTTGAGCCCGGTGGCGGCGAGCAGCCCGAGATTGGTGACCGCGACCGCCAGCCCGATCGCGCGGGCGGGCTCGCGCAGCGGCGGCTTCCCGGCCACCGCCAGGCAGCCGCAGATCACCAGCAGCGTGCCGCCGAACAGCCAGCCCATTCCCCAGACCGGCAGGGACCCCAGCCCGGCGGAGTCGATCGGCAGCTGGTCCAGCTCGGTGATTCCGGATTGGCTCAAGAGTGTGGTCCGGGCTCGGACGATCAGCTGCCACTCGCCCACCAGCGAGCCGAACCAGGCGACCACCCCCAGCCCGCCGAGCAGCCAGGGGATCGCCGGGTGCCAGCCGCGGAACGCCGTCAGCCGGTCGAGCGACAGCCGGCGCTCGCTCCCCCACTCGACCACCGCCGGCTCCGGTGGCGGGGCTGGTGCAGCCACGCTGGCATCGTCGCACGGGTCTGGCCCCACTCCAAGCCCCCGGTGCGGGAAGCTGGAAGGGTGCGGACCCGCTATCGCGATCGGGCGGCGGCCGGCGAGGCACTCGCCGACCAGCTCACCGCGTACGCCGGGCGCAGTGACGTGATCGTGTTGGGGCTGGTCCGGGGCGGGGTGCCGGTGGCGGCGGTGGTCGCCCGCCGGCTTGGCGTCCCGCTGGATGTGCTGGTGGTACGCAAGCTCGGGGTGCCCGGCGCCGAGGAGGTCGCGTTCGGCGCGGTCGGCCCGGGCGGGGTGACCGTCCTCAACGAGCCGATCGCCCGGGAACTGCCGCCGGCCCGGGTGCAGGCGGTCCGGGAGCTGGCCGAGGCCGAGCTGGAGCGCCGGGAGCAGCGGTACCGGGCCGGTCGGCCGCCGCTGCGGCTGACCGGCAAGACCGCGATCATCGTCGATGATGGGCTGGCCACCGGCGCCACCGCCCGGGCGGCGGTGGCGGTCGCCCGGCAGCTGGACGCCGCCTCGGTCGTGCTCGCCGCGCCGGTCGCCGCGCCGGAGGCGGTGCGCAAGCTGCGGAAGGTCGCTGACGAGGTGGTGTGCCCGCTGGTACCGCTCGACTTCGGTGCGGTGAGCCGCTACTACGACCGGTTCACCCAGGTCAGCGACGACGAGGTCAGCGCTCTACTGGCCTGAGCGCCAACCCCCTGGACATCCCCGGTTCGTGCGCTGGCCGAGGGCGACCAGGTCATGTCGACCAACCAGTACGCGGCCTTCTACCGGATCAACCCGGCCACCGCCGCCAAGGGCTTCCACCAGCTCGTCGAGGAGGGGATCCTGCACAAGCGGCGGGGGATCGGCATGTTCGTCAGTCCCGGTGCCCGGCAGCGGCTGCTGACCGAGCGGCGCGAGCGGTTCTTCGCCGACCTGGTCGATCCGATGGTGGCGCACGCGCCCGCGGGGCGGCGGTGACCGGGCCGGCGACATGGCGCTCGGGTTCCTGGCCGAGCGCGCGCTACGCGGCCGGCGACCACTCGACCGCGCTGCCGGAGCCGCACCTGTTCACCGCCACCGACCAGCTCCACCTGATCTTCGTGGAATACACGCTGGTCGCCGCGGCCTTCCTGGTCTCCGGCTGGCTGGTCGGGGTGGGCTTCGTCCGGCTCGGCTGGCTCGCTGGCCCGCAAGGCGGGCGACGCGCCGGCCGGCCGGTAGCGGGAAGGGGGTGCGAACCGGGGGTCCGTTACCGGCCGGCCGGGTGTCTGTTACCGGCCGGCCACCGGCGGCGGATAGTCTGGCAACAATCACGCCGCCTATCGAACTGGATCTAGCCGTGAAGCTATCCATCCTGATGCCGGTCTACAACGAGGAAGCCCATGTCGCCGAGGCGCTGAAGCAGACGCTCGCGGTGGACTACCCGTGCGACGTGGAGCTGGTGGTGGTCGATGACGGCAGTCGAGACCGCACCCCCGAGCTGCTCCGGGAGGTCGACGACCCGCGGGTCCGGGTGTTCACGCACCCGCGCAACCGCGGCAAGGGTGCCGCCATCCACACCGCCGCCCAGCAGGCGACCGGCGACTACCTGGTGATCCTCGACGCCGACCTGGAGTACGACCCGCAGGATCTGCTGAAGATGCTCGCGCCGGTGATGGACGGCCGGGCCCGGGTGGTCTACGGGAACCGGATCTTCGGTTCGCATTCGGCCTACTCGTTCTGGTACGTGATGGGCAACAAGGCGATCACCACCGCCGCGAACGTGTTCTACAACTCGTACCTGGGCGATCTCGAGACCTGTTTCAAGCTGATGCCGGTCGCCCTGTTCCGCTCCCTGAACCTGCGCTCGCGCGGGTTCGGCATGGAGGCGGAGATCACCGCCAAGCTGCTCAAGCGCAAGATCAGGCCGTACGAGGTGCCGATCAGTTACCGCGCCCGGTCCCGAGCCGACGGTAAGAAGATCACCTGGAAGGACGGCGTCGAGGCGCTCTGGATCCTCGGTCGGGAGCGGATCCGCCGGACGAAGTAGGTTCCCGGGCCGCGGCGGCTCAGGCGATCAGCAACACCTTTCCGACGTGGTCGTTGGACTCGACCAGCCGGTGCGCCTGGGCCGCCTCGGCCATCGGGAACCGGCGGTCGACCACCGGCCGGATCTGCCCCGACTCGAGCAGCGGCCAGACCGCTTCCCGTACCTTTTGGACGATCCTCACCTTGTCCGCCGGTGGCCGGGGCCGCAGCCGGGTCGCGATGATGGTGCCACGGTGGTCCATCAACGCGGACAGGTCGAGTTCCGCGCGGCGGCCACCCTGCAGGCCGATGACCGCCAGCCGGCCGTCCGGCGCGAGCGCTTCGATGTTGCGGGCGAGGTACTTGGCGCCGATGATGTCGAGGATCACGTCGGCGCCCCGGCCGCCGGTCGCCTGCTTGGTGGCCTCGACGAAGTCCGCCGCGGTGTAGTCGACCGTCACCGCCGCCCCGAGCTCGCGCAGCGCGGCGTGCTTGGCGGACCGGGCGGTGGTGACGACGGTCGCTCCGAGCGCCACCCCGAGCTGGATCGCGAACGTGCCGATCCCGCTGCCACCGCCGTGGACCAGCAACGTCTCACCGGCCCGCAGCCCGGCCAGATCGACCACATTGGACCAGACCGTGCACGCCACCTCGGGCAGGCCGGCGGCGTCGGCGAGGTCGACCCCGCGCGGGACCGGCAGCACCTGCCCGGCCGGGACCGCCACCCGCTGGGCGTACCCGCCGCCGCCGAGCAGCGCACAGACCTCGGCGCCGACCTCGATGCCAGTGACGCCCTCGCCGACCGCCGCCACCAGCCCCGAGCACTCCAGCCCGGGGTAGGGCGGCGCGCCCGGCGGCGGCGGATACAGCCCGGCCCGCTGCAGCAGGTCGGGGCGGTTGACCGCGCTGGCGCGCACGTCGATCAGCACCTCGCCCGGCCCTGGCGCCGGGTCGGGCACCTCGGTCCAGGTGAGTACCTCCGGCCCGCCGGGCTCCGCGATCGTCACTGCGTACATGAGCCCAGAGGGTACCGAGGCGGGCGGTCGGCTACGCCGGCTGCGGCGCGTCGGGCGGCGGTGCGTAGAACGCGGTGGTGTTCTGCTCCGCGGTCGCCGCCTGCTCGGCGGTGGCACCGGCGGCTCGGAACGCCTCCGCCCACGCCTTGCTGCTCTTGGTGTAGAACTCCCGGCCCTCCGGCGTGAACGGGAACTGCTCCTTCACCGCCGGGTCCTCGACCAGGTGGCCCTTGAGGTAGAGGGCCAGCCCGGCCACCACCCCGTCCCAGCCGACACCGACCGCACCGGGCCCGAACTGGTTCCACCGGTCGTCCGGGACGACCGCGGTGTGGGTCAGCTCCAGCACGGTGGTGTCCCGCTCCCCGCGCTGCAGCCGCACCTCCACCTCGGAGATGTCGGTCTCGCTTGGGTTCTCCCCGAACACCCAGGTCACCTTGAGGAAGGTCGGCTTGTCACAGGCCAGGATCTCGCCGCCGGCGTTGCCCTCCAGCTGGTACTTGCCGCCCAGCTGGAGGTCACCGGAGATCGGCAGGAACCAGCGGCTGATCCGTTCCGCGGTGGTGATCGCCTCCCAGACGTCCTCGATCGGCGCGTCGTACGTGCGGCGCAGCTTGACCGCCTTGCCCTCGCCGGCCGGAATCCTGCCGGTGCCGACCTCCCGGTGGACGCCGGTGAGCTCGTTGATGATGTCCTTCATGAGGCTGTCCCTTCCGTCGTTGGCGGGTCCGCCGCCGACCGCGCGGGTTCCTCAGCCTCGCCGGACTTACCCTCCTCGCTGGCGAGGCGGCGCAGCCGCTTGCCGCGGGCAAGTTCGGTGGCGAGCGCGTCCAGCCGCTGGTCCCAGAACCGACGGAACCGGTCAAGCCAGGCGTCGACCTCGCGCAGCGGCGTGGCGTCCACGGCGTAGAGCCGGCGGGTGCCATCGGCCCGCACGGTCGTGAACCCGCTGTCCCGCAGCACCCGCAGGTGCTGGGAGACGGCGGGCTGCGAAATCCCGAACTCCTGCTGGATGACCGCGCTGACCGCCCCGGCCGGCTGCTCGCCGTCGGCGAGCAGCTCCAGGATCCGGCGCCGAACCGGATCACCGAGGATGTCGAACGCGTGCACCGGCCGACTATATCACTGGCAACTTATATAAGTGTGGACTTGTCAGGACGGCTTTCGGACGATCCCGCCGAACTCGTACAACCGCTTGCCTCGCTTCGAGGCGCCGACGAACGGCTTCAGCGCGTCATCCACCTCGGGCAGCGGCGGCTGGTTCGGGTCGGGCCGCCAGTCGGTGATGTCGACCAGCCCCGGCTCGACCGGCTCCCAGCGGCTGAGAAACCGGGCCACGTCACTGGCGAGCCGGTTCTTCCAGTCCATCTGGATCTGCGCGCCGAGCTTCGCGTGCGCCTCGTCGACCGCCTGCTGATCGACCCCCACCATCTGGGTGAACGCGACGTAGCTGCCCGGGATGACGGTGTCCCAGACGGTGTCCAGCAGCCCCTGCAGCACGTCGTCGTCGACGATGAAGTGCCCGACCGACAGGAACAGCACCGCCACCGGTTGGGAAAAGTCGATCCGCTTCCGGGTCTCCGGATGCGCGATGATCTTGTCGAGGTCGCGCATGTCGGCGTCGAGCACGGTGGTGCGGTCGTCGGTGGCCAGCAGCGCCCGCCCGTACGCCTGCACGGTCGGGTCATTGTCGACGTAGACCACGGTCGCGTCCGGCTGGAACTGCTGAGCCACCTGGTGGACGTTGTTCTGGGTCGGCAACCCACTCCCGAGGTCGAGGTACTGCCGGATCCCGGCGTCGCGCGCCAGGTAGCGAACCGCCCGGTAGAGGAACATCCGGTTGTTGCGGCCGGCGTCCACCCCCTCCGGGAAGATCTTGTTCACCATGAGGGCGACTTCGCGGTCGACCGCGAAATGGTCCTTGCCACCGATCGTGTAGTCATAGACCCGGGCCGGTGACGGCAGCTCCCGGGACAGGTGGGGAAGGTCCCCGTCGCTGGGGGCGGTCACGAGTTCGGCTCCCTCCGCGCTCAACGGGTGGTGGGTTTCAGCCTACGACACGCCGGTGGGCGCCGGGGTACGCGGCTACCGATCCGGCTCTCCCAGGATATCGACGACGCTCACAATCTGCGAGCATCCGGACACCCGGTGCGGCTGTCCGGATCCCATACGCTTGCCGAATGGCCAGCACGGACGTACTGGTGATCGGAGCCGGCGTGAGCGGGCTGACCACCGCGGTCTGCCTCGCCGAGGCCGGCCAGCGAGTCACCGTCCACGCCGCCGAGCCGCCGGCCGAGACCACCTCCGCGGTGGCCGGCGCGCTCTGGCTGCCGTACCTGGTGGAGCCGGCCGACCGGGTCGCCGGCTGGGGCGCGGCGACGCTGGCCGAGTTCCGGGCGCTCGCCGCCGACCCGGCCACCGGGGTCCGGCTGGTCAGCGGCGTGGTCGCCGCCGCCAACCCCGACCCGCCACCGTGGACAGAGGTGGTGGGCGCCGTGCCGTGCCGGCCCGGTGACCTGCCGGCCGGCTACCGGGCCGGCTGGCGGTTGACCTCGCCGCTGGTGACCATGCCGACCTACCTGGAGTACCTGACCGGCCGGTTAACGGCCGCCGGTGGCCGGATCGAGCGGACCCGAGTGACCGATCTGGACAGTGCGCTGACGGTCGCCCCGGTGGTGGTCAACTGCTCCGGGATCGGGGCCCGCGAGCTGGTGCCGGACCCGCGGGTCCGGCCGGTCCGCGGCCAAGTGGTGGTGGTCGCGAACCCGGGGCTCGAAGAGTTCTTCGCCGAGGACCCGGGCCCGTCGCCGGTGCTGCGCTACATCTTCCCGCATCCGACCACTGTGGTGCTCGGCGGCACCGCCGAGGCGGGCACCGACGACCGGAGGCCGGACCCGGCGGTGACCCGCCGGATCGTGGAACGGTGCGTCGAGGTGGTGCCGGCGCTGGCGGGTGCGGAGATCCTGGCGGTACGGGTAGGCCTGCGCCCGGCTCGGGACGAGGTGCGGCTAGCGGCCGAGGACCGGCCGGGTGGCCGGATCGTCCACAACTACGGTCACGGTGGCGGCGGGGTCACGCTGTCCTGGGGCTGCGCCCGGGAGGCGGCGGCGCTGGCGACCGGTTAGCGAGCCTTCAAGGTCGCGGGGCGATCTTCGGCGATCTCGGCAGCTGGCGGATCGCTTGCAGCACCTCACCCTCGCTGGTGACGATGTCGAGGGCATCGAGTGACACCGCTCGGGCTCGCCGCTCGGGCGTCACCACGCCGGTGAAGAAGATGACCGGTCCGTGGTATCCGTTGCTCCGGAGCCGCTCGACGTTGGCGAACCCGGCCTCGCGATCGGCACCCTGGGTGATATCGGTGACGACCACGTCCGGCGGCTGCGCGAGGATTTCCCGCTCGGCGAGCGCCGGGTCGTCATAGACCCGTACGTCTGCTCCATCCTCCTGCAGCAAGATCCTGAGCCCACGCAGGCTGTCCGGGTTGTCGTCCACACAGACGACCCGCCGGCCGGCCAGCCATTGCACCGGCACTGGAACGCTCTCCTCCTCGATCGCCGCTGTGCCGAGCGGCCGGCTGAGCAACTGGCTGCGAACCGCCTGCCTGGTCGTCGAGTCCGCGACATTGTCGAGCAGGCGGACGAACGAAGAGCTCCGGGCGAGCACCGGAAAGTCTTCCGGCAGACGGGATTCGAACTGCTCCAGAGCGGCGAGCAACCCCGGCCCGGTCTTGTCTTGCAGCCGCACCTGCTTCGTTCTGAGCAACGGCGCCGCCTCGTCATCCCACCACGCGTCGTGCTCGCCCGGCGGTTCGGCGGCCTGCTCCCGGAGTCGCGAGTACCTGAGCAGATCATCGATCGGGTCAGTCTCATACTCCTCGCTGACCAGCAGCTCGTAGAACGACGGGTAGAGGTGCTGCAGCAGGATCACGGTCACCAGCGGCAGGCTGCCGAGCGGCGGCTCCCGCCAGGCCGGGTTCACCTGATGCTCCACGATGAAGCTGTTGATGATGCGCTTGATCCGGCGTGGGTTCCGGCCGGCCCGTTCGGCGAGCACGTTGACGACGGTCTGGTCGATCAGCGCGGATGTCCCGGACCGCTCGGCGTAGCCCCGGATCAGCCGCTCCAGCGCGTCCCGGGTAGGCGGCGGCACCCGGTACGCCACCTGCACGATCTTCTCCAAGTAGGACCGGCCCTCACCGATGCCGCCGCGTGCCGAGCCGGCGACTCCGCGGGCGATGACCGACTGATCGCACGCGAGGAAGAAGATCACGCCGGGGATGTCCAGGTAGAGCTTCACCGCCTCGCAGATCTGCAGAATCACCGGGTCGGAGCAGCGATCCAGGTCATCGATGAACACCACCAGCGCGCGGGCGCCAGGCCGGCCGCGGTCCGCCCACTCCCCGAGCATGCGCCGGATGTCCTCACGGAAGTCGTTACGGGACTTGGCATCCGCCGCCAGCTGCTGCCACAGCTCGTCCACCACCCGAGCCAGCCCGAAGAACCGGGCCGTCAACGCCAACCCGATCCGCGCGCCCCGCAGCAGGTGCCGTCGCCGGGCCAGCCGCCGGAGCTGCCGCCGCAGCAGGTTGCGGTCGAGCTCCATCAGCACCGACTTGATGAGGCCCTCGAGCGCATCGGTGCCGCTGGCGGTCCAGGCGTTGAACCGGACGATCCGGATCTCGTCCCGGTGCGGGCTGAGCCGGGACTCGATCAGCCGGAGCAGCGTGCTCTTGCCCATCCCCCAGCCCGCGTCCACCGCCACCACCAGCGGCGAGGAGCGGCGGGAGCTCAGCACGAGGTTGGCGAGGTCGTTGGCCACCTCGGCGGCCCCGAGCAGGTCGGCTTCGGGGCCATCCACCGGCTGGTCGTTGAGCAGGACGAACTCGGGTACCTCGCCGACCGCCGCGGCCGGCTCGGGGCTGCCGGCCCGCTGGTTCACGTCCCCCGCCCCAACCCGCACGGCGACAGGTCACGCAGCTCGCCCGTACTCGGGTCCACCCTGCCCCAGAACGGGCCGGCGCCGGTGCAGACCACGGCGACCAGCCCGCTCGGCCGCGGATAGATCACGTAGAACCTCCCCTCGCCCGCGACCTCCGGCAGCTCCGGTGGCCGCACCCGCAGCCGTTCCGTGCCGTCCAGGTCGAGCACCACCGCGTTGTCCGGCCGCGGACTGCGGCGGTCCGGCTGCTCGACCACCACGATGCTGGCTGGCTCGGGCCAGCTGGTGACCGACCACGGTGGCGCCGGAAAGCGCTTATGGACGGTGCCGTTGGGGCCCGCCCAGGTGACGACCTGCTGACCGGATCGCCACTGAAGGTGGATGGAAGGCGATCCAGGGGCCTGTTTGCCAGCGCCGGCGGATCGCATCCGTTGACTATGCCGGAGCCGCCGGCCGCGCCGCAACCGAACCGCCCTACCCAACGACCGGCGGGCCGGCGACCGGCTCACCCGCCGGCGGCTCGTCGCCATCCGGCGGCGCCTCATCCACCGGCTCACCGTCCGGCGCCGGGCCCGGCTCGGGTAGGCCGCCCCGGGCCGCGAGCACCGCCAGCGCGGTCCGGGACGAAACCCCGAGCTTGCGCATCGCCGACCGGAGCTGCTCGGCGACCGTACCGGGGGTCTTCGACAGCAGCTTCGCGATCTGCTGGTTGGTCTTGCCGGTGGCGACCAGCCGGGCCACCTCCCACTCCCGGGGCGACAGCCGCTCGCCATAGCCGCGGCGGCCACCCCGCCACCGCTGCGCCATCCCGACCCCGTGCTCGCGCAGGATACCGGCGATCCGGTCGGCGTCGGCGGCGGCACCCAGGGTCCGGAGCCCGCGCCGCACCGCGGCCAGCTCGTCCAGCCCGGTCTCGGCCCGGCCGGCGGCGAGCAGGCTGCTGGCCCGGTGCTCGCGGCAGAGCAGCGCCGGGTACGGCCGAGGCAGCGCCTCCCACGCCCGGGCCGCGGCCGCGTACCGGCTCGCCGCGGTGCCGGGGCCACCGCGGTGGCCGGCCAGCAGCGCCCGGCAGGTGGTGAGCGCGGCCCGCGGGGCCGGCGCGTCCCGGCCGCGCAGCCCGGCACCGAACGCCGCGACCAGCGCCTCCGCTTCGTCGACCCGGCCGGCCCGGAGCAGCACCGCCACCCGTACCGGGACAATCTCGGTCCCCCAGACCCAGATCTTCTTACCCACCAACGTCTCAATCGGACCGTCCGTGACCGACCGGGCGGCGGCGACCTCGCCGGCGGACAGCCGGAGCCAGGCCAGCGCAGCGGCCGGCGCGAGCGCGAGCGTCACCGACCCCTGCCGGTGAGCCTCGTCCAGCGACGCCTGGAGCAGCCGGCCGGCCCGGTCGTACGCGCCGCGGGCGGCGGCCAGCAGGCCGGCGACCAGTCCGGCCTCCTCCGGGCCGGCCAGCTCGGTGCCCATCGGCTTGGCCAGCGCGGCGACCCGGTCGGCGAGCCCTTGCCAGTCACCGGTGAGCCAGTCCAACCTGGCCAGGGTGGCGAGGATGATCCCTTCCAGCCGCTCGAACCGGTGTTCCCGGGCCATCGCCAGCCCATCGGTGAGCAGTCCGCGCGCGTGCCCGTACCGGCCCCATTGCATCGCCGCGTCGCCGATGTTGAGCCGGCCGCGCGCCAGGTGCAGCCACTCGGCCGGATCGGCGGCGGTGGTTGGCAGCTCGGCCGCGACCGCCCAGCCGGCCGGCGCCCCCAACTGCAGCAGCGCGGTGGCCCGGTCCACCTGCAGGCTGAGCCGGTCCACCGAGCTCATCCGGTCGGCCGGGACCCGTTCGGCGCGGCGCAGCCACCGCAGGTGCACCTCGGCCGGCCAGGAGCCGGCCCGCGGCCAGCCCAGGCTGACCATGCTGCGGGCCGCTTCGACCGGCGCGTGGGCAAGGTGCGGGATGCTCTGCACGAACTCCGTGAACGCGGCGGCCGGCTCGCCTCGCTGGTTGAGCAGCCGGCCCAGCAGGTTCCGGAGCTCCGCCTCGTCCCGGGTGTCCAAACCGGACTGGTCGAGCAGGCCGCGGACGGCCCGGATCACCCGGTCGGTCCGATCCGCCTCGGCGACCTGCAGGTAGAGCGCGGTGCTGGCGAGCTTCTTGGCGAGCGCGACCCGGGTCGGCATCGGCAGCGCCGACTGGTCGGGCAAATCGGCAAGCAGCCCGGTGGCGGTGAGGTAGTCGCTGGAGGCGATCGCGGCGTCGGCGGCCCGCTCCGCCCACCGCGCCCACCGGGCCGCGTCACCGGCCTCCCGGAAGTGCCGGGCCAGCCCGGCCGCTGGCGGCCGCGGCTGCCGTTCCAGGTCCTCGCCGGCGCGCAGGTGCAGCGTGCGCCGCTCGGGCGCGGGGATCGACTCGTACAGCGCGGCCGACGACAGCGCGTGCCGGAACGCCAACCGTCCCCGGTCGGCGCCTTCGGTCACCTCCCGGAGCAGCCCGACCACCAGCGCCTCGGCGGCCGCCTCCCGGGCCACCGGCATCGGCAGATCGGCGACGGTGGCGAGGGTGGCTTCGTCCGCGGGGACACCGACCACCGCGGCGGCCCGCAGCAGCCGTACCGCCACCGGCGACTGCCGCCGCACGAGCTCCAGTGTGGAGTCCCGGACGGTCGGCGGAACCTGCAACCGTTCCAGGCTGCTGCGCACCCCGTCGCCGCTACGGCGCACCAGCTCGGTACGGTCGCCGAGCAGCCGCACGGATTCCTCGATCGCGAGCGGCAGGCCGTCGGTCCGCTCGTGCAGGATCGCCATGAAATCATGGGAAACCGGCGCGCCACCGAGCATTGAGGACACCAGCGAGCCGGTTTCGGCGACGTCGAGCGGCGGCAGCGCCAGCCGTAGCTGGGTGACGCCGTATGGCAGCCGGGAGGAGAGTCGCAGCAGCGGCGAGCCGACCGGCACCTCCTCCGGCCGGTAGGTGATGACCAGGCTCAGCTGGTCGCCGACCGCCGCCCGCTGCCGGCCGGCCGGTTCCAGCCGGGCCTGCTGGCGGGTCGCCAGGAACAGCAGGAACTCCAGCGAACCCGGATCGGCCCAGTGGACGTCCTCCAGCACCAGTACGGTGATCCGAAGCCGGGCGATCAGCTCGGCGAGCGCGCGGTAGAGCCGGTGCCGGGCCGCTTCTGGATCGCCGAGCGGCTCCGGCGGCGGGGGCAGGCGCTCGCTCCACTCGGGGAACAGCGGGCGCAGCGCGCCACCCAGCCCGCTGAGTGAAAGTTCGGCTATCCGGTTGCCGGCCGACCGGAGTGCCGCGACCAGTGGCGCCAGTGTGGCCTGTTCCCGGTGCGGCGGGCAGTTGCCGACCAACGCCCGGTGCGCCCGGCCGGCCGGGCCGGCCAGGAACTCCCGTACCAGCCGGCTCTTGCCGATGCCCGGCTCGCCCTCCACCAGCACCACCGCCGGCGGCCGGGCCAGGGCGGCCGCCAGCTCCTGGAGCTGCGGATCGCGGCCGACCAGCCGCGGCGCGGTGAACGCCGGCGAAGCTGCCGGCTGTGGGGGCGTCGGCACGGCACCGACCTCCCTTCCCGCGGCGACAGCGCGGCCAGTGCTCGCGCGATTCATGGTAGCCCGCCCACTATTGGCCGCGATGGGCCACAATTGCCACGCTCGGCCGGGCCGCGCCAAAGCTGGGATATATGTCCATTCGTTTGCGTACGGATGGCGTACAGTCGTGCGGGTCGGCGGCCCGGGTCGGCAGGCTGGCCCACCGGCCGCTAGCGTTCGTGATCGTGACCCGCACCGGCCCGGACCGCCCGGCAACGGCAGGGCGCTGGTTGCTGCTGGGCGCGATGGTCGCGGTCGGGCTGAACCTGCGCGGGCCGATCGTGGCGGTCGCGCCGGTGCTCGCCGATATCCAGCGCGAACTCGGGATCTCGGAGACCGCGGCCGGGCTGCTCACCGCCGTACCGGTGCTGTGCTTCGCGGCGGTGTCACCGCTGATCGCCCCGGTGGCGCGGCGACTGGGGCCGGACGCGACGGTGGCGTTCAGCGTGGTGCTGCTGGCGGTCGGCATCGCGGTACGGCCGTGGGCCGGGTTCGGGCTGATGCTGGGCGCGACCGTGCTGCTCGGCGCCGCGATCGCCGGCGGCAACGTGCTGCTGCCGGCGATCGCCCGGCGGGACTTCGCCGACCGGGCCGGCCCGGCGCTCTCGGCGGTGACCACCTCGCTGCTGGTCAGCGCCACCATCCCGGCGTTCCTCACGGTGCCGCTGGCGTCGGTCGCCGGCTGGCGGGCGGCGCTGGCGAGCTGGGCGGTGCTGGCGGTCGCCGCGCTGCTGCTCTGGTGGCGAGTCGCGGCACCGGTCGCCCGGCCGGTGGCGGTCGCCGGGACGGCGAGCGCCGGACCCCGGGCCGGCAGAGCGGCGTCGGTCTGGCGAGCGCCGGCGGCGTGGCTGCTGGGTGCCTTGTTCGGTACGCAGTCGCTGCTGTTCTACACCACCACCGCCTGGCTGCCGACGATCTTGCAAGTCGAGTACGACCTGGACGCCGCGACCGCCGGCTTCGCCCTGTCCTTGTTCCACCTGCTGGGCATCGTCGGCGCGATCGCCGTACCGCTGCTGCTGCGCGGCCGGCGGCTCCGGTACGCAGTGGCGACGGTGCTCGCGCTGCTCTGGGCGGTCCTGTTCGCTGGCATCCTGCTCGCGCCGGCCGGGTGGCCGCTGTGGTGCCCGCTCGGCGGGGTCGCCCAGGGTGGCGGGATCGCGATGGCGCTGAGCCTGATCGCGATGCGCGCCAGCAGCGGCGAGGTGGCCGGCTCGCTGTCGGCGATGGTGCAGACGCTCGGCTACTGCGTCAGCGCGACCGGGCCGGTGTTGATCGGCGCGCTGGCCGGCGCCTCCGGCGGCTGGACGGCGCCGCTGCTGGTGCTGCTCGCGCTCGCTACCATGCTCGCCGCGATCGGCGCCGCCTCGGCGGCGCCGCATCCGATCCGGTAGCGTCGTAGCCAGCCCAGGGAGGGTTCGCCTAGTGGCCGATGGCGGCGGTCTTGAAAACCGCTAGGGGTGGTGACACTCCTCGTGGGTTCGAATCCCACACCCTCCGCCAAATGCGATGCTTCATTCAGGCAACCGCGCAGGAGGGCCGGCCTCGGCTCGGCTACCCGAACGAGCGCAGACCCGCCACGCGGCCGCGCCCGGGCAGCCTCACCGCCGAGCGATATCTATCTCACGACCAGATATCGGGCCCACCGTGCAATCCCCCGACCGGGCAACATCGCGGACCGGCCAGCGGTTGCCGCGGCGATGCCGCGGACCCGGTTACACCCGTGCCCGGTTGGCGGCGGCAGTGCCGTGGCCCGTTGCACTGGTGCTCGCAGGTGTTGAGGCACGCGACGACCCACCCCCTACCTCGGCGCCACCCGCCGAGGGGCCGGGGGTTGCGGACCAGCCGGCATATCAGCTCCTGATATAGATATCGCTCCCCTGTGGTCTCCGGGAGCGAGCGCGGTTGACACCTCGCTCCCGAGCCACCGTCGGGCTAGCCGGCGCTTGATATGCCACACAAGTAGGTCTTGACAACGGAGCCGTAACGATGTTGGCTGTCACACGCCGCCGTGACCCACGCGACTCGCCGGGTAACGGACGGTGATCCACTCACGGGGGTCGCGAGTCGAACCTTTCCTGTCCCGCCGCGACCCCCGTCCAAGTATGCCGCTCTCGCTGGCGAGACGCTACGTGGCCAGGCGAAACGTCCGGTCGGGCGGTGGCAGCAGTCGTCGGCGAGGCTGCTTCGAGGCAGACCTCAATCAGGACTACGGCACAGTCCAAAGTATTAGCAGATCGTCCGTTTGGTACAGGTCCGCTCATCGCAGTTTGTTTACGGCGATATAACCGGCCGACCTAGCGTAGCGGGTTGTGCACAGGACGGTTGGCTATTACGCTGCCTCCGGGACAGGAAACCCTTCACACACGCACGTGGCCCCGCGGGGTCGTTTCTGTAAGGAGTGCTCGGCCATGCCGTGTTCGGTTTCCGCCACGTCAAGTTGCCCGTGCACCGACGCTGCCCCTTGCGGCGGACGACGCACCGGATAGCCCACACCTGAACTCGGCGGCCGGCCCCGGATTCCGCAGGGTGCCTTTGGCTGCCCACCGACGGTCCTGGCAGCCCGCTGCCGGCCGCCAACCCCGTCCTCGTCCACCTTGCCCCTGGTTCGCCTTGACGTGAAGGAGCACCACCATGACCACCACCGGGCCGCGCTACCAGCTCCAGTGTGGCCACTTCGGCGGCTGGGCGGAAGCCTGCGGCGGAGCCGCACCAGGTGGAGCGCGGTCGGAACGCGGTTCGGGCGCTGGTGCACGGCCTCCGAGCCGAGGGCCAACCGCCCGGTCCGCTTGCGAGGCATGACCCACGAGGAGCCGGGCCACCCCCGGTAACCCCGATAGCTCCCCGGCCGGCAGTTGCACGAGTCGCCAAACCACGCCGCTGCCGGCCGGGGGCCCCACAACCCCTCTCGGAGATGGAGGCACCTACATGATCCCTCATGACCGTCGGCGGTGACTCGGTGCGGCTCGCCGACATGTTCTTCTTCGTCGCACTCGACGACCGCAGCGGACGGCTGCGCTTGCCGCCGAAGGTGGCCGGCCTCGGCCTCGCTGGCGGCTTGCTCGGCGAGTTGATCTTGGATGAGCGGATCACGGTAGCGGGTGACCGGGTACGAGTCGTGAGCCGCCTGCCCCTGAGCGACCAGCTCGCCACCACGGTCCTGCTGCAGCTCACCAAGGAGATCACAGACCATCCGGTGCGCAACTGGCTGGCATTCTTCGCCCGCCGCTCGACCGAGGAGGTCGCCGGTCGGCTGCGGGCTGCCGGCCACATCGAGGAGCGCCGCTCTCGGTGGCGCTCCAAGACCCCCGTCTACCCGCCGACGGATCCGAATTTCGCCTTCGCCCCGACCGCGCGGCTGGCCACGAAGCTGCGGGCGGGCGAACCGATGACCTGGGTGGACGCTGCCCTCTGCGGATTGGTGGCGGCCACCGGCCTCGACCAGCACGTGCTCGCCAACAGCGGGGCCGAGGCTCGCGACTACCTGCGGCACATCCTCGAGCACCTGACCCCGGCCCTGCACGCGCTGGTCTGGCACCTGCACGCCGCCGTCGGAGACGCGGTGCTCACCTTCCGAACCTGACCAGAAGTCCGGATTCGACCAGAAACCGAAGCGAAACCCTCAACCCCCCGGAGGAGTCTCATGTCATCCCTCACCCGACCGTCCCGGCCGGACACAGTCTCGACCGCCCTAGCGGCGGACCGGCTCGGCGTACCGGCGGTCGTGTTCTTCGTCATGTCCGCCGCCACCCCGCTGACCGTGGTCGCCGGGGTCATCACGCTGGCGTACGCGATCACCGGCCGGCTCGGCCTGCCGCTGGCGTTCCTGCTGGTCGGCGTACTGCTGTCGTTGTTC
>DATCKZ010000005.1:0-111739 GCA_036564175.1 Natronosporangium sp.
GCGGCAGGCTGGTGCCGATGCGCAGCACCTCCGGGGTGTCCTGCTCGACCAGGCCGCAGCCGGCGGCGGCCAGGATACCGGTCGCAACCGCCGCGGTGGTCATGGCTCGCGCACGTCTGTGCACTGTGGCTACTCCTCGAAGGATCAGGAAGGTACGGGGGTGTTTAGTGGTTGGTGTGCCGGTGCCAGCGCAGGGCGACCAGCTCGGTGCCGACGACGGCGGAGTTGATGAGCATGCTCGTTATGGCGAGCAGCACCAGCGCGGCATACACGAGTGGGGTGTCGACGGTGGTCACCCGGATTACGAAGCCGAGGCCTTGGGTGGCCGACAGCAGCTCACCGAGCACCGCCCCGATGAGCGCCAATGAGGCGGCGATCTTCAGCCCGGTGAAGATTTGCGGCAGCCCGTTCCAGAACCGCATCCGGATGAACACCTGCCACCGGGTTGCGGCCAGCGAGGCGGCGAGTTCCACCAGCTCGGCCGGAAGCCGCCGGAACCCGGTGACGGTGTTGATAGTGATGACACCTACTGACAGCAGGTACGCCATCATGACCTTGGGTGCGAAGCCCCAGCCGAGCCACAGGATCACGACCGGACCCAACGCGACCTTGGGCAGCGCCTCCCAGGCGTACAGCCACGGCATCACACCCTGGGTGGTGTGCCGGGACATCGACACCACCGCGCCGACGGCGATCCCGACCGCCGTGGCGATCGCGAACCCGGCGGCTGCCTCCGCTGCGGTGACCGCCATGTGCCGGAGCAGGAACCCGGGCCGATCGGTGAACACTGCCGCGACCTCACCTGGGTGCGGCAGGACGATGCTCTCGACGCCGCTGAGTTCCGCGTACGCCCACCATCCGGCGAGCAGCATGGCGAGCACCACCACCGGCGGCACCAGCACGCCGGCAGCTGCCCGGCCGGCCAGGGCGGGCCAGCCAGCCGCAGCAGCCGGTTCGGCTAGGGCTGACTCCGCGGTGGTCATTCGACAAATTCGGGTCGCACGATGGTCGACAGCTGGAGCGCCTCGTGGGCCTGGCCGAGGCTCACGAGCAGCGCAAGCCCTCGCGCGAGCAACGTGTCGTCCAGGTATCCGAGCGGCTTGCCAGCGACCGGCTGGAAGTAGCCAGCGACCAGTTCGCACGACCGGATCGCCAGCTCTTCGGTCCAGTCCTGCAGGTCGCGGTGCCGCCGGTACCAGATCCTACCGGCCTCGCGTGGGTCGGCTGCGGCGACGGCGAGCCCGCGCAGCACCGCACGGTTGAACCGCCGCACCACGTCCGGGTTGGCGTCGACGAACTCCCGGGTGGCGCCCCAGGAGCTGCCGAGAGCGTCGGCCATGTAGTCCGCGTAGCGGATGACGCTGACCGGCTCGCCGATCGCCTGCTCGATCGTGGGGATCTCACCCACGAAGCTCACGGTGGCGTCGACCTGGCCGGTGCGCAGCATGTCGTTGAGCAGGCTGCCCTCGGCGGGTACCAGCTGCACGTCGTCCGGATTCATCCGGCCAGCCACACCGAGCCCACGGAACAGCGTGAACGGGGCGCCACCTGGGATGACCCCGACCGACTTGGCATGGAGATCCCGAGGCCGCTCGATGCCAGAGGATGCCTTGGCGACGATGGCCGCCATGAGACTGCGGTGCAGGAGCGAGACGAGGACGAAGTTGTCGTACCCCTGGTCGGTTTCGTCCCGCTGCTGGTACTGGAACCCAGTGAGAGTCTTGGAGTACTCGGTGAACGCCGACATGGTGTCCAACTGCGCCAGCTGGGCGGTGCCGGCCGCCAGCTGCTGCAGGTTCCGGCCGGTGCCGAGGCCCGGTTGCACAGTGACGCTGAGGTTCTCTTCGTCGAAGTAGCCGCGCTCGGCGGCGATGTCGAGCATCGCGTCCCACGGCTGAATCTCAAATCCGGTGAGGACGGTCAGCTCCGCGTGTGGAGCATCGCCAGAGCTGGCGGCCTCGCCGCGGCCGGTGCAGGCCCCGAGCGCGGCAGCGAGGGGCGCAAGGCTAGCTCCGATGAGGAGTCGGCGCCGACGGGCATCATGGGAGATCATCTGGTGGTGCCTCCATCTCCGGTAGGGGTTGAGAGGTGCGCCCCGGCCGGCAGTGGCTCAGATTTCGCGGTCTTGCGCTGCTGGCCGGGGTGGCTATTTCGGGTGCTGCTGCCCCGGGGGTGGTGGCCAGCCTCCCTGGCGGTAGGAGGCTGGCCACCGGGGTTGGTCGCCATCCCGTGGCGGGAGGCAGGGGGTTGGCGACCGGAGGAATGCGGAACTGGTGAGCCCTCGGTGATGTGGCCGCTGGAGTGCCGCACACCGGGTGTTCCGCTGGTGCAGGTCTAGGTACGGGCCGCAGCGGGGGGCCAACGTCCCGTGCCTGCCGTTTGGAACTCGCACGCCAGGTGGGGTGGGACCAATGGCGGGTTGCCTCAGCACATCCGGCAGGTGGACGGGGACGGGGTGCGGGCAGACGACCCGGGCCGGGGGTGGTGGCCGGTGCGGCTCCCGCAGGGTGGCGTCGCTGGTCCTCATACGGCTAGGAACGTATGACGTCGTCACGGTGCGTACGGCACGTCTAGGCTGCGATCATGGATCCGGCCGTGGATCCGGGCTCGGTTGTTGACCGCGACGATCCGGTGCCGCCCGTACCGGCAACTCGCGGCCATCCTGGCTGCCCGCATCACCCGCGGGGATTGGCCACCTAACTGGGCAATCCCCAGCGAGGCACGGCTGATGCAGGAGTACGGCCTGGCACGCTCCACCGGGCGGCGGGCGATCACCGTCCTGATGGAGCGTGGGCGAGCTGCACGTCAACATGGTCCTCCGGTGCCAGCACCACGGTGGTCTCCAATCAGCGCGCGAGGTCCCAGTGAACATGGCGACCTGCGTCCCGCAACGCGATTCGCGACGGTCGGCCGTGGCCGGCATAGGACAGTCGACTCGTCGCACTCGCCGACCAGCAGCCGGGAGCACGTGCAAGAGTGGAACGGTGTGGGTGCGGGTACTCGGGCCGCTGCAGGTGGAAGCGGACGGGCAGGCGATCGAGGTCGGGGGTGCCCGGCTGCGGGCGCTGCTGATCCGGCTCGCCCTCGACCCCGGCCGGGTGGTGACGGTGGAGGCGCTGGTCTCCGCGCTGTGGGGTGACAGCGGCCCGGCTGATCCGGTCCACGCCGTCCAGGCGCTGGTCGCGCGGCTGCGCCGGGTCCTGCCGCGGCGAGCGGTGCTGCAGTCGGCGGCCGGCGGCTACCGGCTTGACGTCCCGGCGGATGCGGTGGACGCGCTCCGGTTCGAGGCACTGGCGGCCGACGGCCGCCGGGCACTCCGGGATGGCGAGGCGGCGCGCGCTGCTCGGCTGCTGCGGGAAGCGCTGGCGTTGTGGCGCGGGGACGCGCTGGCCGGCGCCGGAACAGCGCCGTTCGCCGCCCCGGCCGCCGCTCGGCTCGCTGAGCTGCGCCTGTCCGCGATCGAGGACCGGATCGCCGCCGACCTGGCCGGCCGCGCCGAACCCGCCCGGCTGGTCGCCGAGCTGGAGGAGCTGACCGCCACCTACCCACTGCGGGAGCGGCTGCGGACCCTGCTGGTCCGGGCCCTGGCCGCGGCCGGGCGGCCCGCCGAGGCGCTCGCGGTCTACCAGGCGTACCGCGCCCGGCTCGCCGATGAGTTCGGCACCGATCCGGGGCCAGAGCTGCAGCGAGCACATCTCGCCGTACTCCGGGACGAGCAGCCGGCAGCACCCCCGCCTCGGCTGGCAGCATCGCCCAGGCGGCGAGGCAAAGCCCAGGGGCGGAACAACCTGCCGGTGCCGCTGACCGAGCTGGTCGGGCGCGCCGACGAGCGGACCCGGCTCGCCAAGCAGCTGGCGGGCTCCCGGCTGGTGACGCTGACCGGCCCGGGCGGCGTCGGCAAGACCCGGCTCGCGACGGCAGTCGCCGGGCCGTTGGCCGACGACCTCCCAGGTGGGGTGTGGCTGGTGGAGCTGGCGGCCGTTACCGACCCGGCAGACCTGGCCCCCGCCGTGGCCGACGCCGCCGGGCTGCGTGACCACCGGCTGCCGGAGGCGCCGGCCGGCCCCCGCGACGCGGTGAGCCGGCTGGTCGAGGCGATGTCCGGCCAGCCAGCACTGGTCATATTGGACAACTGTGAGCACTTGGTCGACGCGGTGGCGAAGCTCGCCGACCAGTTGCTCACGCGCTGCCCGCAGCTGCGGGTGCTCGCTACCAGCCGGGAGCCGCTCGGCATCACCGGCGAGACCCTCTTTCCGGTCACTCCGCTGCTGGCGCCGGACCCGGGTACCCCGGCCGTCGACGCGCTCGCCTACCCGGCGGTGAGGTTGTTCGCCGACCGCGCGGCCGCCGTCCGGCCGGGCTTCGCGGTCACCGACGACACCGTCGGGGCGGTGGTGGAGATCTGCCACCGGCTGGACGGGTTGCCACTCGCGATCGAGCTGGCCGCGGCCCGGGTCCGCAGTCTGCCGGTCGAGCAGGTCGCGGCCGGGCTGGACGATCGGTTCCGGCTGCTGCGCGGGGGCAGCCGCACCGCGGCGCCCCGGCACCAGACCCTCGAAGCGGTCGTCGCCTGGAGCTGGGACCTGCTCGACGAGCGAGAGCGCCGGCTCGCGGAGCGGCTGTCGGTGTTCCCCGGCAGCTTCTCGCCAGCGGCGGCGGCCGCGGTGGGCGCGCTGAGCACCGACGAAGCCGACGTGCTGGACCTGCTCGCCGGCTTGGTCGACCGGTCGCTGCTGCAGCTGCTGGATGGAGCATCGCCGCGCTACCGGATGCTGGAGACGATCCGGGAGTACGGACGGCAGCGGCTGACCGAGGCCGGTGAACTGGCCGCCGCCCGGGTCAACCACGCCAGCTACTTCTTACAACTGGCCGAGACGGCGGCGCCGCACCTGCGCGGGCCCGATCAGCCAGTATGGATGGTGACGCTCGCCGCCGAACGGGACAACTTGCTCGCCGCCCTGCACCTCGCTCGGGATCGCGGCGACGCCGAGCTGGCCCTCCGGCTGGCGGGAGCGCTCAGTCAATTCTGGACCATCCAGGGCAACCATGCCGAGGCCGCGGACTGGCTCGACCAGGCGCTGCGGATCCCGGATCCGGCCGGAGCCACCGGGCCGGTCCGGACCGTTGCGATCGCCGGCTACCTGTGGAACACCGCGATGTCCGATGGTCGAGCGGTCGCCACTGTGGACGAGCTTCGGGCCATGTGCGATGCCGTCGACACCAGCCTGCCGGTCCCGGGCGCGGCGCTGATCGAGCCGCTGCTGGCGCTGATCGCCGACGACCCGGCGGCCGGGCTCGCCGCCGCCGCGCCCGAGTCCGACGTGGACCCGTGGACCGCAGCCATGCTGCACCTGGTCCGGTCCTTCCTGCACGGCAACCACGGGGACATCAACCGGTTGCGCCACGAGCTCATGCAAGCGGCCGGCGGCTTCCGGGCGATCGGCGACCGATGGGGGTTGGCGACCTCGCTGACGTTCCTTGCGCACACCCAGATCACGCTGGGCGAGTTCGCGGCCGCCGAAGCGGGCCTCACCGAGGCGATCCGGCTGGTGCGGGAGCTGGATCCCGGCGACGACGCGATCCTCCAGCGGGTCCTGCTGGCCGCCGCACTGGCCCAGCGGGGCGACACCGAGGCGGCCCGGGCCCGGCTGGAGGAGCTGGTCGAGTCGGCCGGCCGCGGCGGGTCGGCCCGGTTCCGCGTACTGCCTCGGTTGTCCCTGGGCGACCTGGCCCGGCTCGACGGCGATTTGGCCGAGGCCGCCCGGCAGTACCACGCCGCCGAGCAGGAGCTGCGCCGGTTGCCGGTGGACGCGCCGCTGCTGTGGGCGATGCTGCGGTGCGCAACCGGGCACCTGGCGATCGGGCGCGGTGACCTCCCGGCGGCGCGGCGCGACCTGGCGGCGGCGCTCTCACTCGCGCTGCACGTCCCGGACCTGCCGATCGCGGCGGCGATCGGGGTTGCCGTGGCCTGGTTGCGGCTCCGCGAAGGCGCGACCGGCGCGGCGGCGGAGCTGCTCGGCGCCGCGCACGCGCTGCGCGGCGCGCCGGACGCGTTCGACCCGGATGTGGCTCGGCTCGCCGGGCAGCTCACGGAAGCGTTGGGCGAGCAGGCCTTCCAGGACGGGTACGAACGCGGCCGGCGGCTCGGTCGGGACGGCGCGCTCACCGTTGTGGCGGATCAGGTGCGCCAGCGGTAGGCGTACCCGGCCAGCGGCGCGAACACCAGCAGCAGCGCGATCGACCACAGCACGGTCGCGGTCGCCGCGCCGGCCACCGGGCCGCCGATCAGCAGCCCTCGGGCGGCTTCCACCACGTGGCTGACCGGATTGACGTTGATCCACGCCTGTAGCCAGCCCGGCATGGTGTCGGCCGGGGCAACCATGTCGGTGCCGAACGCCAGCGGGAAGATCGCCATGAAGCTCACCGTCTGCACGATCACCGGCTCCTTGATGAGCACGCCGGCGAGCACGCTCAGCCAGCTCAGCGCGAAGCTGAACAGGACGGTCAGGGCGACCGCGGCCGCCGCCGCCAGCGGGTCGGTCTGGATCCGGAAGCCCAACAGGTACCCGAGCCCGAACAGGGTCACCAGGGTGACCAGATAACGGACCAGATCGGCGGTCACCGAACCGAGCAGCGGCGCCGACCGGCCGATCGGCAGGCTCCGGAACCGGTCGAAGATGCCCTTCTTGATGTCGGCGTTGAGACTCACGCCGGTGGCGAGCAGGCCGGTCATGAGCATCGCCATCACCAGCACGCCCGGAAAGACGTACTGCAGGTAGGCCCTGGGCGAACCGGCGACCGCGCCGCCGAACAGGTAGACGAACAGCAACAGGAATACCACCGGCACGAATACCGCGTCGGCGAGCAGGCCGGGATTGCGGCGGGTCTTGGTCATGCCCCGGCCGGCCAGCACCAGGCTGTGCCGGGCCAGTCCCCAGCGGCCGGTCCGGGGAGTGAGTGCGGTGTCGGTCATGCCGGAGCTCCTGCCAGCTCGGATGCGGGTTCGGGGGTGGTGCCGTGGCCGGTCAGCCCGACGAACACTTCGTCGAGGCTGGGTAGCCGCAGCGACAGCTCGGCGACCCGGATCCGCGCCGCCGCCAACTGCCGGACCACCTCGGTGAGCGCGGCGTCCCCGGTTACCGGTACGGTCAGCGTCCCGCCGGTAGCCGGCTCCGGCCGGCGCCCGGCCACCCGGCCGAGGATCGCCCGGACTTCGTCCAGGCGGCCCGGATCGGCGGGTCGGACCACAATGGTCTGGCCGCCGGTGAGCTGTTTCAGCTCGGCGGGGCTGCCGTTCGCGATCGCCCGGCCGTGGTCGATGACGGTGATCTGATCGGCGAGCGCGTCCGCCTCCTCCAGGTACTGGGTGGTGAGCAGGACCGTGCCGCCGTCGGCGGTGATGGTCCGGATCATTCGCCAGACGTCTTCGCGCCGGCCCGGGTCCAGCCCGGTGGTCGGCTCGTCGAGGAACACCACCGACGGGTTCCCGACCAGGCTCGCGGCCAGGTCGAGCCGGCGCCGCATGCCACCGGAGTAGGTGCTGACCCGCCGGTCGGCCGCTTCCGCGAGCGCGAACCGGTCGAGCAGGTCCCGGGCGCGCGCCTTGGCGGCCGCCGCGCGCAGGCCCAGCAGCCGGCCGATCAGCGTCAGGTTCTCCGCCCCGGTGAGGTCCTCATCCAGCGACGCATACTGTCCGGTGAGGCCGATCAGCCGCCGCACCGAAGCGGCGTTCCGCACCACGTCCAGCCCGGCCACGAAGGCCCGGCCCTGGTCGGGCCGTAACAGCGTGGTCAGCACCCGGATCGCGGTGGTCTTGCCGGCGCCGTTGGGCCCCAGGACGCCCAGCACGGTGCCCGGTCGAGCGGTCAGGTCCAGCCCGCCCAGCGCGGTCGTGGTTCCGTACCGTTTCACCAGGCCCTCGGCCTGGATTGCGTAAGTCATGCCGGAAGCGTGCCGGGCGGCGCTCACAAACCGTTCACAGATCGCTGATAGCGCTACCGGCCGCGCTGGGTGGCGATCCGGAGCAGGCGGTCGCCGTCGGGCGTGCGGAAGTAGAGCACCGACCGGCCGGCCCGGCGGCGGCGGACCAGCTGCGCGTCCAGCAGCACCTTCAGGTGGTTGCCGACCGAGCCGAGCGTGAACCCGGTCACCGCCACCAGTTGGGTGGTGCTCATCGGGCTGTCCAGCAGGCTGAGCAGGGTGGCCCGGGCGGGGCCGATCAGGCGGCGGAGCGCGTCGGGTGCCGAGCGCTGCCCCTCGGCGAACAGCCCGGCGCATGGATAGACCACTGAATACCGGCTCGGTCGGCGCCAGCCCACCCAGCCGCGCACCGTCGTGCTGGGAATGAACAGCAGCTGCCCGTCGGCCAGGTCCTGCGGCGGATAGTCGTACGCGTTGATCTGCAGCTGGCCCTCGCCCAGCCACCGCATGTCCGGCCGCATATCGTCCAAAGCGGACGCCCAGCCGGCCGTACTCAACCGGCGGGTGCGGGCGATGATGTCCGCCTGGAACGCCCGCTCGCGGCGCTGCCAATCCGGCGCGACCACCTCGGTCCACACCCACGCCAGCACGGCCGAGATCCGGTCCGGGAGATCCGGGACCTGCAGCGCGGTGTCGTCGCTCTCCAGGTCGGCGCGCAGCGCCGCCGGGGTCGCGGTCCGGATCCGCGCGAGCTCCTCCTCGAAGGTCTGCTCATGGTCGTACGGAGGGGCGCACAGGAAATCGGTCAACCAGCCCGGCCGCCAGGCGTGCTTGACGAACGCCCGGCCGACCGGGTCGCCGGCCATCCGGGCCCGGAACGCCGCCCGCTGCTGCTCCGGGCGGGCGAGCTGGCCCGGGCGGTACTGCACGTGCCGTGCCAGCATCCCGAGCGTCGCCACGGTCTCGGCCAGCGCCGACACCCGGAATCGGCTGCCGGCCAGCACGTCCGCGTTGATGAGCCAGATCCCCACGTTTCGCCTCCACGCGAAACTCTAGCCGGTCGGCGACCACCCGGCTGAGACTTTGAGCCACCACGAGGAAGGGATCGCAGCGACCGCGAGGAAGGGATCGCAGCGACCACGAGGAAAGGGGATCGCCGTGCAACCGCAGGAAGTCACCGAGGTGCTGAACCGGCCCACCAGCCAGGAGCTGCTGGCCCGCGACATCGTCCGGCTGGCCTACGTCGCCAAGGACGGGACGCCCCGCAACGTCCCGATCGGGTTCACCTGGAACGGCAAGGAAGTCGTGATGTGCACGCCCCCGAACGCGCCGAAGCTTCGCTCGCTTCGCGAGAACCCAATGGTGGCGCTGACCATCGACACCGAGGTGCATCCGCCGAAGATTCTGCTCATCCGGGGCCGCGTCGAGCTCGACTACGTCGACGGCATCCCGGCCGAGTACATGAAGATGGCCACCACTTACCAGATGACGCCCGAGCAGCGGGTCGAGTGGGAGGCGGGGGTGCGCTCGCTCTACCGTGACGGCATGGTCCGGGTCGTCGTGACCCCGACCTGGGCCAAGCTCATCGACTTCGAGAACACGCTGCCGACCGCCGTCGAAGAGCTCATGCGGCAGCAGGCCGAGCGCCAGCAGGCCTGACCAGTCCACCCGTCAGCCTGGCACGACCATCAGCAGCCCCAGCCCAAAGTAGATGGAGGCGAACCGGCGATGCCCACCGGACCAGCGTGGCAGCCGCGGCCCGCTGCGGCAGGAACGCGAGGAAGAACAGCACCGGGAGTGAGTCGGAGTCGGGCGGCACCTCCTCGGCCCGGTAGGTCACCACCAGGCTGACCGACTGGGTTCGGCGAGCGGTGAGGTACAGCAGGAGTTTTGGTCAGGCCATGCCGCCGTTGACGAAGATGGTCTGGCCGTTCACCCACCGGGCCGGCCCGGCGAGGAACGCCACCGTCTCGGCGACGTCCTCCGGCGTACCCAGCCGCCCGAACGGGTTCCTGCTCGCGATCTCGTCGATCAGCTGCTGGCTCTTGCCCTCGAAGAACAGCGGCGTGGCGGTCGGGCCAGGGGCGACCGCGTTGACCGTGATGTCGCGGCCCCGCAGCTCCCGGGCCAGGATCAGGGTGATCGCCTCGACCGCGCCCTTGGACGCGGCGTAGGCGCCGTAGTTGGGCGCCTGCAGCCGGGTGATCGAGGTGGAGAAGTTGATGATCGCCCCACCCGGCCGCAACCGCTGAGCGGCGAGCTTGTCGACGACGAACGTGGCGCGGACGTTGATCCGGTGGATCCGGTCGAACTCGGCCAGGTCGAGCTGCGCGATCGGCGACAGCGGCATGATCCCGGCGGTGTGCAGCAGCACGTCCACCCCGCCGAACTCCCGCTCGGCGGCGTCGAACAGGGCGGTCGCCGCGGCCTCGTCGGCGAGGTCGCCGCCGACCGCCACCGCCCGCCCGCCGGCGGCCTCGATCTCCGCCACGGTCTCCTCGGCGAGCTTCTGGTTGGTGTTGTAGTGCACGACCACGGCGAAGCCGTCGGCGGCGAGCCGCAGCGCGCTGGTCCGGCCGATGCCGCCGGAGCCACCGGTGATGATCGCGACGCGACCTGTGGTGCTAGTCAGGCCTGTGGTGGTGGCCATTGGTGTCGCCTCCTGAGTTATATGGACAGCTCGTACATTACCCCTCCGGAGGCAAATGTACAAGTCGTTCATATAAGCTCGCCGGGAGCGAAGCGAGGTGATCATGTCCGAGCCACCTGCCACGCCGGTTCGGCGCGGGCGCGGCCGCCGGCCAGCCGCCGAGGTCCGGGCCGGGGTGCTCGCCGCGGCCGCCCGGATCCTGCTGCGGGACGGGCTAGCTGCGGTGACCTTCGACCGGGTCGCCAAGGAGGCGGGGTCGAGCAAGATGACCTTGTACAAATGGTGGGCGTCCCCGGGGGCGCTCGCCGCCGAGGCCTACTTCGCGCAGAGCGAGCCGGTACTGGAGTTCCACGACACCGGCGACCTACGGGCCGACCTGATCGCGCAGCTGACCTCGTTCATCCGGTGGCTGACCCGGGACGGCGCGGCCGGGCCGGTGTCGCAGTTGGTGGGCGCGGCGCAGATCGACCCGGAGCTGGCCCGGGCCTGGGTGGAGCGGTATGCGCACCCGCGCCGCGAACTGGCCCGGGTCCGGCTGCGGGCCGCCCAGCGACAGGGCCAGCTGCGGGAAGACGCCGACCTCGACGTCATCGTCGACCAGCTGTGGGGCGCCTGCTATCACCGGCTGCTGGTGCTCAAGGTGCCGCTGGACGAGGCGGTGGTGCCGCGGCTGGTCGACCAGGCGCTGTACGGTACGGCCGCGCGCAACGGTTGACCCCGGGGCGCTCGGGTCCCGGGGCGCCCGGGTTCGGCTGCTCGGACTCGGGCTACTCGGACCCCGGCTACTCGGACTCGGGCGATTCGGACTTGGGGTGGGAGGCGACCAGCTCGGTGTCGACGCCGATCCGGCCCAGCTTCGCCGCGCCCCCGGGTGAGCCGAGCGGCTCGTCGCGGCCGGGCAACGGCTCGAAGAAGAACCGCGCGTTGTCGGCCAGGTACGGCTGGAGGGCCTGGGGCAGGTCGTCCTCGTAGTAGATCGCCTCGACCGGGCAGACCGGCTCGCACGCGCCACAGTCGACGCACTCGTCGGGATGGATGTAGAGCATGCGGTCGCCCTCGTAGATGCAGTCGACCGGGCACTCCTCGACGCAGGCCCGGTCCAGCACGTCGATGCACGGTTCGCCGATCACGTAGGTCACGACCGGTCCCCTCCGTCGCCAGCTGCTCTCTTGCTCGGCAGTTTATACTAGATTTACTAGTAAAAACAAGCCGGCTCGGCGCACGGGGCCCGGGTCGGACGGTTCGCTGGCGCGATGACTGCCCGCGGGCCCCGCGCACCGGAAGGCGCGCACAGAAAGGGGTCAGGTGGTGAGTCTCGTTGTCTACGCGGACTTCAACTGTCCCTGGAGCTATCTGGCCAGCTGCCGGGTCGACGCCCTCGCCGCCGCCGGGGTGGACGTGGACTGGCGGGCGGTCGAGCACGACCCGCGGCTACCGGTCACCGGCCGCCGGCTGGACCCGGAGGGCCAGGTCGCCGCCAAGGAGGAGCTGTCGGCAGTCGCCGAACTGCTGCTCCCGGGCGAGGAGCTGCCGTGGGAGCAGCCCGAGCTGGTACCGAACACCGAGGCCGCGATTTCCGGGTACGCCGAGGCGTACGGCACCCCGGTCGCCGGTGACGTCCGCCGGCTGCTGTTCTCGGCGTACTGGGTGGACGGCGTCGACATCGGCGACCCGGCGGCGCTGCGCACCCGGCTGGCCGGACCGATCCTGCGGGCGCGGTCCACCGCCGACCCGCTCCGCGAGTCCGGGTTCGCGGTCAGCGGCAACCGCGGGCCGATCACCACCGAGGCTTGGCGGCGGATCCGGGAGTGGCGGGACGAATGGACCTGGCTTGGCACGGGCATCGTGCCGACCTTGGTCGAACCTGATCGCGCCCCGGTCACCGGCGCGGCCGCGCTGCGCCGGTTGGCGGACGAGCTGATCCGGGTGGGCGCCAAGCTCGACCCGGACCTCCCGGACCCGGCCAGGTACCCGGAGGTACCGCTGCGGCCACCCAAGACCTGGCTGTCGGGAGTGGGCGGACCCTGGGCGCGGGCCTGGATGCGACCCGGCTAGCGTGCGCCGTTGTTTCTACTACTCGGTTGTGAAAAAGTGAGCCAATGGTCCACGAGTTCCTGCGGGCCGACCCGAGCGCAGCGCAGCCGCTGGGCGAGAGCCGAGCCCGGGTGCTGGCCGCGCTGCACGACGCCGGCGAGCCGCTGGACGCACGGGAGGTGGCCGGGCGGGTCGGGCTGCACCCGAACACCGCCCGGTTCCACCTGGACGGGCTGGTCGCGACCGGAGCGGTCGAACGCGCCAGCGAGCAGCGGGACCAGCCGGGCCGGCCCCGCACCCTGTACGCGGCCCGCCCCACCGATGCCGCGGGCGCGGCCGGCCGGCGCAGCTACCGGCTACTGGCCGAGATCCTGACCAGCTATGTCGCGGCCGAGACCCCGCGGCCAGCACAGGCGGCCGAGCAGGCCGGGCACGCCTGGGGGCGGTACCTCGCCGAGCGGCCGCCGCCGTTCCAGCAAGTCCACGCCGACACCGCCACCGAGCAGCTGGTCGACGTCCTGCGCGAGATCGGGTTCGCGCCCGAGCCGGTGACCGGCCGGCGGGACCGGCGGATCCTGCTCCACCACTGCCCGTTCCGGGAGACCGCCCAGGCGCACCGCGACGTGGTCTGCGCGATCCACCTTGGACTGATGCGGGGCCTGCTGGCGGAGCTGGATGCGCCGATCGAAGCCGACCGGCTGGAACCGTTCGTCGAGCCCAGCCTCTGCGTCACGCATCTCACCGCGCACGCCCGTACCGATCCGGGCCGGAAGCGCGCGACCACCGGAAAGGCAGGCGGCAAGGCCGCGCCGCGCCGCCGGTCCTGACGGCCTACGCCGCTGGCCTCACGCGGCGACGCCGAGCGTACGCCGGGCCTCGCGGATCATCTGGTTGGTGAAGCCCCATTCGTTGTCGTACCAGGCCATCACCTTCACCAGCGTGCCGTCGACCACCTGGGTGAGTTCGAGGTCGATGATCGCGGCGCGCGGGTCGCCGATGATGTCCGCGGAGACCAGCGGGTCGTCGGTGACCCCGAGGATGCCACGGTAACGGTCGGAGTCCGCCGCCGCCCGGAACGCGTCGTTGAGCTCTTCCGCGGTGGTCGGCCGGCTCGCGACGAACACGATGTCGGCGAGTGACCCGACCGGCACCGGGACCCGCACCGCCACACCGTCGAACTTACCGGCCAGTTCGGACACTGCCTTTGTGGTGGCCCGGGCCGCGCCGGTGGAGGCCGGCACCAGGTTCACCGCGCCGGCCCGCCCGCGCCGGAACTTCTTGTTCGGGCTGTCAACGATCCGCTGCCCGCCGGTGTACGCGTGGACCGAGGTCATGATGGCGCGATCCACCCCGACCGCATTCCGGGCTACCTCGATCACCGGCGTGATGCAGTTGGTGGTGCAGCTCGCGCAGGAAATCATCCGCGACTCGCCGTCGGGCTGGTTGACGCCGTGGACGACCGTCGGCACGTCCGCCGAGGAGCTCGGCGCGGAAAGGATGACGTACGAGGCGCCGGCCCGCAGGTGCTTCTCGAGGTCCTCCTGGCGGGTGAACACGCCGGTGCATTCGAGTACGAGGTCGACGTCGAGCTCGCCCCACGGCAGCTTCTCGGGGTCGGGCTCCCGCAGCACCTGGATCCGCTGCCCGCCAACCACCAGTGCGCCGTCCTCGGCTTGCACGTCGCGGTGGTAGCGACCGTACACTGTGTCATATTTCAGCAGGTAGGCCAGATTCTCGGCGTCCGCAACGTCGTTGACCGCTACCAGCTCGAGTCCTTCGCCGTCGAGGAGGATCTTCAGGGCAGCGCGGCCGATCCGGCCAAGGCCATTGATTGCGACTTTCGCCATCAGAGTTCACCATCCGCATCTCGTTCGGTGCCCGCTTCGATGGACGGACCCGGCCATGCCTCGACCGGCTCCGCTGCTAGCCTCCCTCGCCCCTGACCGTACCCGTAGGGCCTAAGGTCCCACCCATTTGGCGCGAATCGCCGCCAATCCCTGCGTTGACCATGGTGCTTTTCGGCGTGTTGTACGGCGTGTCGTCCCGAGCTCCATGGTCGACGCGGCCGGGGTGGGCAGCACGGTCGACGTGGCGTTGGTCGACTCGGCCGGGATGGGCGTTGCGGCACGTAACCAGCTATCATGGTTACATGATCGCCCAGCCAGCCACCGGTCAGTGGTTCGTCGCCTCCGACGGCCAGCGCTGGTGGTTCGACCCTGGCTCGATCGCGTTCGACTTCGCGTACACCGGTGGGTTCAGCGGCCCGCCGGAGTGGGAGCACTGGCACGAGCCGGCGGACCTGGCCCGCTGGTGGCGGGAGCGGTTCGGTGCGACCGTGACCGCCGGCCTGACCATCGACGAGGCCGGCTACCAGCGCGCCCGCGAGCTGCGCGCGGCAATCGCCCGGGCGATGACGGCGACCGCGTCCGACCGGCCGATCGAGCCGGCGGACGCGGACCTCATCGACCATCACGCGGCGATGCCCGACCTGCCACCACAGCTCGGCGCGCCGATTCCCGCCACGCCGGACCGGCTGCTCGCGGCGATCGCACGCGAAGCGGCCATCGCGCTCAGCGACCCCGAGCGAGTCCGCAGCTGCGCCGCGGCCGACTGCGGCCTGATCTATCTCGACACGTCCCGGTCGGGGAACCGCACCTGGTGCTCGATGCGCCGGTGCGGCAACCGGCACAAGGTCCGCCAGCTGCGCGCGCGGCGTGCAGCGACCACAAAGGAGGAGCAACGATGAGCATCACTCACCTGAATCCACCCACGCTGCACACCAACCCGGCCTTCTCCCAGGGGGTACGGATCGACGGCGGGCAACTGGTGGTCGTCGGCGGACAGAACGGCACCGACCAGACCGGCAAGGTGGTCGACGGGGGCCTGGGCCCACAGACGGCCCAGGCGTTGCGCAACGTGCTCGCGGTGCTCGCCGAGGCCGGCGCCGACCAGCGGCACGTCGCGAAGCTGAACATCTACGTGCAGGCCGGCAGCGATGTGACCGCCGGCTACCAGGCGGCGGCCGAGGTGTGGGGGCCCAACCCGACCGCGATCACGGTGCTGCAGGTAGCCGGGTTCGCCCGTCCAGAGGTGCTGGTCGAGGTCGACGCGCTGGCGGTCGTGCCATAAGCCAGCTGCGGTTGGCCTGCGGCCCGGCCGGCGGGCCGGGCCGCGAGGCGTCGAGGTTGGGTGGTGGCGATGTCGTGCATCCGGATCCGCCGGTAGCCGGTGAAGCTGGTCAGGTTCACCGAGTCCCACACGTGCAGGAACTGGTTGGTCTGGCCGAAGTCGGTGCCGAACAGGTCGGTGGCGATGACCACGAACGTGCCGTCCTGCTTGCGGAACAGAAACGGGTCGCGGAGGCCCATGGTGCCCGCGGTCGGGGTGGCGACCGGCTGGTTCTGGTTCAAGGGTGTCCAGTTGAGACCGTCCCGGCTGACGGCGAGGTGAAGACCGTAGTTCGCGCCCTGCATCTGCGGCGTCTCGGTGAAGTAGGACATGACGTAGCCGGTACGGGTCTGCGCCCACGCCCGGGGTGGGACGCCGATGACGCCAGCGGCGGTGGTGGCCGTGGAGGCCGCGGCCGCCAGCAGGAGCGATCGTCGAGTGAACGCCATGATGCTGACCCTCCAGATAGGAGCAGCCGAGGGTCGGGCGATCCGCCGGCGAGCACACCGGGGAGCCACCCGACCGAGGCGGTGGATCGGGGGTCGCGTAGCTCATGGCTCACCGTCGATGTGAGCGTTAACATACCGGCTGACCAGCGGTTTCGCAAGCCGCCCCGGTCACCGATCAAGCTGGCTGGGCCGGCTCGACGAGCGGCGACTCGTCGGGGCTGACGAAACCGCCGGGGATGTCCCGGCCGGGTTTGTAGGTCGGCTTGACCAGCAGCACCCGACCGTCACCATCGCGAAACAGCGCACCCGCCGCCACCCGCGGGGTGGCGATCGCACGCACTATCCGTCGTCACCGCATGAGGGTAGCCGGGTGAAAGGCCGGGTGAGGATAACCGGACGGAGTACCACCGGGCTGAGGGGATAACCGGGTGGGTACCCGGAGCCGGTCTGCGACCATGGCCGGATGACTGCGTACATCTCACACACAGCCATCGACTGCGCCGATGCGTACAGCTTGTCTCGGTGGTGGCAGCAGGTCCTGGATTATGTCGAAGATCCTGACGATCCCAACGAGCCGGGACATGAGGAGTGCATGATCCAGTCCCGGGACGGCAGCCACCGGGTGCTGTTCATCCAGGTGCCGGACACCAAGCAGGTGAAGAACCGGCTCCACTTTGACCTGCGGCCGGCCGAGGGGTCGCGGGACGAGGAGCTCGCCCGGTTGCTGGAGCTCGGTGCGACCACCGTCGCGGACCATCGCCAGCCGGACGGCACCGGCTGGGTGGTGCTCGCCGACCCGGAGGGGAACGAGTTCTGCATCCTGCGCAGCCTGGCCGAGGTCAGGCAGCATCAGCAGCAGGCGGCCGGCTGACCAGCGGCCGGGCGCCCGGCCGACGGCTGTGTAACGTTACACCAAGCCGTCCTCAGCGAGGCGGTGGCGCCGTCGACTCCCGGACCACCAGCTCCGGGCGGACCAGCAGCGACCGGCCCTTCGCCGAGCCGGGATCCTCGATCCTGCGCTTGAGCTCGGCGAACGCCGACGCGGCCAGCTCCGCCGAGGGCTGCCGTACGGTGGTGAGCGGCGGATCGGCGAGGTCGGCGAGCACGATGTCGTCGAACCCGACCACCGAGACGTCGTTGGCGACCCGCCGGCCGAGGTCCCGGATCCCGCGGCAGACGCCCAGCGCGCACATGTCGTTGATGGCGACGATGCCGGTGGGCGGGTCGTCCCGGGTGAGCAGCTCGCGGGCGGCGGTGCGGCCCAGCTCGGCGGCGGCCACGTCGCCGAACTGCTCGGTCGCGCCGCCGCCCGACCAGACGGTCGCGTCGTCGGCGGTGAGCCCGGCCCGCTCCAGCGCGTCCACGAATCCGCGGTAGCGGTGCTTGCGGTTGATGCTGCCGAGCGCGCCGGAGACGAACGCCAGCCGCCGGTGGCCGAGCTCGAGCAGGTGGTTGGTGGCCAGCTGGGCCCCGACCGTGTTGTCGATGCTGATGCTGACCAGCGTCTCCGGGTCGTCGGCCTGGGCGATCCGGTCGAACGCCACCAGCTGCAGGCCCCGGTCGATCAGCGGCCGCAGGTGCTCCAGCGACGGTAGCGACGAGCACAGGATCACGCCGCGGATGCCGTCGGACCAGAGCTCGTCGATGTACTGCCGTTCCCGCTCCGGATCCCGCTCGCTGTTGCACAGCAGCACGTGGTAACCCTCGGCCAGCGCGGCCGACTCCAGGTGGAGCGCGAACGCGCCCCAGAACGGGTTGCCGACCGACGGCACCACCAGCCCGACCGTCTGGGTCCGGCCGGTCCGCAGCTGCCGGGCGGCCCGGTTGGGCCGGTAGCCGAGCCGGTCGATCGCCTTCTCGATCCGCCGCCGGGTCTCGGGCTGCATCCGGTGCGCGCGCCCGTTCAGCAGGTTGGAGACGGTGCTGGCGGACACGCCGGCCGCCTCCGCGACCTGCTGGATGGTGACCCCTGCGGTGGACTGCATCGCCGCTGCTCCTTCGACGGATACACGATACACAGCTGTGTAGCGATACACCATCGTAGGCCCTCGTCAAGCCGGCGTCAGGCCCCGAATCGCGACCGGTCGAACCGTAACAGCTCGGAAAAGCCCTATTGACATGATCGCGGCGGCGTCCGTATGGTCGGTGCAACGTTAGACCAGCGCCGGCCTCTTATCTCCCTTGCCGGCGCGAATCGGCTGGTCGACCGCCCGGAAGGAGTCAGCAGATGAGAAACCGTAGCCACCGGGGGAGGGTTGGCCCTGGCCCGCTCGCCGCGACCGCGGCGGCGTTGGCGCTCGTGCTCGCCGGGTGCGGCAGCGGGGACGGCGGCGATGACGGCGGCGAGTTCAGCGGTGAGCTCACCCTGCTCACCCCGATCTACGAGGGCAGCGACGGCCAGCGGCTGCTCGAGGAGGAGATCCTCCCGGCGTTCTACGAGCAGTATCCGGATCTCAAGGTCAGCGTCGACTACACCACCTACGGGAACCTCAACGAGAAGCTCACCACCGCGGTCGCCAGCGGGCTGGTCCCCGACCTGATGATGATGGGGGTCGGCTGGGTGGAGGCGTTCGCGGCCAACGGTGTGCTCGCCAACCTCACCGAGCTCGGCGTCACCACCGAGTCGCTGAACGAGGTCTACAACCCGGCGATCGTCCAGGGTGGAGTCGTGGACGGCTCGGTGTACGCGCTGCCGGTGATGCTGGACACCCGGTTCGGTTGCGTCCGCTCCGACATCCTGGCCGACGCCGGTTACGACGAACCGCCGAGCAACCTGGAAGAGCTGCGGGAGTACGCGAGAGAGCTGACCGTACGCAATGACGACGGCACGCTCGAGCGGGCCGGGTTCGACATGCTGTCGATGGACCTCCGGCAAATGTACGAGGTGTTCCTGTTCGCCAACGGCGGTTCACTGTTCACCGAGGACCTCTCCGCACCGGCGTTCAACTCGCCGGAGGGCGTCGAGGCGCTGCAGTTCCTGGTTGACCTGATCCACACCGACCGGGTCGAGGACATCGGGTTCTCCAGCACCGATGCCGAGGTGCACCCGCTGCTGAACGGCCGCGCGGCGATGGGGGTCTGCCACAACAACCTGTGGGTCTCGCTGCAGGAAGCGGCACCCGAGCTCGCCGACCAGATCCAGCCGTTCCTGATTACCGGCACCCAGCCGGGCATGTTCTTCGGTGGCACGCTGGTCACGGTCTCGGCGAACTCCGACAAGCAGGAGGCGGCGCTGGCGCTGGCGCAGCACCTCACCTCGGCCGAGGCGTCGCTGCTCGCCAACGAGCAGCGGGGCAACGTGCCGGCCCGCACCGACCTGCTCGACAGTGACTACGTGCAGAGCAACCCGCTGGTCCAGTTCGCCATGGAGAACCTCCAGTACGCCCAGCGGGAAGGTGGCCCGCCACAGTGGCTTGAGATCCGGGGCGACTTCGCGCCGGCGGTTGAGGCGGCGCTGCTGGGTGAGAAGTCCGCGCAGCAAGCGTTGGACGACCTGGCTGCGGCAGCAACCGAGGCGATGTCCCGATAGGCCGTGGCGATGACGACCCCGACCCCCGCCGTGGCGGTGCCAGCGGAGCCGGCGACCGGCGACGCGGTACCGCCCCGGCGGGGTGCGCCGGCACCGGCCACCCGGCGCCGGTCCGCCCGCCGGTCGCCGTTGCGGGCGCAGCGCCGGGCCGGCTGGCTGCTGCTCGCACCGGCGCTGGCGCACGTCGCGTTCTGGATCGCCATCCCGGTGGTCGCGGCGCTGGCGCTCAGCTTCACCGACTACACGGTGCTCCGGCCGCCGCGGTGGATCGGCCTCGACAACTACGTCGAGATTCTGGGCGACGAAGTGTTCCGGCAGGCGACCTGGCACACCGTCGTCTACACGTTCTTCACCGTGCCGGTGGCGATGGCGGTGGCGGTGGTGTTCGCGGTGCTGCTCAACCAGCGGTTGCTCGGCCGGGCGTTCTACCGGGCGGCCATGTTCCTACCGCACGTCACCGCCACCGTCGCCATCTCGATGGTGTGGCTGTGGATGTTCAACCCGCAGTACGGGGTGCTCAACGCCGCACTGTCGTTCCTGGGTCTGCCGACCCAGGTGTGGTTGAGCGATCCGGACCTGGCCCTGTGGTCGGTGATCCTGGTCGGGATCTGGCAGGGGATCGGCATCAAGATGCTCATCTACCTGGCCGCGCTGCAGAACCTCGACCAGAGCCTGTACGAGGCGGCGTCGATCGACGGTGCCTCGAAGGTGCAGCAGTTCTTCCGGATCACACTGCCGTTGCTGAAGCCCGCGACGTTCTTCGTGTTCGTCGTCTCGATCATCGGGGCGTTCCAGGTGTTCGAGCTGATCTACGTGCTCACCGATGGCGGGCCGGCGAACGCGACCACCATGATGACCTACGAGGTCTACCGCTCCGCGTTCGAGGACTTCCGGATGGGGCTGGCGTCGGCGCAGTCGGTGGTGCTGTTCGCCTGCCTGCTCATCCTGACGCTCCTCAGTAGGCGACTGACCAGGAGCCACGACGAATGACCGCCGCTACCGCTCCAGCCAACGCCGCGCCCGCCCCCAGCCGGGAGTCGCTCGTGGTGCGCCGGATCCTGACCAAGCTCGGCCTGCACATCGTGCTCCTGTTCAGCGCGCTCACCATGTTGGTGCCGTTCCTCTGGATGGTGCTGACCTCGGTGAAAAGCCCGACCGAGCTGTTGCAGTTCCCGCCCACGTTCTGGCCGGAGGAGTGGGTCTGGGACAACTACGCGAAGGCGCTCGACGCCGCGCCGTTCGTCACCTATTTCCGCAACAGCCTGTTCATCTCGATCGGGCACACCGCGATGAACGTGGTGCTCGCCTCGATGGCCGGCTACGCGCTGGCCCGGCTGCCGATCCGGGGCCGGGAGGTGGCGTTCATCTTCATCATCGCGATGATGATGATCCCGACCTACACGAAGATCGTGCCGCAGTTCCTGATCGTGAAGTTCATGCCGCTGTTCGGTGGCAACGACATCTTCGGACAGGGTGGCAGCGGCTGGCTCAACACCTGGTGGGCACTCATCATCCCGGGTGGGCTCACCCCGTTCGCCATCTTCCTGTTCCGGCAGTTCTACCTGACCCTGCCGAGCGAATTGGAGGAGGCAGCGCGGATCGACGGGCTCGGCGAGGTCCGGATCTACGCGCAGGTCTACACGCCGCTGATCAAGCCGGCGATCGCCACCGTGGCGTTGCTGACCTTCCAGGACAGCTGGAACAACTTCCTGTGGCCGCTGATCGTCACCACCCGCGACGACCTGCGAGTGATCCAGGTCGGGCTGGCGGTGTTCCAGCAACAGGAGAACACCCAGTGGCACTACCTGATGGCCGGCACCACCCTGGCCACGGTGCCGATGGTGCTGCTGTTCCTGGTCGCCCAGCGCTACTTCATCCAGGGTTTCACCAACACCGGAATCAAATAGGAGGTAGGTACGGCATGCAGGTGGATCTCACGGGCCGGCGGGCGCTGGTGACCGGCGGCGGCAGTGGCATCGGCCGGGCGATCGCCAGCGCGCTCGGCGCGCTCGGCGCGGACGTCGCCGTCCACTATGCGCACAGCGAGGACGGTGCCCGGTCGGTCGTCAAGGAGATCACCGGTGCCGGCCGCCGGGCGGTCGCGCTCGCCGCCGACCTCACCGACACCGGCCAGGCCAGTGAGCTGGTCGCCGCCGCGAGCAAAGAGCTGGGCGGGCTGGACATCCTGGTCAACAACGCCGGCCACCTGGTCGGCCGGGTGCCGGTGGTGGAGATGTCCGACGAGCACTGGGCCCGGGTCATGGACCTCAACCTGACCAGCACGTTCGCCACCACCCGGGCGGCGATCCCGCTGCTGCGGAACAGCGCCGACCCGCGGGTCATCGTCATGTCCTCTGTGGCCGCCTACAACGGCGGCGGCGCCGGCTCGGTGGCGTACGCGACCGCGAAGGCGGCGCTGATCGGGTTCACCAGGGCGCTCGCCAAGGAGCTGGCGCCGGACCGGATCACGGTCAACGCGGTCGCCCCTGGCTTCATCGGCCAGACCGCCTTCCACGACACGTTCACCCCACCGGAGGCCCGGCCCGGTATCCTGGCGGGTGTCCCGCTCGGGCGCGAGGGGACACCGGCCGATGTGGCGGGTGTGACCGCGTTCCTCGCCTCGCCGCTCTCGTCGTACATCACCGGGCAGGTGATCGGCATCAATGGTGGCCAGCACTTTGGATAGTGCGCTGGTCCGGCTCCCGGCGGACCGGGGCGGCTGGTGGCACGAGTACGTCTGCCCGAGCCACGGAGTCGAGCTCGAACACGTGGACCTGTTCACCGGCCGGTTCCCGGCCGGTGGCGCCCCGTGCCGGTACGGCTGCCGGATCGACACCCCGGCGGTCCGGGGTGCGTGGACGGTGCTCGCCCACCAGGCGTGCGCGCGGGCGATCCAGGACCTGGCCGCCCGGCAACCGGAGCGGGCGGTCGCGCTGCTGCGCGAATACGACCAGCGGTACGCCGAGCTGGCGGTCGACGACCATCCGGCGGCGCAGCCGTGGATGCTGGCCGGCCGGCTGTTCCAGCAGGCGCTGACCGAGGCGATCTGGGCGGTCCGGATCGGACTGGCCGCCCGGGCGCTCGGCGACCCGGTGCCGCGGCTGACCGGCGCGCTCGCGGAGGCCGCCCGGCAGGCCCGGGACAAGCTGGTGGCGCAGGGCCGGTTCACCTCCAACTACACCGCCTGGCTCAACGCCGCCGGCGCCGTGTGCGCACCGGACCCGTCGTGGCTGACCGGGCCGCACGGGGTCTACGCCCACCTCGCCGAGGCGGTCGGTGGTGATGGCTGGGAGTGGGAGGCGAGCACGTACTACCACGCGTTCGTGCTCCGGGCCTATCTGGTGGCGATCGACGCGACCCCGGACCACCAGCCGCCGGCCGAGGTGGTCGACCGGCTGTCGGCGATGGCGGCCGCGCTCGACGCGGTCACCACCAGCGGCGGGCTGATCCCGGCGTTGCACGACACGCCCTACGCCCGGCCCGCCACCGAGCAGGAGTACGCCGAGCTGGCCGAACTGCGTGGCCGGCTGCTCCCGGCGCCGGCGGAGCCGACCCGGCCGGTGACCGTGTTCCCGGACGCCGGATACGCGGTGCTGCGCACTCCTGGTATCCACGCGATCGTCGACTTCGGGCCGCACGGTGGCTCGCACGGCCACCGGGACAAGCTCGCGCTCTACCTCTACGGGACCACCACCCCGTGGCAGCCGGACCCCGGCCAGCTGCCGTACGGGCACCGGCACTGGCGGGACTACTACGCCAGCACCGCCGCCCACCCGACGTTCAGCGTGGACAGCGCGGAGCAGGCCGAGTGCGCGGGCCGGCTGGTGGTCGCCGATGACACCGGCGTCACCGTCGAGTGTGACTCCGCGTACCCGGGGGTCACCGCCCGCCGTACCCTCACTCTGGACGGTGACGGCTTGCGCGACGAGCTGACCGTGATCTGCGACCGGCCCCGGCGGGTCACCCTGCAGTTCCGGCCGGACGTGCCGGTCGAGGTCGCGCCGGCGACCACCCGGTGGCTCGGTATCGAGCGGCTGCGCGGCCACCACGAGTGCACCGACCCCGCGGCGGTGCTGCTGGCCCGGCCGGGACCCGGGCAGGCCGACGACCCGCAGCGGGCCCGCACCCACCTGGACTGGGTGGTGCCCGCCACCCGCGAGGTGACGTTCCGATCGACCTACCGCCCCCACCCCGTCTGATCCCGCCCGGAGGACCGATGAAGACCGCCCGACGTACCCTCGCCGTCGCGTCCGGGGTGGCCGTGCTGATGACCGCGGCCACCGCTGCCAGCGCCCAGGAACCCGAGCCGACCCCGCCCGACCCGCTGCCGGTGGTGGAGGTGACCGCCTCCGGCAGCGACGGCAACCTGCCGGAGGGGACGCTGGACGGCTTCCTCACCACCCGTTGGTCGGCCGAGACCACCGACCCGGAGAACCCACAGTGGATCCAGTACGACCTCGGCGAGACCATGCGGATCGGCTACCTGGGGATCGCCTGGCACCAGGGTGACCGCCGGCAGTCCTTCTTCGACCTGCAGGTCTCCACCGACGGCCAGAGCTGGCAGACCGTGCTCGCCGACGGTGCCAGCAGCGGCACCGAGCTCGACCTGGAGCCGGTCGAGTTCGACGACGCGCCGGCGCAGACCGGTGTGGACGGACGATACCTGCGGTACGTCGGCTACGGCAACAGCAGCAGCGGCTGGAACAGTCTCACCGAGGTTCGGCTCTACCCACCGAACCCGGACGGGCCGGTGGTGCACTCGTTCGCCGGCAACCTGCCGCAGCCGGACCCGGACGCCGAGCCGTTCACCGCACCCGGGCTGACCGAGCCGGACGGGTCGCCACACCCGCTGCCGCCGCGCAACCCGGTCAGCGGCGACCGGCACAACGTCACCGACTACGGCGCCGACCCGGCCGACACCGACCATGACGACGCGCCGGCGATCAACGCCGCGATCGCCGCCGCCCAGCGCGGTGACGAGGTCTACCTGCCGGCCGGCGTCTACAACCTCAACAGCGGGGTGGCCGCCGACGTCTCGTCGAACATCGCCCTGCGCAGCGGCATCAACCTGCGCGGCGCCGGCCAGGACCGGACCATCCTGCGGTCGGCGTTCACCGAAGCCGACGCCGGCAAGGTGGTACGCGGGTACGGGGTCACCGACATCGTGATCTCCGACCTGACCGTCTCGTCCACGTTCGACGGCCCGTTCAGCGAGGACCCGAACGCCGATGCCGGCGGTGGTCCGCAGTACGGCATCTTCCTCTCCGACGCGGTGAGCCAGCCCAGCCAGCGGATCTACATCGAGCGGGTGACCGTGGAGCGGTTCGAGCGGATGGGGATCCGGATCGCCTCCAGCCAGGACGTGGTGGTCACCGGCTGCCGGTTCCGCGACGCGACCAGCGTCGGCGGCGGTGGCCGCGGCTACGGGGTCAGCATCCAGGGGATCGCCAAGACCGACCGGCTCGGCTTCCCCGACGACTCCCGGCACAACGTGGTGCGGGACAGCGTCTTCGAGGGCCCCTACCTGCGGCACGGGGTGCTGCTGCAGTTCGTCACTCACAACAACCTGGTGGCGAACAACGAGTTCACCGACATCGTGCTGGACGCCGTCGACCTGCACGGCGAGGACGAGTATCTGAACGAGGTCCGGGGCAACCGGTTCCGCGGGGTCCGGGCGGCCGCGATCGCGCTCGGCAACACCGGCGGAACCGCACCGTCCAACCACGACGCCTCCGGGCCGGGCAACTGGATCCACCACAACCACATCCGGACCGCCGCCCGGGAAGGCATCAAGGTGCACATGGGCTCGCCGGACACGGTGATCGAGCACAACATCATCACCGGGCTGTCCGGGCCGGCCAACGGCCGGGGCATCCAGATCCTGAACGCGCCCGGCACGCAGGTCCGCAACAACGTGATCACCGGCAACCAGGCGGACCGGTTCTGGGGCATCCACCTCGGCGTCGACCCGGGTGACCCGGGCGCCGGCGGGGTCGGCGCCGGCGTGCCGCAGAACGTCACCATCACCGGCAACACGATCGTCGGCAACTCCGGCGGGTTGCTGGTCACCGCCGGCGAGGGTGTGTCCCTGACCGGGAACACCATCACCGGCAACGGCGAAGACATCCGGCTGGACATCGCGCCGCCACCGCCCGGCGGCGGTGACGAGGAGCCGCCGGAGGGGACGCTGCTGCTGCCCACCGACGACAGCATGATTGACATCGGGCAGCCGGACACCACGTTCGGCGACGCCACCCTGATCCGGTGGAAGCGCAACCCGAGCGGCAGCATCCAGCGGGTGACCTACTACAAGTTCCAGGTGGACGATCCGGCGAGCGTCAGCTCGGCCACGCTGGAGCTGTCGGCCCGGCTCACCGCCAACAACCCGACCGACCGGGAGTACCAGTTCGCGGTGATGGGGGTAGACGACGACAGCTGGAGCGAGGCCACCCTCACCTGGAACAACGCGCCGGCCCAGAACGCCGACGGGGCGGTGCCGGTCGGCACGTTCACCATGGCACCGCCGCTGGAGCAGGTGAACCGGTTCCAGATCGACGTCACCGACTACGTCCGGGCCCAGACCGACGGGGTGGTGACCCTGATCGTGCTGGACCCGGCCGGCCAGGACGCCAACGTCGACACCTACTCCAAGGAACGGTCCGCGGCGGAGCTGCGGCCGGGATTGCGGGTGCACCGATGACCGATCCGCTGCTGCTCGCCGGCGGCCGGCTGGCCCGGCTGGTCGAGGAGGCACGCGAGGTCCGGGCGAGCCAGTTCCGGCGGCTGCTGGCGGAGTGCGAGCGGTACCGGAGCGTGCCGCTGCCGGCCGAGCACCCGCGCGCCAGCATCACCTACTTCGGACCAGCCGCCGCCAACCTGGCACTGGCGTTCCGACTCACCGAACAGCCCCACTACCTGACCCAGCTGCGCCGGTGGCTGGCGCCGCCGGTGTCGTTCCCGCACTGGGGCAAGGCGCACATGCCCGACCACGACCTGGACGCCGGCTGGCTGTGCCACGGCCTGTCGCTGGCGTACGCGTGGGCCGGTGACGCGCTACCCGCCGAGGAGCGGGCTGCGTTGCGGGACAAGCTGGCACTGCAGGGCAAGCGGCTCTACGAGTTCGCGGTCGAGTCCGAAGGGGACTGGTGGTCCTCGTCCTACTGGCAGAACCACAACTGGATCTGCTATGCCGGCCTGGCCACGGTTGGCTACGTGCTCGGCGAGTCGGCGTGGACCGACCGGGCCAAGGCCAACTTCGACACCGTGCTGGACATGCTGCCCGAGGACGGGTCCAACTGCGAGGGCGTCGTCTACTGGCGGTACGGCGTACCGTGGCTGGCGACCTATCTGGACGTGCTGGAGGCCGCCGAGGGGATTGACTGGTTCCCGCGCAGCCCCTACCTGCGGGAGACGTTCTGGTTCCGGCTCTACCAGGCCGCCCCGGACCTGGAGCGGATCGTCGACCACGGCGACTGCCACGACCGGCGCAGCGGCCACAGCGTCGCGCTCTACTACAAGCTGGCCTCGAAGTACCGGATCCCGCAGGCGCAGTGGCTCGCCGAGCAGGTGGCGGAGCGGTTCTACTGGCGGGAGGCGCACGAGAGCGGGGTCAAGCCGGGGATCCGGCCGGAGGCATACCAGGAGCTGCTCTGGTATGACCCGACCGTGCCGGCGGTCGGGCCGGCGGAGCTGCCGCTCGCCCGTACCTTCCCGGACCTGGGACTGGTGGTGGGCCGGACCTCCTGGGACCCGGACGCCTGCCTGGTCTCGTTCAAGGCCTCGCCCGGTGGTGGCCACAAGGCGTGGCAGACCTCGCACCGGATCGCGAAGGAGAAGGGCTGGACCACGCTGAACGCCGGGCACCACCACCCGGACTCCGGCCACTTCGTCCTGCTCGGACACGGCGGCTACCTGGCGGTGGACGAGGGCTACTCAAACGAGAAACGGACCGCCCACCACAACTGCGTGCTGGTCGATGGCCAGGGGTACGCCGGGGAGGGCCGCTACCACGTCTACAAGGGACTCGACGAGCGGCACGTCGCTCGGCTGCGGGCCGCCAACACCGGCGGCGGCTGGGTGCACGCGGTCAGCGAGGTCGCGGCGATGTACGACCCGGCGCTCGGCGTCCGGCGGGCCGACCGGCACCTGGTGATGTCGCCGCGCGGCACCGTGTTCGTGGTCGACGACCTCGCCGCCGACCAGCCCAGGCGGTGGACCTGGCTGCTGCAGACCGACCACCCGGCGCGACCGGTCGAGTCCGGCTGCTGGGAGGCGGACGCCGGGCCGGCCCGGCTGCGGATCCACACGCTGCGGCCGGCCGGGACCGAGGACGAGGTGGTCGAGACCCCGATCTACGCCAACCCGACCTCGAGCACCCCGAGCCTGGCGATCGAGAAGGTGCAGCACACGCTGCGGCGGACCACCGAGCCGGTTCCGGCCGCCGGCTTCGTCACCGTCTGCGAGCCGTTGCGGTGGGATGACCGTACGCCGGCGACCACCCGCGCCACCGTGACCGGCCGGCTGGTGGTGGTCGAGCTGGAGCGGGGCGGCGTCCGGGAGGTGGTCGGCGTCGAGCTCGACGGCGGGGAGGTTGATGACGCGATCGGCATCCGGCCGGACGTCGCCGGGCCCGGCTTCGCCGCCGCCACCGAGCCACCCGACGCTGGTGGGAAGCCCGGGACCGGTACCGTGACCAGCATGATCGACACGTCCGGCCCGGTGGGTGGCGCGCCGGTCGCCGCGCCGCCGGGGGAGCGCTAGCCAGCGGTGGTACGGCCGCCCGCCCGGCCCCGCGGCCGCTGGGCGCAACGCCTGCTCGCGTTCCTCGCGTACCCGGCGAACCTGGCGCTCGCCGGCTTGGCCGGGTTCCTGCTCGCGCTGCCGGTGGTGACCTGGCTGGTGGCCTGGATCGCCGCGGGCCGGGCGATGCACGCCTGGCTCGCCGAGGGTGACCAGCGGGCGTTCGTGAACACCTTCCGGGAGTTCGCCGCGGTGTGGCGGCGCAGCTTGCCGGTCAGCGTGCCGGCGACCGTGGTGGTGACCGTGCTCTCGGTCAACCTCCTGTTCCTCGGCTCCCAGGACACGCCGGTGGCGTTCCTGTTTGGAGCGGCGACGATCCCGGTCGCCGCCGGGGTGGCGCTGGTGGCGCTGATGCTGCCGGCGGCCGCCGCCATCGAACCGGACGCGCGGATGCGACAGTGGTTGCGCGGCGCGGTCGCGCTGGCCGCCGCCCGGCCGCTGCGCTCGCTGCTGCTGCTCGCGATCGTCGCGGCGTTCGGCGCGACCTGCACCTTGCTCCCGACCATCGTCCCGTTCTTCGGGGTCTCGCTCCCGGTCTGGCTCGCATTGGAAACCGCCACCCGGTCCACTCCCCAGCGGGACGATCGCGGTTAGGGCCTGTATCAAAGTCGGCGGCAGGCGGTGAGGAAGTCTCGGCGTGTCGTGATCGATAACGGGCGAGGTCTCCGGTAGATGGTTCATCGACGAAAAAGACCATCAGTCCGGAGACCTCGTGGCCAGCGTAACGGTGACGGGGCGGCATGACCTGACCGACGCGCAGTGGGCAGTGCTGGAACCGTTGCTGCCCAAAGGCAAACGGCCGGGTCGGCCGCCGCAATGGAGTAGACGCCAGTTGATAGACGGGATCCGGTGGCGGACCCGCGCCGGCGCACCGTGGCGAGACGTGCCCGAGCGGTACGGGTCCTGGCCGGCGGTGTACGCGCTGTTTCGCCGCTGGCAGCGCGACGGGACCTGGGCACAGATCCTGACCGCGTTGCAGGCGATCGCGGACGCCGCCGGGCAGATCGTCTGGGACGTGTCGGTGGACTCCACCACCGCCCGCGCCCACCAGCACGCCGCCGGGGCGCGCAAAAGGGGGATCTGCAGGCCGAACCGCCCGGTGGGGTGCATACCGAGCCGGCCGATCACGCGCTGGGCCGCTCCCGCGGCGGGTTGACCACCAAGCTGCATCTGGGCTGTGAGCAGGCACAAAAGCCGCTGTCGATCGTGCTGACCGCCGGGCAGCGGGGCGACAGCCCGCAGTTCATCCCGGTCATCGAGGGCATCCGGGTGCCGCGGTTGGGTGTCGGGCGGGCTCGTACGCGTCCGGATCGGGTGCTGGCTGACAAGGCCTACACCTCCCGGGCCAACCGGGCCTACCTGCGCCGGCGTGGGATCAAGGCGACCATCCCGAGCAAGGCCGACCAGGACGCCCACCGCCGCAAGAAGGGCTCCAACGGCGGCCGGCCACCGGCGTTCGACCCCGAGATCTACAAACAGCGCCATGCCGTGGAGTGCGGCATCAACCGGCTCAAACGCCACCGCGGCGTGGCCACCAGGTACGACAAGCTGGCCGTGCGCTACGAGGCCACCGTGCACATCGCCGCGATCGGCGAATGGCTGTGAACGACTTTGATACAGGCCCTAGCGCGGCGGCAGCCGCCAGGCCCGGATTACCGTCAGCTCGCCCCGGTTGCCGTCGGCGTCCCACGCTTCCATCCGCAGGGACGCGAACCCGGTGCCGGCGCGATCGGGCCGGCCGGCGATGACCTGGACCCGGCCGCCGCCGAGATCCCGCATCGGCCGGGCGTGCCAGCTGGCGCCGTCGTCGTACGACAGCCACACCCGGACGCCGGTGATCGGGATCGCCGGGGCGCCCGCCTGGTGGCGTGCCAGCACCTCGATCGCCGGCTGACCCCGGTCGTCCCGCGGCAGCGGCATGGTGTTGTGCAGGTCGAGGCCCGCTTCCACGTCGAACAGGATCAGCGGCAGCACCTCGGTGCCACCCGGCTCGGTCTGCGCCGAGTCGAACGTCCAAATGGTACTCGTGCGCACCGAGGTGGCCCACCAGGGCGCGTCCCGGGCCGCCTCGAACTCCACCCGGTAGGTAGCCGGCTCCGGCGGCACCGCCACGCCGGTGGCCGGCGGGCGGACGTCGTTGACCAGCTCACCGTCCCGGTAGAGCCGGAATGCCGTGCTGTCGGGGGCGTCGCCACCCGGGCTGTAGTGGCCGGTGCCGGTGTCAACCCAGTCCATGAGCGGGAACCGGAACGTGTCGTCACGGCGGGTCGCCGGCACGCTGATGTCGAACGGTCCGCCTTCCCGCAGCCCAGCCCGGCGGGGCCCGCCCCACCACGGCTGCTCCCGCTGCTCGCCGGCCGCGTACTCGGTGATCGGCTCGAACATCCGCCCCTGCTCGCCGTCGTGCTGCTGGTAGATCGACTGCTGGTAGCGCAGCACGCCGGGTACGAGATATTCCACCCGCTCCGAGCCGAGCGGCAGCGGCACCACGTCGGCGCTGGAGATGGCGAGCCCGGGTGTCCAGAAGTGACGGATCTCGGCACCGGTCTGGCCCGGCAGGTCACTGTAGAACTGGTTGTGGACGCTGGCGAGCTGCGCCGGATCGGCGACGTAGTGCAGATCTGCTGGCACGCCTTCCGGCTCATAATGGACCAGGTCATAGAGGTACGGAGAAGCGGGGCCGGGCGCGCCGAGCCGGGTTCGCGCGGCGAACTCGAGCCGGCCGAGCGAAACCGGGCCGGTCGGCTCGGCGTACATCCCGTTCGGGAAGGCGCTGACCGGCATGGTGTACCGGTGGGACAGCGACCCGCCGGTGACCGCGAACCGCCGATAGTCGAGGGTCCAGGTGTCGACCGGGACGGACTCGTGCGCCGGGGTGTCCACAGTGATCGGCAGGCCGGCGCGGGCGTCGAGCACGACCGTGGTGTCGCCGGTGACCTCGACCTCCGGCTCGCCGACCAGCGTCCAGTCCCGGGTTTCCCCCTCCGGGCCGGTGAACACCACGCCCATCACCGCGTAGGTCCCGGGCGGCACCCGTACCGTGCCCCGGCCGTCGGCGAAGCCTACGGTGCCTTGCGAGAAGACGCTGCGGTCGGCGGCGTTCATCACGTCGAAGCTGCTCGGTGCCGCGGCGGGCTGGCCGTCGCGGGCGATGCCGGTGACGGTCAGGTCGTAGTGCTCCGGCTCGTGGTAGAACCCGACCGGGGTGCGGGTCACCACCTCGCCGTCCTGTTCGGCCACCAGGTAGCCGCCGTAGAGCCCGTGCTCGCCCGCCGACACGTCGACCGTCACCGTGGCCACGCCGGTCTCGTCCGGCTCGACCGTGATGGTGTCCGGGGACACCGAGAGCATCGCGTCGCTGGGCACCGCCCCGTCGCGGCTGGCGACGACCAGGTCGAGGTCGAGCGTGAGCGGCTGGTCGGTGCGGTTGGTGTAGCTGACCTCGGCACTGACCGGGGTTGCGTCGTCCTGCGGGTAGCGGAAGTAGCCGAGGCTGAGCGATGGCGGTGCGACCAGCACCGGGCTGGCGAGCGCGGCCGGGATGTCGAGCCGGCCGCCGCCCTGCTGGTAGACGTCGTTGGTGTCGTTCGGCACGGCGGTGGTCATGAGCGTTGCCTTCAGCTCGGCCGGGCCGAGCTCCGGGTCGGCCTGGTGCAGGATTGCGGCCGCGCCAGCCACGTGCGGGGTGGCCATCGAGGTGCCCGACAGGGTCTGGTAGTCGTCGCCGACCGGCGTACCGATGGTGCTGCCCTCGGCCCGTGCGGAGGTGATGAGCACGCCCGGCCCGGTCATATCGGGCTTGATGGCGAAGTCGCCCAGCCGCGGGCCGCGCCCCGAGCCGAACGCCAACACCTCGGACTTGTTCACCGAACCGACGGTGAGCGCGGCCTCGGCCGCGCCCGGCGCGTCGATGGTGTGGTTGGCGCTGCCCCGGTTGCCGGCCGCGATGACGAACAGCACGCCGTGGCTGTCGGTGAGCCGATTGACCGCCTGGCTGACCGGATCGGTGCCGTCGGTCGGCGGCGACCCGAGGCTCATGTTGATGACGTCGGCGCCCTGCTCGGCCGCCCATTCCATGCCGGCGATCACCCACGAGTGGTTGCCGAACCCGTCGTCGCCGAGCACCTTGCCGTTGAGGATGCGCGCGCCCGGCGCCACCCCGACGTACGTGCCGCCGGACGCGGCACCGGAGCCGGCGATGGTGCCGGCCACGTGGGTGCCGTGGCCGTGCCGGTCCCGGGCGGTGTCGGAGCCGGTGAAGTTCGCCTCGCCGACCACCGCCTCGGCCAGGTCGGGGTGCTCGGCATCGACACCGGTGTCGAGGACCGCCACGGTGGTGCCGGTGCCGTCGTAGCCGGCGTCCCAGGCGGTTGGCGCACCGACCATCGGGACGCTCTCGGCGAGCGCCACCTCGACCCGCTCGTCCAGCCAGATCTTCGCCGGCTCGGCCGACGCCAGCCCGGCGGTGCCGGCCGAGGCGGTGACCGACCGCCACCATGCGCCACCCGGGGTGACGGTGCCGGCGATCGCGTCGATGCTCGGCAGGGTCGCGCTGACCGTGAGGCCGGCCTGCTCGCGGAGCGCCCGCGCGGCGCCGGGCCGGCCGGTGGCGATGACCGGCGTGCCCTGGTGGTAGCCGTACTCGGCGAGCTTGGTGACGTTGAACAGCTCGCGGTCGAGGTGGCCCGGGATGAGCGGGGCGGCGTCGAACGGGATCACGTAGAGCTGGCCACCGTCCGCAATGGTGTGATGGCCGGGTTGTCCGTGCTCGCGCGGGGCGGGATAGACGGTGGCCGCCTGCCGGCCGTCGCTGAACGTGTCCAGCCGTACCCGGTCACCAGTGATGAGCGAGACGAGTTGACTGTCTACAGTGCTCGCAGTGGTGCTGGCGAGTACGGGATCGCTTCCACTGTCGGGCGGCTCGCCGCTGATCGCGGCGACGGTGGCGACGACAACGAGGGCGAGGGTGCAGACGAGGGAACGGACCCGGCGGGGGCGGGCGATTGACCACATGGTGTCTCCAGCAGCCGGGCGGGCAGGGGGTGATGCCGCGCACGGCCGGTTGCCGGTGTGCGGACGCCCGGCAGCTCCACCGTAACGGCATCGAACCGGCAACGGAACCCACCAAGTGGATCATTATGTGGCAGGTGGCGTTGATTCTTGTGCACTTGTTGTCGCTATGGCAGCAACAAGTGCAAAAGAATGTCGCGCGCCCGAGCGCGGCAGCGGACGCGGCGGCAGAGGGCCGGCGGCTAGCTAGCGCCGGTTACTCGGTGGGGAGCGGCTGGCCGGTCTGGCGGCGGACCGCTTCGGTGAGTGCTTCCGGGGTGCGGCCGACCAGGGCGGAGCCGTCGTCGAGCAGCAGGATCGGTCGCTGGATCAGCTCCGGCGCGGCCACCATCGCCTCGATCCACCGCTGGACGCTCGCCTCGTCGCGGGGCCAGTCCGCCATCCCGCGGGCCGCCGCGGCCGGCTCGCCCAGCCGGCAGATGTCCCATGGCCGGGCGTCGAGCCGCCGCAGCACCTCGGTGAGCTCCTCGACCGTCGGCGGTTGGTCGAGGTATGCCCGCAGCGTGAACGGCACCCGAGCGGCAGCCAGTGTTTCCCGAGCGCCCGCGCATTTCGTACAGGCGGGGTTGTTCCAGATTTCCACGGCTACCTGCGGAGGTCCTTGATGATGCCGGTGAGGATGTCGACGGTCTGGTCCGGCGGGGCGGCCTTCACGTAGAGCCGGTTCACCGCGTCGAAGTATTTCTCCACGTCCTCGCGCTTGTCGAGGTAGAGCGCGCTGGTGAGCTGCTCGACGTAGACCACGTCCGGCAGCTCGTCGTGCGGGAACCGGAGAATCGTGAACGACCCGCCCGCGGCCGCGTGCCCGCCGACCGACAGCGGCACCACCTGCAGCTGGACGTGCCGCTGCTTGGACACCACCTCGATCAGCGTCTCAAGCTGGTCGCGCATGACCCGCTTGCCGCCGACCGGCCGGCGCAGCGCCGCCTCGTCGACCACCGCCCAGAACTTCGGCGGGTCTGGCCGGCTGAGCACCTGCTGGCGTTCCAGCCGCAGCCGCACCCGGCGCTCGATCTCCTCGTCGCGGGCGCCGCCGTGACCGAGCCGCACCACCGCCCGGGCGTAGTCCTCGGTCTGCAGCAGGCCGGGCACGAACTGGACCTCGTATGACCGGATCAGGGTGGCGGTCATTTCCAGGCCGAGGTAGCGCTGGAACCAGTTCGGCGTGATGTCACTGTACGGCTGCCACCAGGGCAGACTGTTCGCGTCCCGGACCCGGGCCAACAGGGTGTCCCGCTCCTCGCCGGTCACGCCGTACAGCGTCAGCAGGTCCGCGACGTCGCGCTCCTTGAAACTGACCCGGCCCAGCTCCATCCGGCTGATCTTCGACTCGGAGGCCCGGATCTCCCAGCCGGCTTCTTCCCTGCTCAGGCCGGCTTCCTCCCGGAGCCGGCGCAGGTGGGCGCCGAGCAGCATGCGCAGGGCGGTCGGCCCGCCACCGAGACCAGCCTGCTTGGCGCTCGCCACTGGGTACCTCCGGGAGTCTCCGGCCCCATTATTCACAGATCTTGCTGTCGCGTACAGACCCGGTGGCGAACGGTTACGTGGAAGCGCTCCAATGGGAGCGATCTCATACCGGACTGTCCAGCGTAGTCGGCGCCGTTACCGCTCGGTAGCCGGCCTACGCCTGCCGACCTGAACGGGTTCGGCGCGAGAATCTCGCGGCCGTCATTACCCGGAGAATTTCCGGCTGTCATAACCCGGGCGCTCCCGATCGTCTTATAACTGAAAGGCCGGCCGGGAGGAGGCGATGGGCGGCATGCCGGAGGAGGACCAGAAGCGGGCGATGCACCAGGCGCTGGTGGATCGCATCCTGACCGGGCCGGGCGAGGCAAGCACCGAGCTGCGGGCCCGCGCCTTCGCGGGCGCCGGCCTGGCCCCGCCGCTGGGCACGCTGATCGACCAGGTGGTCCGCCGGCCAGCGCAGGTCAGTGAGGCGGACCTGGCCGCGGTGACCGCCGCCGGGGTCACCGAGGACCAGCTGTTCGAGCTGGTGATCTGCGCCGCGGTCGGCCACGCCAGCCGGCTGTACGACGCGGGGCTGGCGGCGCTGGCCGAAGCGACCTCGGAGCGGGCCGACTGATGCGGCTGGACATTCTCAACCGCGGCTACCGCCCCACCACCAAGCTGCTGTTCGCGCTGATCCGGCGGCTCTCCGGGCATCCGGTGCCGGACGCCGCCAAGCTGGTGTTCTACCGGCCCGACTTCTACGGCGACCGGGCGAAGCGGTTCACCCACGAGGCGATGCGCGGCCGGTCGGCCTGGTCGGTCGGCGACCGGGAGCTGATGGCGGCTTACGTGTCCAAAGTGAACGACTCGGCGTTCTGCGTCGCGGCCCACACCGCGACCGCCAGCCAGGCATATCAGGATGGGTCGAAGGTCGCCGCGGTGCTCACCGACCTGGCGACGGCCCCGATCCCGGAGCCGCTGCGGGCGACCCTGCGGATGCTCGGCAAGCTGACCGCCGATGGCACCGTCACCGCCGCGGACCTGCGGGAGGTGCTGGCCGCCGGAGTCACCCCCCAACAGGTGGCCGACGCGCTCGCGGTCTGTGCCGCGTTCAACACGACCGCCCGGCTCGGCGACGTGTTCGGCTTCGAGGTGCTCAGCACCGAGGGGTTCGAGGCCGGCGCGAGGTATCTGCTCAAGCGCGGCTACCGGTAGCTAGCGCAGGCTCGCGACGACCGTGACCCGCTCGGTGCCGTCAGCCGGCAGCGGTATCACGTCGCCGTCGATCGGTACGCCGTCCACAGTGAGCGACACCGCGTTGCCCGGGCCCTCGCGGCGGACCGTGATGTCGTACCGGGTGCCGCGGAACCGCCGGCTCGCCGTGTAGCCCGGCCAGTCGGAAGGGATCGCCGGCGCGATCCGCAGCCCGGTGTAGGTGGGGCGGATCCCGAGCAGCCATTGGGTGGCGGCGACGAACATCCAGGAGGCGGTGCCGGTGAGCCAGGCGTTGCGGCCCATCCCGAACTGCGGGTGCGCCGGGCCGCAGATGTTCTGGCAGTAGACGTACGGCTCCACCTTGAACCGGTCGGCGTCGGTGCGGGCCAGCGGCAGCACTTGCCGGTAGTAGGCGTACGCCTGGTCGTTCCAGCCGAGCATCGCCGCTGCGATGATCGCCCACGGGTTGGCGTGGCAGAAGATGCCGCCGTTCTCCTTCGCGCCGGGCGGGTAGGTGGAGGTGCCGCGCACCCGTGGGTCGCCGCCGTCGTACGGCGGCCACATCAGCGCCACCCCGAACTGCGTGTTCAGGTGCTCGTGCGCCGAGCGCATCGCCTGCTCGGCCCGCTCCCGCGGCGCCACCTCGCCGAACACCGCCCAGGTCTGCGGGTTGAGGCTGATCCGGTGCACCGGCTCGCTGGCCACCCCGATCGGCCGGCCGCCGTCGTCGTAGGACCGGGCGTACCAGGCGCCGTCCCAGGCGTGGGTGTTCACCGCCTCGGCCATCTCCGCGTGCAGCCGCCGGAACCGGGCCGCGTCCTCGGGCCGGCCAAGCTGCTCGGCCAACTCGGCCAGATCCAGCATCGCCCGGCAGAACTGCATCCCGCACCACACGCTTTCGGCCAGCCCGGAGCCGTGGTCCACGTTGAGCGTGTCGTCCCAGTCGGAGAAGCCGGCCCGGGGCAGCCCGTGCCGGCCGCGGTGGTCCAGCGTGAACTGGACCGCCCGGAGCATGTGCTCCCAGATCGACTCCTCGGGGCCGTCCTGGTAGGGCACCCGCTCGTCCAGGTAGCCGAAGTCGCCGGTCTCCCGCAGGTAGCCGCAGACCGAGATGATGAGCCACAGATGGTCATCGCTGAACCACTGTGGCCACTCGGGAAACTCGGCGGCCAACCCCGGCCCGCCCTCGCCGGTGAGCGGGTAGAACTGGTGCCAGGTGTGGCCGTCGGTGAACTGCATCGTCCAGATCCGGGTCAAGGTCCGGCGGGCCTGGTCGGGCGCGGCGTGCAGCGCGCCGAGCGTGTCCTGCCCGGAGTCGCGGGTGCCCATGCCCCGGCCGAGCCCGGTCTCGTAGGCGGAGACGAACCGCGACCAGTAGAGGGTGGTCCGGCACTGGACCTGGTTCCAGAAGTTCAGCATCGCGTTGGTGTCGGCGTCCGGAGTGTCCACGGTGAACGCCGACAGGTAGTCGGCCCAGTCGGCGCGGAGCGCCTCGAACGCCGCGTCGACCGCAGCCGGGTCGCGGTAGCGGGCGAGCGTGCCGGCGATCTCCGCCGGCTGGTCGGTGATGCCCATGACGTAGCAGATCCGGGCCTCCTCGCCGGGCGCCAGCACCAGCTCGTGGCAGAGCGAGCCGATGCTGTTGCCGCGCGGCGAGCCGGTGCTGGTCGGCTCGCCGGCCACCACCACCGCGGGCGCGGCGAGGTCGCCGTACGGCCCGATGAACGTCTCCCGGTCGCTGTCGAACCCGATCGGCGGCCGGTCGGCGGCGAAGAACGACCTGGTCGGCTGGAACCTGGTGCCGATCAGGATCGCGCCGGTCGGCTCGTCCCAGCCGGAGGAGACGATGTGCCCGGCCCAGTCGAGGTTCTGCTGGTCGGTGACCGCGTCGGTGAAGCTGAACTCGACGTAGCTGAACGTCCGCAGGGTCCGGGTCCGGTCGGAGCGGTTACGTAGCCGCAGCACCCACAGCTCGGCCGCCTCGCCGGGTGGCACGAAGTAGCAGGTCTCGGCCTGGATCCCGGCCCGCTCGGTGGTGATCCGGGTGTAGCCGGTGCCGTGCCGGCACTCGTACCGGTTCAAGTCCTTCTTGACCGGTTGCCAAGTCGCGCTCCAGTGCGCGCCGCTGTCCTGGTCACGCAGGTAGACATACCGGCCCGGCTGGTCGGCCGGGATCGCGTTGTAGCGGTAGCGGCTGACTCGGCGGTTGCGCGGGTCGCGGTCGAACGAGAACCCGCCGGCGGTGTTGGAGATGATCCCTCCGTACTGCCCCTCGCCGAGGTAGTTCATCCACGGGGTCGGCGTGTCCGGCCGGGTGATGACGTACTCGCGGGCCTTCGCATCGAAGTAGCCGTATGGGTTCACGGTCGCATCCTATCCGCGCCGCACCCGCCTAGCTACGCTCGGCTGAGTGCTCGGGTCAGGGCCGGCAGCACCGCGATCGAGAGTGCCCACCCGAACGCCTGCATCCCGATCGCCAGCCAGAATCCGGCCCCGGTTGGGGTATACGTCCCCTCCAGCCGCAGCGGCGAAGTCGGTAGTAGCACGTCGAGCGCGTAGAGCGCGGCGTGGAACGACCCTTCGTCGGTGGGCGGGTCGGTGGGTGGGTTGGAAGCGAAGTAGGCGGCGCCGACCGCCCAGGCCGCGAGCAGCCAGCCGACCGCGCGGCCGGGCGCATACCCGTACCCGGACAACGCATCCTGGCACCAGCCGAGCAGCCGCCAGTGCAGCGGCAACCGGCGGCAGTGGGCACGCCGCTTGGCGAGCAATACCATTCGCGCCCGGCGGTCGTAGCCGAGCCGGCGGTAGTGCGCGGCCAGCTGCTCGTACGGCTGGGCCCGGTAGCCCTCCGGATCCTTGCGCAGCCAACCGATCCGGTCCGGCTCCAGCTCCTCCGGGATCAGGTGGTCGTAGGTGAGCCCGTCCAGTTTCGCCGGTGGCCCGGTGGCCGACTTCATCCGCAGCGCGTGGATCTGCGCGTCCCGCAGGTCGAGCTGCCCGTCGATGGCGCCGTCGATCGCGAGCTGGCCGTGGATCCGGCTCCGCCGGAGCACCACCGCACCGGTGGCTCGGAACCCCTCGGTGCAGTAGACGGTCTGCTCGACGGTGATGCCGGCGGCGCCGAGCGCCCGACCGCCCGGATTGGACAGGGTGGTGCCGGTGAGGATGAGCGCGGTGCCGAGGGCGGCGTCGACCAGCCGGAGTTCGCCGTGGATGGTGGCGTTCCGGCAGATCAGGCTGCCGCCGACGGACAGCCGGGTGCCGGTGAAGGCGGGCCGGTCCGAGTTGGCCAGCCGGCTGCCGGTCAGGTGCAGCCGGCCGGCGATCCGGGCGCCACCGAGGTTCACCTCGATGGCCCGGCAGCCGGTCAGCCGGACCGAACCGTCTACATCGACTCCCCACAGATGGAGCCGGTCGACCCGGCACCGGTCGAGCGTGACGTTGCGCAGCTTCGCGTCGGTCGCGGTGACCGGCTCGTCCAGCCAGCACCGGACCAGCCGCAGCTCGCAGCCGACCGTACCGCTGGTCAGGTCGATCGCTCCAGTGATCCGGGCGCCGGCGAGCGCCAACCTGGGGGAGTAGCCGGGCTCGGCCGCCACCGCGCCGAGCAGCAGCCGGACGATCACCTCGGCCCGCACGCACCGGTCCGCTCCCCACTCGCCGGCCGGACCGCCGCCGGGCGCGCTGCCCCCGCCCGGGCCATCGACTTCCGGATCGACGGTGGGGTTACCGCCGCCCAGGTCGACCGGCTCGCCGCGGCTGAACGCCTGCCACACCCGCCGCTCGGGCTCGGTCAGGTCCGCGAGGTCCACGGCCGGTAGCGTAGCCGCCCGCCGAAACACCTGCGGTTGGGTGATTGGGCCGGCCCCGGCGGGGTATCGCCCCGGCATGAGGGAATGGATCCGCCAGTGGCCGGTATACCGGCAGCTCACCGGGGATGATCCACTTGGCCGCGGGACGGCGAGCAAGTCCGCCAAGACCGCTGCGCTGACTCCCCGTACCGCCACCGCCGACCGAGTGGTCAAGTCGATCTGCCCGTTCTGCGCGGTCGGCTGCGGCCAGGAGGTGTACGTATCGGACGGCAGGGTCAGCCAGATCGAGGGCGACTACGACAGCCCGATCTCGCGCGGCCGGCTCTGCCCGAAGGGGGCGGCGAGCGAGCAGCTGGTGAATTCCCCCACCCGGGAGCGAACCGTGCGATACCGGCGCCCGTACGGCACCGAGTGGGAGACGCTCGACCTGGACACCGCCCTGGACATGATCGCTGACCGGGTGATCGAGACCCGGCGGCGCACCTGGGAGTCCGCCGACGAGCGGGGGCGAGTGCTCAACCGCACCATGGGCATCGCCCACCTCGGGGGAGCGACCCTCGACAACGAGGAGAACTACCTCATGAAGAAGCTCTACACGGCGCTCGGGGCGGTGCAGGTGGAGAACCAGGCCCGGATTTGACACTCCGCCACGGTTCCCGGTCTGGGAACCTCGTTCGGGCGGGGCGGCGCGACCACCTTCCAGCAGGACCTCCAGCACGCCGACTGCATCGTCATTCAGGGGTCCAACATGGCCGAATGCCATCCGGTCGGGTTCCAGTGGGTGATGGCTGCGAAGCAGCGCGGCGCCACGGTCATCCACATCGATCCGCGGTACACCCGCACCTCGGCACTGGCCGACCGGTTCGTGCCGCTGCGGGCCGGCACCGATATCGCGTTCCTCGGTGGCCTGGTCAACCATGTGCTGCGGCACGGGTTGGAGTTCCGCGAGTACCTGGTGGCGTACACGAACGCGCCGGCGATCGTCGACGAAGACTTCCGGGACACCGAGGACCTGGCCGGGCTGTTCTCCGGATACGACCCGGAGACCATGACGTACGACCCGGCGAGCTGGGCGTACGAGGATGCCGAGCCGGCCGCCGCCGCCGGGCAGCGGGAGCCGGCACAGGGGGAGGCGGGCCGGACCGCCGGCGGCGACCGGCACGGCTCCGGCGGCCCGCCGGTGGGAAGCAAACCGCGGCTCGACCCGACCCTGACCCATCCGCGCTGCGTCTACCAGCTCCTCAAGCGACACTTCGCCCGCTACACCCCGGAGCTGGTGGAGCGGGTCTGCGGGGTGCCGCCCGACGTGTTCGCCAAGGTCGCGGATGCGATCACCCGCAACTCCGGCCGCGAGCGCACCACCGCCTGGGTCTACTCGGTCGGCTGGACCCAGCACACGGTCGGCGTGCAGTACATCCGGACCGCCGCGATCCTGCAACTGCTGCTGGGCAACATCGGCCGGCCCGGCGGCGGCATCCTGGCGCTGCGCGGGCACGCCTCGATTCAGGGCTCCACCGACATCCCGACTCTGTTCAACATCCTGCCGGGCTACCTGCCGATGCCGCACGCCCACCGCCACCAGAGCCTCGCCGAGTGGGTGGCGGCCGACACCGGCCGGGCCGGCTACTGGGGACACATGAAGGCGTACGCGGTGAGCCTGTTGAAGGCCTGGTGGGGCGAGGCGGCCACCGTGGCGAACGACTTCTGTTTCGACTACCTGCCGAGGATCAGCGGGGACCACGGTACCTACCGGACGGTGCTGGACCAGCTCGCCGGGAAGGTCAAGGGCTACTTCGTGATCGGCGAGAACCCGGCGGTCGGCTCGGCCAACGCCAAGCTGCAGCGGCTCGGGCTGGCCAGCCTGGAATGGTTGGTGGTACGGGATCTGCAGCTGATCGAGACCGCGACGTTCTGGCAGAACGGGCCGGAGCTGGAGACCGGCGAGCTGCGGACCGAGCAGATCCCGACCGAGGTGTTCTTCCTGCCGGCCGCCGCCCACACCGAGAAGGACGGCAGCTTCACCAACACCCAGCGGCTGCTGCAGTGGCGGCACAAGGCCGTGGACCCGGTCGGCGACCAGCGCAGCGACCTGTGGTTCTACTACCACCTCGGCCGGCGGATCCGAGCCAAGCTGGCTGGCTCGACCGACCCGCGGGACCGGCCGATCCTCGACCTCACCTGGGACTACCCGGAGGAGGGGCGGCTGCGCGACCCGAGCGCGGCGGCGGTGCTCCGGGAAATCAACGGGGTCGGGCCGGACGGGATGGCATTGTCGTCCTACACCGAGCTCGCCGACGACGGCTCCACCGCCTGCGGCTGCTGGATCTACTGTGGCTGCTACGCCGGCGAGGTGAACCGGCCGGCCCGCCGTAAACCGGGGCGGGAGCAGTCGTGGGTGGCCCCGGATTGGGGCTGGGCCTGGCCGGCGAACCGCCGGATCCTCTACAACCGGGCATCCGCCGACCCGGCTGGCCGGCCGTGGAGCGAGCGCAAGGCCTATGTCTGGTGGGACGCCGACCGGAACCGCTGGACGGGCCACGACGTCCCGGACTTCGAGCCCGACAAGCCGCCCGACTACCAGCCGCCGCCGGGTGCCACCGCGGAGGTCGCGCTCGCCGGCACCGACGCGTTCATCATGCAGACCGACGGCCGGGCCTGGCTCTACGCGCCGACCGGGCTGATGGACGGCCCGTTGCCGGCCCACTATGAGCCGGCCGAGTCGCCGGTCCGGAACCTGCTCTACGAGCAGCAGGCGAACCCGGCCCGGCAGACCTACCAGCACCCGGCGAACCGGTCCCATCCGGTCGGCTCGCCGGTGTTCCCGTACGTGGTGACCACCTACCGGCTGACCGAGCACCACACCGCCGGCGGGATGAGCCGGTTCCTGCCGTACCTGTCCGAGTTGCAGCCGGAGTTCTTCTGCGAGGTGTCGCCGGAGCTGGCGGCCGAGCGGGGCCTGGAACACCTGGGCTGGGCGACGATCGTGACCGCCCGGACCGCGGTGGAGGCGCGGGTGCTGGTGACCGAACGGATCCGGCCGCTGACCATCCAGGGCCGGACCATCCACCAGGTCGGGGTCCCGTACCACTGGGGGCCGAACGGACTGTCCACCGGCGACGCCGGCAACGAGCTGCTGCCGGTGGTGCTGGACCCGAACGTCCACATCCAGGAGTCGAAGGCGGCGACCTGCGACGTGATTCCCGGCCGCCGGCCGCGCGGACCGGCGCTGCTGCGGCTGGTCGAGGACTACGCCCGGCGAGGAGGAGCCGAATGACCGAACTGCCCAGGGTGGGGTTCTTCACCGACACCAGCGTCTGCATCGGCTGCAAGGCGTGCGAGGTGGCGTGCAAGGAGTGGAACAATGTGCCGGCCGACGGGCTCGATCTGCTCGGCCGGTCGTACGACAACAGCGGCGACCTCGGTGCCAGCACCTGGCGGCACGTGGCGTTCATCGAGCAGCGCGACCCCGACCGGTGGCTGATGATGTCCGATGTGTGCAAGCACTGCACCCACGCGGCGTGCCTGGACGTCTGCCCGACCGGGTCGCTGTTCCGGACCGAGTTCGGCACGGTGGTGGTGCAGGAGGACGTCTGCAACGGTTGCGGCTACTGCGTACCCGCCTGCCCGTACGGGGTGATCGACATCCGGCCGGGCGACGGCCGGGCCTGGAAGTGCACGCTCTGCTACGACCGGCTCGGTGACGGGCTGGAGCCGGCCTGCGCGAAGGCGTGCCCGACCGACTCGATCCAGTTCGGAGAGCTGACCGAGCTGCGGGACCGGGCGCAGCAGCGGGTGGCGCGGCTGCGGGCCGACGGGGTGCCCGGGGCCCGGCTCTACGGCGCCGACCCCGCCGACGGGGTCGGCGGCGACGGGGCGTTCTTCCTGCTGCTCGACGAGCCGGAGGTGTACGGGTTGCCGCCCGACCCGGTGGTGACCACCCGGGACCTGCCGTCGATGTGGCGGCACGCCGGGGCGGCCGCGCTCGCGGCGGTGGCGGCGGTGGCCGCCGCGTTCCTGGGGAGCCGGCGATGACCGAGCCGGCGATGACCGACCAGCGGCCCGGCTCGTACTACGGGCAGCCGATCATCAAGCCGCCGACCTGGAAGAATCCGGACGTTCCGGCGTACCTCTTCCTGGGTGGCCTGGCCGGTTCGTCGGCGACGCTGGCCGCGCTCGCCGAGCTGACCGGCCGGCCGCGACTCGCCCGCGCCGGCCAGCTCGCCGCGGCCGGTGCCGCCGCCGGCGGGGCCGGGCTGCTCATCCACGACCTGGGCCGGCCGGCCCGGTTCCTGAACATGCTCCGGGTGTTGAAGCCGACCTCGCCGCTGAGCATGGGTTCGTGGCTGCTGGCGACGTTCGGCGCGCTCGCCGGCGCCGCCGCGACAGCCACTGTGACCGGACTGCTGCCCCGGGCAGCGTGGCTACCGAAGGCCGGGGCCGCGGCGCTCGGTCCGCTGGTGATGACCTACCCGGCCGTGCTGTTCGCCGACACCGCGGTGCCGGTCTGGCACGAGGCGCACCGGGAGCTGCCGTTCCTGTTCGCCGGCGGGGCGCTCACCAGCGGAGCCGGGCTGGGGCTGCTGGCGGCGCCGGCCAGCGAGGCCGGCCCGGCCCGGCTGCTGGCGGTCGCCGGCACCGGCCTGGAGCTGGCGGCGGAGCGCCGGATGACCACCCGGCTGGGCGGGCTCGCCGAGCCCTACCGGCAGGGCCGGCCGGCGCGCTGGATGCGGCTCGGCCAGCTGCTCACCGCGGCCGGCGCCGCCGGGGCGGTCGCCGGCCGCCGCAACCGGTTGGTCGCGGCGGTGGCCGGGTCGGCGCTGCTGGCCGGGGCGCTGTGCACCCGGTTCGGCGTGTTCGAGGCCGGCCTGGCCTCGGCGCGCGATCCGAAGTATACGGTCGACCCGCAGCGGGCCCGGCTGGCGGCGGCTCAGTCCCGGTACGGCCACGGCGAGGCGGCCACCACCACCCCGTAGAGCAGGTGGTCGGCGATCAGCGCGAGCCGTTGCGGTGCCCGCCGGTGGCGATCGCGGGCGAGCCCGAGCAGCGGCCGGATGCCGGCCTCGTAGCCGGCCCAGAACAGCAGCCCGTAAACCGGCCCGGCCCAGGTGTGGCGCCGCCACCGCGCGGGCAGCAGTCCAAACCCGACCCCGCCGAGCGTCCCGTACCCGATGTGGGCCGCTTCCACCAAGGCCGGCCGGCGCGCCACCGGCACCCGGTAGAACACGCCCGGCGCCCGGTCCTGCAGGATCGCCTCCGGCGGGGCCTGATCGAGCATCCCGACCGTGGTGGACACCCGCCGGAGACCGGACATCGCCATCGCCGCGATCGCGCCGCGCACGGCCGATCTGACTACCGAACTCACCCGGTTCCGGTTCCCGGAGCCGCGGTGCGCAAACCCCCGGCGGCCAGTTGCTCCAGCAGCTCGGCGGCGCGGTCACCGGCGGACAGCCGGGCGTACTGGCGCTGCAGCCGCTGCGCGGCGGCCCGGTACCGGCCGTCGGTGAGCACCGAGCGCACCGCCGCCGCGATCGCCTTCGGGGTCGGGGCCTGGGTACGCAGGTTGATGCCGGCGCCGGACCAGCCGACCCGGGCCGCCACCTCCGGCTTGTCCTCGGTAGCTCCGGCGACCACCAGCGGTACGCCGTATCCGAGCGCCTTCTGGACCGCCCCGTACCCGCCGTTGGTGACCATCGTCGCGAGCTTCGGCAGCAGCTGGTCGTGCGGGACGAACGAGGCGACCCGGGTGTTCGCGGGCAGCGCCCGGCGTCGGGCCGGCTGAGCCCGGCTAGCTCCCGCCGACCGCGGCCTCGGTCCGGCTCAGCACCGCTTCGATGGTGGCGGTCTCGGCGAGCACCCGGGCCGCCGCCTGCACCAGCGGTACCGCCAGCACCGCGCCGGTCCCTTCGCCGAGCCGCATCCCGAGGTCGAGCAGCGCCCGGCGGCCGAGCCGGTCGAGGACGATCCGGGCACCCGGCTCGGCGGAGGTGTGGCCGGCGATCAGGTAGCCGGCGCTGGCCGGGCAGATCACGACCGCCGCGAGCGCGGCGGCACCGGCGATCACGCCATCGAGGACCACCGGGACCCGGGCGGCGGCGCCGGCCAGGATCACCCCGACCAGCGCGGCGTGCTCCAGGCCGCCGAGCGACGCGAGCGTCGCGAGTGGATCGTCCGGGTCGCGCGGGCGGGCGAGCGCCTGCTCGATCAGCCGGACCTTCTGGGGTACGCGCGCATCGTCCAAATTGGCGCCTCGCCCGGTGACCGAAGCCGGGGCGGCACCGGTGTACGCCGCGATCAGGCACGCGGTGGCGGTGGTGTTCCCGATCCCCAAGTCGCCGGTGGCGAGCAGATCGGCCCCGGCGGCGAGCAGCTCCCGGGCCGCCGCGGCACCCGCCTCGATCGCCGTCCGGCATTCGGCGGCCGTCATCGCCGGCTCCCGGGACAGGTCGCCGGTGGCCCGCCGGACCCGGGCGTCCCGGACGCCGGCCGGCACCGGGCCGTCGCCGGCGGTGCCGACGTCGAGCACCAGCACCCGGGCGCCGGTGGCCCGGGCGATCGCGCTCACCGACGCCTCGCCGGCGGCCACAGTAGACACCATCGCCCGGGTGACCGCCTGGGGCCAGTCGGAGACGCCGCGCGCGTGCACGCCGTGGTCGGCGGCGGCAACCACCAGCGCCGGCGCGACCGGCACCGGTGGCGGGCACCGGCCAGCGATCGCGGCCAGCTGGCAGCCGACCTCCTCCAGGTGGCCGAGGCTGCCGGGCGGCTTCGCCAGCTGCCGGTGCCGCTGCCGGGCCGCCGCCGCCGCGCCCTCGTCCACCGGCGCTACCGCCGCCAGCAGCTCCGCCAGGCGCTGGTGATTCGCGGGTGCGGTCGCGGCGGCCGATCCCGGCTCGGCCGGGATCGGCAGCCCTCGGCCGCCGACCACCAGCAGCACCTCGTCGGCCGCCGCCGACAGCGCCTGCACCGCCAGCCCGTGGATGTCCACATAGGCCCTCGCGCCGGGTCCGCTGGCGTGCACCCCGAACCCCGGCAGCCCGGCGATCACCACCGCCTCGCCGTCCCGCCCGGCGACCGCGGCCGCGAACCCGCGCAGCTCGGCCAGCACCGCCGCCTCCGCCTGCCGCCGGCGGTCCGGGTCGGGTAGCTCGTCGCCGAGCCCGATCCCGGCCCGCTCCAGCCGTTCCGCGAGCCAGGTGTCGAGCGCGTCCACGAGGATGAAGGCACCGGCGGGCGCGTCCGCCACCGCCTGCCGCAAATCGAAGGTCTCGTACGTGTGCCAGCCGGCCGGCCGGTCGGCGCGGTGCCGGTCGACCCGGGCCGCGAACTCCGGATCCCGTACCTCCGCCGGCGCCACCACCACGACCGGCCGGCCACTGCCGGTGGCGCGCCGGGCCGCGAGGCTGGACTTGCCGGACTTCTGCCCGCCGAGCAGCAGCGTCAGCCGTCCCATAGCAGACCTCCGTTCGCGAGCGCGGCGACCGTCGCCGCTGCCGCCAGGTTCGCCACCTGGACCCCGGCGCCGAGCACGTCGCCGGTGACCCCACCGATCCGGCGGCGCGCGGCCCGGCGTACCGCCGCCACCGCCAACGCTGCCGCGCCGACCACTGCCGGTGCCCACCAGCCGGCCGCTGCGACCGCCGCCACCGTCACGGTCGCCGCCGCGAGCACCGCGCCGCCGCGGTTGACCACGCTCATCCGTACCCCTTGGCCTTCGCTGCGGGCCGGTGGCAGCCAGGCCGCGAGTACGAGCGGCGCGGCGCGCCCGATCACGTGGCCGGCGACCAGGACCCGGGCGACGTCGAGCAGGTCGAGCGGCACGAGTAGGCCGATCCGGAGCAGCAGGTCGCCGGTGAGCGCGACGGCGCCGTAGGTGCCGAGCCGGCTGTCCCGCATGACCTCCAGGCGCTGTTGCGGGGTGGCACCGCCCCAGAACCCGTCCACGGTGTCGGCCAGCCCGTCTTCGTGGAACGCGCCGGTCACCGCGGCCGTCGCGAGCACGCTCGCGACGGCCGCGGCGACCGGCCCGACCAGCGCGTCGACCGCCGCCCAGACGCCGATCCCGATCGCCGCGACGATCGCCCCGACCAGCGGGAAGTACCCGCCGGCGGCGGTCAAGTCGCCACCGCCCGGGCCCGCCGAGCCGGCCCCGCGGTCAGCCGGGGCGCCGGCCGGCCACCGCGGGGTCGGGACGCCGGCCGGCAGCCGGGTCAGGAACCCGACCGCCGTCCGGAAGTCGCTGACTACGCCCACGCCGTTGCCCGGTCTCCGGTCACACCACTGCTCCCAGCTCGTCCCGCCCGCCCGTCGACCCCCGTCGATCATGGACTTTCCGCCCACCCACCGGGGACGCGCGCGAAACTCCATGATCGACGCTAGATGCTGGCCGCTATGGCCCTCAGGAAGTCGACGACCCGGGGACCCCAGCGGCTGGCGAGGTCGTCGTCGAGCTCGATGATCCGGCCTTCCCGGACCGCGGTCAGCCGGTCCCAACCCGGCCGGCTCGCCACCGCCTCGGCGTCCACCCCGCAGCACTGAACGGTGGCGAGCAGGATCACATCCGGGTCGGCGGAGAGGATGAACTCGGCCGACAGTTGCGGGAACATCGTGTCCGAGCCGGCGTCGTCGGCGATGCTGCGCATCCCGAGCAGACCGTAGAGCTGGCCGATGAACGTCTCACTCGTGACCGTGTAGTACTCGGTGTCCAGCTCGTGGTAATAGGTCAACGGCTCCGGCCGCTCCGGCAGACCGTCCACGATGGCGGCGATCTCGGTCCGCATCCGGCTCACCACCGCCGCCGCCTCGGCGACGTGGCCGGTGGCGGCGCCCAGCTGTGCCAGCTGCCGGTAGGTGTCGTCCAGTGTGCTCGCCGCGGTCAGCAGCAGCGTCGGGATCTCCAGCCGGGCCAGTCCGGCCAGCACGTCACCGGTCGGGTCGATCGCCGCCACCACCAGGTCCGGCTGGTAGCCGGCGACCGCCTCCAGGTTGGGCTCGAAGAAGTTCAGGTCGGTGGTCGGCGCCTCCGGCGGATAGTCGGAGTCGGAGTCGACCGCGATCACCTGGTCACCGGCACCGATCGCGAACAGCATCTCGGTCGCGGTCGGCGACAGCACCACGATCCGCTCCGGCCGGGCCGGGATCTCGACCGGCGTGCCGTCAACGTCAATCGTGACCGGAAACTGCGCCGGCTGGTCGGGCGGCGGTGCGGGTTCGCCACCGCAGCCGGCCAGCCCGGCCGGCGCCACCAGACTGAAGACAGCAGCGAGCAACCGAAGACGAGGGGATCGCATGGCACTCTCCTCCAGAGTGGAGGAGGAATGACGTCGGCTCGGCGCGGGTTGGTTCCGGCAGCCTCACGAACGGCCCTTCCTCCGAGGACGGATTCGTGCCACGGAGCAGGCGACCTGGCTCGTCCGGCCGCGGGCGGCGGCCGGCATCACAGTTGCGGGACAGCACCGGGATTGCACCGGATTTCGCTGGCATCCGTGGCGCCCGCACGCCTGGTGCGGGCCGAGCGATGCTACCGCGCCGGCCGCGCCCCTGGCAACCGTCCGTCCGACCCAGCTACCGCAGCGGCAACCGGGTCCCAGTCCGTAAGCCGTCGTTACGATGCGGCGAGCGCATCGTCGACCGACTCGTAGATCGGGATCAGCCGGGTGACGTTCGCGGTCTGCAGGATCCGGCGCACCCGCGGGCGCGGGTTCACCAGCCGCAGCCAGCCGCCCTGGGCGGCGGCGGCGCGATGCGCCCGGAGCAACGCGGTCAGCCCGGCCGAGTCCACCAGCGACACGTTGCCGAGCTCCAGCACCAGCCTGGTCTGTCCATTCCGGATGTGGGTGGTGAGCGCCCGCTCCAGCCGGTCGGCGCCGGCCAGCCCGATCACGCCGGCCGGGTGGACCGCGATCGCGCCGGGCTCGGACAGCTCGGTGGTGGCGTAGGTCAGGATCTCGCCGACCTCGTCGACCGCGAGGTCGTCCGGGTGCGGATCGACCACCGCGGCGGCCTGCCGGCTCACCGGTGCCGGCCGAGTCGGCGGCGACCATTCGACGATCAGCAGCGTGGCGTCGTCGTCCAGCTGCCCATGCTGGTGTTCGAGCACCGCGTGGGAGAGCCGGCGCAGCGTCTCCGGAGCCGACAAGCCGGCGGCGGCGTGCCGCTCGGCCAGGTCGAGCAACCGGGTGAGCCCGAAGAACTCGCCGGCCGCGTCGCGGGCCTCGGTGATCCCGTCGGTGTAGAACAGCAGCCGGTCCCCGGGCTCCAGGCTCTCGTGCCCGACCCGGGGGTGGTCTGGCAGTCCGAGCGGGGTCCGGCCGACCGCGTCGAGGGTGACCACCACCTTGCCGTCCCGCATCACCACCGCCGGCGGATGGCCGGCGTTCAGGTACTGCAGCCGGCCGGTGGTGAGGTCGAGCTCGGCCAGGATCGCGGTGGTGTACCGCAGGTCTCCAAACTGGTCGGTGATCGCCTCGTCGGCAGCCGCGGCGGTGGCGGCCAGGTCCAACCCCTTCGCCCGCGCCGCCCGGGTGGCGGCGAGCGTGAGCGTGCTGGTGAGCGCGGCGGCCAGGCCGTGGCCGACCGCGTCGAAGATGCTGACCCGCAGCGTCTGGTGGTCGATCGCGTAGTCGAACGCGTCGCCGCCCACGTCGTAGCAGGGCTCGAGCGCCGCCGCCAGCACCAGCTCCTGGGTCGCGCAGGTCAGCGGCGGCAGCGCGCACCAGAGTAGCTCGCCACCGGTGGACATCGCCTGTGACCGGCGGGTGCGCCGGATCGTGTCGCCGTACGGGAACTTCGACACCACCAGGTAGCCGGTGACGTTCGCGAGCAGCTCGGCGCCGGCCCGCACCGACTCGTCGTCCGGGTCGAGCCCGGCCGGCAGGATCACCTCCATCACCCCGAGCCGCTCCGAACCGTCGAGCAGCACCAGCCACAGCCGGTCCGGCGGGCCGGCCGAGACCACCGGTTGGCCGGTGGTGAACGACCGGCCGGCGAGCGTGGTGTCGATCGGGATCCGGCCGGGCACCGGAATCCCGCTGCGCGGCAAGGCGCGGAGCGCCCGCTGCTCCCGGTCGACCAGGTAGACGGCCACCTGGATGCCGATCGGCTGGACCGCCTCGTTGATGGTGTCCACAATCGAGCTTGGTGGCGCCAGCCGGATCGAGCGCAACAGCGCGGCGACCGACTCATGCCACTGCGCCGGCACCGGCGCCACCCGATCAGGGTATGCGAGCGGGCTGATCTGGGATTGCCCCATCCCGCGCCTCCCCGAGGTCGATGCGTGCCCAGACCGCCTTACCGTCGACTGTGGGCATGGTCCCCCAGTCGCTCGCGAACGCGGCCACCAGCTGCAGCCCGTTGCCGTTGTCGACCGGGTAGCCGGCCGGCGGCAGCGACCGCTGCCGGGGCGGCGACGGGTCGGCATCCCGGACCACCAGCAGCAGCGCGGTCGGAGTCCGCTGGATGGTGACCCGCATCGCGGACCGGGCGTGGACCACCGCGTTGGCGGTGAGCTCGGACAGGATCACCTCGGCGGCCGGCGCCAGCTCGGTCAGCCGCCAATCCTGGCAGGCTCGCTGCAGCATGGCTCGGGCTTGAGCCGGCGCCTGCGGGCTGGCCCCGAGGGTGGTGGTGACCCGGTCGCGTTCGCTGGCGGCGGCCGCGCCGGCGAGCGCCTGCGCCCGGGTGCTGAACCAGCGCGGTGGCTGGTTGAACGGCAACGCCCGCAACCGGGCCAGCAGCCGCGGATCGGGCACCGCGACCAGCACCGGCACGGCCGGCCAGCCGGCGGCGTCCCGGAGCGCTGCCGGAATGGCGAGCAACCCCGACTCGTCATCGGCTTGCAGCTCGGACAGGTCGACCACCAGCGCGGTCGGGAACTCACCGAGGCTGCGCAGAAGTAGCGACCGGACAGTGACAGCGTCGGGCGCCGCCAGCCGGCCGCTGAGGCCGAGCAGCAGCACGGTCCCGTGGCGCTCGAGCCGGTGGGTCAGGCCGGCCGCCGGTCCGTCCCGGCTCCGGGGGTGAAGGCCGGTCATCGCTCGAGGGTATGCGAGCCGGGCGAGTCAGGCGGCGGATTCGCAGCGCCCGGCGGCGGCTTCGCCGGCGTCTCCCCGACCCCGAGCAGCTGGTCGACGGCGGCGACCCGGAGCACCTGGGCGACCGCCTCGCCGGGCCGGCTCACCCGGAACGCGACCCCGCGCGCCTCGGCGGTCCGCCGGGCCTGCAGCAACGCCCGCACCCCGCTGGAGTCGAGGAACCGCACGTCGGCGAGGTCGACCAAGAGCTGGCCGACGGTGGTGGCGGCCATCAGCCGGCTGACCGCTTCGGCGAACACCGGTGCGGTGGCCATATCCAGGTCGCCGTCGAGCGACAACACGTAGCGCCCTTGCGTCCGCTCTTCCAGCAAAACCCGCACCGCTGCCTCCGTCACCCGCACACGAACCACCGCGCGGCGACCCGGTTGCGAAGCATCATCGTACGGGAAAGGATCGGCGACTGTCAGCGTTACCACGAATGACGCTCGGGTTCGCCGGTCGGGGGTGTTCGCCGAGCGGCGGGGTTCGCCCGAGCGCGTTGTGGGTAAGGAGCGCGTCATGCGAGCCACGCTGTCATTGGGTCGATGGTTCGGGGTGCCGGTCGGTGCCAACGCCGGGGTCCTGGTGATCCTGGTCCTGGTCGGGTTCGGGCTGGGCGTGTGGCACTTCCCGGAGCTGCATCCGGACCGGCCGGCCTGGTCCTACCTGCTGGCCGGGGCGGCGGCCGCGCTGCTGCTGGTCGGCTCGGTGCTGGTGCACGAGCTGTCGCACGCGATCGTGGCCAAGGCCAACGGGATCGAGGTCGAGCGAATCGTGCTGTGGCTGTTCGGCGGGGTCGCGCATTTGCGCGGCGAGCCGCGGACGCCCGGCGCGGACTTCGCGGTGGCGGCGGTCGGCCCGGCGACCAGCCTGGCGCTGGGCGGCGGGTTCGGGGTCGCGACCGCCGGCTGGTTGGCGGTGGTCGGTAACGACCTGACCGCCGCGACGCTCGGCTACCTGGCCGGGATCAACGTGCTGCTGGCGCTGTTCAACCTGATCCCGGCCGCGCCGCTGGACGGCGGCCGGGTGCTGCGGGCGGCGCTGTGGTGGCAGACCGGCGACCGCGCCCAAGCCGCGATCTTCGCCGCCCGGGCCGGCCGGATCTTCGGGTTCGTGCTGATCGTCGGTGGGCTGGCCGGCACCCTGCTGCTGAGCTGGTTCGGCGGGCTGTGGCTGGCGCTGATCGGCTGGTTCCTGGTGAACGCGGCGCTCGGCGAGGAGCAGCAGGTGGTGGTCGGCCGGCAGCTGCGCGGAGTGCGGGTGCGGGACGTGATGTCGCCCCCGCCGGTGACCGCCTCGCCGGCCGCCGGCGTGGCCGACTTCATCGACCAGGTGGTGCTCCGGGAACGGTTCTCCACCTACCCGCTGGTCGACCCGGCCGGCCGGTTGTCCGGGCTGGTGACGCTGGACCGGATCCGCCGGGTGCCGGTGGACGACCGGGCCACCACCACGCTGCGGGACATCGCCACCCCGCCGGCCGAGGTCCCGACCGCCACGCCCGACGAGCCACTGGCCGACCTGCTGCCCCGGCTGTCGCAGGGCACCGACGGCCGGGCGGTGGTGGTCGACGGCGACCAGCGGGTGGTCGCGGTGGTTTCGCCGCGGGACATCGCCCGGGTGGTGGCGCTGGCCGACCTGCGCGCGGACCGGCCGCTCACCCCGCAGTAACCAGCGAGCGCCGCGGGAACCGCGTCGACTCAGTACGGATCGCCTCAGTACGGATCGCCGTGGCCGGGCAGCCGGCCGGTGAGCATCGCGGCCAACCGCCGGCTCGCCGGCGGGCGCGGTCGCAGCGCCGCGGTCCGGCCACCGGCCCGGCTGGCCATCCCCGCGAACAGCTCGGCCAGTGCGTCCAGCGCGGTCACCGTGGGTTGCCAGCCGAGTTCGGCGGTGGCGCGCCGCCACGACAGCAGCGGGCAGCCGGCCGCCAGCTTCACCCAGCCCGGCTCGGTCGGCTGCAGCCGGGCCCGCCAGGTCGCGTTCGCGCCGGCCCGCAGCACCGCCGGCGCCACCGGCACGGTGACCCCGCCGAACCGTTCGGCCAGGCTGGCGCCGTCCAGCACCGGATCGGCGGCGATGTTGAAGGCCCCGCGGACATCGGCCAGCGCCGCCCGCACGTATGCGTCGGCCACGTCGTCGGCGTGCACCCCCTGCACCCGCAGCAACGGATGCGACGGCACCACCGGCAGCCGCCGGTAGCGCAGCAGCCCGAGCGGCGCCAGCGGCCCGATGAAGAACCGGGCGACCTCCGAGCCGGCGTCCCGCTGGAAGATCAGCCCGGGCCGCAGCAGCACCAGCCGCAGCTCCGGGTGGTGCCGGGCGACGTTGGCCAGCAGCGCCTCCATCGCGGCCTTGTCTTCGCTGTACGAAGCGCCGGCGATCCCGGTCACCGGCCAGTCCTCGGTGATCCGGCGATCCTTCGGGCCGGGCGCGTACGCGCCGACCGAGGACGCCACGATCAGCGCGGGCACGCCCGCCCGTACCGCCGCCTCGGCGACGTGGGCGGTGCCCTGCAGGTTGGTGCGCTGTAGCTGGGCCCGGTCGTGGCTGGGCTGGATCTGCCAGGCGAGGTGGATCACGGCGGCCGCGCCCTGGAACCAGCCCACCAGGTCGGCCACCGCCGCCGGCCCGCCGATGTCGATCGACCGCCAGTCCACCCGGTCCCCGGCCCGGGGTGGCGGCGGCCGGCGGGCCAGCCCGGTCACCGCGTCGACGCTGGGTTCGCTGGCGAGCCGGCGCAGCACCGCCGACCCGACGTTGCCGGTCGCCCCGACCACCACGATTCGCATGCTGGCTGGTACCCAGCCGGCGGCCGGCTCACGCACCGGTACGGTGGGGCGGTGAAACCGGACGCGGTGGTGGCGGTGTTGGTCGACGCTGGTCGGGTGCTGGTGATCCGGCGCGGGCCGGCGGTGCTGAACCCGGGCTACTGGGCGCTGCCGAGCGGCCGGGTGGAGCCGGGGGAGAGCCAGCCGGCGGCGGTGGTCCGGGAGGTCCGGGAAGAGCTGGGCCTGACCGTGGCGCCGACCACGAAGGTGTGGGAGTGCGACACCGACGACGGCACGTTCCGGCTGCACTGGTGGCTCGCGCAGGTGGTCGGTGGCGAGCTCGCGCCGGACCCCGGCGAGGTGGCCGAGGTGCGCTGGCTGCCGCCGGCGGAGTTCAAGCGGCTCGACCCGACGTTCGTCGGTGATCATGAGTTCTTCGATGAGGTACTGCCGCGACTCGGCTGACCGGGCTGCCCGGTGCATTGATCTAGCTGCTTGATCGGCCGCTGTATCGTCCGGCCATGCCGATACGTATGAGAGTGCAGCGGCTGGTGGAGGCGCCCGGCTTCCAGCACACGATCATGACGATCATCATCGTGAACGCGGCATTGCTGGGGGTAGCCACCATCCCGGAGCTGAGCGACCAGACCCGATCGACGCTGGCGGCGCTGGACCGGACCGCGCTCGCGATCTTCGTGGTCGAGCTGCTGCTCAAGCTGTACGCCTACCGCGGCCGGTTCTTCCGCGACCCGTGGAACGTGTTCGACCTGCTGGTGATCGGGGTCGCGCTGGTCCCGTCGGCCGGCGCCTTCTCGGCGCTGCGGACGCTGCGGCTGCTCCGGATGCTCCGGCTGATCTCGGTGGTCCCGGCGATGCGGCGGGTAGTGGCGACGCTGCTGGCGGCGATGCCGGGGGCGGCAGCGATCGTCGGGCTGCTGGCGCTGATCGTCTACGTGTCGGGGGTGCTCGGGACCACCCTGTTCGGGCCGCGGGTGCCGCAGCATTTCGGCGACCTCAACACCTCGCTGTGGACGCTGTTCCAGACCCTCACCGGCGAGGCGTGGCCGGACGTCGCCGACGACGTGATGGCCCAGTACCCGTACGCCTGGATCTTCTTCCTGATCTTCATCCTGGTCTCGACGTTCGTGGTGCTGAACCTGTTCCTCGCGGTGATCGTCAGCGCGATGGAGTCGGTGAAGGACGCCGAGGAGGCCGACATGGAGGCGGCGCTGCAGGACACCGAGGCGGACATCCGGGCGGAGCTGGCGGCGCTGCGGCGGGAGATCGCGGCGCTGCGAGGACTGCTGGAGCCGGCCGAGGCCACGGCCGGCGCCGGGGAGGCGGCCAGCGCCGGGGCGGGCAGCCGACCGGTCACCGGCTCCGGGCGGGGCGACCGGGGCGGGGTCAGTCGCCGAGCGTGACCACGACCTTGATGTCGTCACCCTCGTCGGCCAGCGCCGCTGGGGCGTCCGCGAGCGGGATCTGCCGGGTGATGAGCCCGGCCAGCCAGGCCGGGTCGGCCGCGGCCAGCGCGTCGGCGGCGGCCCGGTAGTGGCGCAGGTTGGCGTTGACCGACCCCACCACCACATCGTTCTCGAGCACGATCTCCCGGTTGGCGGCGCCGACGTCGAACGAGATCGACCGGCCGGCCGGTGAGACCCCGGTCAGGCAGATCACGCCGTACGCGTTGGTGCCGGCGAGCGCGTCGGCGATCACCGACGAGGCGCCGGTCGCCTCGATGATGATGTCGGGCTTGCCGCTGGCGGTCGCCTCGGCGAACCCGTCGTGGTGGTACACCGCGCCGAGCGCCTCGACCGCCGCCGGCTTCGGGCCGTCGGTGGCCCGGTCCAGCACGTGCACCTCGAGTCCACGCTGGATCCCGAGCAGCGCGGCCAGCAGGCCGATCGGGCCGGCGCCGGTCACCAGCACCCGCCGCGGGTCGAACCAGGCCCGGTTGCCGACCCGCTCGATCTGCTCCCACGCCTTCGCCACCACCGAGGTGGGCTCCATCAGCACCCCGGCCGCCGCCAGCTTGGGGTCGAGCTTCACCGCGTAGTCGGCCTCGACGCACCACAGCTCGCTGCCGTACCCGTCGAGTTCCTTGATCCCGCGCTCGGTGTACTCGCCGTTGCGGCACATGTCGAACTCGCCGTGCGCGCAGGCGCCGCACGGGGCCGGGTCGGGCCGGCGTACCACCCCGACCACCAGGTCACCTTCGGCGAAGCCGCTACCGGCCGGGGCCGACCGCACCCGGCCCAGCGACTCGTGGCCGAGCACCAGCCGCTGCCGGCCGGGCGGTGCCCATCCGTACTCACCGGCGGCGATCTCTCGATCGGTGCCGCAGATGCCGAGCGCCAACCCGGTCACCAGCAGCTCGCCGTCGCCCGGCACCGGGTCCGGCACCTCGCTGATCGTCACCGAGTTCTTGACCGTCGGCTCGACTGTGAGCGCTCGCATCCTCTCTTTATCGCCGATCCAGGATTCGTTCGCCGTAGATTCTCGCAAATCGGGCTGGATTTCACCGGGTTCGATGCCGGAGGAAAATCGGCGGGAACCGGCCGAGGATCGGCGGCGTGTACGGGACATGGGAGCGCAGGCCGCCGCCTTGCCATTGGAGGAGGAGCTGGACCGACCGTCGGCCGAGGCGGCCGAGCCATTCGAAGCCTTCTACCGCGCAGCGGTGGATCGGGTCTACCGGGCCCTAGTGGTTACGCTGGGTGATCCGCAGCTCGCTCGAGAGGCGACCGATGAGGCGATGACCCGTGCCTATGCGAACTGGGCCCGGGTCCGCACCCTCGAGAACCCGGGCGGCTGGGCCTACCGGGTCGGTCTCAATTGGGCGAACTCCTGGTGGCGGAAGCGGCGGCGGGAGCGGATCGTCCCGAGCGCGCCGCCGGACACCACGGTCACCCCGCCCGACCCGGCGGCGACCGCGGCTGGCCAGGCGCTGGCGGCGCTGGCCCTGCCGCAGCGGGCGGTGGTGGTCTGCCGAGTCCTGCTCGAACTGTCCACGGCGGAGACCGCCGCCGTGCTCGGGGTCGCCGAGGGCACGGTCAAGAGCCGGCTCGCGCGGGCACTCGCGGCACTGCGCACCGCCCTCACCGACCCGTCGATCGATCCGGAGTCGTCATGAACCGCATCGACATTCCAGACGAGGTCGCCGCCGCGATGCGCGCGGCGGCCGCGGCCGCCCCGCCGTACCAGGGCGACCTGGCTGGGGTACGGCGACGGGGCCGGGCGCGGCGCCAGCGCCGGCTCGCGACCGTGGCCGGAGCCGCTGTGCTGGTAATCGGGTCCGCGACGGTCGCCGTACCGATGGCGGTCGACGAGCTGACCAGCGGTCAGGTGGTCTCGCCCGGGGCGGCGCCCACCACCACGGCGCCGGCGCAGTCGGCGCAGCCGGCGCAGCGGTTGGTGGTCTATGGCGGGTACGTGACGGCCGAGAACCCGCAGGGCAACGCGGGACCGCTGGTGGCCTGGCCGGTCGAGGGCGACAGCACCCGGGCGGCGTTCGACCGGCTCCGGGCGGAGCCCGACGCGCACGGGGTGATCGGCTTCCCGGTCGAGGTACTGCCGGACGGTGCGATGGTGGAGCTGGATCTCACCGGCCTGCCGGAGATCGGCTCGCTCTACCAGGTGGTGGGACTGCCGGACGGCCGGCTGGTGGTGCTCGGCGCCAAGGAGCGGACGTACCTGTTCCCGGACGGTTCCTGCGACCGGGATGCCGGGACTGCGGTTGACTTGCCGCTGCTGATCGTCGAGCCGGATCGGTCGGTCAGCCGGACTGGCCAGATCCGGACGCCCTGCCAGCCGGTCGAGTTGCTCGCCGCCGACGCGGACACCGCCTACCTGCAGCGGGGGGGCACCACACTGGTGGCGTACGACTTCGCCACCGGCGACGAACGGTTGCTGCTCGCGCGCGATTCGGAGGGGATCGTGAGCATGTCGGTCGCCGGTGGCCGGGTGGCCGACCTGCGGGTCGGGCCGGTCGGCAGCGGGTGCGAGGTAGCCGACCGGCGATCGCTGGAAGTGCGGGTCGCCCGGTTGGACGGCGGCGGCGCCAGCACCCATGAGATCCCGGTCCGCGGCTGTGCCACCTACCACGGACCGATCCAGCTCTCGCCGAACGGCCGGTACCTGGCGGTGTCGTACCTCGAGCACAGCGGCACCGGCACGCTCGCGGGCGGCACGCCCGGCATCCAGGTGATCGACCTGGCCGCCGGCGAGGTGGTGGTGGACCGGTCGCTCCCGCGAACCGACCCGGACCCCAGGCGGGGCGCGAGCGGGAGCGTGGTCGCCGCCGCGGAGATCATCGGGATCGCCTGGAGCGACCCGTGGCTGGTGCGGGTGGCCTGGCTCAGGCCGGTCCCGGACGGGGTCCACTGGCTGACCGATCTGGTGGAAGTCGAGACGGTCGCGGTCCCGTGATCGAGGGCGGGCCGGTGGGGCCGGGGGGCGCGGCAGTGAAGGTGGTCGAGGGGACTATTCTGCCCAGGTGACCACCGTAGCCCCGAAGCCGATCGAGACGCGGCCCTGGCCGGTTCATCAGCCCGTGCGGGGATCGGCGCTGGCGCGGCTGCTCCGCACGACGGACGCGAAGCAGATCGGCATCATGTACACCGTCACCGCCTTCGTCTTCTTCGCGATCGGCGGCGTGATGGCGCTGCTCATGCGCGCCGAGCTGGCCCAGCCGGAGATGCAGTTCCTGTCGCCGGAGCAGTACAACCAGCTGTTCACGATGCACGGGACGATCATGTTGCTGCTGTTCGCGACCCCGATCGTGTTCGGGTTCGCCAACATGATCACGCCGATCCAGATCGGCGCGCCGGACGTGGCGTTCCCGCGGCTGAACGCCCTGGCGTACTGGTTGTTCGCGTTCGGCGGCACGATCGTGATGCTCGGCTTCTTCACGCCCGACGGTGCGGCGGACTTCGGCTGGTTCGCCTACACGCCGCTGAGCAACGAGATCCACTCGCCGGGTGCCGGCGGTGACCTGTGGATCACCGGCCTGGCGATCTCCGGCCTCGGCACTATCCTCGGCGCGGTCAACATGATCACGACGATCGTGACCCTGCGCGCCCCGGGCATGACCATGTTCCGGATGCCGATCTTCACCTGGAACATCCTGGTGACCTCGGTGCTGGTGCTGCTGGTCTTCCCGGTGCTCGCCGCGGCGCTGCTCGGGCTGCTCGCCGACCGCTTGCTCGGCGCGCACATATTCGACACCGAGGTCAACGGGCCGCTGCTGTGGCAGCACCTGTTCTGGTTCTTCGGCCACCCTGAGGTCTACATCATCGCGCTGCCGTTCTTCGGCATCATCAGCGAGATCATCCCGGTGTTCAGCCGGAAGCCGATCTTCGGTTACAAGACCCTGGTGCTGGCGACGCTCGCGATCGGCGCGCTGTCGATGAGCGTGTGGGCGCACCACATGTTCGCCACCGGCCAGGTGCTGCTGCCGTTCTTCGCCTTCTTGTCGTTCCTGATCGCGGTCCCCACCGGGATCAAGTTCTTCAACTGGATCGGCACCATGTGGCGCGGGCAGCTGACGTTCGAGACGCCGATGCTGTTCTCGATCGGGTTCCTGGTGACCTTCCTGCTCGGCGGGCTGTCCGGGGTGCTGCTCGCCTCGCCGCCGGTGGACTGGCACGTCTCCGACACCTACTTCGTGGTGGCGCACTTCCACTACGTGCTGTTCGGCACGATCGTGTTCGCGGTCTTCGCCGGGGTCTACTTCTGGTTCCCGAAGATGACCGGCCGGATGCTCGACGAGCGGCTCGGGCGGGTCCACTTCTGGCTCACGCTGGTCGGGTTCCACACCACCTTCCTGGTGCAGCACTGGCTCGGCAACGAGGGCTTCCCGCGGCGGTACGCGGACTACCACGCGAGCGACGGGTTCACCACGCTGAACGTGGTCTCCACGATGGGCGCGTTCGTGCTCGGCGTCTCCGCGCTGCCGTTCATCTACAACCTGTGGAAGTCGTACACCACCGGTCGGGTGGTCGAGGTGGACGACCCCTGGGGCTACGGCGCCTCGCTGGAGTGGGCCACCAGCTGCCCGCCGCCGCTGCGCAACTTCGACCGGATGCCGCGGATCCGCTCCGAGCGGCCGGCGTTCGACGCGAAGTTCCCGGAGCTGGCGCCGGCCACCGCCGCCGGGACGGTCGAGCAACCGCCCGCCCAGCTGCGCTGACCGCCCGCCCTGGGCGCCCGGTGTGCGCTGGTTGGGCAGGAGTCTGCCCGACCAAGCGGTCCCTGGTGCTCAACCAGCGGCGACCAGCTCCGGTTCGGTGGCGGGTTGCCGCCGGCCGCGGCCCCGGTAAAGCATGAACCCGCCGATCCCCACCAGTACGCCGAGCGCGCCCACCACCGCGAACCCCCAGCCGGGCGCGGTGGCGTCGATGACCGCCCCGGACAGCGGTCCGCCGATCGCCAGCCCGACCGTGTTCGCCGAGTTGTGCCAGCCCATCGCCTCGCCGCGGACCGCCACCGGGGTCAGCCGGCTCACCGAGTCGGCCGCGGCGGTCAGGCTCGGCGCGCACAGCACTCCGGCCGGCGCGATCGCCAGCGCCAGCCACCACCAGCCGCCGCCGGCCAGCCCGACCGGGATGGTGGTCAGCCCGAGCATGGCGACCAGCAGGTACGGCGGGATCGCGCGGGGCACCAGCCCGTAGGCGAACCCGCCGGCCAGCGAGTAGACGCCCCACACCATCAGCACCACGCTGCTCCACCGGAGCTGGTCGGACTCGCGCAGCATCGCCACGATCGCCACGTCGCTGCCGACCAGCACCAGGGTGGTGGCAGCCGAAACGGCGAGCACCGCGAGCAGCTTGACGCTCAGCCACTCCCGCCGCGGCGGTGCCGGCTGGTCGGCGGCCGGCGCCGCCGGCTCCCGGATCGGCGGGTTCAGCACCAGCAGCCCGATCCCGCCCAGCACGATCCCGGCCCCGACCGCGATCATCGCTACCCGGGAGGAGACGCTGGTGGCGAGCATCACCGCGAGCGCCGGGCCGGTGATGAACGACAGCTCGACCGCCATCGAGTCCAGCGCGTACGCGGCGCGTCGGTGCTGCTCCGGGGTGAGCGCCGCGATCGACTGCCGCACCAGCGAGAACGCCGGCAGCGCCAGCAACCCGTTCAGGACCGCGGTGACAAGCAGGGCGGGGTACGGCAGGGCGTGCGCGACGCTCCAGAACGCCGCCTCGGCCAGCGTGGTGACCGTGAGCACCCGGCGGACGCCGTACCGGTCGAGCATCCGGCCGACGATCGGCGCGCCCAGCGCGGCGCCGATGGTGGCCGCCGCGCCGACCAGCCCGGCCGCCCCGTACCCCCGATCGAGGTGGAGGACGACGTGCAGGGTGACGGTGACGCCGGTGGCGATCATCGGCACTCGAGCCAACATCCCCACCAGCAGCAACGGCCGTACCCCCGGCAGCCGGAGCGCCCGCCGGTAAGGCTCCAAGGTCATGGGTCCCGCTCCCTCCCAGTCCGATCATCAACCGGGGGTGGGACGGTGGCGAGGTGTTTTCGAGCACCCGAGCAGCCGAACCGGCCGATTCGAGGCCGAACCGGACCGGCTCGGGGCCGCCGATCGCGGCCGATCGGCGGCAGGCCGAGGCGTAACCGGCTAGCCCGAGCCGACCCGGTAGCGGCTAGGCCGAGGCGTAACCGGCCAGGTCGAGCCGATCCGGTAACGGCTAGGCCGAGGCGACCACCGGGCTGCCGGTGAGCTGGACGCCGGCCTCGCGCATGGCTTCGATCGCTCGGTCGGTGGTCTCCTTGGCCACCCCGGCGGTGTGGTCCAGCAGGACGGTGGTCGCGAAGCCCTCCCGGACCGCGTCCAGCGCGGTTGCCCGTACACAGTGGTCGGTGGTGAGGCCGGCGATCTCAACGGTGTCGACGTCGTGCATCCGCAGCCAAGCCGCGAGCCCGATGCTGCCGGCCTTGCCCTCGAAGCCGGAGTACGCCGCCTGGTACTCACCCTTGTGGAAGGTCGCCTCGATCCGGTCGGTGTCCAGCTCCGGGTGGAAATCGGCGCCGCTGGTGCCGGCTCGGCAATGCGGCGGCCAGCTGTCCACATAGTCCGGCTGGTCGGCGAAGTGGTCGCCGGGGTCGACGTGGTGGTCCTTGGTCGCGACCACGTGATCCCAGCGCTCGGGCGACTCCCGCAGCAGCCGGGAGATGCTCGCGGCCACCGCGGCGCCACCGGCCACCGCCAACGAGCCACCCTCGCAGAAGTCGTTCTGTACATCCACGATGATGAGCGCCCGGCTCATCGGTTACCTCCCACCATTCGTACCGGGATCGCCGGATCGCCGGCAGAAAGCTTCAACCCTTCCCAGGGTACGGCGACCAGGCCCTGCCGGAGCAGCTCGCGGGAGGCGGCGAGGTCCGGCAGGTCGGGGGCCGGCTCGCCGGCGACCAGGTACGGACGCTGCAGTGCCCGGTCGTGCGGGGCCGGCTCGGGGCGGCCCCGCGAGACCACCACCTCCTCGGTGGCGGTGCCGGTCGGCTTGTGCCGGCGGACCGCGGTCTTTCGGCCACCGACGGTGGCCTTGTTCTCGGAGCGCTTCACCACCGGCCGGCCGTCCACCTCCACCAGCTTGTAGACCAGCCCGGCGGTGGGCGCGCCGGAGCCGGTGACCACCGCCGTGCCGGCGCCGTAGCCGTCGACCGGCTCGGCGGCGAGCGCGGCGATCGCGTACTCGTCGAGGTCACCGGAGACGATGATCTTGGTGTCGACGGCGCCGAGCGCGTCCAGCAGCTCCCGGGACTGTTGGGCGAGCACTGACAGATCACCGGAGTCGATCCGGATCGCGGCCAGGTCCGGCCCGGCGATCTCGACCGCCCGCCGGATCCCCTCGCTGATGTCGTAGGTGTCGACCAGCAGCGTGGTGCCCTTGCCCAGGGCCGCCACCTGGGAGGCGAACGCCGCCCGCTCGTCGTCGTGCAGCAGCGTGAACGCGTGCGCGGCGGTGCCGGCGGTCGGGATGCCGTAGCGCTGGCCGGCCGCCAGGTTGGAGGTGGCGGAGAAGCCGGCCAGGTAGGCGGCCCGGGCGGCGGCGACGGCGGCCTCCTCATGGGCGCGGCGCGAGCCCATCTCGATCAGCGGCCGGCCCCTGGCTGCGGTGACCATCCGGGCGGCCGCGGCGGCGACCGCGCTGTCGTAGTTGAGGATCGACAGCACCAGCGTCTCCAGCACCACGCACTCGGCGAACGTGCCGGAGACGGTGAGGATCGGTGACCCCGGGTAGTAGAGCTCGCCCTCGGCGTACCCCTCGATGTCGCCGGTGAACCGGTAGCGGGACAGCCAGGCGGCGGTCTCGGCGTCGATCACCTGCTGGCGGCGGAGGAAGTCCATCTCTGCCTCGCCGAACCGGAAGTTGAGCACCGCCTCGACCAGCCGGCCGGTGCCGGCGACCACCCCGTAGCGCCGGCCGGTCGGCAGCCGCCGCGCGAACACCTCGAACACGCACTGCCGGTGAGCGGTGCCGTCGCGGAGCGCCGCCTGCAGCATCGTCAGCTCATAGCGGTCGGTCAGCAGCGCCGTGCTCACGGACAACAGTCTATTGCTGGGCGGCGGGGTGGGCCCGATCGCCGGCCGGCCGGGGCCGCGGTGCGAGCCGATTGCCGGCGGGACGATGCGGCGGACCGGTGATGCGTGGCATGCTGGGCGTTATGACGGCACCGCAGGTCATACCGGTCCAGACTCCGGATGTCGAGGAGGTCCCGGAGCACGACCGTCCGTGGGTGACCATCGTGTGGAACGACCCGGTCAACCTCATGTCGTACGTCACCTGGGTGTTCCAGAAGCTGTTCGGCTACAGCCGGGAGCGAGCGGAGCAGCTGATGCTCGATGTGCATTACAAGGGGAAGGCGGTCGTGTCCAGCGGCGCGCGGGAGCGGATGGAGTACGACGCCGCGCAGCTGCACGGGCACGGTCTGTGGGCAACGATTGACCACTCATAATCATGTTTCGCCGTGACGGTGAGCACTGCGTAGCCCGGTTCGCGCCGGACGAGGTCAACGTGCTGAGGAAGGTCGCCGCCGAGGTGGTCGCGCTGCTCACCGACGGCTTCGACCGGAACGACCCGGTGGTGGACCGGCTGTTCCCGGATGTCTACCCGGACCGCCCGGAGGACTCCGCCGAGTACCGGCGGCTGACCGAGGGCGAGCTGAAGACCAGCAAGATCGACCAGGCCGGGGCGATCCTCGCCACCCTGCCGGCGTCCGGCGGCGGCGAGGTGAAGCTCGACACCGAGTCGGCCGAGGCCTGGCTGCGGGCGCTCAACGACGTCCGGCTGGCGCTCGGGGTCCGGCTGAACATCCACGACGAGACCAGCCTGGAGTCGGAGCTGGACGACGCGGTGATGCGCGACCCGACCTCGTCCCGGGTGTTCCAGCTGTCGGTCTACGCCTACCTCGGCTACCTCCAGGAGTCGCTGCTCGACGCGCTGGTCTCGTAGCTGGCAGTAGCCGCCGGGCAAGCCCCCGGGTTCGGCCGGTGGCCGGGTGGCGGCCGGCTGGCACACTGGCGGCCAAAAAGCATGTGTGACCATCGCCACCGGGAGGCACGCGCCGGATGACCCCACCCCCGTCTCGCCTGCTGCCGTTGCCCGTTACCGCTGGGCTGCTCCTGCTGCTCACCGGCACCCCCGCCGCAGCTCAGGAGCCGGCGCCGGGGTCCGGGCCGAGCTGCGCGGCCACCGGTTTCCTGGTCTCATCCGAGGATGAGCTCTCGACTCAGCGAGCCGAGCTAGCCGAGCAACCGGTCCAGCAGCTGGCCGGCGTACCGCTGGTCGACGGGCAGACCTGGGTGATTCCGGACGGCAGCCAGCCAGTGGTGGTGGTCGTCTCGGACCAGCCGCTGGCCGGCGGCACGGTGTCGGTGGCGATGGCGGGGCAGCGGTTCGAGGCGGACTCGGTCAACTACGACCAGCCGCAGGACCGGTTCGTGACCAGCGTGTGGCTACCGCACCTCGGGCCGACCACCCGCACCCTCGGGCTGGTGGTGGCCAGCCCGCCGTGTGAGTTGGCGGTGACCCTGTCGGTGGACCGGAGCGTCTGGTCCACGCTGGTGGGGATCGTGGCGATCATCGCCGCCGCGCTGTTCGGGTTGCTGACCGTGCTGATTGCCCGGCTGCGCAAGGGTGGCTGGCTGCGGCGGTTCCTGTTCGCGGCGCCGTTCGGGCTGCTCGCCGGGCTTGCCCAGGGGGCGGTGTTGCTGGAGGCCGGGACGGTGGGTCCGTTCGACACCCCGCCGTGGTGGGCGCCGGTGATCGGGCTGGTGCTGGCGGCGTTGCTGCCGCTGACCCGGTTCCGGCGGCGCCGGCAGCCGGCGCCGCCGTTGCCGCCCGCGCCGCTGACGGTGCCGGTCGGCGCCCCGGTGGACGGTTACCAGGTCGAAGGTGTGTTCACCGCCACCGAGGTCGCGGCGGTGTTCCGGGCCAGCCGGCCGGATGGTGACCGGGCGTTGCTGAAGGTGCTCCGCCCGGAGCGGTACCAGGACCCGGTGGCGCGGCTGCGGCTGGAGCGGGAAGCGCGGGCGCTCTCCGGCTGGGAGCACCCGAACGTGCTCCGGCTGCGGCAGACGCTGGCCAACCCGGCCGGGCCGCCCACCCTGGTGTTCGAGCACGTGGACGGCGCGCCGCTGCGGCAGCTACTGCTCGACGGTGGCAAGCTGTCCGGGCCGCAGGCGGTGAACCTGGTGGTCTCCGTGCTGTCCGGGTTGCGGGTGCTGCACGAGCGAGAGCTGGTGCACCGGGACATCCGGCCGGAGCAGGTCTGGCTCGACACCGGCGGCCGGGTGCTGCTGGCCGGGTTCGAGCTGACCGCCACCGGGGTGGAGCACGCCACCTCGCCGATCGGCGCGGTCCCGTACGCCAGCCCGGAGCAGCGCGCCGGCGGGATGATCGATGGCCGGGCGGACCTGTACGCGTGCGGGATCCTGCTGGCCGAGCTGCTGACCGGCCGGCCGGCGCCGCCGGCGCCGGGGGAGCTGCCGGAGCCGTTGGCCGCGGTGCTGGCCCGGGCGCTGGCTGACGATCCGGCCGGGCGGCCGGGTTCGGCTCGGGAGTTGTCGGCGGAGTTGTTCGCCGCCGCCGAGCAGGCGTACGGGGCGGACTGGCTGGCCCGCGGGGCGCTGGCCGGCGCGCTGGTCGCCCACGGTGCGCTGGGCGCCGCGGTGGCCGGCTACACACTCGGCGGCGGCGCGGGCGCGGCCGGCGGGGCCGGGATCGTCGCCGGGCTGGGCGCCGCCGGCACCGGCGGGTTGACCGCCGCCGGCACCACCGCCGGGTTCGGCACCGGCGTCACCGCCGCGATGGGCACCGCACCCGCCACCGGGCACCTGAGCGCCGCCGCCGCCCAGGTGACGCCGGTCGCCCCGGCCGGCGCGGCGGCGAGCACCGGCGGCCCGGCCGGCGCGGTGGTGAACGCCGGGGTCGCGGTGGTCACCGGGATCGCGGTGGTGGCCGGCGCGGTGCTGGTCGGCTCGGAGCCGGCCGAGGCGCAGGAGGTGGTGGTCACCCCGGATCAGGCACGGCTGATCTTCGTGCGGACCACTGACGAGGCGCGCGACGGCGTCGATGACCACCTCGGCGACGGCGTGCGGGAAATGGTCGATCTGTTGCTGGACGAGCACGCCTCGATCGCCGACGGCCCGCTCACCGAGGTCGTGGTGGGGGTGCCGCCGGACCAGTTCGACTATCCGGCGTGGTTCGTCGCCACCGGCCAGATCGGCTTCGACGAAGGCGTGGCATACCTGTCCGCCCGGTTCGACCGGGCGTCGGATGCCGAGCCGTGGTTGATGACCGCGCTGGCCTGGTCGACCGAAACCGCGCTCGCCCCGCCGGCGCTCGACGAGGACGGCTGGTTGCCGCCAGCGGCGCCGACCGAGCTCGCGATCGACCCGGCGGCGTTGCCGCAGCGGTACGCCGACTGGCTGGAGGCGAGCTGGGAGGCGCACGCGGTCGTCGACGATGACCTGCTGACCCCCCGCCACCAGGACGCGTTCGTCGCCTTCACCGCGGAGAACGCCGCGGAACTGGCCGCCGACGGCTGGCTCGACCAGCGGATGTCGATCAGAGTCGAGGTGGTGCCGGACCCGGAGCCACCGGTGGTGATCCCGCTGGCCGATGGCGGGGTGCTGGTGTCGTTCCGGGCGGTCCGGGAGGACGCCTCCTACAACCGGCCCGGGTTCACCACTGGCCCGTGCGGAACCGAGCCCTATGCCGACTGGTTCTACGACGACGAGGACGGCCCGAGGTACCAGATGCTCACGGTCGAGCTGGACCTGGTGGTGTTCGCTTGGGTGCCGCCGGCCGGCGACGGTGCGGTGGTCGCGGTCGAGGACTGGGCCACCTCCTATCGCCGGGTCGACGACCAGTCAACGCTCTGCTGACCGCCGGTCGGCGGGAGCCCGGCGGCCCGCCGTCACCGAGCCGGTGGGTCAGCGCCCCGGCTGACCCGGCCCGGTCTACCTGCCTGGTCAGCGGGGTTGCGGCGGGCCGCCGCGCCGCGCCCCTCGGCCGGCTGCCGGGCGGAAATCCGGGTACCCTGTGAATCGTGCTGCGGATCGACCGGGAGATTCTTGACGCGATCGTCGCGCACGCCCGCCGGGACCACCCGGACGAGGCGTGCGGCGTCGTGGCCGGCCCGGCTGGCTCGGACACGCCGACCCGGTTGATCCCGATGGAGAACGCGGAGCGTTCACCGACGTTCTACCGGTTCGATTCGATGGAACAGTTGCGCGTGTGGCGCGAGCTGGACGAGCGGGACGAGGAACCGATCGTCATCTATCACTCGCACACCGCCACCGAGGCCCGGCCGTCCCGGACCGACATCAACCTCGCCTCCGAGCCGGGTGCCCACTATCTGCTCGTCTCCACTCGGGATCCGGAGGTCACCGAGGTCCGGTCGTTCCGGATCGTCGACGGTACGGTGACCGAGGAGCCGGTCGAGGTGCTCGGCGCGCCGGACGGGACCGCCGTTCAGTCATACAAGTTCGGGCACACCCCGACGATGGTCGACTACGAGTGTCGGGCCTGACCCGCCTCTGCTCACAACCGTCCATCTGTCATCCCGTCTCGATCAGGAGCGATCTCTCATGTCCGTGGATGTTCGGATCCCCACCATCCTCCGCTCGTACACCGGCGGCGAGAAGACCGTGACCGGCACCGGCGACACGCTCGCCGACCTGCTCGCCGACCTCGACACCCGCCACCCGGGGCTGCGCGCCCGGCTGGTCACCGAGGAGGGTGCGCTGCACCGGTTCGTCAACGTCTACATCAACGACGAGGACGTCCGGTTCCTCGGCGCGCTGGAGGCGAAGCTGTCGCCCGGCGACACCGTCACCATCCTGCCCGCGGTCGCCGGGGGCTGACCCGATGGCTCGCTACGAGTCGCTGCTGGACGCCTGCGGCGGGACCCCGCTGGTCGGCCTGCCCCGGCTCTCGCCGGCGGTGGCGCCCGGCGCCCCCCCGGTCCGGCTGTGGGCGAAGCTCGAGGACCGCAACCCGACCGGCTCGGTGAAGGACCGGGCGGCGCTGTTCATGGTCCGCGCCGCCGAGGCGGCCGGCACGCTCCGCCCCGGGGACACGATCCTGGAGCCGACCAGCGGCAACACCGGGATCGCCCTGGCGATGGTGGCGAAGCTGCGTGGCTACCGGCTGGTCTGCGTGATGCCGGAGAACGTCTCCAGCGAGCGGGTCCAGCTGCTCCGGATGTACGGCGCCGAGATCATCTTCTCGCCGGCGGCCGGCGGCTCCAACCAGGCGGTGGCGACCGCCAAGCAGCTCGCCGCCGAGCACCCCGACTGGGTGATGCTCTACCAGTACGGCAACCAGGCGAACGCCCAGGCCCACTACGAGACCACCGGTCCGGAGCTGCTGCGCGACCTGCCCACCATCACCCATTTCGTGGCCGGCCTCGGGACCACCGGCACGCTCATGGGCGTGGGCCGCTACCTGCGGGAGAAGGTCGAGGGCGTGGAGATCGTCGCGGCCGAGCCCCGGTACGGCGAGCTGGTGTACGGGTTGCGCAACATGGACGAAGGCTACGTCCCGGAGCTGTACGACGAGACCGTCCTCACTCGCCGGTTCTCGGTCGGCACCCGGGACGCGGTGCTGCGCACCCGGCAGCTGGTCGAGGTGGAGGGTTTGTTCGTCGGCTTCTCCACCGGGGCGGTGCTGCACGCCGCGCTGGCGGTCGCGCACGAGGCGGTCCGGGACGGCCGGCGCGCGGACGTGGCGTTCATCGTCGCCGACGGCGGCTGGAAGTACCTGTCCACCGGCGCCTACGGGGGCACGCTCGCCGAGGCGGAGCAGGCGCTCGACGGCCAGCTCTGGGCTTGACCCCAGCCGGCTAGCCCGACTCAGGTCTCGTACCGCGAGCCGGGCCGGACGATGTCGATCGGCCCGTCGTACGCCGCGCTCGCCGCCTGGTAGGTCTGCGCCTCGCTGCCCCATGCCGTGACCAGGTGGGTGAGCAACAGCCGGCCCACGCCGGCCTTGGTGGCCGCCTCGCCGGCCTCCCGGCCGGTCAGGTGGAGGTCCGGCGGGTGCGGCGCCTCGTCCAGGTAGCTCGCCTCGCACAGGAACAGGTCGGCGTCCTGGGCCAGCCGGATCAGCGCCTCGCACGGGGCGGTGTCGGCCGAGTACGCGATCACCGATCCGCCGTGCTCGATCCGTACCCCGTAGGTCTCGACCGGGTGGTTGACCCGGTCGACGGTGACCGAGAACGGCCCGATCGGGAACGTGCCCGGCTGCAGCGAGTAGAACGTGTACACGTCGTCCAGCGGGCCGTGGTCGGCCGAGTAGGCGGCGGCGAGCCGGTCCGGCGCACCCGCCGGCGCGTAGACCGGGATCGGCGGGTACGGCCCGCCCGGGGCGTACCGGCGCACCACCACGAACATGCAGGCGTCGAAGAAGTGGTCGCAGTGCAGGTGGCTGAGCAGGACCGCGTCGACCGCCATCAGCCCGGCGTACCGCTGCAGCGCGCTCAGCGAGCCGGTGCCGAAGTCGACCAGCAGCCGGAAGTCATCGGCCTCCACCAGGTAGGCCGAGCACGCCGCCTCCGGGCCGGGGAAACTGCCGGCACACCCGAGCACCGTCAGCCTCATCGTGCCGCTCCTACCGCGCCGCCGAGCATCGCCGCCAGCTCAGTGCCGAGGAACCGCCGGGCCAGCCGTTCGAACGCGCCGGCGTCGCCGGTGACCATCAGCCGGTGGTACGGAGGTTCGCCGTCCTCGGGCCGGGCCAGGTGGTTCTCCATCAGCACCCGGTAGACGTCCCGGGCGGTCTCGTCGGCGCTGGAGACCAGCGTGACCTGGTCGCCCATGACCAGCCCGATCAGCCCGGCGAGCAGCGGGTAATGGGTGCAGCCGAGCACCAGCGTGTCCACTCCGGCCCGCTGCAGCGGCTCCAGGTAGGCGCTGGCGAGCCCGAGCAGGGCCCGGCCGGTGGTGATACCTCGCTCCACGAAGTCGACGAACTGCGGGCAGGCGACGCTGGTGACCGAGACGTGCGCGGCGGCCGCGAACGCGTCCTCGTACGCCCCGCTGCTGATCGTGGCTTTTGTTCCGATCACTCCGATCCGCCCGTTTCGGGTGGTGGCGACCGCGCGCCGGACCGCCGGCCGGATCACCTCGACGACCGGGATGTCGTAGCGTTCGCGGGCGTCGTGCAGGCAGGCGGCGGTGGCCGCGTTGCAGGCGATCACAAGCAGCTTGACGCCCTGCTCGGCGAGCAGGTCCAGGCCTGCCAACGCGTACTGCCGCACCTCCGCGATCGGCCGCGGGCCGTACGGGACGTGCGCGGTGTCGGCGAGGTACAGCAGCTGCTCGTTGGGCAACTGATCGAGAATCGCGCGGGCCACCGTGAGGCCGCCGACCCCCGAATCAAAGATCCCAATGGGCCGGGCCAGCGAGCTCGTCGGGGCGTCCGTCACGCAGCGCAGCCTACGCCGTGAACGGGCCGGACATCCGCGTCCCAGGCCACAATGTCGCGAATACGACACCGTGGGCGCGCCGTTACGGCTAGGCGTATGAGCCGTTGCTGATAGTAACGTCGCCTCCCGGTGCCAGTCCAGTCATCGGCGGCGGCAAATTTGCGGCGATCTCGAACCAGCGTGCGAGGACGGGGGACCAGCGGGTGCGTACCACCGGTGCGGCGATCACCGGGCCGGCCGACGGCGAAGGATCGGCAGACCGCCCCGCGCCCGCACCATCGCAGTACGCAGGGCCGCCGCAGTCGGCGTCCGTCGGGGCGGCCCGGCCACCGGCCACCGGGCCGGCGCCGCAGCCACGCAGCGCCCCTGCCGCGCCCGACCCGGCCGGTGGCATCGATGACCGGGTGCTGTTCCGGATGCCGGACCGGCACAACCCGGTCCCGCACCCGGCCCGGCTGTTCGCGATCTGCACCTGGGCGGCGGTGCTCGGCTTGCTCGGGCTGCCGGTGGCGGCCTGGGCGGCGGTCGCGACCATCACCGGCCCGACGCCGGGCTGGTTCGCGCCGGTGATGGTCGCCGCCGGGCTGTTCGGCATCGTGGCGACGTCCGCCACGTTCACGGCGATGCACCGCCGCTGGCTCCCGTGGTACCTGCTGCTGCTCGGCACCGCCGCGCTGCTCGCCACCCTGCTCCTGACCCTGGAGGCCGGTTAGCCGTTGCCGGTGGCCGGGGTATCAGCGTTGCCGGTGGCCGGGGTATCAGGTTGCTGACATATGGTGGCGGGCATGGCCCGACCAGATGGACGTAAACCCGACCAGCTGCGGCCGGTCCGGTTGACCCGAAAGTGGAGCATGCACCCGGAGGGGTCCGTGCTCGTGGAGTTCGGCGACACGCGGGTGCTGTGCACCGCGAGCGTGACCGAAGGCGTGCCCCGCTGGCTGCGCGGCACCGGCCAGGGCTGGGTCACATCGGAGTATGCGATGCTGCCGCGGGCCACCACCACCCGCAGCGACCGGGAGAGCGTGAAGGGGAAGATCGGTGGGCGCACTCACGAGATCTCCCGGCTGATCGGCCGCAGCCTGCGCGCCTGCGTCGATCGCAGCGCGCTCGGCGAGAACTCGATCGTGCTCGACTGCGACGTGCTGCAGGCCGACGGTGGGACCCGGACCGCGGCGATCACCGGCGCATACGTCGCGCTGCACGACGCGGTCAACTGGCTGGCCGGCCAGCAGCGGCTGCGCAAGCCGCCGGCGCAGGTGCTCTACCGGTCGGTGTCGGCGGTCAGCGTCGGCGTCGTCGAGGCCGAGCCGCGACTTGATCTGTGCTACACAGAGGACGTCGCCGCCGAGGTGGACATGAACGTCGTGTGTACGGGTACGGGGGAGTTCGTGGAGGTGCAGGGCACCGGCGAGTCCGGAGTGTTCACGCGCGACCAGCTGGATGCGTTGCTCGATCTCGCGGTACACGGGTGCACCGAGTTGGCCGAGTTGCAGCGGGCGGCAATCGCGTCATGAGCGAGTACGGTCGTGTGCTGCTTGCCACCCGCAACGGCAAGAAGCTCGAGGAGCTGCGCCGGATTCTGGTACGGGCGAACGTGCCGGTCGAGTTGGTAGGGCTGGACGACGTCCCGGCCTATCCGGAAGTGCCGGAGACCGGGCTCACGTTCGCCGAGAACGCGCTACTGAAGGCGCGCGAGGGGATGCGCCACACAGGGCTGCCGACGGTCGCCGACGACTCCGGGCTGGCGGTCGACGCGCTGGGCGGCGCGCCCGGGGTGTTCAGCGCCCGCTGGGCCGGCCGGCACGGCGACGACCAGGCCAACCTGGAGCTGCTGCTGGCTCAGCTCGAGGACGTGCCGGACGAGCATCGCGGGGCGGCGTTCGTCTGTGCCGCCGCGCTGGTGCTGCCGGAAGGCCGGGAGCACCTGGTCGACGGCCGGCAGCGGGGCACGCTGATCCGGGCGCCGCGCGGGACCGGCGGGTTCGGGTACGACCCGATCTTCGTCGGGGAAGGCCAGTCGCGGACCAACGCCGAGCTCTCGCCGGAGGAGAAGGACGCGATCAGCCATCGTGGACAGGCGTTCCGCCAGCTCGCCAAGCTGATGGCGCGGGTGCTCGCCGAACGCGGCTAGCCACCACCCACCGTACGCGCGACCCACCGGTACGCAAGACCGCGCGCATCGCCGGCGCGGCGGAGCCCGGGCGGCCCGGCGTACCCGGCGCGGGGGTACGCCGACGGCCAGGGTGCGCCAGGGCCCGCGTACCCGGCCCGGCTGCCGGCTTCCCGCGAACGCGGGAACTGTGACGGTTTCGACCTCGCCGGCAGTTACGGAGAGTTACCCTGATTGCCCGGATATATCCGGGAATCAGGCATCAGGGTGGGGGTGATCTTCGATGCGGGCCCGACGTGTCGCAGGTACGGTCGCAGCGATGATCATGCTTTGGCCGGGGCTGGCCGCGGCCGGAGCGGGGCCAGCGGACGGCGATGACCTGTCCCGGTTCGAGAGCGCCACCGTCGTGTCCGGCCTCGCGGTCGCGGTCGAGCGGGACACCAGCCGGGTGGTGGCCAAACAGGAGACCCACTACACGATCGGCGTCAGCAACCGGAGCGACGAGCCGCAGACGCTGCGGATCCGGGTCACCGTCCCGCCGTGGATGGCCACCGCCACCCCGCACGACGGCGGGAAGCTCGGCAACGGGTTCGTCGAGTGGCCGGTCACAGTGGCCCCGGGCGAGGCGACCGCGCTGCGGATGACCGGCGCGTACGCGCCCCCCGACCAGGACACCCCGACCCGGGTGGCGTTCACCGCGTGCGCGCTCGGGGCCGAGGACAACGAGCCGATCGTGTGTGCCACCGACATCGCGAAGCTGGAGTCGGCGCCGGCGACCGCCCGGCTGTGGTGGCTCGCCGGAGCCGGCGGGGTGCTGGTGGTGGTGGCCGCCGCCGGGGGTGGGTTCCTGCTGTGGCGGCGCCGGCAGGCGCGCCTGGCCGCCGGCTAGCGCCGGCCGGCACACCTGACCGTGTGGTCCGCCGGGCTATCCGCGGACCGCTGCGGTCAGCGGCCTTCCCACACCGCCTTGGAACCGGCGTCGCCGGTCCGGATGACGAAGTAGAGGCTCAGTCCGGCCGCCACCAGGGACAGCCCACCGAGCACAATCGACAGCACCCGGGAGTTGGTGCCGCCGCTGGCCACCGACGCGGCGACCCGCGGCCCGACGAAGTAGACCAACGCCAGTGTGACGACTCCGAGACCGATCGTGTTGTACAGGGTCAGATTTCCCAGCGACTGATGGTTCTCGATGACCGGTACGAAGTCCGGCGTGATGTCGCCGCGCTCCAAACCCCGGTCGAAGAAGGCGTCGCCGGACAGCTTCGCCAGCAGTGCGCTGATCGGCGCCACGACCGCGAGCAGCGCCAGCACCAACCGGATATGTGGACGGACGAACGGGACGAGCGCGTACGCCGCGGTCAGCAGCGCCAGTAGTGGCACGAACACGACCGGCGCATGGACCAGCAGGGGGTGCACCGGCACTCCCATGAATTCCTCGAGCACAGCCCCTCCTCCATCGGCGACGCCCGGGTGGGCCGGGCCCCTTCGACGATGATCGTTGCACCCGGGACCGCCGTCAAGCCGGCCCGGCGGAAGGCCGGCAAGTTTACCGAGCTAGCGGCGATCAGGCGAGCCGGCACGCCAACGGTGGGCTCGCCGAAGCCAAAGTCGCCCGCATCGTCAGGCGAGCGGCCCGGCCGCGGCCTCGATGGCGGCCCGCAGCTCGCGGCCGGCGATCAGCTCCCGAGCGGCCTCGATCACCGGGGCGAGGAACTGGTCCGGCCCCGGCTCACCGGCGAACCGCTTGACCGCCTCGATCGCCACCCGGCCGGCCGGCGACGGGCTGAGCGGTGCTCGCAGCTGCAGGCCACGAACCGCGGCGACCAACTCCACCGCGAGCAACGTGGTGAGGTTGTCCAGCACCGTCCGCAGTTTCAGCGTCGCCGACCAGCCCATCGAGACGTGATCCTCCTGCATACCGCTGGTCGGCACCGAGTCCACACTCGCCGGTGCGGCCAGCCGGCGGTTCTCGGCGACCAGCGCCGCCGCGGTGTACTGGGCGATCATCAGTCCGGAGTTGACACCCGGATCCGGGGTCAGGAACGCCGGCAGGTCCCGGGACCGGGTGACATCCAGCAGCCGGTCCACCCGGCGCTCGGAGATCGCACCCACCTCGGCGGCGGCGATCGCCAGGAAGTCCGCGGCGAACCCGAGCGGCGCCCCGTGGAAGTTGCCGGTCGACTCCACCCGCCCGTCCGGTAGCACCACCGGGTTGTCCACCACGCTCGCCAGCTCGCGCTGCGCCACCGTGGCGGCGAACCCGAGCGTGTCCCGGGCCGCCCCGGCAACCTGCGGCGCGCACCGCATCGAGTAGGCGTCCTGCACCGCGTGCTGCCAGTCGTCCCGGTGCGAGTCCATGATGGCCGAGTTGGACAGTAGCCGGGACAGGTTGGTGGCCGAGGCGAGCTGGCCGGGGTGCGGCCGGATCGTGTGCAGCTCCGGCTGGAACGGCCGGTCGGTGCCGAGCATCGCCTCGATCGCGAGCGCCGCGGTGACATCCGCCATCGAGAACAGGTGCCCGGCATCCTCGATCGCCAGCAGCAGCATCCCGAGCATCCCGTCGGTGCCGTTGACCAGCGCCAGCCCTTCCTTGGCGGCGAGCGGGACCGGCGCCAGCCCGGCCGCCCGCAGGGCCTCGGCACCGGGTCGGCGCTCGCCGGCCTCGCCGAGCACCCAGCCCTCGCCCATCAGCACCAGCGCGCAGTGGGCGAGCGGGGCCAGGTCACCGGAGGCGCCGAGCGAGCCGTGCCGCGGCACCCACGGGGTGATGCCCCGGTTGAGCAGCTCCGCCAGCGCCTCGGCGACCACCGGCCGGACCCCGGACCGCCCCATCGCCAGCGACCGCACCCGCAGCAGCAGCATCGCCCGGACCACCTCCGGCGGCATCGGCTCGCCGGCCCCGGCCGCGTGCGAGCGGATCAGCGCGTGCTGCAACTCGCTGCGCCGCTCCGGGGCGATGAACGTGGTCGCCAGTGCCCCGAACCCGGTCGACACCCCGTAGACCGGCCGCTGGTCGCGCTCGATCGTCTCGACGATCGCCCGGCTGGCCGCCATCGCCTGGATGACCGCGGGGGCCAGCTCCACCCGCGCGCCGTCCCGGGCCACCGCGATGACATCAGCCGGCGAGATGCCGGTCGGTTGGATGGTTACCACCTTCACGCCAGAACTCCATTGTGAATAACCTGCCGTACCAACGGGACTCCCGGCCGGTAGGCCAGGTGCAGGTAGGAGGGTGCAGCCAGGACGATCAGGTCGGCTCGGGCGCCCGGCCGCAGCACCCCGACATCGTCGCGCCGGAGGGCCATCGCCCCGCCCGCGGTCGCCGCCCAGACCGCCTCCGCTGGCGTCATCCGCATCTCCCTCACCGCTAATGCGATGCACAGCGACATGGACGTCGTGTACGACGTACCCGGATTGCAATCGGTTGCCAGCGCGACCGTGGCACCGGCGTCGAGCAGCCGGCGGGCGTCCGGGTACGGCGACCGGGTGGAGAAGTCGGCGCCGGGCAGCAGCGTCGCCACCGTCGACGAGCCGGCCAGCGCGTCGATGTCGGCGCCGGTCAGGTGGGTGCAGTGGTCGGCGCTCGCCGCCCCCAGCTCGACCGCGAGCCGCACCCCCGGGCCGGCGGTGAACTGGTTGGCGTGCACCCGTAGCCCCAGCCCGGCCGCTGCCCCGGCGGTGAGCACCGCCCGCGACTGGTCGGCGTCGAACGCGCCTCGTTCACAGTAGACGTCGATCCAGCGGGCGTACGGCTCGGCCGCGGCCAGCATCTCGCCACACACCAGCGCCACGTAGTCGTCGGCCCGGCCGGCGTACTCGGCCGGCACGAGATGCGCCCCGAGGTACGTCGACTCCGGCGTCACCTCGAACGCCACCCGCAGCGACCGGGCCTCGTCGGCAACGGTCAGCCCGTACCCGCTCTTCACCTCCATTGTGGTGATGCCCTGCCGGAGCGCCTCCGCCCGCAGCCTGGCCGCGGTGGCCCGGAGCTGGTCGTCGGTGGCGGCGCGAGTGGCCGCCACGGTGGTGAGGATGCCGCCGCCGGTGTACGGCTCGCCGGCCATCCGGGCCGCGAACTCGGCCGCCCGGTCGCCGGCGAACACCAGGTGGGCGTGGCTGTCGACGAACCCGGGCAGCACCGCCGCGCCGCCGGCGTCGATCCGCTCGTCGGCGGCCGGTGCCTCGCCGGCCGGGCCGAGCCACGCCACCCGGCCGTCGTCGACCACCACCGCCGCGCCGGTGACCAGGCCGAGCGGCGGATCACCCCGGGCTGGGTCGTTGGTCACCAGCTCACCGATATTGTCCAGCAACAGACTCATGACAACGCCTCGATCGCGGTACGGAGGGCGCTCGGCACATCGAGTGCCCGGTGGACACCGTCTCGGACGATCACCGCACCGTCCACGATGACCTGGGTGATGTCGGCGGCGGTGGCGGTGAACACGATCGCCGCCGGGTCGGTGCCGGCGGTGCGGACACTGTCCAACCTGACCGTCACCAGGTCGGCACGGTTACCGGGCGCGATCGTGCCGGCGTCGTCCCAGCCGAGCGCCCGGTGGCCGGTGACGGTGGCGGCGGCGAGCAGGTCGGCGGCGGCGAAGTGGCCGCGCCGCTCGTCCCGGAGTCGCGTGTGGAGCTCCACCGCCCGCGCCTCCTCGAACATGTCGACCACCGCGTGGCTGTCGGTGCCGAGGCTCAGCGGCGACCCGGCGTCCACCAGCGAGCGGGCCGGCCCGATCCCGTCGGCCAGGTCGCGCTCGGTGGTGGGGCAGAAGCAGACCCCGGTGTCGGTGTCGCCGAGCAAGGTCCGGTCGATGTCGGTGAGGTGAGTGGCGTGCACCGCGGTGGTCCGGGGGCCGAGCACTCCGAGGTCGCCAAGCAGCTCGGTCGGGGTCCGGTGATGGTGGGCCAGGCAGGCCTGGTTCTCGGCCCGCTGCTCGGACAGGTGGATGTGCAGGGGAGCGTCGGCGTCGGCGGCCCAGCCGGCGACGGTCGGGATCTCGGCGGCCGGCACCGCCCGCACCGAGTGGATCGCGGCCCCGACCCGCCACCGCGGTCCCGGCCGCAGCGCGCTGACCCGCTCCGCCCAGGCATCCGCGCTGCCGTCCCCGAACCGGCGCTGCGGCCCGGCTAGCGGCGCGCCGTCCACACTGGCCGACAGGTAGCAGGTGTCCAGCAGGGTGAGCCGGATCCCGGCCCGGGCCGCCGCCTCGACCAGCACGGCCGCCATCGCGTTCGGATCGGCGTACGGCCGGCCGTCCGGCCGGTGGTGCAGGTAGTGGAACTCGCCGACGCAGCTGACTCCGGCCATCGCCAGCTCGCCGTAGGTGGCGGTGGCCAGCGCCAGATACGAGTCGGGGTCGAGCCGGCCGGCCACTTCGTACATCCGCTCCCGCCACCGCCAGAACGTGCCGAGCCCTTCGTGGGTGCGGCCGCGGAGCGCCCGGTGGAACGCGTGCGAGTGGGCGTTGGCGAACCCGGGCAGGGTGAGCCCGGGCAGCCGGGTCGCGTCCGGCGGTGCCGCCGTCTGCGGCGTGACCGCGGTGAACCGGCCACCGGCCACCTCGATCAGGGTGTCCGGCTCCGGTCGGCCGGCCAGCCACGCCAGCTCCGCGTGGTAGCGCGTCACCGGCATGCCAGCGCCTCCAGCACGTCCGCCAGCGCCCGCACCCCGGCCCGGCAATCCTCGTCGGTGGCCGCCTCGGCGGGCGCGTGCGAGACCCCGGTGGGGTTGCGCACGAACAGCATCGCGGTCGGGACGTGGCCGGCGAGCACCCCGGCGTCGTGCCCGGCGGCGGTCGGCAGCACCGGCGCGCCGTCGAGCACCTCGACCAGCCGGTCCCGCAGCGCCGGGTCGAACGTCACCGCCGGGCTCACCGACTCGGCGGTCATCGTCACCTCGGTGCCGTCCCGGCCGGCCCGCTCGACCGCCCGCACCCGGACCGCCTCGACCAAGGCTTCCAGCCCCGCCTGGTCCGGCGCCCGGGCGTCCAGCCAGGCGGAGACCGACGCCGGGACCGCGTTGGTGGCGTTCGGCTCCGGCTGCAGCCGGCCGATCGTGGCGTGGCCACCGCGCAGCCGGGCCTCCTTGTTCGCGGCGAGCACGGTGTAGGCGGCGGTGAGCATCGGGTCCCGCCGGTCGGCCATCCGGGTGGTGCCGGCGTGGTTGCCCTCACCGGTGAACCGCAGCCGCCACCGGCCGTGCGGCCAGATCCCGCTCGCCACCGCGACCGGCGCGTCGAGGTCGGCGAGCGCCCGGCCTTGTTCGATGTGGAGCTCGACGAACGCGCCGATCCGGGGCAGCACCGGGTCCGGTCCGAGCCGGGTCGGGTCGGCGCCGGCGCTGGCCATCGCCTCGGCCAGCGTCACCCCGTCCCGGTCGGTGAGCGCCCGGGCGCGGACCGGGTCGAGCTCGCCAGTGAGCAGCCGGGAGCCGAGGCAGGCCACCCCGAACCGGGAGCCTTCCTCCTCGGCGAACGCCGCCACCGCCACCGGTCGGACCGGCGTCGCGCCGCGGGCCCGCAGCTCGTCGATCGCGAGCAGGCCCGAGACGATCCCGAGTGGACCGTCGTACGCGCCGCCGTGCGGGACCGAGTCGAAGTGGCTGCCGGTGACCACCGCGTCGCCGGCGTCCGGGTCACCCCACCACGCGAACAGGTTCCCGTTGCCGTCGGTGTGGACGGTCAGCCCACGCTCCTTCGCTTGCGCGGCGAACCAGTCCCGGCAGGCCAGCTCCGCCGGCGACCATCCGTACCGGAGCCAACCATCACCCGACCGCGCGCGGCCGATCGGCAGCAGCGATTCCCACAGCTGGCGGAACCCCATCTACCGCCCCCGCATCGGGATGGTGATCCCGTGCTGGTCGGCGACGGTCAGGGCGAGGTCGTAGCCGGCGTCGGCGTGCCGGATCACGCCCGAGCCGGGGTCGTTGGTGAGCACCCGCTCGATCTTTTCGCCGGCGAGCCGGCTGCCGTCGGCCACGCAGACCTGACCGGCGTGGATGGACCGTCCGATCCCGACCCCGCCACCGTGGTGGATGGACACCCAGGAGGCGCCGGAGGCGGTGTTGAGCAGCGCGTTCAACAGCGGCCAGTCGGCGATCGCGTCGGAGCCGTCGGCCATCGCCTCGGTCTCCCGGTACGGCGAGGCGACCGACCCGCAGTCCAGGTGGTCCCGGCCGATCACGATCGGGGCCCGCAGCCGGCCGTCGGCGACCAGTTCGTTGAACCGTCGCCCGGCCTGGTCCCGTTCGCCGTAGCCGAGCCAGCAGATCCGGGCCGGCAGGCCCTGGAACGCGACCCGCTCGCCGGCCAGCCGGATCCACCGGGTCAGCGGCTCGTTGTCGCCGAACAGTTCCAGGATCGCCGCGTCGGTGGCGGCGATGTCGGCCGGGTCACCGGACAGCGCCGCCCACCGGAACGGGCCCTTGCCCTGGCAGAACAGCGGCCGGATGTAGGCCGGCACGAACCCGGGGAACGCGAACGCCCGCTGGCACCCGCCCAGCTGCGCCTCGCCCCGGATCGAGTTGCCGTAGTCGAACACCTCGGCACCGCCGTCCAGGAACCCGACCATCGCCTCGACGTGCTTGGCCATCGAGGCCCGGGCCCGGTCGGTGTACTCCTCGGGTTTCTTCGCCGCGTAGTCCGGGGCGTCGCCGACGTCCACGCCCTCTGGAACGTACGACAGCGGGTCGTGGGCGCTGGTCTGGTCGGTGACGATGTCGATCTCGACGCCCCGCCGGAGCAACTCCGGGTAGACGGTGGCGGCGTTGCCGACCACGCCCACCGAGTACGCCCGCCGCTCCCGCTTCGCGGCGAGTGCCTGGTCCACGGCGTCGTCCAGGTTCTCGGCGATCGTGTCCAGGTACCGGGTCTGCACCCGCCGTTGCAGCCGGGCCGGGTCGACGTCGACGATCAGGCAGGCGCCGCCGTTCATCGTCACCGCCAGCGGCTGCGCCCCGCCCATCCCGCCGCAGCCGGCGGTCAGCGTCAGCGTCCCGGCCAGCGACCCGCCGTACCGCTTGGTGGCGATCGCCGCGAACACCTCGTACGTGCCCTGCAGGATGCCCTGCGTGCCGATGTAGATCCAGGAGCCGGCGGTCATCTGCCCGTACATGGTCAGGCCGAGCTTCTCCAGCCGCCGGAACTCCGGCCAGGTCGCCCAGTCCGGCACCAGGTTGGCGTTGGCGAGCAGCACCCGCGGCGCCCACTCGTGGGTGCGGAACACCCCGACCGGCCGGCCCGAGGCGACCAGCATGGTCTCGTCGTCACCGAGCGTGGTGAGCGTGCGCACCAGCGCGTGGTAGGACGGCCAGTCCCGGGCCGCCTTGCCGGTGCCGCCGTACACCACCAGCTCGTCGGGTCGCTCCGCCACCTCGGGGTCGAGGTTGTTCTGCAGCATCCGCAGCGCCGCCTCCTGCGGCCAGCCACGCGCGGTGCGGGTGGTCCCGCGCGCCGCCCGGATCGTCTCCGCCATCGCTGTGCCCACCTCCTGAACCAACCCTAAGGGAAGCCGGCGTGATACAACCGGCGGTGTGAGTCCCGCTACCGAGCTGCGCCGCGCGATCGCACGTACCCGATTTGCCCGGTTAGCCGCCTTCCCGAAGCGGACCGTCCGGGTGGCCAGGCACGACGCGCGGATGATCGGCACCTCGCTGCGGTGGCTGTTCACCTCCCGCGAGCACCACAACTACACGTACGACCTGACCCCGCTGAACCGGAGCCACCTGGCCTGGTTCGTGGCGCAGGTCTGTGACGTGCCGGTCGGGCAGGTCCGGGACTGGTTCGCCGAGCTGGAGGGGGACGACTCGCTGCGCCGCCACATCGAGGCGGCGACCGCCGCTTCGGCCCGGCGCGGCCTCGCCGACCGGACTGTCCGGTACGGCCGCCGGCTCGGCTGGTATGCGATGGTCCGGGCGCGCAAGCCGGCGCACGTGGTGGAGACCGGCACCGACAAGGGATTGGGTACGTGTGTGCTGGCGGCGGCGCTGCTCCGGAACGCCGCCGAGGGCCGGCCGGGCCGGGTGAGCTCGATGGACATCAACCCGGACGCCGGCTACCTCGCGACCGCCGAGCCGTGGGCCACGGTGGTGGAGCTGATCCCGGGCGACTCGGTCGCCTCGATCAAGGCGTTGACCACGCCGGTGGAGCTGTTCCTGCACGACAGCGACCATTCGGCCGCCCACGAGCGGGCCGAGTTCGAGGCCGTGGAGCAGAAGCTTGCGCCCGGTGGGTTGTTGCTCACCGACAACGTCACCAGTACCGATGTGCTGTGCCGGTACGCCGAGCAGACCGGCCGGCGGTTCCTGGCGTTCACCGAGCGGCCGGCCCGGCACTGGTACCCGGGCGACGGCATCGGCGCCGCCTGGTAACCGGCGAATCGAAGCGAGCGCGGTCAAGGTACGCGCTCGACCGCGAGACCGGTGACCGAGGCGATGATCTCGTAGTCGCGATCTCGGTGAAGGACGGTCGCTTGGTGGGTGAGCGCGAATGCGGCGACCATGATGTCGACCGCACCGGCGGCGCGGTGCTGACCGGCGGCGGCTAGTGATGCCTGGATCTCCCTAGCTCTCGCCGCTACCTCAGGGCTGTTGGGCAGCTCGATCAGCAGCTCCCGGCGCTGGGCCGCGATCAGCTGGTGATCGGTGGGGGAGGTGGCCGAGTAGCCGGCCTCGAGGTCCAATGGCAGGCAGGTCGCGAGCAGGCCCGCCACCATCAGCCGATTCAGTCGGTCGGCGAGGTCGGGGTTGCTGCGGGCCGCTTGGGTCGCCGACGTGTCCGCGAGGTAGAGGCCGGTGATCACCGACTACGCCGCCGGCCACGCCCGTCAGTCAGCTCGCGCTGCACCGCCGGGTCATCGAGCCCCTTGGGATCGCCGAAGACGTGAGTCGCGGCCGCGACCCGGGCGGCCCGCTCCCGCCGACCGGCGATCAGCCGTAGCGCGGTGTTGATCGTGTCCTTCTTGGTGGTCGTGCCTAGCTCGGCAGCGGCGGCGGCGAGCGCCTCGTCGTCGATGTCGACTACCGTCCTCATGTATCGAGTATGCCTAAGCACTCATACCATATACAAACGGTGGCCTTGGTCGCCCACGCGATCGACATCGCCCTGCTCGGGTAACCCGGACCGGCGCCGGTGACCCGAGCTAGTCCGCCGTGATCCGGAACGCGCGCATGTCGCGCAGCAGCGTGAACCCGACCTTCTCGTAGATCCGGCGCGCGGCCGGGTTGTTGGTGACCAGATCCATCGCGGTCAGCCGGGCGTCGGCGAACGCCACGAACAGCGCCCCGGTCACCAGCCGGGTGCCGACGCCCCGACCCCGAGCCGCCTCGGTCACCGCGACGTACTCGATCAGCGCCTCCCCGTACTCCGGGCGCAGCTTGAGCACGATGTAGCCGAGCAGCGTGTCCCCGTCGGTGGCGACGAAGGTCTGATACATCGGCTGGTCGCGGGCGAGCAGTACCGACGACGGCGCGTACGTGCCCGGGAAGGCGCGGTCATGCAGCTCGGCGAGCTGTGCGTGCCACCGCTCGGTCAGCGGCGGCAGCGTCACCGGGTCGAGCCCGGCCAGCCGCGCCCGCTCGAACCGCATGATCACGTGCTGGCTCGGCTTGCCGAACCCGTGCCGCTCGGCGAACCCGAGCACCCCGGCGTTCGCCGCTTCGCAGAACAGCTCGTGCTCCGGTGCGCCGGCCGGGATCAGCGGCTGGACCGCGCCGTAGAGCCGGTCCATCAGCTCGGGGCTATCCGCCCACGGGCCGTAGAGCCAGGTCCGGCGCAGCTCGGTGTCCCACTCGGCGCAGAGCAGGCCGCGCAACCCGGTGCCGTCGCGGGCCACCGCGTAGACGTGGTCGCCCTCGAGCTCGCGCAGCTCGGCGGTGACGTCGGCCGGGTCGGTGCCGAGGTAGCCGATGTGCTGCTCGGGGTGCGAGTTGCAGGCGGCCGCGTACGACCCGAACTCGGTCAGCTGGGCGGGGGTCAGGTCGGCCCGGCTCACCACGCTGATCTGGGCCGTGTCGGTTTCCATGCCGCCACGCTAGGCGTACCCGCCGGCCGGCGCGAGCGGATTCGCCACCCAGGGCTGGTTCCGGCGCGCAGCTGTGTGCGAAGGGTCCGGTCAGTCCAGCGCTAGCTGAGCTCGCTAGCGAGCGTCCGGAGCGCGTCGGCCAGCTCCGCTTGCCGGGTCACCGACTCGTCGAGCTGGTTGGCGGCCGCCCGGAGCAGCCCCGGCACCGCCCGGTGCTGCGGCCCACCGGCGAACCGCTCCGCCCGCTCGATCAGGAACTCGACCCGGGTGGCGGTGTTGTCCGACATCGTGTCGGTGCGCAGCGCCTGTGCGTACTTCGCCTTGACGAAGGTGAAGCTCGCCGGCCAGATCAGCGCCGGCTGGTGCTGGGCGTTGAGCAGGTCCAGCCGTGCCTGCGCGGCGACGTCCACTTCGGCCTGCGCCAGGTGCTCGCTCGGGGTCAGCGCGAACACGTCGAACCCGCGGGCGATCTCGCTGGCGTAGATGTGGCCGTTGTAGTAGTACGCCGACCAGAACCCGCCGAGCGTGACCAGCGGGTCGCCGCTGCTGTTGTCCCGCTCGGCGACCGCGCCCCGGTCGAAGTACGCGATCTCGAACGGGTTGGCCGAGTCGGTGAAGTCGAACACCGAGACCCCGCCCTGGTACCACGCCTGGACCATGATGTCCCGGCCGGGCACCGGCACCAGCGAGCCGTTGTGGGCGACGCAATTCTGGTACGAGTCCTGGGTCACCGGCAGCTTGTAGTAGCCGCCGAACACCAGCTGACCGTCGACGATGTCGAAGATCGCGTTGGCGCCCCAGCTGATCGGGTCACCCGGCCGGCACCGGGCGCTCGTCCCGCCACCCCACTCGTCGGTGAACAGCACCTTCGTACCGTCGTTGTTGAAAGTCGCCGAGTGCCAGTACGCGAAGTTGGGGTCGGACACCTCGTCCAGGCGCACCGGGTTCGCCGGGTCGGAGATGTCGATCAGGATTCCGTTGCCCTCGCAGGCGCCGGCCGCCAGCCCGATCGCCGGGTAGGCGGTGATGTCGTGGCAGGCGTCGGTGGCGCTGGTGGACTGGGTGCCCGGACCGTGGTTGCCGCCCGGCCACAACCCGTGCGGGTTGCCGGTCTCCGGGTCGGCCATCAGCCGGGCCTCGTTCACGACCTCCGCCAGGTGTGGGGCGGCGAGCGGCACCTTGATCACCTCGACCAGGAACCGGGAGGTGAGGATCGGGTTGCCATGCTCGTCGATGAAGTCACCGGGATCGTTGGAGTTCGGCGTGTTCGTGCACCGCGCCAGCTCCTCGGCCGGCCGGACGCCGGCGGTCCCGGAGTTGTAGACGTAGACGTTGTCCGGGTCGTTCGGGCTGGTGACCAGGGTGTGGGTGTGCGAGCCACGGCAGGTCTGGACCGCCGCCACCTGCACCGGATGGGTGACGTCGCTGACGTCGAAGATCCGCACGCCGCGGAACCGGTCCGGGTTGACGCTGCCCGGCGCGCCCTCGGTGCCGCAGTCGACCCGGGCGTTGGTCTGCTCGACCGACATGAACAGCAGCGAGCCGTAGATGGTCATGTCGCCCTGCCCACCGGGGCAGATCACCGAGGTGACCAGCGCCGGCGCGGTCGGGTCCGAGATGTCGTAGATGTTGAAGCCGTTGAAGTTGCCGACGAACGCGTAGTCCCCACTCATCGCCAGGTCGGAGTTGGCGAACGCGATCGAGCCGATCGCGGCCGGGTCATCCGGGGCGTCCGGGTGGACGAACCCGTCCGGCTTGTCCAGGTGGGCCAGCAGCTCGAGATTGGCGGCCGCCACCTCGGCATCGAGCCAGCCGGGATCGAGATCGGCCCGGGGGTCACCGGCCTGGGCATTGGCCGCGGCCGGCTGCATCGTGGCCACCAGTGCCACCGTTAGGAACACAGTAGACGATCGCCGTGCGTACTTATGGAGCTTGATCGTCCGCACCGGAACCACCTCTCCGGCCAGGCCCGTGGGGGTGGGCGTGGCCTGCCTGAGAGATCAAAAGAGGATAATTGAATATATACTTCTGGCTGTGCCCGGGCAAGGTTCAGTTTGGACCAAGATCGCTGCCGGGATGCTCGGAGCGATCGTCGTCGGCGGCTGCACCGGCGCGGACGATCTCGGTGACGGCGGCGGCGGCGACGACCCGGTGGTGGTCCAGCCCGGCGCCCCGGGCGAGGCCGGCGAGGTGCTCGACGGCCCGACCCAGGTCCCGGACCAGCCGTACTCGACCATCGACGTCGCGTTCCTGCACGCGATGATCCCGCACCACGAGCAGGCGCTGGCGATGACCGCGCTGGTCCCGGATCGGGCCGAGCGAGCGGACTTGCCGGTGTTCGCCCGCCGGATCGAGCTGTCGCAGCAGGCCGAGATCGACCAGATGGCGGACTGGCTGGCCGCCCGCGGCGAGCCGCTGACCGCCGAGGACCACCCCGAGCACGGCCCGGCCGGACTCGCTCCCGGGATGCTCACCGAGGCGCAGCTCACCGAGCTGGCGCAGACCCGCGGCGCGGCGTTCGACCGGCTGTTCCTGGAGTCGATGATCGCCCATCACGAGGGCGCGCTGCGGATGGTCGAGGACCTGCTGGCGGCCGGCGGCGCCCAGGAGGCGACGCTGTTCGACATCGTCTCGAGCATCGAAGCCGATCAGCGGATCGAGATCGACCGGATGACTGCCCTGTTGGCAGGGCTGGATGGTTGACCCGGCCGGCGACTCGCCCGGGCAGGCGCTGGCCCGGCGGTTCTACCAGCGGGCGGTGGCGCCGTCGCTGGCTGGCCTGCCGCACGCCGCGGCGCTGCTCGGGGATGGGTCGGAGGTGCTCGGCTACGACGACACCGTCTCCACGGACCACAACTTCGGCCCGCGGGTGCAGCTGTTCCTGGAGCCCGGCGCCGAGCCGGCGGCGGTACGCGCGGCGCTCGCCGGGCTGCCGGAGCGTTTCGAGGGCTGGTCCGGGCTCCAGGTCGAGGTGACCACCGCCGGCGAGTTCTTCGCGAGCGTGCTCGGGGTCGACCCGGCCGCCGGCATGCGGCTGGCGGACTGGTTGCTGACCCCGACCCAGCGGTTCGCCAGCCTCACCGCCGGCCCGGTGTTCCACGACCCGGCCGGGAGCCTGACCGCGCGCCGGGCCGCGATCGCGTGGTATCCCGACGACATCTGGCGGTACGTGCTGGCGGCCGGCTGGCTCCGGGTCGGGCAGGAGCAGCCGTTCGTCGGCCGGGCCGGTGGGGTCGGCGACGAGTTCGGCGCCGCAATCCTCGCCGGCCGGCTGGCCAGGGACCTGGTCCGGCTCACCTTCCTGGTCGAGCGCCGGTGGCCGCCGTACAGCAAATGGCTCGGCCGCGCCTTCGCCGACCTGCCGCTCGCCGAGCGGGTCGGTCCGCCGCTCCGGGCGGCGCTCGCCGCCACCGGCTGGCGGGAGCGGGAGGCGGCGCTCTGCGCGGCGGCGACCGAGGTCGCCGCCGCCACCAACCGGCTCGGCCTCGCCGAACCGGTCGACCCGGCGCCGCGCCAGTTCTACACCCGGGACATCCGGGTGGTCGACGCCGAGGGGTTCACGACCGCGCTCATCGCCGCGATCACCGATCCGGAGGTACGGGCGTTGCTGGCGCGGCTCGGCGTGCGGCGTCCGGACGAGCCGATCGCTACGCTGCCCGGCTCGATCGATCAGGCGGTGGACTCGACCGACGTGCTGGCCAATGTGGACCGCTGCCGAGCGGCCGCCCCGATGCTCGGGCTGGGTCCCGGCTAGCTCAGCTGGGTCGCGGGCGCCCTGCGCTGCGCCACGGTGGCGTGGCCGTTTCGCGATCCGTGGTCGGGCTCGGCGGACTCGCGCCGCTGCTCGGGTTCGTCGACCAGCTCCAGCGCGAGCAATCCGCTGTCGAGGCCGATCACCAGCGTCTCCCGGTCGGCCCAGCAGGCCAGCGCCGGGTGGTGAACCGGGATCGTCAGCTCCGACCGCTGGTGGTCGAGGTCCCACACCCGTACGGTCTGGTCGGTGCTCGTGGATGCGAGCCGGCGCCGGTCGCCGGGAATCAGGCAGAGGCCGGTGACCGGTCCAGTGTGGCCGGCGAGGGTGGCGATCCGGTCGCCGGTGAGTGGATCCCACAGCAGGATGGTCTGGTCGACGCTGGCCGAGGCGAGCAGCTGCCGGCCGCCGGCGGGCACCGCGCACAGGGCGGTGGCCGCGCCGTGGTGGCATCGCAGCTCCCGGACCAGCGTGCCGGTGGGCGGATCCCAGAGCCGGACCGTACCGTCCTCATCGGAGGATGCGAGTAGGCGGCGCTGGTCGGTCGGCACCACGCAGAGCGCGGTGACCCACCGCAGGTGGCTCAGCACCCGCTCCAGCTTGCCGGTGCCCGGATGCCATATCCGCACCGTGCCACTGGCCACGGCGAGCCGTTCGCCATCGGCCACCGGCACCGCACAGACCGCGGCGATCCCCGGGCCGTCGTCCCGCAGGGTCCGGACCTGCTGGCGGTTGCGGGGGTCCCACAACCGGACCGTGCGGTCCTCGCTCCCGGACGCGAGCAGCTCGACCCCGCCGACCCGGACCGGACAGACGCTCGTCACCGGCGCGGCGTGGCCCGGCAGGGTCTGCTTCGGCTCGCCGGTCGCCGGGTCCCAGAGCCGCACCGACCCGTCCCGACCGGTGCCGGCGAGCGTACGGTCGCCGCCGCCGGTCAGCGCGGTCAGGCCGACCACCGGCCCATCCTGGTCGAGCACCCGTTCGCGCTCGCCGGTCGCCGGATCCCAGAGCCGGATCGGGCCGCTGTCGCCGGCGGTGGCGAGCAGCGGCTGCCCACCAATGTGGAACGCACAGCTGGCGTGGATGCTGTCGGCTCGGTCGCCGAACCGGCGGACCTGTTCGCCGGTGACCAGGTCCCACAGCCGCACCTCGCCGGCGTCGGTGGTGACCGCCACCAGCACGGTGTCGCCGACCGCGATGGCCGCGATCCCGGTGACCGGTGCCCGGTCGCTGGGTAGCTCGTGCACGAGCTCGCCGGTTGCCGGCTCCCGGAGCTGCACGCCGCCGCCGTAACCGCCGGCGGCGAGCAGCTCCCGGCCGTCGATCCGGACCGGACACAGAATGCTCACCCGGGGACCGGGCGGATCGAGCGTCCGCACCAGCGTGCCGGTCATCGGGTCCCAGAGCCGAATCTGCGGGTCGTAGCCGGCCGAGGCGAGCAGCTGCCGGCCTTCGGCGACGATCGGCACCACGGCGGCCACCCAGCCGGAGTGGCCGGTCAGCGTCCGCACCAGCGTGCCGGTCGCCGGGTCCCAGAGCCGCACGGTCCGGTCGTCGCCGACGCTCGCCAGTAGTTTCCGGTCACCAACCGGCACCGCGTAGAGGTCCCGCACCCAGTCGGTGTGGCCGGTCAACGTCCGTTCGCACTCGCCGGTCACCGGGTTCCAGAGCCGGATCACGTGGTCCTCGCCGGCCGAGGCGAGCCAGTGCGAGAAGCCGGCGGACGGCGGCGCGGTGACCGGGGAGACCGCGCGGACCGCCGCCGTGTGGCCGGACAGCACCCGGCCGGGCTGCCCGGTGGCCGGGTCCCAGAGCCGGACCGTGCCGTCCGCTCCGGCCGAGGCGAGCAGCCGCCGCCCGGCGACCCGGATCGGCGCCAGGTCGAGGACCCGGTCGGCGTGGCCGGTCAGCACCGCGAACTCCGGCCGGGCCGGGGTCTGTGCCCATTGGACCCGGTAGGGTCCGCCCGGATGGCGGAACTTGCTGTCCAGTCGATCGATCCGTTGCGTGACCGCGAACATGGCCGCCCGTTCGGCCGGCCCGGCGTCGAACGCTTCCGGCGTCAGCCGGAGCAGCCGGGCCCGGGCCTGCCCGACCGGGGTTTGCGCGGTCTCGGCGGCGACCGCCAGCCGGCGCAGGTCACAGTGGAGCAAGTACCAGTCGTCCGCGAGCAGGGTGTCGACCCGGCCGGCCCGGGCGGCGTGGGCGGGCAGGTGCTCGCGGTAGTAGTCGTAGCCGGTCGACCAGCCCGGTCCGTAGCGTGCGACCTCGAGCAGCGCCCGGAAGATCAGGTATTCGTCGCGCTCGGCCCGCCCGTTCGCGGCCCGCCGGGCTCGCAGCGCCTCGGCCACCGCCTGGTGCGCCAACCGGTAGCTCCGGACCGCCGGGCCGGTGTTGGCTTCCACCAGGAACGCGCCGGCCGAGTCGCGGGCGAAGTCAGCGAGCTCCGCCTCGGTGACCGAGCCGCCGAGCACCACCACCGCGGCCCGCCACAGCGGCAGCGGCAACCCGGGCAGCTCGGCGTAGGCGAGGGCGGTGAGGACGAGCCGGGCCGGGGTGGTGCCGACCGGCGCCAGGCCGTCCAGGTAGGCATCGAGCGCCTCGCCCACCGTGTCCGCGGTCGGTCGCTGCTCCGAGGCCGACGGCACCAGGCCGCGCTCGCCGTACGCGCGGGCGGCCAGTTCCGCGGCGACGAAGCTGCTGCCGGCCTGGGTCGCGATCCGCTGCGCCACCGGACCGGTCACCGCCGGGTTGGTGTACGGCGAGCCGTCCCGGCCGGCGGCGGCGCGGTGCAGCAGGCCCTCGACGTATCCGACCAGGTCCGCTCGGGAGAAGTAGGTTGGACTGTCGAGGTCGATCACCGCCGCCTGGTCCGCGAGTAGGCCGAGCAGGTCGCCGTCCGCGTCCTGGGCGCGGGTCCCCACCAGCACCTGGGCGTTCCAGGTCCGGCCGGTGTCGGCCAGCGGCAACAGCACTTCCGTGATCAGCCGGCGCGCCTCGCCGGGACCGGCCATCTCGTCGAGCGCGTCCAGCACCAGGTTGAACCGCGCCTCGATCCCCGCCAGGCGCCGGGACTCCAACCGTTCGCGGAGTGCCGGCACCAGGTCAGCGGGCGCATCCGGCAGCCGGACCGAGGCGCCCCGGGCGATCTCTCGCGCGGTTTCGCGGGCGGTCTTGCCCCGCAGGTGCACCGCGCAGGCGACCGCACCGGGCCGGGCACGGACGGCCCAGTCGTCGGCCGGCAACTGGTTGCGTACCACCGGGTCGGCGGTGGTGACGATCCGCCCGAGCACGGCCGACTTCCCGGCGCCGGGTGACCCGGTGAGGACCAGGACCGCCCCGTCCGGCGCCGGTCGCTCCAGCCAGTCGACGATCCGGCGGAGGGCGGCGGACCGACCGTGGAAGCGGTGGTCGGCCCCACCGTCGTGGCCGGCCCGGCTGCGCGACAGCCAGTGGCGGTCGGCCTCGGGATCGTCCCCCAGCCGCCAACCCCAGGCATCGAGCGCCCCGAGCCCGAGCTTCAACACCTGGTCTGCTGCGTACAAGGTCAGCGCGTGGCCGGCGCCGTGCTGCGGGTCGACCACCGACGCTTTCACCACCAGTCCGATCACGGCCTCGTACGTTGGCGACCACACCGCACTGCCGCTGAAGCCGACCGCCAGCTTGACCGGGGACTTGCAGCCCAGCTTGATCTGGCCGTGCGCGAGCTCCTCCGTGATCTCACCGGCGGCGACGTCGCCCGCGACCTCACCGTTGGGGAACCCGAACGCCCACCAATCCAGGCGTACGGCGTGCCGGGGCGGCACGCAGCGCAGCGGCGCGGGGCGGACGCCGGGCGGCAGCGGCGCGTCAAGTTCGAGCACCGCGACGTCTCTGCCGAACTTGAGCGGGCCGTCGGCGATCGTGAACCGGGTGACCCGGAGCGGCTCGACGAACCCGATCTCGGCCTTGGGGAAGGTCAGCCAAACCTGTTCGAGCCGCCGGCCTTCGCGCAACAGCAGGTGGGCGCAGGTCAGCACCCGTCGCCGGTCGATCACCACGCCGGCGCCGATCGGGGTGAGCTTCTGCGAGTCGCGATGGATCGCGACGGTCCAGCGGTCGTCGGGAGGCTGGATCGGCCGGTCGGTCATGCGGCGCCTCCCGTGCCCGGGCGCCAGGAGAGGGTGACCTCGAAGTTCCCCTCGGTGGCGGCCTTCGCCACCAGCCAGTCCACCTTGCCGCTGACCTTGATGCCGAACTTGACCTGCACCGACTCGGGCGCGAGCTCGCGGGCCTGCTCCAGCACCACCCGGGCGGCCTTGACCGCGGACTCGGTGGCGTCCCGCACCTGACCGATGACATCACCCACGCCGGCCTGCACATACTCGTCGACCGGGTCGATTTCGATGTCGACGGTCGTCTCGTCGTCAACCCGATAGGTGACGATTTGCGTCGCCGCCACGGTCACCCCCCTGAAGATCGACTGCTGTGATCAACACCCTGGTCGATTCGTGATCAACGCGGAGTGCATTGTCGACGTGCAAGATCGGCCGCGGCGTCGGGCGCGGCTCGGGCTCGGTACGCGTTGTCCTTGCAGGACCGCCATTTTAGGGGGCAACCACCGCCGAGGTTCGTCGCATGAACGTATAGGACGGTTGGTACCAATCAGTGGACCGGACTGATGACCGTATGACCGCCATCGAATGATCAGGTTTCCAAACCGAACCGTGCGCGCCTTTCTTGCGGATGCTTTCTTCGACATCATTCAGGCTTTGCGAGCCGGGTATCGCTCACGCAATCGAAGGGATCGCCGGATGCCGGACAACCTCACCCCTGTGCAGCGATCAGCGCTGCTGTTCCTGATGGCCGAGGCGCGCGAGGTGGCCAACGTCGAGCTCACCGCCGCCGGCCTCGACCTGAAGGCGGGACCCCGGAGGAAGCTGGAGGAGCTGCGGCTGATCGCGGTGTCGAAGCGGGGTGCGCGGCTCTACCTCGAGCTCACCGATGCTGGCTTCGACTGGTGTAAGGAGCAGTTGACGGTAGCGCCACCGAAGCGGATGGGGCACGGCGGCGCCGCGGCGTACGCGTTGCTGGCGGCGATCCGGCGGCACCTGGTGCGCTCCGGCACCAGCCTGACGGCGTTCGTCGCCCGGGACGAGCAGCCAGCCCAGCCGGCTCAGCCAGCCCAGCCGGACCAACCGGCGCTGGTGCCGGAGCCGGCGCCGGTGGTGGCCGGGTCGCCGGCTGCGGTGCCGGTCGGGATGGCGCCCGGCGACGTGCAGGAGCTGATCCGGAAGGCGTACCACCGGCTCGCGACCCGGCCCGGTGACTGGGTGAAACTGTCGAAGCTCCGGCCGCTGCTCGGCGGCATCGACCGGGCAACCATCGACCAGGCGCTGGTCGCGCTCTACCCGGCCCGGGACGTGAGCATCGAGCCGCAGTCCGACCAGAAGACGCTCACCGATGCGGACTGGGCGGCCGCGGTCTACATCGGCAACGAGGCCAAGCACGTGATCGCGATCGGGCAGTCATGAACGAGCGGGAGCGAAGCGCACTGGCGGCGCTCAGCTTCAACTGGGCGCCCACCCCGGATGACGTCTGGCAGCCACTCCAGGGCCACGTCGAGGGCATGCATGTCGAGACCGAGCGGGCGATCCTGGCGGGGGTCGCGGATGCCCGGCGCAGCGACGGCGCCAGCCCGATCGGCTTGGCGGTCACCGGTCAGCACGGTGCCGGCAAGACCCACCTGCTGGGGTGGACCCGGGAGCAGGTGCAGGCCGAGGACGGATACTTCTTCCTGGTCAAGCTGCTCGACGCGGCCGGCTTCTGGCGCAGCACCGTGATCTCGATAGTGGACGGGCTGATCCGGGAGGTCGCCGGCCAGGGCACCCAGCTCAGCTGGCTGTTGCGCCGGCTCGCTGAGCTGGTCCGGGCGCCGGAGCCGGTGCGGGCGGCGGTGACCGGTGAGGCCGAGCTGGACCGGGCCGCCCTGGACGCCTTCCTCGACCTGCTGCGGAAGGTGGCGCCGCAGGTCGCGTTGCAGAGCCAGCCCACTGCCCGGGCGTTGGTGCTGCTGGGCTCGTCCGACTTCACGGCGCAGGCGGTCGGGAACGCGTACCTCTCCGCCGATGACAAGGAGGAGCCGGGGGAGCGGGCGGCCTGGGGGATCCCGAGCCGGTCCCGGAGTCCACAGGAGATCGTCCAGGATGTATCGCGGTTGCTGGCGTTGACCGGCCCGACCGTGATCGCGGTGGACCAGATCGACCTCCTGGTCAAGCAGTCGGAGAAGTCCCGGTCCGCCGACCCGGTCTCGCTCTCCACCCCGGAAGACCGGCTCTGGGATGCCCTCTTGATCGAACAGGTCGCCGGCGGCCTGATGTCGCTGCGCGAGTCCACCCGGCGCACGCTCACGATCGTCGCGTGCCTGTGGGACGTCTGGGAATTGATCAAGAGGTACGCCACCGTGACGGTGCTGGACCGGTTCCGGGAGACTGTCCGGCTCCAGGGCATCCCCAGCCCGGAGCTGGGCCGAGAGCTGCTCGCCAAGCGATTCGCACCCCGGTTCGCCAGCCTCGGGTTCGAGCCGCCGTATCCAACCTGGCCGGTCCGGCCTGAGGCGTTCCTGGAAGCGACCCAGTTCACCCCCCGTGGCCTGCTCCGGCGGGTAGACAGCCATATCCGCGACTGCCTCGCCAAGGAGACCGTCACCGAACTGTCCCACCTGGTCGTGACCGAGCGCGCCGAGCCGGCGCCGGTGCCACAACGGCAGCAGCAGCCACCAGCGGCGCCGGCCGAGTTGCTGGCGGAGCTGGACGCCCGGTTCAGGGCTCTCCGGGACGCGGCCGCCCCGGCCCCGGCGCTGAACAAGTCGACCGAGGACGATGTGGTGCCGGCCCTGCTGTCGGCCGGGTTGACCGCCTGGATCGCGGAGCAGGGTCCGGCCGGCGAGGCGTACGCGGTGGAGGCGTTCCCCGGCCGGAAGCCGGCCCTGCACGCCCGGCTGCGGCGGACCCTGGACGCCGACGGCGAGGACGAGGCGCACTGGTGCTTCCGGGCGATCTCGGCCTATCACCACCACACCGCGGTGCTCAACCGGATCCGTAATGCGGTCACCGCCGCCGGCCTGGCCGAGGGCGTCACCAGGCGGCGGCTGTTCCTGCTGCGCAACAAGGGCTTCAACGACGGGCCCAAGCATCAGGAGGTGCTGGCGGCGTTCGAGAAGGCCGGTGGTGAGGTCCTCCCGTTCTCCCGCGAGGACATCAAGGATCTGACCGCGCTCCGGGATCTGCTGGCAGAGCAGGGGCTGGAGAAGGTGCGGCCGTGGCTGGTGGCACGGCGACCGACCCAGGAGATCGAGCTGCTGCAGAAGGCGCTGGCGGGAGTCGCGGAGCTGACGCCGGCACCGGCGCCGGCCGGCCCCGCGCCGGCGACCCAGCCAGCGGCCCCGGCGAGCAGCCCGGCTCCGGTGCGGGTGCCGGCGCAACTGCGGCGCGAGCCGGCGGAAGCCGCGGCGTCGGCCGAGCCACCGGCCGGCACGATCTCGGTGGGGCTGACCGACGACGGCGGCCACCCGGTCACCGTCGACCTCTTGGCGTTGCGGCGGCACACCGCGATCTTCGCCGGCTCCGGCTCCGGCAAGACCGTGCTGATCCGGCGGCTGGTCGAGGAGTGCGCGCGGCAGGGAGTCTCGGCGATCGTGCTCGATCCCAACAACGACCTGGCCCGGCTCGGCGACCCGTGGCCGGAGCCGCCGGCCGGTTGGCTGGCCGGCGACGCTGACCGCGCCGCCGACTACTTGGCGAACACCGACGTCGTGGTCTGGACGCCCGGCCGGATCAGTGGCCGGCCACTCAGCTTCCACCCGTTGCCCGACTTCACCGGGGTGGTCGACGACCCGGACGAGTTCCGCCAGGCGGTCGACGCCGCGGTGGCCGCGCTCGCCCCGCGCGCCAATGTGGACGGCGCCACCGTCAAGGCGCAGCTCGGCCAGGCGGTGCTGCGGGAGGCGCTGGTCTACTTCGGCCGGCACGGCGGCGGCGACCTGCCGGCGTTCATCCGGCTGCTGAGCGACCTGCCCGCCGGAGTGAGCATGCTGGACAACGCCGACAAGCTCGCGTCCGGCCTGGCCCAGGCGCTCACCGCCGCCATGGTCAACGACCCGCTCTTCGGCGGTACCGGGACCCCGGCCGACCCGGGACAGCTGTTGACGCCGCCGGCCGGCAAGCGCGCCCGGATCTCGGTGATCAGCATGGTCGGGCTCGGCACCGACGCGCAGCGGCAGAGCTTCGTCAACCAGCTCCAGCTCGCGCTGTTCGCCTGGATCAAGCAGCACCCGGCGGGCGACCGGCCGCTGGGTGGCCTGTTCGTCATGGACGAGGCGCAGACCCTGGCACCATCCGGTGCCCACACCGCCTGCACCGAGAGCACGCTGGCGCTGACCGCGCAGGCCCGCAAGTACGGCCTTGGCCTGGTCTTCGCGACCCAGGCGCCGAAGGGCCTGCACAACCGGATTCCCGGCAACGCGGCGACCCAGTTTTTCGGCCTGCTCACCGTGCCGACGCAGTTCACCGCGGCTCGGGAGATCGCTCGGGCCAAGGGGAGCGAGATCCCCGACATCGCGCAGCTCGCGAAGGGACAGTTCTACGCGGCGGTCGAGGGCGGCTCGTTCGTCAAGATCCGGGTACCGATGTGCCTCAGCTACCACCCGAGCAGCGCACTCACCGCCGAGGAGGTGCTCGCCCGCGCCGCCAGCAGCCCGCGGCAAGCCGGCAGCCCGCAGCAAGCCCGGTGACGCGGCCACCAGTTCGCGTCGAGCTAGGAGTTGTTCAGGTCGGAGTGCCGTAATTCGGGCTGAACAAGTCCTAGCTCGACGCGATCTTGGTGGCGGGTTGCCAGGGGTCGACGATCACGGCTCCGGTGGCTTCGAAGTCGGCGACGTTCCGGGTCACGATCGACAAGCCGTGGACCAGCGCGGTGGCCGCGATCAACGAGTCCCGGACCGGCCGCGGGTCCGGGACGTGCAGCGCCGCACTGCGCCGGACCACCGCGGTGTCGATCGGGAGGATCCGCTCCCCGAAGGCGGGGATCACCTGCTGCTCTAGCCAACGGCGGAGCACCCCGCCCTGGTGGGGGTCACGGCGTTCGGCGAGCATGACCCCGATCTCCAGCTCCTGGATGGTGATCACCGATACGAACATGCTCGCCGCCGAGGCGGCGGCCGCCCAAGCAGTGACGTTCTTGTCGGCCCGGCCCGCCCCGGCTTTGCGGAGCTCAGACACGACGTTCGTGTCGAGCAGATACATCAGGTCAGATCAGCTGGTCTGGGAAGGTCACGTGACGGCGGGGTCTCCAACTCCAGCTCGGCTGCCTCCGCCGGGAGGCTCAACCGGTCGATGATGTTGTCCTGGTCACCGATCAGCCGTTGGTAGTCCTCGAACGTCAGCAGCACATGCGCTGGCCGACCCCGGTCGGTGATGAACACCGGTCCGCTTCTGGCGGCGGTTTTCGCCCTCCCCGTGTCTTGGTTGAACTCGCGACTGGACAGCGTGGTAACGGTCATGTCGACCACCCCCTTCGCCCGGGGTAGCAACGTTACTACACGATCCTCGCCGCCGCCACCAGGTCGACCAACGCGGGGAGGTCAGCGGTGGGGCCGGCGGGAGTCGAACCCGCACTACCACGGACCTAAACCGTGTGCCTCTGCCAGTTGGGCTACGGCCCCTCGCCACGCCACCGCGCGGCCCCGCCATTGTCGCCTAGCCGCGCTGCAGCGTACCCGCCGGCTAGTCCACCCCGAGTTCGCGCCGGAGCTTGGCGACGTGGCCGGTGGCCTTCACGTTGTACATCGCCCGCTCGATCCGGCCCTGCTCGTCGATGACGAACGTCGACCGGATCACCCCGGTCACGGTCTTGCCGTAATTCTTCTTCTCGCCCCAGGCGCCGTACGCGGTGAGCACTTGCTTGTCCGGGTCGGAGACGAGCGGAAAGGTCAGCCCGTCCCGCTCCCGGAACTTCGCCAGCTTCTCCGGCGAGTCGGGTGAGATGCCGATCACGTCGTAGCCGGCGGCCTGCAGCGAGCTGAGCGAGTCCCGGAAGTCGCACGCCTGGGTGGTGCATCCGGGGGTCATCGCGGCCGGGTATGCGTACAGGATCACCTTCCGGCCGCGATGGTCGGCGAGTGACAGCGTGCTGCCGGAGTCGGTGCTGAGCGTGAAGTCCGGCGCCTTGTCGCCGGGCTGCAGGCGGGCCTGTGTCATGGGGACCACCCTACCGGCGGGAACTAGGACCCCGCGGCGGCCGACTGTAAAGGCATCATGGCGGTCATGAAAACTGCCGTCCGCATCGTCTGGTCGACTGTTGCCGGAGGGCTCGTGGGTTTGACGCTGGTATTGGCGGGGCCGGCGGCGCCCGCCGCTGCCCACGCCACCCTGATCGGGAGCGACCCGGCCAACGGCGCGATCCTGAACGAACCCCCGCGGCAGCTGGTGCTGACCTTCACCGAGCCGGTCCGGCTGCTGCCGGACCGGATCACCGTGATCGCGCCGACCGGTGAGCAACTGGACATCGGCGAGCCGACCACCGACGGGACCGACGTGATCATCCCGGTCCCGGAGGTCTTCGACATCGGCACCTACCTGCTGAGCTATCGCGTGATCTCGCAGGACAGCCACCCGGTCACCGGCGCGCTCACCTACTCGGTGGGGGCGCCGTCCGACGTCCCGGAGCCGGTGGCGGAGCAGGCGGTGCGGAGCGAGGTGCTGACCGCGCTCAGCATCAATCGATATATCGGGTACGCCGGGCTGGTGCTGGTCGTGGGACCGGCGGTAATGCTGGCGATGCTGTGGCCGCAGCGGCTCTCCCGCCGTGGCGCGACCCGGCTGGTCTACACCGGGATCGGGCTGATCGCCGCGAACACGCTGATCGGGGTCTGGCTGCAGGTGCCGCACAGCAACGGCGGGGCGCTGTTCGACGTGACCGCCGGCGAGGTGCGAGACGTGCTGAGCACTTCGTACGGGACCGCCCACATCGTGCGGCTCGGGGTGTTGGTCGCGGTGGCGATCCTGCTGCGGCCGCTGCTGACGGGCCGGGCCAGCCGGAGTGACCTGATCCTGCTCGGCGGGCTGGGGCTGATCGGGCTCGGCACCTGGCCGGTGGCCGGCCACCCGATCGCCTCGCCGGTGCCGCTGGTGTCGGTGGTGGTGGACACCGCCCACCTGGCGGCCGCGTCGTTCTGGATCGGTGGGCTGGTGGTGCTGGTCGGCCTGCTGCTGCGGCTGGCCAACCAACGCGAGCTCGAGGTGATCCTGCCGGAGTGGTCGCGCTGGGCGGCGTTCGCGGTGACCGTCCTGCTGCTGGCCGGACTGGTCCAGGGCGTGGTGGAGATCGCAAGCCTGGACGGCTTGTTCACCACCGAGTACGGCCAGCTGCTGCTGTGGAAGGTCGGGCTGGTGGCGGTGGTGGTCGCGGTCGCGGCCTACTCGCGCCGGCTGGTCCGGACCCGGCTGGCCGCCAGCCGGCCCAGCGCCCTGCGACTGGCGGTCGCCGCCGAGGCGGTGGTGCTCGCCGGCGTGCTGGTGGTGTCGTCGGTGCTGGTGCTGACCACCCCGGCCCGCACCGAGCTGGCGGCCGAGAACGCCGCGCAGGCGGCCCAGACCGGCGACCTGTCCACCACAGTGGAGAGCGATCTCTATTCGCTGGATGTGATCGTGGAACCTGGCCAGCAGGGCAGCAATGCGGTGCACCTCACCGCGTACACGCTGGACGGCGTGCCGCAGCCGGTAGTCGAGTGGCAGGCCACCGCGAGCCTGCCCTCTGCCGGGGTGGAGCCGATCGAGATCCCGTTGCTGCCGCTGACCGACAACCACGCGACCGGCGAGGTGGCGTTGCCCGCCGCCGGCGACTGGGTGTTCCGGTTCACGCTCCGGCTTTCCGAGATCGACCAGGCATCGGTCGAGGTACCAGTTCCGATCAGTTAGGAGATGAAGCAGTGAGAACGTCAGCTCGGCTCGCGACGGTGGCGGTCGCGGCGGTAGCCGTGCTCGCGATCGCCGTTCCGGCGTCGGCCCACGTCACCGTCAACCCGAACGAAGGGGTCCAGGGCGAACGGGCGCGGGTGGACTTCCGGGTGCCGAACGAGAGCGACACCGAGTCCACGGTCGGGGTGGAGGTGCACTTCCCCGAGGAGGCTCCGATCGCGTCGGTATCGGTCGGCAAGGTGCCGGGCTGGACCGCGGAGGTCACCTACCGGACCCTGGACACCCCGCTCGAGGGCGGGCACGGCGAGCAGATCACCGAGGTGGTCGAGTCGATCAACTGGACCGCCGACAACGACGACGCCGCGATCGGGCCGGGCGAGTTCCTTGAGTTCCCGGTCTCGCTCGGCCCGCTGCCGGAGGTGGAGGAGATCGCCTTCCCGACCCTGCAGACCTACTCCGACGGCGAGGTCGTGCGCTGGATCGAGCTGCCGGGGGAGGGGACCGAGCCGCAGAACCCGGCGCCGGTGATGTCGCTCGCGGCCGCTGACGGGGCGGCCGATGACGGCAACGGCAGCGCCGGCGGCGAGGCCGAGGAGCCGGCGACCGACCCGGGGTCGGAGCAGGCGGCCGAGGACGACTCGGACAGCGGCTCCAGCACTGGGATCTGGCTCGGGCTGGCCGGGTTGGTCGCCGGCCTCGCCGGGCTGGTCCTGGGTGGGCTGGCGTTCCAGCGCAGCCGCGGCTGACCCCGGGCCACGTTTCCGCACGACCCTTCCCATCGCCCCGGCCCGAGGCCCGGCCAGGCCTCGGGCCGGAGCGATGAAAACCCAGCTCGTGCCATTGATCGCCAGCCCGCGGTGTCGTTGCGGTTAGTCCGGTTTTAAGCTGTATCGTCTCTTTGAGCGATAAGAGGCGGTGCAATGGTGATTCGAGTGGTACGAGTAGTAGTGGGCGCTCTGCTCCTTCTGGTGGGGCTGCCGCTGCTGCTGGCCGGCGGGGTGCTCTGGCTCGCGATGCAGCACCAGGATTCTGCCGGCGGATACCGGGCCGCGCTCACTCCCATCCGCGGCCACGGGTACGCGGTGGTCGCCTCCGATGTGGACGCACTGCTCCGGAAGGAGGCGCCGTTCGCGCGGGGTGGCCGGACCAGCCTGCGGCTGACCGCCAGCACCGATCACGGCCCGGCCTTCCTCGGGCTGGCGCCGGCCCGGGACGTCGCCCGCTACCTCGCCGGCGTCCCGTACCTGCAGGTCAACCAGGTCCGGATCGCCCGCGGGCCGCTACCGGTCGCGGCCGTCCCGGTGACCGGCGTCGCCGGGCCGCCGGCATTGCCGGCCGAGCAATCGTTCTGGCTGCCGGGCAGTGGGGTGGGCACGCTGGAGTGGCGGCCGTACGAGCACCGCGGCGAGCAGCTGGCGTTGGTGGTGATGGATCCGGCGGCGCGGACCCCGCTGCGCGTAGACGTGACCGCGCACCTGCAGCCGGAGTGGATCGGGACCACGACGGTGGGGTTGCTGGTGCTCGGCAGCATCCTGGTCCTGATCGCGATCGCCGCGCTCGCCTGGCCGGCCCGATCCCGCGAGATCATCTACGTGGTGCCGCAGACCCAGGTGCCTGAGCTCGCCGCCCAGCTGGGACTGTCGGTCCCGACCGAGCCGATCCCGGCGATGGCGGGGTCGGTGCCGGTGGAGCAGCGTACGCCGGGCCAGCGCGAACCGGAGGCCGCGACGAAGCCGGTCACCGCGGTGCCCGCCACGACCGTGGCGGCCTCGGCGGCGCCAGGCCCGGCGGCTCCGGCGTCGGCATCGGCTTCGCCCGAGCCGGCTGATGCTGCGCCAGCCCCGCCGGACCCGGCTGGCTCGGTGCCGGACACGTTCGACCCCGGCCCGGCCGACACGGTCGAGCTGGCATTGGCAACACCCGAGCCGGTCTCGGCGGCACCGGTATCAGCCGCCCCGGTCTCGGCCACGCCGGTGTCATCGGCCCCGGCGGCCGGGGACGGCCGGCAGCGACCGTCGCCGCCCGACCTGGAGTGGCCACCGCGGACCCCGCTTCGGTAACCCGGCTTTCGGTAACCCGAGTGGCCCCCCGCGGATCACGCGGAGGGCCACTATCACCGGGGGAACGGTGTTTTCCGGGGAGAAACGCCCGGTATTGCCATAATAACGCTGCATAGGCCGATTCGATAGGCCTGTCTTTCTCGTACCGCTTCTGGTATTGTGTTGTGACCCGGCGCGACGCCGTAGGCTACCCACGTGGCAAACGCTTCTGGTGCTGATCGCCTGGTGTGGGTGGACTGCGAGATGACCGGGCTCGACCCGGTGAACGACAAGCTGATCGAAGTCGCGGCCCTGGTCACCGATCCGGATCTTCAGGTGCTCGGGGACGGCGTCGACCTGGTGATCCACGCCGATGAGCAGGCGCTGGCGAGCATGCCCGAGGTGGTCCGGGAGATGCACGACCGGTCCGGCCTCACCGAGGCGGTGCGGCGCTCGACCGTCACCCTGTCCCAGGCGCAGGACCAGCTGATGGAATACATCACCCGGTACGTGCCGGAGCCCAAGACCGCCCCGCTGTGCGGCAACTCGATCGCCACCGACCGCACCTTCCTCGCCCGGGACATGCCGCAGCTCGACGCCCACCTGCACTACCGGATGATCGACGTCTCGTCGATCAAAGAGCTGTGCCGGCGCTGGTATCCGCGGGTGTACTTCGGCCAGCCCGCCAAAGGGCTCGCCCACCGGGCGCTCGCCGACATCAAGGAGAGCATCCGGGAGCTCGAGTACTACCGGCGCACCATCTTCGTGCCGCTGCCCGGGCCGGACGTCGACGTGGCAAAGGCGATCGCAGCCCAGCTCTAGGAACAGGTATCATGGGGCGGCGCCTCGTTCCGGCGATCCCGTGGCGGGCGCACTTTGGTGGTCGTAGCTCAGTTGGTAGAGCACCGGGTTGTGGTCCCGGTTGTCGCGGGTTCGAATCCCGTCGATCACCCCAAGTCGACCACTCGAGTCAGGCGGCGAGCAGCCTCCGGGCACGCCAGGCCGCCGGCGTCGAAGGCGTCCGCTGCTTCGCTCTGGCCGCCAACAGCGCACTCACGCGCCTGCTGCCTGCGGCCGGTGCGCTCAGCGATGTCGGCCACGCGCACCAGATCCTCACCGACCGAGGTGGCGGTGAGGCCGGCGGCTTCGATCTGCTCAACGAGCTCAGCCGTCGTACAGGGCGCTGCCCTGCCGGTACTCCTCCCAGCTGAGGTTCCAGTCGGTCCAACCGTTGCCGAGCTCGACCTCCCGGCTGGTGCCGGTGACGATCACCGGGTCGCCCCAGTCGTTGGTCAGGTCGAACAGCCACTCGGCGTTGTCGCGCGACATGTTGATACAGCCGTGGGTGACGTTCTCGGCGCCCAGCTCCTCGCCGGAGCGGACGGTCGCGTGGATGAACTCGCCCCCGTAGGTGAGCCGCATCGCGTACTCGATGTCGACCACGTACCCCTCGTCGCCGAGCTCCTCGCGGGTGTCGAAGACCGTCTCGGTGTACTTCTCCATGATGACGAACGTGCCGCTGCTGGACGGATAGTCGGACCGGCCCAGGCTCACCGGGATGGTCCTGGCGATCTCACCGTCCACTGTGACGGTCATCTGCCGGGTATCGCCGTCCACCTCCATCAGGATTTCCCGCCCGACCGAGGTATTCACGTTCAAGTCGTTGCGTAAGTACCAGCCGTCGCCGATCGGTAGCCCACCGGTCGCCAACCGGTAGTTGATCTGCGTGCCCGGTTCCCAGTACTCGGCCGGCCGGTAATGCACCTCGGCGCCACTGATCCAGTGCCAGCTGCCCTCCTGCGGCGGATCGGTGCTCACCTTCATCCGCCGCTCGACCTCCGCCCGGTGCTCCTCCGGGATCTCGTGCAGCGCGTCGTTGTCGTCCCGGAACTCCACCCGCAGCGGCATCCCCACCCCGATCACCGAGTCGGAGCCGATGAAGCTGAACACCCGGACCGTCTGGCTGGGCTCGGCCATGGTGGTGAACGTGCTGGTGGTGATCGCGTTGTCGCCGCTCGGGCTGACCGCGGTGAGGGTGGCGACGTAGGTGGTCTCGTACTCCAGCTGGCTCGACGGCAGCCACCTGGTGCCGTCCTCGCTCAGCTCGCCGTCGATGGTGCTGCCGTCCAGCTCGGCGAGCTCGACGGTGACCTCGACCTGGTTGTCGGTGGAGAAGACGATCTCCGTGGCAGTGCTCACGTCGGTGCTGCCGTCGGCCGGCTCGTGTATGACCGCGGTCACGTCCGGCTCGTCCGAGTCGCCGGACCCGCCGTTACCGCCGCATCCGGCGAGGACCAGCAGCACGACCCCGGCCAGCGCGGTGGCGAGCCGGGCCCCGCCGGGCCGTCGGGCGAGCTGCCCGGTCGCGGTCCCGCGGCGCGGCCGCCTGCTGGTCATCGTCATCACCAACCTCCCCGTGGCCATCGGTCACCATGGTGCACCACGCCCGCCGCCGCCCGCGACCCAGATCCACCCCGTGTTAAGGTTGCTACCGGCGAGCGCCGCTAGCTCAATTGGCAGAGCAGCTGGCTCTTAACCAGCGGGTTCGGGGTTCGAGTCCCTGGCGGCGTACCACCACCCACCATCGCCCTCCTCACCTGATCCGGGACGGTAGCGTCTCCCGATCGGGCTGCCCGGGTGGGCGTAGGACGAGGGGAGGGTCGATGGCGGACCAGCCGGAACGGCCGGAGCAGCCGGCGGCGAAGCAGGATCAGGCGAAGCCGGATCAGCAGCCACCCGAGCCGACCGACGAGCTGGTCGTCACCAGGCACACCGTCCGGGCGGCCGACGGCACCGAGCTGCGTTACACCGTCACCTGCGGCCGGATGGTGCTGCGCCGGGAGGAATACACCGACGACAAGTTCGACGGGCACAAGCCGAAGGCAGAGGTCTTCCTCACTGCGTACACCCTCGACGGTGCCGAACCCCGGCGGCGGCCGGTCACGTTCGCCTTCAACGGTGGCCCTGGCTCCTCGAGCGTGTGGCTGCACCTCGGTCTGCTCGGCCCGCGGCTGGCCGACTCCGGCGACGTCGGCAACCTGACCCCGCCGCCGTACGACCTGATCGACAACCCGCACACCCTGCTGGCCGCTTCCGACCTGGTCTTCATCGATCCGGTCGCGACCGGCTACTCGCGCCCGCTCTCGGGCGAGAAGGCCAAGGAGTTCCTCGGGTACGAGGGGGACCTGGAATCGGTCGGCGAGGTGATCCGGCTGTGGACCACCCGGCACGGCCGGTGGCTGTCGCCGAAATACCTGTGCGGCGAGTCGTACGGGACCCTGCGCGCGGCCGGTCTCGCCCGGCACCTGCAGCAGAAGTACGGCATGAACCTGAACGGGCTGATGCTCATCTCCACCGCGCTCGACCTCGGGCTGCTGCGCGGCAACGGGCACAACGACAACCCGTACGTGATGTTCCTGCCGACCTACGCGGCGATCGCCCACTACCACGGCCTGCACGGCGACCGGCCGCTGCGGGAGGTGCTCGACGAGGCCGAGGCGTACGCCTCCCGCGACTATCCCTGGGTGCTGGCGCGCGGCAACCGGTTGACCGCGGCCGAGCGGGCCGAAGCGGTCGCGAAGGTCGCCTCGTTGACCGGCCTGACCGAGGACTATGTGGACCGGGTGAACCTGCGGATCGAGCACATCCGGTTCTTCACCGAGCTGCTGCGTAGCCGGCGGCTGACGGTCGGCCGGCTGGACGGCCGGTTCACCGGCTGGGAGGAGGACTACGGCCGGGAGCGGTTCTCGACCGACCCGTCCGCCAACGCGATCATGGGTCCGTACACCGCCGCGCTCAACCACTACGTGCGCGCCGAGCTGGGTTACTCGTCCGACCTGCCGTACGAGGTGCTGAAGTCGGACATCGGCCAGCAGTGGTCGTACAAGGAGTTCGAGGGCAAGCACGTCAGCGTCGCGGACAAGCTGTCGGAGGCGATGCGCAACAACCCGTTCCTGCGGGTCTACGTCGGCTGCGGCTACTACGACGGCGCCACGCCCTACTTCGCGGCCGAACACGTGGTGGCGCACCTGGCGGTGCCGGACGAGCTGCGGGACAACATCGAGATCGCCTACTACCCGGCCGGGCACATGATGTACGTGCACGAGCCGAGCCGGATCGAGCAGGCCGGGCACCTGGCCCGGTTCGTGAGCCAGCCGAGCAGCTGATTCCGGCCGGGCTGGGCTGGCCTCGGTCGGGCTGGGCTGGCTCGGGCCGGGCTCGGCCGGGCCGGGCTGAGTCGGGGCCGGCTGACCAGCCGACCGGCCTAAACCGGACGGTCAGGATTGCTGACAGAAACCCGACAATGTTGATCCGGTCCGGCCCGATGACTACCAGGATTGCGGCGTGTCCTCTGTGCCGCTCGCGCCTCCGCGGGCCCGGCAGCCCGTCGCACCCGCCATCCCGGCGGATCAGCCGCGAGGGTTGCGCGCCCGGTTGCGTACGCATGTACGCACTCTGACGGTGATCGACGCCGTCGCGGTCTCCGCGGCGGTCGGCTTCGGCTACCTGGCGCGGTTCCAGGGCCAGCCGGCGTTCGGGGCGCCGATTTCGTACGCGCTGGTCTCGCCGGTCCTGATCGTGATCTGGCTGGCGGCGCTCCGGTTGTTCCACTGCTACGACGACCGGGTGATCGGCTACGGCGTAGAGGAGTACCGGCGGGTGGTCACCGCGACCTTCCGGCTCGCCGCCACCATCGCGATCGCGCTCTACCTGCTGGACATCGGGATCTCCCGGGGCTTCCTCGGGATCTCGTTCCTGACCGGCACGCTGACCCTGCTCGGCGGCCGGCTGTTCGCCAACAAGCGGCTGCACCGGGCCCGCAAGCGCGGCGAGGGCTGGTCCCGCCGGGTGCTGGTGGTGGGGGACGCGGCCCACGTCACCGAACTGGTACGGCAGCTGCGGCGCACCCCGTACACGGGCTACCAGGTGGTCGGGGCGTGCATCCCGGACCCGCTGTGGGCGCCGGAGCCGCAGCGGATCGGGGACGTGCCGGTGGTCGGCACGTTCCGGACCATCCTCAGCGACGCGGCCCGGCTCGGGGCGGACACGGTGGCGGTCACCGCCTCCGGCCAGCTCACCGCCAGCCGGCTGCGGCGGCTCGGCTGGCAGCTGGAGGGCACCGATGTCGACCTGGTGGTGGCCCCAGCGCTGACCGACGTCGCCGGCCCCCGGATCCACACCAAGCCGGTCGCCGGCCTGCCGATGATCCACGTCGAGGCGCCGGAGTTCCGGGGCGGCCGGAAGGTGGTCAAGGAGCTGTTCGACCGGATCGTGGCGCTGGCGATGCTGCTGTTCGCCGCGCCGCTCTGCCTGCTGATCGCGATCGCGGTGAAGCTGGACAGCCGCGGGCCGGTGCTGTTCCGGCAGACCCGGGTCGGCCAGAACGGCCGTGAGTTCCAGCTGCTGAAGTTCCGGACCATGGTGCACGGCGCGCACGCGATGAAGCAGATCCTCGCCGACCGGAACGAGACCGACGGGCTGCTGTTCAAGATCCGCAACGACCCGCGGGTGACCCGGGTTGGCCGGTGGCTGCGCAAATGGTCGTTGGACGAGCTGCCGCAGCTGGTGAACGTGCTGCTCGGGGACATGAGCCTGATCGGGCCGCGGCCGCCGCTGCCGGAGGAGGTGGCCCACTACAACGGCGACCTGGCCCGCCGGCTGCTGGTGAAGCCGGGGATCACCGGGCTGTGGCAGGTCAGCGGCCGGTCCGACCTGTCGTTCGAGGACGGGATCCGGCTCGACCTGTTCTATGTGGAGAACTGGTCGCTCACCACCGACCTGATGATCCTCTGGAAGACGTTCGGGGCGGTGCTGCGAGGGAAGGGCGCGTACTAGCCGCCGCGCCGCCGGCGGCGGCCAGCGCCGCGGCCGGCGGCTTCTGCCGGGGGCGGCGGCTTCTGCCGGGGCCCGGCGGGCCGCAAACCCCATGATCGACGCGGTTCCGCGATCACAGCCGGCGGGCGGCGAGCGTGAACCCGGCTACCGCGATCCCGCCGAGTGCCAGCGTCGCCGGCAGGTCCAGCCCGCCCTCGTGCCACGGCGTCCGGATCGCGTCCACCAGCAGCCCGGTCGGGGTGAGCCCGGCGACGTCGTTGAGCGCGTCCGGCAGCACCCCCGGCGGCGGCCCGCCGCCGACCAGGAAGAACGTCCCGAAGAACAGCAGCAGCCCCAGCCCTTGCGCGGTCCGGGCGCTCGGCATGACCGACCCGAGCAGTACGCCCAGCCCGGCGAAGGCCAGGATGCCGACGGCGAACCCGACCGCCACTCCGCCAGGCGACTCCGGCGCCGACAGGTCGAACCCGGCGTACGCGAGGGCGAGCATCGCGAGCGCCCCGACCACCGCGAGCACCGCCATCACCACCACCTGGGAGATCGCCACCGACCGGCCCGGCACTCCCGCCGCCCGGAACCGGCGCAGCACCCCACTGTCGCGATAGGAGGCCAGGTGGGTCGGCGTACCCATGAATCCCATCGCGGCGATCGCCGCGGCAAGGTACGAAGTGACGTAGAACTCGGTCCCCTCCAGGCCGCCGAAAACCGGGTCAGTGTCGCCACTGAACGAGGCGAGCAGCAGCGCCATCAACAGGATCGGGAACATCAGCGTCACCACCAGCACGAGCGGCTCGCGCACCAGCAGCTTCACCTCGGCCCAGGCCAGTTGCGAGGTCATGACGGGACTCCTTCGGTCAGCCGGTGTCCGGTGAGGTTGAGGAAGACGTCTTCGAGCGTGGGGTAGTGGGTCCGGTAGTCGGCCGGGGTTACCCCACGCTCGGCGAGCGCGGCGGCCACCCGTACCGCGACTTCGCCGTGGCCGGTCACGGTGACCCGACCGGCCGCCACGGTGACCGACTCCACGCCTGCCACCGCCAGCAGGTGGCTCGGGTCGTGACCATCCAATGTGAAGCTCATCCGAATCGGCCCGGATTGGGCGGTGAGTGCGGCTGGCGTGCCGCACGCCACCACCCGGCCGCGGTCCACCACCGCGACCCGGTCGCACAGCGCCTCCGCCTCCTCCATGAAGTGCGTGACCAGCACGACCGTGGCGCCGCGGTCCCGGACCCCGGCGACCAGCTCCCAGGTCGCGCGCCGGGCGGTCGGGTCCAGCCCGGTGGTGAGCTCGTCGAGGAACACCAGCTCCGGGTCGCCCAGCAGCGCCAGTGCCAGGAACACCCGCTGCTGCTGGCCGCCGGAGAGACTGCCGTACGCATGCCGGCGCGCCTCGGTCAGCCCCCAGGCGGCGAGCGTGGCGTCGAGGTCTACCGGCGCGTCCCGGAGCCGGGCGAACAGCCGGATCGCCTCGGCCACCTGCAACCGCTCCGGTAGCGCGGAGGACTGCAGCTGCGAGCCGATCCGGCGGCGGAGCGCGGCCGCGTCCCGGGCCGGGTCGAGCCCGAGTACGGACAACTCGCCACCGGTCCGGTCGCGCAACCCCTGTAGACACTCCACAGTGGTGGTCTTGCCGGCGCCGTTCGGCCCCAGGATGCCGAAGATTTCGCCGCGCCGGACGGTGAACGATACGTCCTCGACCGCCACCCGCCCGGCGTACGCTTTGCGGAGCTGCTCTACCGCGATGACCGTCTCCATGCCCGCCACGCTACGGCCGGACACCGGCTCCGGTCGTCGGCGAAAAGTGGACTCTTCGGCGTACTCCGTTCGCGGTATCAGCCCCGCCCCTCCTCCCGCCGATCTAGGAGTTGTTCAGCCCAGAATCCGGCGAATCGGGCTGAACAACTCCTAGATCGGCGGGGGAATGTGCGGCTTGACCAAGCCGGTTTCGTAGGCGAGCGCGGCGGCCTGCACCCGGCTGGTCAGGCCGAGCTTGGTGAGGATCCGGGAGACGTGGGTCTTGGCGGTCAGCTCGGCGATCTGCAGCCGGGCGGAGATCTCGCGATTCGAGCAGCCCCGGGCAACCAGCGCCAGCACCTCCCGCTCCCGGTCGGTGAGCTGCTCCAGCCCGGCCGGCGCCGGCCGCTCCCGGGCCAGCCGGGCCGCTACCAGGTGGTCGACCAGCCGGCGGGTGGTGGCCGGCGAGATCACCGCGCCGCCGCTGACCGCCGCCCGGACCGCCGCCAGCAACTGCTGCGGCGGCGTGTCCTTCACCAGGAACCCGGCCGCGCCGGCCTCCAGCGCGTCGAAGGCGTTCTCGTCGGTGTCGAAGGTGGTGAGGATCAGGATCTCCGGCGGGTCGGCCAGGTCCCGGATCTGCCGGGTGGCCGCGATCCCGTCCCCGCCCGGCATCCGGATGTCCATCAGCATCACGTCCAGCCGGTACCGGCGGGCGAGCTCGACCGCCTCCCGGCCGGTGCCCGCCTCGCCGACCACCTCGATCTCCGGGTCGGCGTCGAGCAGCGCCCGGAACCCGGCCCGCACCAGCTCCTGGTCGTCCACCACGGCTACCCGGATCATTCCTCGACCTCCCGTGGAAACCGCGCCCACACCCGGAAGCCGTCCCGGTCCGGACCCGCCTCGAACTGTCCATCATAGAGCGCCACTCGCTCGGCCATCCCGCGTAGCCCTTGGCCCGGGGACACCGGGTCGGCGGGCCGGCCGGGGTTGCGTACCTCGACCTCCAGCCAGCCGTCCGAATGCTTCACCGTCACCTGTGCCCGCGCGCCCGGCGCGTGTTTGGCCACATTGGTGAGTGCCTCCTGGGCCACCCGGTAGGCGGCGAGATCGAGCCCGGCCGGCAGCGGCCGGTCGGTGCCTTCGGTGGTGAGGCTCACCGGCACCCCGGCCGCCTCGGCGCGCTCGATCAGCGCCGGCAGGTCGGCCAGCCCGGGCTGCGGATCCGGCCGGGGCGCCCGCGGGTCCGGGTCGCGCAGCACCGCCAGCATCCGCCGCATCTCCGAGAGCGCCTCCCGGCCGGTCCGCTCGATCACGCCGAGCGCCTTCGCCGCCTCCGCCGGCCGGGTGTCGATGAGGTGGGCACCGACCCCGGCCCGGACGGTGATGACGCTCATCGCGTGGGCGATCACGTCGTGCAGCTCG
>DATCKZ010000006.1:0-42165 GCA_036564175.1 Natronosporangium sp.
GGTGCGTGCTCCCCGCGCACGCGGGGATGATCCCGGGCCGCGCATCGCCTCGAACCATGCCGGGCCGTGCTCCCCGCGCACGCGGGGATGATCCCCGGCCTGGCTATCGCAGCCTTCGCGCTCGGCTGTGCTCCCCGCGCACGCGGGGATGATCCGGTGCCGCGCTGAGGGTGACCGAACCGGCCCGGGTGCTCCCCGCGCACGCGGGGATGATCCGGAGTACTCATGTCTCGGATCGGAACGCCGCCGGTGCTCCCCGCGCACGCGGGGATGATCCCCCGTTCCAGGCCCAGCCACAGGCACCGGCGCAGTGCTCCCCGCGCACGCGGGGATGATCCGCCTGCCGAGTTTCCGGCTCCAGAGACCGCACCGTGCTCCCCGCGCACGCGGGGATGATCCGGTGAACGCCGCCGCCGTAGTTGGTGCTGCTACGTGCTCCCCGCGCACGCGGGGATGATCCCGTACGGGATCGTTTCACCCAGGCGCTGCAGGCGTGCTCCCCGCGCACGCGGGGATGATCCCGGCCGGAACAAGCCGTTGCGCGCGTGGACGTAGTGCTCCCCGCGCACGCGGGGATGATCCACTGTCGCTCGAACTCGTCGCGTTGGTCTCTGCAGTGCTCCCCGCGCACGCGGGGATGATCCCGGTCGACCCGTGCCGGCGGATACGCGCAGCTCGTGCTCCCCGCGCACGCGGGGATGATCCCGGTGCTGCTCTGCCTCGCCGTGGTGGCCGTGTGTGCTCCCCGCGCACGCGGGGATGATCCGCCCTCGGCCTCCGCCTTCTTCGCCAGCACCTCGTGCTCCCCGCGCACGCGGGGATGATCCCCTCCGGCCAGTCATCCAGGTTGGGCATGAGCCGTGCTCCCCGCGCACGCGGGGATGATCCCCCATGTGAGCGCGTCGAACCCAGACGCTGCGAGTGCTCCCCGCGCACGCGGGGACGATCCGATCGACTCCGCCGGGACGCAGAAGCGATCGAGGTGCTCCCCGCGCAGTCGCCGACATCATCATGATCTGCGCGCCCGCCGTCACCGCCGCGGTGGTGCTCTACCGCCATCCGCGCCGGGTTCTGCCCCGACCGTCTGGCCACTCGGCGGGCGCTGCCGACGATGGCCGAGCTGGTGATAGTTCCTCTCCGCCGGGCTGGTCACCGCCGGGTCCGGGACGGTGGTTCTGGTGCAAGCCCCGGGTGGCCCGCTGTCCGGGTTGAACGTGGTGCTCCACAGCCGGTACGGCGTGAACATGTCCCGGATCGCCCGGTGGAACTTCAGCTACACCCCCCGCGATCGTGGTGCTCGCCTTCCCCACGCCGTGGCTGTGTGCCCGCTGGAGCGGCGGCGCCTGACTCCCTCGGTGATGAGTTTCTGAGCCGGGAACCGTCACACCTACGACGGGACACGCGACGAGGCGGGAGGATGACCTCATGAGCGGGGACACATTGCCGGCGCCGACCGGGCGCGGGCTGAGCGGGGTCGACGAACCGACGTTCTCGGGGCTGGTCGCGCAGCACCGGCGGGAGCTGCACGTGCACTGCTACCGGATGCTGGGTTCGTTCGACGACGCCGAGGACGCGGTGCAGGAGGCGTTCCTGCGAGCCTGGCGCGGGCGGGAGACGTTCGCCGGGCGGTCGACGCTGCGCGCCTGGCTCTACCGGATCGCTACCACCACCTGCCTGGACCTGCTCGAGAAGCGCCGGCCGCGGCCAGCTTCCGGCGGCGAGGTGCCGTGGCTGCAGCCCTATCCGGACCGGCTGCTCGACGAGTTCCCGGCTACCGACGCGGACCAGCCCGAGACCGCAGCCGTGGCCCGGGAGACGATTGAACTCGCGTACCTGGTCGCGGTCCAACACCTGGCGCCGCGGCCACGGGCGGTGCTGATCCTGCGGGACGTGGTCGGCTGGCCGGCCAAGGACGTCGCGGAGCTGCTCGGCGACTCGGTCAACTCCGTCAACAGCGCGTTGCAGCGGGCCCGCGCCGGCATGCGCGAGCACCTGCCCGCACAACGGCAGGACTGGAGCGGCGGCGAAGAAGACTTCGACACCCGCCAGCTGGTGCGCCGATACGCCGATGCCAGTGTGGCCACCGACATCGACACGCTCGCCACGCTGCTGCGCGACGACGTCCGCTGCTCGATGCCGCCCACGCCGGGGCTGTACCTCGGCCGCGACGCGGTCATCAGCGACTGGCTTCAAGGCGGCTTCCCGAATCTGCAAGGCCTGCGCGTCATCGAGACCGCCGTGAACCGGCAGCCCGCGCTCGCCTTCTACCAACTCCAGGAACAGGAAGGCAGCTACCTGCCGCTGACCATCGACGTCCTGCGCATCGCCGGCGGCGGGATCGCCGAAATCACCACCTTCCACAGCGACCAGTTCCGCCGACTGGGCTTGCCAGACCGCCTGCCGGCGGGCGTTCCCAGGTAGTCGAGCGCCGCCGCACCAGCGGTGGCTGGTACGGCGGAGCTCGCGTTTCGGCCAGCTACGGCACCCGGATCGGGGCGAGCTCGAACCGGTCGAAGTTCGGCGCCCACTCGCTGTCGAGGACCGGCAGGCACGGCTCCGGGCAGCCGTCGGCCCGGGCGGCGTTGGCCGGATCGTTGAACAGTGCGATCGTGTTGACCCCGGCCTGGAGCGTCACCGGCACGCCCCTGGCCCACCAGTTCCCCCAGGACCAGGTGTTCTTGAACCAGTAGCGCACCGGCTCGCCACCGTTCACCGACACGTCCACCGGCCGGGAGATGATGTCGGTGTTGTACGGGTGGCCGACATCCCGCTCGTCGTTGGCATAGTGGACGACCAGCAGGTAGTCGCCCGCCCGCGGTACGTCCACTTCGAGCGCCACCCGGTTTTCGGGCCCCTGCCCGACCCAGCCGACATACCGGCCGCCGGAGGCGTAGCCGTGCGACTCGATCGCTGCCGTGCCGGCCAGCTGCGCGTCCTCGGCCTCGATCGCCAGCACCGGCTGGCTGCCGGAGGTGGCCCGGGTGACGCTGACCCGGTCGAGCCGGATCGGGGTCGGCCCGGTCGGGGTGACGACCACCCGGTTGATGCCGGCGGACAGGAACAGCCGGTGGGTATCGGTGCGCCAGTACGGGTTGCCGGGTGCGGCGGTCAGCGTGGCCCCCTCGACGTCGCGCCGGTCCAGGCTGATCTGGCCGACCGTCGACCCGGGCCGGCCCGGGCTGTGGTGCCGGAACTCGAGGTCGTAGTAGCCGTCTTCCTCGGCGTAGACGGCGAACAGCACCTCACCACCGCGCTGGATGGTGACGTAGCCGGCGCCCGATTGCTGTGGCTGGTCGTAGCCGTACGTCACCGGGCCGGCCGACTGGGCCAGCTCCGCCTCGTAGTGCCGGGTCACCGGAGCGTCGCCGGTAAGCAGCTCCAGGTCGATCCGGTCCAGGGTCGCCTCGCCCACGGCCCGGCCGAACTCCGGATGCGAGGTGGCCAGCCGGATCTGGTTGGTGCCGGCTTCCAGCCGTACCACCACATCCTTCCGGGTACGCCAGACCCAGCTCATGGTCGCCTCGTAGTCCACGAACTGCGCCTGTCCACCGTTGACGGTCAGGATCTGCTGGGACGGCTGGCCGGTCTGGTTGCCGTACATGATGCCGAGCCGATAGTCGCCGGCCTGCGGTACCTCCACCTCGAACGTCACGGCGCTCTCCGGCTGGTTCAGCGCGCCGACATCGCGGTCGCCGGAGGTAGCGGCGCCGTTCCAGTTCTGGGGCGTGCCCTGGGTGAAGACGGTGCCGGCGGTGATGGTGGCGTGCTCGGCCTCGTAGCTGGCCCGCCACGGCAGCTCAACCGGCTGCCGGGTGCCGTTGCCACCGGGCGAGAGCACGATCTCGTAGGCCGCCATCCGGTCCACGTTGACACCCCCGTCACCGGCGACCCCGAGGCCGCGGACCGGCACGGTCAGCGTACCGCCCACCGGCGTGAAGTCGTCCTCCAGCAGGACGGTCGGCGGCGGCGCGTCGGTGTTCTGGCCGCTCCAGGTCGTGGCCGCGAGCCGGACGTGCACGCTGCCGCCGAACCGGGCCGGGTCGATGCCCTCGATGACTACATCGAACGGCTCGGCGGTCCCGCCGGCTACGATCCGGGCTTGCCGGCGGTGGTCGTCCACCACGGCGATCGCGTCCAGCGCGTCCAGGCTGGTGGTGTCCGGCCGGGTGATGGCGACCGTGTCGCCGCCGGCCAGGTCGGCGTACATCTTGTAGAACCACCAGCCACCACCGGGCCGGTTGGTCTGGACGACGTCGCCGGCGAGCCCGCCGGCCGCGGTCCAGTACGCCTTGCCGCCGGCGTCCACCTTGGCCTCTTCGAGCATCGCCACCCACTGCACGAGTTGCCCGGGAACGGTGAGGTCACGGTTACCGCCGTACTCGTTGATGTTGATCGGGATCGGATCGATGCCCCGCTCGCGTTCCAGCTCGCGGTAGACCGCGTAGTTATTGCGGAAGTAGTTGGAGCTGGCCGGGTCCAGGCTGCTCGAAGGGAGCTGGTGCCAGGTGACGATGTCGGGCAGGACGCCGTGGTCCCGGCCGAAGGTCAGGAAGTCGCCGTAGTTGCGGGCCCGGAACTGGGCGTCGTTCGGCCCCGCGATCCTGGCCCCCGGATGGTGGGCCCGGATGTACTCGACGGCGGTCTGCCAGTGCTCCAGGAACACGGCCATCCGCTGCTGGTACAGCGCCTGGTTGTCGGTACCCAGGCCGTACCAGATGAAATCGGGCTCGTTGAACGGCACGTAGACGATCCGGTCGGCGTACCGGCTCTGCGAGACCTGGTCGACCACCCACGCCAGCTTCTGCAGGTAGTCCTCGAAGCCGAGGTCCTCGTAGGTCCACTGCGCGTACATGTCCTGCACGTAGATCTGGACGTAGTCGCCGCCGGTACGGAAGAACGAGTCGGCGATCACCAGTGCGTCGCCGTTCGGATGCTGGGCACCGGCCGGTGGCTTCTGGGCGACGTTGCTGATCCGCAGCGGTTCCAGCACGTTGTCGCTGGGCACACCGTCGTCGCTGAGGCCGTAGAGGGTCCCGTTGGCGGCGCCGCGGAACGCACCGGTGCGCTCGTCCAGGTGGACGACCAGCTGCTGGACCGATTCCTGGCCGCTAGCCATCGGACCCGGTCCGGCGGCGGCCGCGAGCATCCCCGCCAGCGATGCCGATATCAGTAGCCACTGCCATCTCCTCCGTCGTTCATGTCCCATGATCACGATGCCGCTCCTCGGGGGGTCGGGGGTGTACCGGCACGGGGCCACGGGGGGACGGCGGCCCCGTGCCGGCCCCGGCTACTGGAACAGGGCGTTGATCTGTGCGTTGGCTTCGCTCAACGCCTGCTCCGGATCCGCCTGGAAGGAGTAGATCGAATCCATCGTCGGCTCGAGGATCGAGTAGATCTCCGAGGCGTGTTCGGTGATCGGGAACAGGAACGTGGTGTCCTCCTCGACGTGGACGGTGAACGCCGACGCGTCGATGCCGTTCGCCTCGTACTGCTCGGTGGCGATCGCGGTCGACTCCTGGATGGCTGGGAACACGACCGCGTGCTCGCCGACGATGTCCTGGCATTCCCGGGAGGCGAGGAACTTCACCCACTCCCACGCCTCTTCGACGTGGTCGGTACCGGCGAAGATGGAGTCGGCGAGGCCGTTGAACATGCTCGCCCGCTGGCCGGTCGGGCCGATCGGGACCGGCGCCAGGCCGACGTTGACGCCCTCGAGCCCGTAGTACGAGCGGGTGGTCCAGGAGCCGTCGGTGAGCATGGCGAACCGACCCGCCCCGAACGACTCGATCCCGCCGACCCCGGACAGCGCCTCCTCAAGGGTGTTCATGTAGCCCTTCTCGATCAGGCTCCGGTGCCAACTGATGGTCTCCACGAACCGCGGGTCGTCGTAGTAGTACTCGGTCCCCCAGACCTCCTGGTTGGTGTACTGGAAGCCGTTGCTGACCGCGTAGTGGGCCCAGTGCTGCTGGCCGTGGCCGTTGCCGCCGGCGTTCTGCAGGCCGAGCCCGTAGACCTCGACGTTGTTCGGGTCGAAGCCCGGCTCGTCACCGCGCACTCCGTTCGCGTCGACGGTCAGCCTGGCGATCACGTCCTCGAAGCTGCCGCCGTCGTCCGGGTTCCACTCCATGGTCCAGAGGTCCTCCTCGGACAGACCGGCTTCCGCGACCATGTCCTCGTTGTAGAACACCGCGATCGTGTCCCAGTCCTTCGGCAGGCCGTAGCGGTCGCCGTTGGGGTCCACCCACAGGTCGGCCAGTCCCGGGAAGTACTGGTCGAGGTCGACGCCGTCGCGCTCGACGAACTCGTTGATCGGGAGGATCTGGTTGTTCGCCGCGAACTCCGGGTAACGGGACAGGTGGTTGGTGAACACATCCGGCGCCTCGCCGGAGACCAACCCGGTCACAATCATGTTCCAGTAGTCGTCCCAGCCCTGCTGCTGGATCTCGACCGTGATATCAGGGTGCTGCGCGGTGAAGGCCGCCGCGCACTCCTCGTACGCGGGCAGCTGGGCGGCCTCCCACAGGGCGTACTGGAGCGTGACCCCGCCTTCGTCGGCGTCGTCGCCGCCGCACGCGGTGAGCGCTAGGCACGCCGCGATCACTGGTGCTATGGGGCGGTAGTGCCTCATGCTTCCTCCACTTCGGGTTGACGTCACCGGAGGCCGGTGAACTGGATCGAGTCGACGAGCTTGCGGCCGACCGCGGCGAACAGCACGATGATCGGCAGGGCGGAGATCAGGGTGGCGGCCATCAAGCCGGCCCAGTCCGGGCTGAGCTGCGGGGTCTGGGCCCGGAAGATGCCCAGTGCCACGGTGAGCACCCGGACGTCCTCCTTCGGGCCGACCAGCAACGGCCAGAGATACTCGTTCCACGCGGCGATGTAGACGAGCACCGCGAGCGTGACGGTGGCCGGCCGGATGATCGGCATCATGATCCGCCAGTAGATCGTGAAGTGCGACGCGCCGTCCAGCACCGCCGCCTCTTCGATCTCCGAGCTGATGGACAGGAAGAACTGGCGCAGGAAGAAGATGGCGAACGGGTTCATCAGCACGAACGGCGCCACCAGGCCCGGGAACGTGTTCAGCAGCCCCAGATCGCGGACCAGCACGAAGTTGGGCAGGACGATGAAGATCGGCGGAACCATGAGTCCGATCAGGAAGATGAAGAAGACGGTGTCCCGACCGGGCCAGCGCAGCCGGGCGAACGCGTACGCCGCCAGCGAGCTGAACAGCACCTGGCCGGCGGTGACGATGGTGGCGAAGATGACCGAGTTCCGGAGGAACAGCCAGAAGTTGAGCGAACTGCCGGAGCCGCCCTCCGCCTGCGCCTCCACGGTGGTCGCCATGCCGAGCACCCGCCGGAACGCGCCGACCGTAGGGTCGACCGGCAGCGGCGAGGCGACGTCGCTGGGCAGCGAGCGGTTGTTGGACAAGCCGGTCCGCAGTGCCCAGTAGAACGGGAACAGCGTGACCGCGACGATCGCGATCAGGACCGCCCAGGCGGCGAGCCGGCCGAGGTTGATCCGGCGCGGTCGGGTGCGTCGCTCAGCCAGCTCGGGCCACGCCAATCCGGTTGCCGTCATCTCAATCGACCTCCCGGGCGCGCAGCAACTTGAGTTGGATGACGGTCACGCCGACGAGGATCACCACCAGCGCGACCGCCAGCGTGGCCGCGTAACCCATGTCGAAGTTCTCGAAGGCGCGTTCGTAGATGTAGAAGTAGATGACCCGGCTGGCGTGGACCGGTCCACCCTGGGTGGTCACCGCGATGGTGTCGAAGATCTGGAACGAACCGATGATCGAGATGACCAGCACCAGCGCCAGCACCGGTCGCAGCAGCGGCAAGGTGATCCGCCAGAAGATCCGCCACTCGCTGGCTCCGTCGATCGCCGCCTGCTCGTAGAGCATCCGTGGGATCGCCTGCAGACCGGCGAAAATCAGCAGTGCGGTGTATCCCATGTGGCGCCAGATGTTGACCCCGGCGATGGTCGGGATGACCCAGTCCTGGCTGCCGAAGAACGGGATCCGGTCCAAGCCGATCGCGGCGAGCGCATGGTTTCCGATGCCGAGCTGGTAGTCCAGGATCCACAGGAACAGCAACGCGACGACCACATTGGGCATAAGATATGGCAGCAGCACGATGCCCCGAAGCCAGGTCGACCGGGTCAGCCGGTCGATCAGCACCGCGATCAGCACGGCCAGGACGGTCTGGATGCCGATGTTGATGACTACGTACTTGGCGGTCACCCAGAGCGCGTTCCAGAACAGGTCGTCCTGGAGCAGCCGCCGGTAGTTGTCCAGCCCGACGAACTCCGGGTCGCTGAGCAGATTCCAGTCGGTGAAGCTGAGGTAGAGACCGCGGACCGCGGGCACCAGGTAGAACACCACGAACCCGAGCAGCGCCGGCGCGATGAACGCGAGCGCCACCCACAGGTCGTTCCGCCGCCGCTGGCGCGGTCGAGCCGCCCGCCCGGGCCGGGCCGCGGTGCCGGTTGCCGGCCGGGCCGGGCTCACCGGCCGGGTGATCGCGTTCGCGTTGGTCATCCTGCGTCCCCCGATCCCCCTAGCTGAGCCTGATCAGGCGGGCGGCGGGTGCGGCCTCGTCGGCGGTGACCGTGAGCGTGCCGGCGCCGGCATCCCACGCGGTCGTCCAAGGCGCAAGCTCGACCGGATAGACGGTCTCCGGCTGGATCCGCCGGCCGGCCAGGTGCGGCAGCCGGCACCGCACCTCGCGCGGCGCACCCGGCCTGCGCCACAGCGAGAGGTACGCAGGAGTCGCAGCCACGGTCGGGCGGAGCCCGAGCGCGATCCAGCCGTCGGTCCAGCCCGGCAGGCCGAGCGGCCAGAACGGCACCGCCCGGGCGGTCTCGTGGCGGATCGCCCGGTAGACGGTGACCGCACTGGCGACCAGCGCCCGCTGCCGCGGGCTCATCCGGTCGATGTGGCCGGACAGGTAGAGGCGGCCGAGCAGGCTGGTGCACACGGTGTACGCCAGCTCCTCGTCGGACATCTCCGGCTGCGGGTAGGCCCAGCTCGCCGACTGCTCGGGCAGCACCAGCATCGGCGCCGCCGCCGCGATCGGCGGGTAGCTCAGGTGGTCCTGCTGGTCGCTCGTGGACTGCAGCTGCATCCGGGCCAGCAGCGCGTAGTCCGCCCGCATGGCGCCGGAGGCGCAGTTCTCCAGGATCAGGCCGGGGTGCCGGTCCAGCAGCCGGTCCAGCCACGCCAGGTACGCCCGGTTGTGGCCGAGCAGCCCGGCGCCGGGGCTGTCAGCGGCCAAGTCGGTGCCCGGGCCAGGATTGATGTTGTAGTCCAGCTTGAGGTAGCCGATCCCGAGCTGCTCGACCAGCCGGTCCACGACCTCGTCCAGGTGGGCGACCGCCCGCGGGTGCCGTAGGTCGAGGTGGTAGCGGCCGTTCTCAACCAGCCGGACCCCGGCTCGCTGCCAGAACGCCTCGGGCGGGAGCTTGTCGGCGATCGGGCTGCGGACCCCGACCACCTCCGGCTCCAGCCACAGCCCCGGCACCATCCCGTGATCCCGGATCCGGGTGAGCACCTCCTCGATGCCGCGCGGGAACCGGGTCTGCGAGGGTTGCCATTCGCCCACGCTGTCCCACCACCCGCTGCCGGCACCGTTGTCGTACCAGCCGGCGTCGACACAGAACACCTCGGCGCCGACCTCGGCGGCGGCGTCGATCAGCGGCAGCAGCGCACCGGTGGTGGGGTCGCCCATCAGGGTGTTCATGTAGTCATTGAAGACCACCGGCAGCGCCGACCGGTCGTAGTGGGGCCGGCGTAGCGCTCGCCGATGCGCGGTCAGCGCGGCCACCGCTCCGGTGAGGTCCTGATCGGACACCGCCACCGAGACCGGGACGGTGGTGAACGACTCGCCCGGTGCCAGCCGGTGCTGCCACTGGTGGTCCAGGTCGGTCGGGCCGAGCAGCGCCAGGTAACCGCCGTCCAGCCGCTCCCCGACCTCCCACCGCCAAGCTCCATTGTGCTCGATCTGCCACAGCACCGCGTACCCGGTCTCGCGGTCGACCAGCCCGCCGGTCGGTGCTTGGCTGCCGGTTGACCAGGTCCCCTGGCTGATCACCGCCAGCTGCCCCTTGCCGTGCTGCCCGTGGCGGGCGAGGTTCAGGTCGGCAAGGCGGTCCCGCAGCGGCCGGCGGGTCCACCGGCCCTCGCCGAGCCAGTCGCTCTCCCCTCGCACCAGGTCCAGCCGGTCGACCGCCTGGCTGGGCAAGCCGACCGCGAACGAGGTCAGGCCGAGCAGCAGCACCGGCGCCGGACCTCGGTTGGTCACCTCGGTGCACACCTGGCAGCCGCTGACCCCGTCGGCGGACCGGAAGCTGGTCCGCACCGCCAAACCGGTCTGCGGGTCGCGCTGGTCGATGTGCAGCACGTGCCAGCCGTCCTGGCGGGTCTGCTCGCTGCCGGTGACCACCAGCCGCGCACCGACCGCGGTCTCCGAGAACCGCTGCGACGCCCGGGCCCGGCCGGCTCCGGCGACCAGCAGCTCCACCAGCGGCTGGTCGGCGAGCACCGGCTGGTCCGCACCGGCGGCCGACAACCCGCGCACGGTGGCCGGCCGGTCCGGCGCCACGTCAACCACGACGCTCAGCCCGGCGTGCCCCCAGGCGACGGTGGCGGTCACCCGCGCCGCCACAGGTTGCCGTCCGGCCGGAGATATGGCGATGACATGCCGTCTGCCCCTGTCTGAGAGATTTACCCGTGTGACCGGTCACATTCGTGGGGCCGAGTATGGCCCATCCGGGTCCGGGCAGAAAAGGGCTCGTTACGATTTCGTTACGAAGAAACCGGCGGGGTGTTACCGGCGAGCCGCCGGCGGCGGGGCGGTTGACTCGCGCACCACCAGCCGAGGCGCCGGCAGCTCACCGGCCTGGTAGCGGGCGCCGGTCAGTTCCGCCGCGACCGCCGCGAGGCATTCCCGACCCAGTGCGGCGAAGTCCATCCGTACCGTCGTCAGCGCTGGCGTCCAGTACGCCGCACCCGGCACGTCGTCGAAGCCGACGATGCTCACATCCTCCGGCACCCGCCGGCCGGCCTCGTAGAGCGCGCGGCGCACCGCGAGCGCGCTGTCATCGTTGCCGCACAGGATCGCGGTCACCGCCGGATCGGCCGCCAGCCGCTGGCCCGCCAGGTAGGCCGAGTGTGGATCCCAGCCCGCCGGCAGCACCGGCGGGATCGGCGCGCCGGCCTCGGTCAGCGCCTCCCGCCAACCGGCCTGCCGGGCGCTGGCCCTGGTCTCGGACGGGATCGCCACATGGTGGACGGTCCGGTGCCCGAGCTCGAGCAGATGCCGGGTCGCCTCCGCCGCGGCCGGGCGTTCATCGAGGAACGCCATGGTCCGGTGCAACCCGGGCAGTCCACCGGCCTCGGTCGCCGCCACCGCCGGCACGTCAGCCGGCAACGCGCGCAGCACACTCGCCCCGGCCGAGTCGAACGCGATCACGATGACCCCGCCGGCGCTGCGGTCGCTGACGTACTCCACCGCGCTGCGGACATCGGCCGGCCGGTCCGACTCGACCACCCGTACCTCCACCGCCAGCCCGCGCTGCCGCGCGGCTTCCTCGACGCCCTGCAGCGTGCTGGCGTAGCCGTACAGCATGGTCTCGCTGGCCACCACCGTAACCGCCTTGGCGCGGCCCAGCCCGAGCGCCCGGGCGGCCCGGTTCGGCCGGTACTGCAGCCGGTCGATCGCGTCCATCACCAGCCGGCGGGTGTCCGGCCGGACCTTCGGCGAGTCGTTCAGCACCCGCGAGACGGTCTGGTAGGACACACCCGCGGCGGCCGCCACGTCCCGGATGCTGGGCGCGGCGTCGCCCCGCCGGGTAGGCCGCTCCGCTCGAGTCACCCTCACATGGTGCCGCACCTGGGATCCGGGTCGGTAGCGGGCTCGCCCGGTGGCCGGCGTCGCCCGCTCGGACGCCGGGGCGGTCCGCGGCCGTCGGCTACCGAGCCGCGATCGCCATCGTGTACATGCAGCCTTCGCCGAGCGGGTCCAGGCCGAGCTGTTCGCTGCATGCCTCGGCGTCCACCGCGTCATGGCTGAACGTCAGGAAGCCACCGCTGCCGATGACCAGCTCGGCCATCCCGATCAGGTGACCGGCGTCCAAATAGACCGCCCGAAGCGTACGTGGCTCCCGATACCGGTACATGTCGCGACTGAACACAATGGTGAACAGCAGCACCGCCGCCGGCCGCGCCGGCCCCCACCCGAAGGCGCCCGGCAGGAGGCCGGTCGCGTCGGCTTCGGAGATCGGTCCGGTGATGCGATCCAGCGCCGGCTGGTCCCAACGAATGTGCCACCAGCCCGGGTTCAGCCCGTCCATTGTCAGGTTCAGTAGATATGCTTCGATCGGGTGGCGGGCGCCGTTGGAAGGCGAGGTACGCAGGAACAGCGGTGCACTGTTCGGCCATGGCACTCGGAGCTCGCCGGTTTTGCCGAACACCAGCGACAGCAACGGTGCGAGCTCATCGAAGACCACCCGCCGGGCGCGACTCGGCGGACGCCAGGTGATCGGCCCGAGCCGGGGCAGCTCCCGGGCACCGGGTAGCTCCACCGACTCCAGCGGCTGGTCGTAGCGCTTGCTGCGATCCGTGTCCGGCCGCTCGGCGCCGTACCGGTCCATCCGCTGCCGGTCGGTCACGAAGCCGCCCCGGCTGTAGTCGACGTACGGGTAATCGTTGGTCTGGAGCTGGTACTGCGCCGCAGCGAACCAGTCCCTCGCCTCCCAATCCGCACGCAACCGGCGAGCCTGCTGCTCGGCAGCCGAGGGCTCACTCTCGACGAACAGTCCCTTGTCGATCATCGTCGAGATCATTTGCCGCGCCGGTTGTTCGGTCAGCTGGTGCCGCTGCGTCAGTCGGCTGACCAGATCGTCCTGCCGGTCGCCGCCACTGGCCATCAGGATCGCCACGGCATCTGCCACCGGGTCCGAGCAGGCGAATCGACGCCGACCGGCGAGATCCTCAATCACCCAGCTGGGGCCGTCGGCCACAGCCGGCCGATGTCCATTGTCGGGAGTCTGGACCCGACGGTCGACGCGGCGCAGTCGTACCATAGCCGGTACCCGAAACCGATGCACTTCCGCTCCCTCGCATTGACGGCGAGGCGTGAGGGGCCGTTGCGGTAGCGGCCACCCCACGCCTCGCGCTTATCGGGAGTTCCCGGTGGCGTCAGTCGACGTCGCCGCAGAACTGGATGAGGGCCAGCTCGAACGTGGGGAGCTCCTCGACCATCACCTGCGGGGCAGCCTCGAGCTCGGTCTCCGGACGAGCCGCCTCGACCTCCGCGAACTGCGTGTCGGCAGTTGCGCTCATGCCGTGTCACCTTCCTTTCCGATCGCTTCATGGATCTGACCCGGGTCGGCCGCCGTCCGGCGGCTAGGAACGAGCTTGCCGGACGCTGCTTTAATGTCGCTGTACTCTCGTTGACCGGTCCATCGAGAGTCATGATGACCGGCCGGCTCGGCGCGACCCGGGATCCCGGCCGGCCCGAGGTCCTCCGCGACGCACGCGCCGTAGGCGTAAACCACAGAGGAAAGTGCGCTGGCGGACTTCCCTTCGAACACCCGGTCGGGGAAGCCGGCCCAGCCCAGCCGACGCAGCTGGTCGCGGACCCAGCGCTCGGTCCCGGCGCCGTTCACGCGCAACAGCATCATCGCGTCCACCAGACGCCGCAAGCGATGGAAGCGGACCTGACGCTCCACATCAGAGTCAGCGAGAAGGAACATGGCGGCCGGTTCCGCAGCAACGCCGACGCCTTCGAACCACATTGGCGGCCGGCTGACCGCCAGCAGCCAGCCGGCCGGACCGGCTCGGGATAGCCGTTCGAGCTGTTCGGCGTGTGTCAACTCATGGCACACGGTAATCAGCAGCTGGGCCAGCCGGGTCATCGAGAGCGTGCGGCGCGCGACCTGGTCCGGAAGGATGACCGCGCCGGCGGTGCCGCCGTCCGCCGCGACCACGCCCAGCGGCTGGTAGGCAGCGTCGCTCACCCGCTCAACCCAGGCAGCCGGTACCGAGCAGGCGCGCAGCCGCTGCCGGACCGGGCTCACCTCGATCAGCCGCCGGAGCGCTTCGCCGAGGGTGGGTGGTCGATCCATCCGGATCGCCCGCCGTAGGTCAGCGGCCACCTCCGACCAGACCTCCGGGCAGCTGGGGACGGTGGGTTGGCTCGGCAGCCAAGCCGGGTTGCACCACTGCTCGAAGTCGTCGCACAGCCGGTCCCGCAACCGGTCGATATCCACGTGGTGGCCGCAGGTCATGGCAAGCGCCTGCGATAGGGAGTAGGCCGGCGGTCGAGCCGGCCCGCCCGGTGGCGCCGGGCAACGCTCATGAAGCGCGGCCACCACGTGCTCGATCAGGAGCTCGGTGGTGCGTCCCGCCGCCCGCCGGTCGGCGATGCTCCGGCGTAGCAGGTCGTCGAACGCCGCCCGCTGCTCGGACCCGGTCACGCGCAGCAGCTCCGACAATGCCGCCAGGTGGCGGGCCCAGCCGGCCACCAGCTCCCGGGGGCGAGCGGCCAGCGCCCGGTCCCGCGTCGACGAGACCAACGACCGCAGCCGGTCCGGCGAACCGAGCAGGGTTTCCAGGTCCGGCGCGGTCGGGCCGGGGTGGTCCGGGTCGGCGGTGGGAGACGGCTGGTCACGCCAATCGCAGGGGACAAGGCTCGGCACCGAGGTGGCCGAAACGCCGTGCAGCAAAGCGAGCACCGGATGTTGGGCAACGACTTCCCGCCAGCCGGCCTCGGACCGGCGGGCGGCCAGGTCGGGAGCTGCTCGGCTCATGTCGCCGGTGCCACCATCAGCCCGAGCCGGCGGCGCACGAGCAGGTCGCCGACCGCCGCCCGGACCGCGAAGTAGCCGACGTAGGCGCCCATCACCCACGCGAGCGCGTGGCTGCCACCGGCCCGCACCGCGGCGAAGGCGAGCGGAAGCTGCACCAGCCACACCGCGGCGACGTTGATCGTCATTACCTCGCGGGTCCGCTGCAGGGCACGTAGTCCGGCCGTGGCATGGGTCGCCAGCATCATGAACACCACCGCCACGCCGACCACGATCAGCGGCCGGTACGCCGCTGCCCGGACGACTGGCTCGTCGCTCAGCAGGTAGGCCACGCCGCGCGCCCAGGCCGGGCTGGTGACGGCGAGCGTCAGTCCGATCAGGACCAGGAACCGCTGACTCTGGCGATAGAACTGCCGGAGCTCATTGGCGTCGCCACCACCGCCGAGCCGGCGGCTCATCAGGATCTGCACCGCGACGGCGAAGCTCATGCAGACCACAAATAGGATCATGACGACCACAATCGCCAGCTGGCCGGCCGCGAGCGCGGCCGTCCCGATCACCGCGATCAGCCCGACGAACACCAGGTTACCGGCGTAGTCGAGGGCGGCGTTGATCCCCTCTGGCACGCCGAGGCGAAGCGCATCAGCCAGCCCAGACCGCGAGCGCACCGGCAGCGCAAGCTCGGGCAACAGCTGCCTCACCTTCCGCAGCAGCAGGTAGGCGGCGACCGCCATGGCGAGGACGCTGGCGATCGCCACCCCTCGAATGCCAAGTCGCGGCCCCAGCCAGCCGAACGCCAACGCCGGCGTCAGGGCGGCGTTCACGGCTTGCGCGAGGACGATGATCCGGAGCCCCAGACCCGGCTTCCGGTCGCACTGCAGGAACATCCGGGCGAGGAGGACCACCACGAACGGCACCAGTGACCACACCCGAACCTGCAGATACGCCGTGGCCTCGACCGCGACCGGCTCGGCCACCGCGAACAGCCGCACCAGCCAGTAGGCGGATCCGGTGACGAGTGCCGCGATCGACGCCGCGAGCGCCATGCCCCACAGCAGCAGCGGCCGGAGCAGTGCGGCCGCGCCTGCCCGATCATCGCCGCCCAGCCGGCGCGCGACCAGGATCTGGAAGCCGACCGCGAACCCCGCCATGACCTGAGAGCACGCCAAGTAGACGCCGGCGACCAGCGCCGCGCCGGCCAACGAGACCGCACCGAGCCGCCCGATGACCGCCGTGTCGACCGTGCTCATGACGATGTCCACTAGCGACGTCGCCAGGATGGGCAGCGCGAGGCCGACGATCTGCCGTGCCGTGCCGGCGGGCTGCGCGGCCGTCATCAGGAGCCTCCAGTCCGCGAGGCCGCCGAGCGGCCCCGGGCGCAGCGGCAGCCCGGCGCCACCTCGACCGTACGCAGGTGGGTGCGATCGAAGTCGAAGAGGTCCAGCACGACCACACCATCCGCCGAACGCGGCCGCCGCGCCCCGCTGAGATACAGCGCGACCTCGTTGGCCGCGACCGCGCCGGTGGCGGCCAGCCGGGGAGCGAATGGTCCGCCCGCCGCGTCGTCCGCACCGCGCCCGACGAAACTCCCCTGCGAGGCGTTGATGACCGGCCAGATCGCCGGGTCGGCGAGCAGACACCGGTAGCACGGACTGCCCGGGCCGATCCGGAACGGTCCGACCCACGAGCCGCCCAGCACGATGCTCGGCACCCCAGCGACCCAGGCCGCGTCGTCCACCACCTCCAGCGACCGGTTCGGCACATAGCCGAACGGGTTGACCACCAGGTCGCAGCCGGACAGGTGCGGCAGCAGATCGTCGACGGTCCGAACGAACACATTGACCGATTGATAGTCGATGCTCGGGTCGATGGCGTGCACCGCCCGCCGTGCGGCCAGCACCTTCGGCCGGCCGATGTCGCTCTCGTCATAGAGGACCTGCCGGCTGAGGTTGCTCCGCTCCACCACGTCGCCATCGACCCCGACCAGGCTCCGCACCCCGATCCGGGCCAGCAGGAACAGCAGCCACGAACCTTGGCCGCCGAGCCCGACCACCGCCACCTTCGCCGACTGCAGGCGCTCCATCATCTCGGCAGCGGTCCGGTTGCCGTCCTCGAAGAGCCGGAAGAACCGGACTTGGCGCTCGTAGAGCTCGTTCGGCCGGACCGGCTCGCCGGCCTCGCGTACCAGTGCCCCGATCTGGTCCAGCTGTCCCAGCACCGACCTCGCCAACGCCGGCTCGCAGCCCGCTCCGGCCAGGGCGGTGGCAGCCGCCTGCCCGGACTCATCAACCTGGACCCCGGACCGCATGGTATCGAGCAACGCCGCCAGGTGCTCGCTCGCTTGTGCCGGCGCGCTCAGCCGGAACCGGCGCTTGCTGATGTGGTGGATCAGGTGCACCTCGTCGTGCTCTCGCACGACCGTCCAGCCATGACTCATCCGGATCCGTGGCACGGTCAGGCTCCGGGAGCGCGAGTTGGTTGGGGCGTGGTCGGGTGCGGGTGACCCATGGTCAACGAATGGATCGGGCCGGCCCGATCCAGGCCGGGCAACCGGAGTGCGGCCGCGAGCTTGCTGTCGATGAATGCCGGGGTCGGCAGCGCCTGCAGGCCCTGTTCACAACCGGCCATGGTCAGCCACTGGCCGATCCGGCCCGCTTCGATGTGGAGGTTGAGCAGGGCGCGATCGTGGCGGTAGCGCCACTGGTAGCCGCCGTAGTCTCCGACCAGGACGATCGTCCACGCGGCGGTCATCGGCGCCACCTGCCCCTGCAGCCACGACATCAGGTCCTTGCGGAGATCGCCACCGGCGACCCGGGCCAGCGCATGCCCGTCAATGTCGTAGTGGTACACCCCGGAGTCGAGCCCGGCCACCCGGAACGTGATGACGTAGGTCTCGATGCAGGCGCCGAAACTGACCAGCGCCGCCAACGGGTTGTCCGCTTCCCAGCCGGCACGCGCGATCCGGCGGATCCGCCGTACCTCGGCCAGTCCGTTGCGGAGCGTCCAGGAGAGCTCCCCGATCGAGGAGCCCGCCGGATCAAACTTGCGGGTGGTCCGCCGCGCCAACGCCGCGTCCCGCAGATCGGGCAGGCCACGCGGCGGCTCGTCGGTCAGCCGGATGTCATGCCGGCCGGGTGCGAACGGTGGTGGCGGCGGATCCTCCCGCAGCCAGCGGGACACCAGTTCCCGGCGGATCGGACTCGCCTTGCCGGCGACGTCCACGAACTGCGCCTTCCGTGCCCACTGGTAGAGGTCGAGCGCCGATCCCCAGCCGGCCGCTTCCCACGCGTACGCCGGCGAGCCGGCCGGCGCATCCGTCCACTGGCTCCGCACCCAGGCGATGACCTCCTCGCCCGGTATCGACACCCGCCGCGCGGTTGCCGGGCAGTCGACGACGCAGCGGCCAGATCCCGTCGACCGCACATCGGGGACCACGTTAATCGCCATGCTCAACATCGATGCTCCTCCTGGGTCTGTCGACTGCCCTATCCCGCTGCGATCGCCATCGTGTAAGCACAACCTTCGCCGAGCGGGTCGAGGCCGAGCTGTTCGTTGCAGGCCTCGGTGTTGATCCCGTGGTGACTGAAGGTCAGGAAGCCGCCACTGCCGAAAACCAGTTCCGCCATTCCCACCAGGTGACCGGCGTCCAGGTAGACCGCTCGCAGGGTGCGTGGTTCCCGATAGCGGTACATGTTGCGACTGAACACGATGGTGAACAAGAGCACCGCCGCCGGTTGGGTCGAGCCCCAGCCGAAGACACCCGGCAGCAGCCGCTTCGCGTCGGGAACCGACACCGGTCCGGTGAGCCGGTCCAGTGCCGGCTCGTCCCAACGGACGTGCCACCAGCCGGGCGCCAACCCCGCCACCGTGAGGTTCAGTAGGTACGCTTCGATCGGATGGCGGGCACCGCCGGAAGGCGTGGTACGCAAGAACACCGGTACGCTGTTGGGCCACGGCACCGACCGTTCGCCGGTCTTGCCGAACGTCAACGACAGCAACGGCGCCAGCTCGGTGAATGCCACCTGGCGGGTGCGGCTCGGCGGGCGCCAGGTGATCGGTCCCAACCGGGGCAGCTCCCGGGGCGGGGGCAGGTCCACCGACTCCAGTGGCTGGTCGTAGCGCTTGCTGCGATCCGTGTCCGAGTGCTCGGTACCGTACCGGTCCATCCGCTGTCGGTCGGCCACGAAGCCGCCACGCGTGTAGTCGAGAAACGGGTAGTCGTTGGTGTGAAGCTGGTACTGCGCAGCCGCGAACCAGTCTCTAGCCTCCCAGTTCTCGCGCAGCTGGCGTGCCTGCCGTTCCTGCGCGGTGGGCTCGCCGTCGGCGAACAGGCCTTTGTCGATCATGGTCGAAATCAGCTGCCGCGCCGGTTGCTCGGCCAGCTGGTGCCGCTGCGTCAGGTGGCTGACCAGGTCGTCTCGCCGCCCGGTGCCGCTGGCCATCAGCGTCGCTACGGCATCGGCGACCGGGTCCGAGCAAGCGAACCGACGCTGACCGGCGAGGTCCTCGATCACCCAGCCCGGTTCCGGTGCCACATCCGTCGAGTGTCCATTGTCGGGGGCGCGCTGGCCGGCCGGGACGTGCCGGTCAACGCGGCGCAGCCGTACCGTGGCCGGTACCCGAAGTCGATGCATTTCCGCTCCTCGCGCTGGTCGTGCGGCGCGGGGTGGGTGGTCGAGGCAGCAGCCAACCCCACGCCGCGCGCTACTGGGGGGTTACCTGGTGGCGTCAGTTCCAAGCTCCGCATCCCTGGATGAGAGCGTCTCTGGACGAGCTGACTCGACAGTTGCGCTCATGCCCTGTCACCTCCTTCCGACCGGTGAGCGGATCTGACCCGAGCGGATACCCGGCCGACCACCGTTCGGTGGCCAACAGCAGCTTGCCGGCCTCCGCTTTAATGTCGCTGTACTCTCGTTGATCGACCTATCGAGAGTCATGAACGGGGATTTCAGATCGCACGAAGGGGCACCTTGCATGCGGTTTCGCCTACTTGGCCCGATCGAGTTCTTCAATGGCACCAAGTGGGTGGGGGTGGCGCCGGCCAAGCTGCGGGCGTTACTCGCAGTCCTCCTACTCAACCGCAACCAGGTCGTCTCGAACGACTACTTGGTCCACCAGCTGTGGGAGCGGCGCTCGCCTCGATCCGCGAACAACCTGGTGCAGCAGTACGTGCTGCGGCTGCGCCGCGCGCTCGACGACTGCCACGCTGAGCTGCTGACGACCCGCGCCGCTGGTTACGAGCTCCGGGTCGGTCCGGAAGACCTGGACATCGGACGGTTCACAGAGCTGCTCGGCGCGGGACAGGCCGCGCTCCGGGCCGGGGATGCCGACCGAGCGGCCAGCCAGCTCACCGAGGCGCTCGCACTCTGGCGCGGGCAGGCGCTCGCCGATGTGCTGCCGACCCCGGTCGTCACCGCCGAAGCCGCGCGGCTCGACGAGCAGCGGATGGTGGCGCTGGAGGCTCGGGTCGACGCCGAGCTTGCCCGGGGCCGGGCGGCTGAGCTGATCTCCGAGCTCCGGACCATGGTCCGCGAGCAACCGCTACGCGAACGGCGGTGGGCGCAGCTGATGCTCGCCCACTACCGGTCCGGCCGGCAGGGCGAGGCGCTCGCCGCCTACCGGGAGGTCCGGCGGATCCTGGACACCGAACTCGGCGTCCAGCCGGGAGCGGAGCTGGAGCGGCTGCACCGGCGCATCCTCCGCGCCGACCCGACCCTGGTGCTGCCGCCGGCGGCGGCCACGATCGCCGATCCACCTCACCATGGTCGGATCGACCGTCCTACTGAGATCCGGCCGGCGCAGCTCCCGGCCGACCTGCCGGCGTTCATCGGCCGGAAGCAGGCACTGGCCGAACTGGACGCGATCCTGACCGCCGCCGGCTGCCGGCCGACCAGCCCGGAGATCGCGGTGCTGACCGGCACCGCCGGCATCGGTAAGACGGCGCTGGCCGTACATTGGGCGCACCGGATCGCCGGTCGGTTCCCGGATGGTCAGCTCTACCTCAACCTGCGTGGCTTCGGCCCGAGCGGGCAGGCGATGCACCCCGCCGAAGCGGTCCGCAGCCTGCTGGACGCGCTGGCTGTGCCGAGCACGTCGATTCCCGCCAGCCTTGACGCGCAGGTGGGGCTGTATCGCAGCCGGCTGGCCGGCAAACGGATGCTGATCGTGCTGGACAATGCCCGCGACGCCGACCAGGTGCGACCACTGCTTCCCGGCTCGCCGGGCTGCCTGGTGGTGGTCACCAGCCGAAAGCGGCTCACCAGTCTCACCGCCATCGAGGGTGCACACGCGGTTCTCCTGGATCTCCTGGCCGCCGAGGAGGCGCGCGAGCTGCTGGTGAGCCGGATCGGCGCGGACCGGGTGGCCGCGGAGCCCGACGCCGCCGACATGATCATCGCTAGCTGTAGCCGGTTGCCATTGGCGTTGGCGATCGTGGCCGCCCGGTCCGCTGCCCATCCCGCGTTCCCGCTGGCCAGCTTGGCCAGCGAGCTGCTGGACGCGCGGCAGCGGCTGGACGCGCTCGCCGGCGAGGATGCCGCCACCGACCTCCGGGCGGTCCTCTCGTGGTCCCACCACTCGCTCAGCGGCTCCGCTGCCCGGCTGTTCCGGCTGCTCGGCCTGCATCCCGGGCCCGACTTCGCAGTTCCCGCGGCGGCCAGCCTGATCGGCCTGCCGGAGGGGCAGACCGGCACGCTGCTGGCCGAGCTCGCCAACGCCAACCTGCTCCGGGAGCACCGGCCGGGCCGGTACACGCTGCACGACCTGCTCCGGGCCTACGCCGCCGAGCTCGCGCTGCGGCACGAGCCGGACTCGGACCGGCACGCCGCCAACCATCGGCTGCTCGACCACTACCTGCACACCGGCTACGCCGCCGTACAGCAGATCAACCCGCATCGAGGTCCGATCAGCCTGCCGGCGCCGCAACCGGCGGTCGCGGTCGCCGACTTCGCTGACCACGAATCGGCGTTCGGCTGGTTCGCCACCGAGCACGCGGTGCTGGTCGCGGCGGTCGAGCACGCCGCCCGGGCCAGGTTCGATACCCACGCCTGGCAGCTCACGTGGACGCTTACCGATTTCCTCCACCGCACCGGCCGCTGGCACACCTGGGTCGCCGTACAGCAGGAGGCGCTGGAGGCGGCCAAGCGACTGCGACTGCCGGAGCGGCAGGCGCGGATCCATCGCGGGATCGCCATCGCGCTCGCCGAGCTCGGGCAGCTGGACCAAGCTCAGCAGCAGCTTCGGCATGCGCTGGACCTCTCCAACCGGCTGGCCGACAAGGTGGGGGTGGCGCACAACAACCTCAATCTCGCGTGGACACTCGCCCGGCAAGGTAACCACGAGCAGGCGGCGCGGACCGCCGCGAAGGCACTCGACCTGTTCCGGGCCGCCGGTCACCGGTACGGGGAAGCGGTCGCGCTCAACAACGTCGGTTGGTACCACGCCCAGCTCGGGCACTACGATCGGGCGCTGGTCGACTGCCAGCGGGCGGTCGAGCTGTCCCGGTCCATCGGTGACCGGCACACCGAGGCGATCGCGCTCGACAGCCTCGGCTTCGTTCAGCACCGGCTGCAGCAGCACGATCAAGCGACCGCCCGCTACCTGCGGGCACTCGATCTGCACCGGGAAGCCGGCGCCCGCCACAACGAGGCCAAGACGCTGACCAGCCTCGCCGACAGCTACCGCGCCGCCGGCGACACCGAGGCCGCGCGCCGCGCCTACGAGCAGGCGTTCAGCATCCTGGTCGAGCTCGGCCACCCCACCGCGGAGCAGGTCGGCGCCAAGCTGAAACAGCTCGGTGCCAGGCTGAAGCAGCTCGGTTGACGCCGCGCCAGGCGACCGGTCGCACGTGGTCAGTCCACAGACCATGGCGACAGGTCCAGCCACGGCTTGCCCGGCAGGTTGAGCGCCTCGGCGAACGCCTCGGCCACCCGGTCCGGTGGGAACCCGGGCTGCACGACCTGGCTGGGGTCGAACTCCCAGCGAGCGAGCGCCGCGATCGTGTCGGGAAAGTCTGCCGGGTGGTCGTATATCAGCGACCCGCGTACGGTGAGCTGCCGCCGGACGAGTTGCGCGGCGGTCACCGGGAGCGGGGCCGGGCCGAGCCCGAGCAGGACGACCGTGCCGCCGGTGTCGGCCCGGTCCAGGGCGGTCCGGACCGCGTCGGGCACACCGGCGGCCTCGAAGACGAACCGGAACCGTTCGGCCGGATCGTCGGCCGGCCAGCCGCCCACCCGCCGGGCCAGCGCCAGCCGACCCGGGTGCGGCTCGACCACCGCCGGCACTGCGCCCACCGCGCGCAGCGCCTGGCACAGGAACAGCCCCTGGGACCCGGCGCCGACCACCAGACACCGGTCGCCGGGTCCGATCCCGGATCGGCGGACCGCGGTTCTCGCCACCGCCGCCGGCTCCACGCAGGCGAGCGTCTGATCCGGCCAGTCCGCCGGCACCGGCCAGGTGAACCGGGCCGGGACCGCCACCCGCTCGGCGAGCAGCCCCGGATGGTTGAACCCGACCATGGTCCGGCGGGCGCAGCCGGAGCTGTTGCCAGCCCAACACTGTGGACAGTCGAAGCAGCAGTAGTTGGGCTCGATCGCCACGGGCTGGCCGACCCGCCGGTCGGTCACCGCGGAGCCGACCGCGACGATCTCTCCCCCACCCTCGTGGCCGATCAGCCACGGCAGCCGGGGCACCTCCCGCCGGCCGTGGTAGACCGCGAAGTCCGAGCCGCACAGGCCGACCGCGCGCATCCGTACCACCACGTCGCCCGGACCGGCGACCGGCTCCGGCCAGTCCTCGGTCACCTCGACCCGGCCGGGGCCGACCAGCACGACCGCTCGCACCGCCGTACCTACTCGCTGTCGAGGTGCCGGTGGGTCGCGCTGATCGCCAACCGGGCGTGCTCCTTGGCGCCCACCTGGGCGACCAGCGTCGCCCGGGGAATCTCCAGCGCGTACGGGATCCCGCTCGGCAGGGCGGCGAGGATGCCGGCGGTGTCGATGCCGCCCTCACCTGGGAACAGCCGCTCGAACCGGGCGGTGTAGATGATTCCTTCGGTGGTGGCCGGGATCTCCGCCGGGGCGTCGCAGACGTGAGCGAAGTGGAACCACTCCGGCGGAAGCCGCCGCAGCAGGTCGAGGTCGGAGCCGGAGCGGGCAAAGTGCAGCAGGTCCACCAGGATCCCGGCGTTCGGCTGGTTGGCCGCCCGCAGCACCCGGACCGCCTCGGCGAGGTTCCCGGTCTCGGTCCAGGATGGAAACTCCAGGTCGAGGGTGAGCCCGAGCGGCCGGGCAAGCTCGCACAGCTCGGCGAACCGGTCCACCTTGCGCGAGAAGTCGGGGTCCGGCAGCTGGGTGATGACGTGCCGGGCGCCCAGCTCAGCACCGGCCTCCAGGAACCGCAGGTAGTCGCGTGGGTTGGCGTTGCCGGTGATCCGGGCCAGCTCGATGTCGAGCACCTCGATGCCGGTCGCGGCGAGGTGGGTCTTGGTCGCCCGCATCAGCGCGGGGTCGGAGGCGAGTGGATAGTGCGGCTCCTGCGGCGTCACCTTGGTCAGCCGCAAGCCGACATACCGGTATCCAGCCGCCGCGGCCGCGTCCACCAGCTCCGGCGGCGACAAGCTCAGCGCGGTCAGGTGCGCCAGCGAGTAGTTGTGGCGCTGCTCGGGCGGCCGCTCCGAGGCCCCGACCGCCAGCATCCGCAGCCGCTGCCGGCGGTGGGCGGCCATCCGGAGCGGGGTGCTGCTCGGGGCGCCGTACCCCGCGTAGCCGTCGATCCGTTGCACCACCTCGAAGAACAGCCGCGAGCCGAGCAGCTCGGTGAAGAAATGCAGGTACTCGCCGTGCTCATCGCGGTCGTAGAGGATCGAGTGCGCCCGGATCGCGGCCAGCAGCTCGGCGGGAAGCGCCAGCCGGGCGTCGAGGTCGTCGTAGTAGTTCGCCGGGATCGCCAGCATCGGCACACCACGCTCGCGCAGGGCGCGCGCGCAAGCGACGGCGTCGTCGGTGGCGAACGCGATGTGTTGCGGGTTCGGGACGGTGGGCGCCCAGTCGCCGCGCCGCATCGGCGCCGTGTTCAAGGCGATCCGTACCTGGTGCGCGGGGTCCGACGCCGACCAGCCGCGGATTAGTCCGAACGGCGCGGTGGTCTCGGTGGTCTCGCCCGGATGCATGCCGAGTACGGTGCGGTAGAACAGCGCTGCCTGGTCGAAGTCGTCGACCGACTCGGTGAGCGACACGTGATCGACCGCGTAGAGCCAGCTCGGCCGAGCCGGGCTGGCACCAGTCGGGGCGAAGTCGTCGAGCCAACCGGCGGTGGGGCCGGGGTCACAGAAGAACACCGCCGTGCCGTCCGGCGCGGCCACCGCGCTCAGATCCGCCTCGTCCGGCCGGCGAGTCCGGTAAACCTTCGGAGCCAGCAGCCGTTCCGCCCGCCGGGTGGACCCGATCGGGTCGGAGCTCTCAACCCCCAGCGCGCAGATCGCGGCGGTGGCCGGATCGATTGCCCGCTGTGGCGCGTAGTTGAGCAGGACTCGGGCGCCACCCTGCCGCCACAGTTGCACCGGCTTGGACCGGTGCTGTCCGGTGTGGGCAAACCCGAGCGCCGCGAGCGTGCGGGCCACCAGTGGGCCGGAGACCTCGTCTACGGCCAGCTCGACGAATGCGAACCCGGCAAGTCGCGGCGGCGCCGGCGGCGGTGCGGTGGTCGGGCCGGACTCGCCGACCGACTCGGTGAGCGCGAGCATCGAGCGCATCGCGTCAGTGGCCGCGTGCCGGGGGTCAGCCTGCTGGTAGATGTCGTTGAACACCTCCAGTGCCAGCACGCCGGGGTAACCCGTGGCCAGCACCCGGCGGAGGAAGCCAGCCAGGTCGAGCGAGCCCTGCCCCGGGAACATCCGCCTGTGCAGGCTCCACTCGCGAATGTCCAGGGTGGGTGGTAGCGCGTCGGCGAGCTGCACGTGGAACACCGCGCTGGCGGGTAGCCGGCTGAGCCACGCCGGATCGTCGCCGGAGGCGAGGATGTGGTAGCTGTCCAGGCACAGCCCTAGCGCCGGGTGGTCGGCGAGCTGGACCAGCCGCCACGCGTGCGCCACGGTGTGCACCCGCCCCCAGGGCACGGCCTCGTAGGCGATCCGCAGCCCGCGCCCGGCGGCCCGATCAGCGAGCGCGCGCAGCTGCTCGGCGGCGAGCTGGTCGTCGTCGATCCCGTCCGGCGAGCTGGTCGAGCACGCCAGCAGGGTCTTCGCGCCCAGCTCCGCCAGCACGTCCAGCTTCCGGTCGGCTCGGCGCAGGCTGGCTTCGAATTGGCTCGGCGGCACCGCCTCCACCTGGAACGGCTGGTACGCCTCGATCGACAGGCCGAGCGCCGCCGCCTCCTGGCGCGCCTGGTGTGGCGACCACGGTGACATGACCAGGTCGCTTTCGAGGATCTCGACACATTGGAACCCGGCCGCCGCGGCGGCGCGGAGCTTGTCCTCGAGGGTGCCGGATAGGCACACCGTCGAGATGGCGAGCCGGGGCGCGGACCAGTGGTCACCGGATGGCGCGGCCGGCTCGGTCGCTACTGCGGTAAGCATGGTTTCCTACCTCAGGTTGTGGATGTGGACTCCTCTCCCCACAGGGAGGTCCCCCGGAGCATCAGGGTCTTCGTCACCGTGTAGTCATCGATCATCCACCGTGGAGACTCGCGGCCGATGCCCGAATCCTTCACGCCACCGAACGGCACGTGGTCGAGCCGGAAGTTGGAGGTGCCGTTGACGACCAGCCCGCCGACTTCGAGCCGGCGCCAGGCTTCGAAGACCCGGCCGAGGTTCTGGGTGAACAGCCCCGCTTGCAGCCCGAATCGGCTCTGGTTACACACCTCGATGACGTCGGCGAACCGGTCGTACCGCAGCACCACCACGACCGCGCCGAACGCCTCCTCGACCACCAGCGGCGACGCCGGATCCGGCTCGACCACGACGGTCGGCGTCAAGGTGGCGCCTTGGCGGGTCCCGCCGCAGGTCACGGTCGCACCGCCGGCCGCCGCCTCGGCGATCCATTGCTCGACCCGGGCTGCCGCTTCGTCGTCGACCATGCTGCCGACGTCGGTCGACGGCGAGAGTGGATCACCGACCCGCAGCCGGCGGACCGCCCGGGTCAACGCGTCCACGAACCGGTCGAAGACCGAGGTGTGGACGTAGATCCGCTGCACCGAGATGCAGCTCTGGCCGGAGTTGCTGAAGCCGGTGACCGCGGACATCGCCGCCGCGGCGTCGAGGTCGGCGTCCTCGCACACGATCGTCGCGGCGTTGCCACCGAGCTCGAGCACCAGCCGCTTCGGCCCGGCCGCCCGGGCCACCGCGGCGCCGGCGGCTGGGCCGCCGGTGAAGCTGACCGCGGCCACCACCGGCGAGGCGCACAGCCGGCTCCCGACCTCCGCGCCGCCGTGCACCACCTGCACCGCCGCCGTCGGCATGCCGGCTTCCAGCAGCAGCTTGACCAGCTGTACGGAGACCCCGGGCGCCTGCGGTGGCGGTTTGACGATGGTGGTGTTCCCGGCCGCGAACGAGGCGGCGAGCTTGTGCGCGAGCAGGTTCGCCGGGGCGTTGAACGGCGTGATCGCCGCGACCACCCCGACCGGTGCCCGGTAGGTCAGCGCGGTGGTACCGACGCCCCGCTGCCAGCCCGCGGTCGGCAGCACCTCACCGCCGATCCGCCGGGCTTCCGCGGCGGAGACCCGCAGTGTGTCCGCGACCCGGACCATTTCGCCGCGACCGTCCCGGACTGGCTTACCCAGCTCCAGCGCGAGCAGCCGGGTGAACTCGTCCCGGTACGCGTCGACCAGGTCGGCCGCCCGCTCCAGGACAGCGGCGCGGGCCGCCGGCGAGATCGCCTCGACCGCCGCCCGGGAGCGCTGCGCGTAAGCGAGCGCCTCGTCGACCATCGCCGCACCCGCCACGTGCGCCACGCTCACCACCCGCCGCAGGTACGGGCCGACTCGCTCGCTGAGCTCGGGACTGGTCCGCCAGCGGCCGGCGATCAGGCTCCGGGCGTCCACCACCTCGACCGCCGACTGCGGTGTGTCTTCCGCGGTAATACCGGACATATCAGCAACTCCAGACCGTCTAGTGGTCCGCCTAGACCGCGATACGGACCTGATGCTACCGTAAGAGCACATCGATGACGAGGCCTGGCGCCTGCCAGAGGTGAGGAGATTGCTCAATGAGGGAAGGCCCATTGACCGGGACACGGGTCCTCGACTTGACCAATGTCCTGGCCGGCCCGTACTGCAGCTATCAGCTCGCTCTACTCGGCGCTGAGGTAATCAAGGTCGAGGCGCCGGGAGTCGGCGACCTGGCCCGCCAGCTCGGCGCCGACCGGGAGCTGAACGCGATCGGCCTGGGCACCTCGTTCCTGGCGCAGAACGCGGGCAAGAAGTCGGTGGTCGTGGACCTCAAGAGCGACGCCGGCAAGGCCACGTTCGCCAAGCTCGTCGAGGAAGCCGATGTGCTGGTGGAGAACTTCCGGCCGGGGGTGCTGGCCCGGCTGGGGTTTCCCTGGTCCCGGCTCAAGCAGCTCAACCCGCGCTTGGTCTACAGCGCCATCTCTGGGTTCGGACAGACCGGTCCGATGAGCCAGCGTCCGGCGTACGACCAGATCATCCAGGGCCTGTCGGGGATGATGAGCATCACCGGTACGCCGCAGACCGCGCCGCTGCGGGTGGGGTTCCCGATCTGCGACACGATCGGCGGGTTGGCCGCGGCGATGGCCATCAACGCGGCGCTGGCCGGCCGGGCGCGGACCGGTCGGGGCTGCTTCATCGATGTCTCCATGCTGGAGGCCGCACTGTCCGCAATGGGCTGGGTGGTCTCCAACTACCTCATCAGCGGGCACGTGGCCGAGCCGATGGGTGACCAGAACGCCACCGCCGCCCCATCCGGCACCTTCCAGGCCGCCGACGGGCCGCTGAACATCGCCGCCAACCGGCAGGAGCAGTTCGTCGCGCTGTGCCAGGTGATCGGCCGACCCGACCTGCTCGATGACGAGCGGTTCCGCGATCGGGACGCCCGGAAGGTCAACCGGGAGGCGCTCAATCACGAGCTCAACACGGTGCTCCGGAACCGGTCCGCATTGGAGTGGGAGGAAACTCTGTCCGCCGCGGGTGTGCCGGCGGCTCGCATCCTCACCATCGACCAGGCGCTCGGCCTGGAACAGCTCGCCGCACGCGGCTTCATCGCCGAGCTCGACATGCCCGGCGGGCTGTCGCGCAAGCTCCGGGTGGTGGGCAATGGCGCGATGTTCGACGGCCGGCCGAGTGTGCCGGTGCTCCCGCCGCCGCTGCTCGGCGAGCACAACGACCAGCTCCTGCCGGACGCCACCGGGCGCGCCGCGGCGCAGGCCGACTCGGCGGCCGGATCATGAGCGGGGACGCCGACCGGCTGCGGTCGGAGCTGGCCGACTGGTGGGCGACCGCGCTCACCAGGATCGAGCCGGGCGTGATCGAGCTGCGCGGTGAGCCGATCGCCGAGGTCATCACCGGCCGCGGGTTCGCCGAGGTGATCTGGCTGCTGCTACGGTCGGGCCGGCCGACCCCGACGCAGGTCCGGCTGCTGGAGGCGGCGATGGTCGCCTCGGTCGACCACGGCCCGCAAGCACCATCCATTGCGGCCGCTCGGATGGCGGCGACCTGCGGAGTCGGGCTGAACAACGCGGTGGCGACCGGGATCAACCTGCTCGGCGACGTCCACGGTGGCGCCGGCGAGCAGTGCCTGACCATGCTCGGCGAGGTGGTGGACCGGCAGCGCGGCGGCGAGCTGCCGGCGGCGGCCGCCCGGGCGGTCATCGAGCAGTGGCGGGCCGCGGTGCGGTACCTGCCCGGCTTCGGGCACCGGTTCCATCCAGTCGATCCGCGCCGGGAGCCGCTGCTGTCGCTGGTCGACGCGGCGGTCGAGCAGGGCGAGGTGGCCGGCGAGTTCCGGCGGGCCGCGCTGGCGGTGGAGGCGGAGCTGGCGACCGCGACCGGCCGCCCAGTGCCGATGAACGTAGACTGCCTCACCGCCATCATCTACGGCGAGCTGGGGTTCCCGCCCCCGCTGGCGCGCGGCCTGTTCGTGGTCAGCCGCGCGGTCGGCGTGCTCGCCCACGCCTGGGAGGAGCAGCAGTCCGGCCAGCGGATCAAGGGGCCGATGCCGCCGTCGATCCTCCCCACCTACCGGCCCTCCGGAGCGCCATCAGATCCTCAGTGAACCCCCGTACCGGGTCATTGTCGTGGAGGGTTTCGAGGACGAGCTCGCCGCGGTACCCGACTCCGGCCAGGGTGGACGCGACCCGGCCGAAGTCCAGTTCGCCCGCGCCGATCGGGTCGTGTGCCCAGGCCGCCTTCCGGGTGTCGGACAGGTGCACCAGCCGGAGCGAACTCGCTACCGCCGCCAATCCCGCGGCGACGTCCTCGACCATGTGGCCGTTGGCCACGTCGTAGCAGACGCCGAGCCGGTCCGCGCCGACCTGCTCGACCAGCCATCGGCATTCGTCGCCGGTGTCGAGCACCCCGGTCGGGGTGTTCTCGAACAGCACGCCAATCTGCGGGGCCAAGGCGTCAAGGAGGTAGCGGACGCCGTCGATGACCCACCGCCGGTAGAGCCGGTCCGGCGCGGGCCGCAGCGGGTGGCGGCGTCCCGGATGGATGATCAGCCAGCGGGCTCCGACGTCGGCCGCGAGCCGGCCGATCGAGACGAAGTAGCCGACGCTCCACTCCCGCATGGTCGGCTCCGGGCTGGCCAGGTTTACGTCCACACCCGACGGCACAACGCTGTGCACGCGCACCCCGCTGCGGCCACAGGCGGTGCCGATCCGATCGGTGGCCTGCCGGAGCTGGCCGGCATCCACGTGTGGCGGCGCGGCCAGCAGCTCCAACCGGTCGAAGCCGGCTTCGGCGATGCCGGCGACCGCGGCCTCGAGCTCGCTCCGCCAGAGATAGGTGTACGTAGAAGCTATGAACCCGGTCGCGCCAGGCTGCTCACGATCCGGCATGCCGCCTCCCGTCCGGATCTCGTCGCGTGGTCAATGGTGGCGGCGCCGGTGAGCGCGTCCCCGGCAACCACCACCCGGTCGGCCGGCAGCCCCAGTCCGAGCTGGTCGGCCGCGGCCGGCGCCGGCAGGATGCCGTGCGAGGCGATGACGATCCCCGGGTTCTCGATAGTGAACACTGTGCCGTCACGCCCGCAGGTGATGGCTTGCTCGCCGATCGCCTCGACGGTGGTGCGGAGCTCGATCGTGACGTCGGGCGAGCCCCGCAGCCGCTCCACCGCCGGCAGCTTCTCGCGCGCCCCCGCGTCCGGCGCCAGCTCCGGTTGCGCGCCGATCAGCAGCACCTCGCAGCCCTCGCCGGCGAGCTGGTCGGCGACGGCGACGCCCACCCGGTCGGCGCCCCAGACGGTGACCCGATCGCCGGGTGGCCGGCCGCCGCGGTGCAGCCAGTCGCGGACCTCGACCACCCGGTCCAGGTCACTGCCCAGCACCGGCGGCAGGTAGCCGGTGCCGCCGGTCGCCACCACCACCGCGTCGACATCGGACCAATCGGTCGCCACCACCCGTCCGGTGTGGACCTCAACGCCGAACTCGGCCAGCTGGTCCCGGTACCACGACAGCAGCCGGCCGAACTGCGGCTTGCTCCGGAGCCTCGCCGCCAGTGCGAGCTGGCCCCCGACCTGGTCGGCCCGCTCGATCAGCCGTACCGTCAATCCCGCCCGGGCCGCGGTGACCGCGGCCTCCAGGCCGGCCGGACCGGCGCCGACCACCAGCAGCCGGCCGGTGGCGGTGGCCGGTGGCGCGGTGCGCCACCGGCCCTCGGCGCCGGTCGCCGGGTTGACCGCGCACCACAATGGCGCACCACTGTGGATGACGTCCGCGCACCCCTGGTTGCACGAGATGCACGGCCGCGGCTCGGTGCCCCGGATGGCGTGCCGGGCCCAGTCCGGGTCGGCGTGCAGCGCCCGGCCGACCAGCACCAGGTCCACCAGGCCGTCGGCCAGCAGCCGGGCCGCCGTCGCCGGCTTGGTGATCCGGCCGGCGACGCTGACCGTACGCCCGAACTTGCGATACCGGGCGGCGGTCTGGGCGAGGTAGCCTTCCGCCACTTCGCCCGATGGTGTGATCCAGTGGCCAGCGCCGTAGGTGCCGGCCGACAGGTCGATGACGTCGACCGAGTCGAGCGCGATCCGACCGGTCAGTTCGAGCGACTGTGCTTCGTCCAGCCCGCCCGGTAGCCCTTCGAACGCCGACAACCGCAGAAACACCGGCACCGACTCGCCGACCGCGGCTCGGACCGCGGCCAGCACCCGGTTGGCGAACGCGGTCGGCTCACCGTACTCATCGGAGCGGCGGTTCGACCGCGGCGACAGGAACTGGCCGATCAGGTAGCCGTGCGCGCCATGCACGCTGACGACATCGACGCCGGCCTGGACCGCCCGCGCCGCCGCGGCCGCGAAGTCGGCGACGACCTGGTCTATCTCCGTCTCGGTCAGCGCCCGCGGCAGCTCGCCGCCCACTTCGACGCACGGGATCGCCGACGGCGCCACCGGCTGCAGATTGGACACCGCGGACGGCACCACCCGCCCGCCGTGGTTCAGCTCCACGCCCAGCAGCGCGCCCTCGGCGTGGACCGCGGCGGCGAGCCGCGCCAGGGAGTCGACGACGTGGTCGCCGTGCAACCCCATCTGGTACGGGCGGGCCTTGCCCGACTGGCTGACGTAGCAGGACTCGGTGAACAGCAACCCGGTGCCGCCGGCCGCCCGCCGGGCCAGGTAGTCGATATACCGGGGGGTGACCCGGCCGGTCAGGTCGCAGTAGTTCCGCTCCATCGGCGCGCCGACGATCCGGTTCGGCAGGGTAACGCCGCGCAGCCGCAGCGCCGAGTCCAGTTTCACCACTGCCGCATCGGTCATAGGTTCACCAGGCTGGGCAGCCAGAGCGCCAGTTCGGGGACGAACGTGACAACCATCAGCACGGCGATCAGCGGGATCAGGAACGGCGACACTCCCCGGAAGACGTCGGCGATCGGGATCCCGGTCACCGAGCTGAGCACGAAGACCACGCCACCCATCGGCGGTGTGAGCAAGCCGATCATGAGGTTGAGGATCACGATCACTCCAAAGTGAATCGGATCGATCCCGAACTCCATGGCGATCGGCAGCAGGATCGGGACGCTGATGACCAGCGCCGAGGTGGGCTCGATGATCGCGCCGAACAGGAGCAGGAAGACGTTGACCAACAGCAGGAAGACGACCTTGTTGTCGGTGAACGAGAAGATGGCGTCCGCCACGGTCTGCGGCACCTGCTCGCGGGCGAGGATCCAGCCGAGCAGCGTCGACGCCGCCAGGATGATCATGATGGAGGCGGTGGTCATGACCGTGTCGCGGAAGATGCCGAACAGGTCACGAGGCTTCACGGTGCGGTAGATGAAGCCGAGCAGGAGCATGTAGACGGCGGCGATGGCGGCCGCCTCGGTGGGCGTGAACAGGCCGCCCAGAATGCCGCCGAGGATGATGACCGGAGTCAGCATGGCGCCGGACGCGCGCACGAATGTCCGCCCCAACACGGCCATGGAGAAGCGCTCGGTACGCAACTCCTCGCGCTTCCGGGCCCAGATGTAGACCGTGATCGCCAGCGCGATCGCGAGCAGGAATGCCGGTACCACCGAGGCCGCGAACAGTGCCCCGGTCGAGACCACCGCGACCGCGGCGTAGACGATGGCCGGGATGCTCGGCGGCATGATCGGCCCGATCGCGGAGGACGCGCCGCTGAGGCCGACCGCGAACCGGGCCGGGTAGCCGCGCTTGCGCATCGCCGGCACCTCGACCGAGCCGAGCCCGGCGGCGTCGGCGAGCGCCGACCCACTCATCCACGAGAAGCCCACGCTCACGCCGATGTTCACGTAGCCCAGTGAACCCCGGACCCGGCCGACCATCGCGAGTGCGAAGTCGAACAGCCGGTCGGCGATGCCGGCCCGGGTGGCACTCACTCCAACCAGGACAAACAGTGGGACTGCGAGCAACGGCCAGCTGTTGACGCCCTGCGCCGCGACCCGCAGGCCGGACCCGAGCGACTGCTCGGTGTACCAGAGGTAGCAGTAGCAGGGGCCGAGGATCGCGAACGCGATCGGCACTCGAAAGAACAGCAGGACGACGATGGCGATGCCCATGATGGCGAGGGTCACCGGCTGGACTCCTTCCGCACGAACGGCCCAATGAGCGCCCTCACCGCGGTCAGGGCGAAGCCAATCGTCGGGACGAGGTAGAGCATTGAGTTAGGGATCCGGGCGGCGGACGACCGGATGCCGGCCTGGGCTTCGATCAGTCCCACGCCCTCGTAGACGAAACCCAGGCAGACCGCACCCACCACCAGCTGCGCGAACACTTTGACCATTCGCTGGCCGCGGGCCGACAGGAAGTGGTCGATGATGCTGATCGAGACGTGCTGGTCGCGCCCGAGCAGATAACCGGCCACGATGAAGGTCAGCCACAGCATGCTGAACCTGGCCAGCTCACCGGTCCACACCCAGCCGCCAAGTGGCGTCACCCGGACGATTACCTGCGCCAGAATCATGACCAGGATCGCGGTCAGGAGCAACGCTCCGATGGCGGCTTCGGCGTACTCGATGACCCGTACTACCGGGCCGAGGCGGCCCCGGTACGCCGGCGCCCCCTCGGTGGTGCCGGCCTCGGCCACCGTCTCCTGCTCTACCATCCTGTCCTCGACCTTCCTACCGCCGGCACGGCTAGTCCGGCACCCAGCCACCGTCGACGTCGATGATTTCGCCGGTCAAGTAGGCAGCCTCCGGGCTGACCAGGAACTCGATCACCGCGGCGACCTCGTCCGCGGTGCCGGCGCGGCCGAGCGGCAGCTGACCGATCAGCCGCCGCTCGACCGTGGAATCGGTGGTGCCGCGCATGCCGGAGCCGATGTACCCGGGCGCCACCCCGTTGCAGCGGATGCCGTATCCAGCGAGCTCCCGCGCGCCGGACACGGTCAGGTTGGCCAGCGCCGCCTTCGAAGCGCAGTAGTGGGCACCGGCCGGATGGGCCGGGCCGAAGCTGCTGCCGTCCGGCCCGGCCGCGCCGAGCTTGGCGACCGACGAGACCAGGTTGACCACCGACGCGTTGGCGTGCCGCCGGAGCAGCGGCATCGCCTCGCGCATGGTCAGGAAGCACGCGGTGACGTTGACCGCGAACACCCGCTCCCACTCCGCCAGCGTGATCTCGCTGAACGGTCGCTTCCGCCCGTCCTGCTTGGGAGAAATTCCCAGGCAGTTCACGAGCACGTCGAGACCGTCGCCACCGGCGGCGGTACGCACCGCGTCCCGGGCTCCCGGCTCGGTAGCGACGTCGACCCGCAAATGCTGGTCAATCAGGCCGGCCAGCTCCGGCCGCGGCTCGGCCAGGTCGGCGACGGTGACCAGATACCCGCGCGCCGCCAGCCGAGCCGTGATCGCCGCACCGATCTGTCCGGCGCCGCCGGTGACGAGTGCTCGCGGCTTCCCGGTCACTGTGGAGCGATCTCCCGGATCTGCCGGTACAGGTCGAGCTTGTCGCCTTCCAGGTGCTCCTCGAAGTACACCTCGGCCTTCGCCGTGAACGCCGCCCGGTCGACGTCCTCGACGATGGTCGGCCGGCCTTCCTGCCGCCACTTGTCGAGCACCTCCTGCTCGGCGTCCTCGAGGCACTGCCGGTTACCTTCCCGGGCGCCGCTGACCGCCGCCTGCAGCGCGTCCTGCTGCTCGGCCGACAGCGACTGCCAGGTCTGCTCACCGATGATCGCGACGACGAACCCGGTCTGGTGGCCGGACAGGCTCACGTAGTCCTGCACCTCGGCGAAGTTCATATCCTCGATGGTCGGGATCGGGTTCTCCTGACCGTCGATCACACCCTGTTGCAGGGACAGGTACACCTCTTCGAACGCGACCGGGGTGGCGTTGGCTCCCAGGGCTTCCGCGTTCTGCAGGAACTGCGGGCTGTCCGGGAACCGCATCCGCAGACCCTCCAGGTCGTCCGGGGTCCGGATCGGAGTGTTGGCCGAGAAGTGGCGCATCCCGAAGTACCAGACGTCGAGGATCCGGACGCCGATCTCCGCCAGCATGTCCTCGGCCATCTCGTCGAAGGCCGGGCTGTCGGCGAACGCGAACAGGTGGTCTGGTCCATCGAAGACATACGCCGCGTCGAGCGCGCCGATCGGCTCGTAGAGTGCCGAGATCGCCGAGCTCCCCTGGATGTCGATCGAGATGTCGCCGGCCGCCACTGCGGAGACCCGGTCCGGGCCATCCGGGCCCAGCTGGCTGTTGGGGAAGATCTCGATCGTGATCCCGCTGTCGCCGGCGGCGAGCTCGTCGGCCACCACCTGCGCACCGCAGGTGTGATGCGGGTGCTCGGTCGAGTAGCTGTGCGCGAACGACAGCTCGACCGTGTCGGCGGGCTCGTTACCGCTCTCCCTGCAGGCCGCCAGCGCGGCTACTCCGATCAGGGCAACCGCGAGAACGCACGGTGCCAGCTTGCGCCGGGTTGTGAACATGACTACCTCCGTCGAACGTAGCCGAGCTGTCTATCTGGTCAGTTGAAGCCACCCGCGTAGATGTCGGTGATGTTCCAGTAGCCCGGGGTCGGGACCGGTTCGTTCACCATCGGGACGTCAATGACCGCCGGCCGTCGGGTGCTGACCGCGGTGTGGAGATGCGTCCGCAGGTCGTCCGGCGCCTTGACGGTGTAGCCGTCGGCACCGCACGCCCGGCCCAGCGCCGCGAAGTCCGGGCTCACCAGCTCGCCGTCCGGCCCGCGGAACTCACACCCGTAGCTGCGGCCGAAGTGTGCGGCCTGCAGGTCGGCGATCGTCCCATGCGCACGGTTGTTCATCACCACGAAGATCACGGGTAGATCGCGCTCGACCGCGGTGGGTATCGCCGTGAGCTGGGCGCTCATGCCGCCGTCGCCGACCAGCGCCACCACCGTCCGATCCGGCCAGCCGAGTTGGACGCCCAACGCCGCGGCCGGTCCGAAGCCCATGGTCGAGGAGCCACCGGGGGTGATGAACCGGCCGGCGGCGGGCAGCTGGTAGCACTGGGCGACGCCGTTCTTGTTCCACCCGACATCGGTAACCAGCACCGCGTCCTCCGGCAGCACCGCCCGGAGGTCGGCGAGGATCCGCTCCGGCCGCATCGGCATCGCCGGGTCGTCGCGGAACGCCGTCACCCGACCGAACGCCTGGCCACGGCTTTCGGCGATCTGGCGCCGGAGCGCCGGCCGCTGTTGGCCGGCCGGTGCCAGCCGCCGGATCGCGTCGGCGACGCCGGCCAGCGCCGCGCCGGCGTCGGCCACCACCCCGACCTCGACCGGGTAGTTGCGGCCGATCTCGGCCGGGTCGATGTCGACCTGGATCAGCCGGGTCGGTGGGATCCGCCAGGTGTATCGCGGATCCCAGCTGCTGGCGTCGGTCTCGGCGAACCGGGTCCCGATCGCCAGCACGACATCGGCGTTGCGGGCGTACTCGTTGGTGAGCTCGAGCCCCCAGAACCCGGGCATGCCGAGCACCAGCGGGTGCTCGTCGGGCAGGGTTCCCTTGGCCATCAATGAATGCGCCACCGGGATGTCGTACTGCTCGATCAACGCCAGCAGGGTGTCCCGGTGTCGCGGGTGGAAACCGCCACCGATGTAGATCAGCGGCCGGTCGGCGCCGGCGAGCAGCTCGGCGACCCGCTCGGCCACCCCCGGCTCCAGGCCGCCGGCGGGTGCGGCCACCGGCAGTGGCGGCACTGCGTACGGCTTCGGCAGCGGCCGGGAGAAGACGTCCATCGGGACGTTCAGCAGCACCGCGCCCGGCCGGCCCGAGGTGGCGGTCCAGAACGCGCGCTCGGTGAACCGGGTGAGGTCCTCGACCCGGTTGACCGTCCAGGCCCGCTTCACGAACGGGCGGTAAATCGACGCCTGGTCGGCGTCGGCGTGTAGGTTGATCTCCTGATGCGGATGCCGGCCGCGATAGTACGAGGGCACGTCGCCGCTGATCGCGATCAGCGGGACCGAGTCCATCGCGGCGCTGGCCACGCCGGTGACCGCGTTCATCAGGCCGGGCCCGACGTGCACGCACACCACGCCCGGCTTCCCGGTGGCCCGGGCATAGCCGTCGGCGGCGTGGGCGGCGGCCGCCTCGTGCCGGAACACCACGAACTCGATCGGGCTGCGGCCGAGCGCGTCGAGGAACGCGATGTTCGTGTGACCGCACAGGCCGAACACATACTCGACCCCGTACGCCTCAAGCTGCTTGACCAGTGCCTCGGCACCGGTACCGAGCTCGCTGGCCGCCTCGCGCCGGTCCACGAATGCCGTCACCCCGCTCCCGCCTTGACCGCTAGACGGTTCAATCCGTCCGTTGTACGGACCAAGCTACGATGGGGTCGCTGCTTTGGCAAGAGTTTGTCCGGGGGATGTCCAAACCGTTACACGGTCTCGCCGCTACCGCGGCGAGGTGCGTAGTCTGGACCCTGGCGACACCGCCATCCCTTTCCGAGGTATAAGTCCGAGTTACCGAACACCGACGACCCGGGCGCGACTGTCCGTCTAGTGGCACCCAGGTGCCGCCTGACGGATCAGGTCGTAGAGTGGACGAAGGTGCCAGGCAAGAGACTGGAGGGTGCAGTACGTGCCCACACGTGAGCCGAGCGACGGCGACTCCGGCGGCGTCCGCAGCGTCCAGCGCGCGGTCGAGATCATGTCGTTGTTGACCGAGCAACGACCAACCGTGACGATCCGGGAGATCGTCGAGGCGACCGGCCTGCCGAAGACGACCGTACTCCGGATCGTCCAGACCCTGGAGCAGAACGGTCTGCTCTCCGCTACCCCGACCGGCTACCTGGCCGGACCCGCCCTGTGGCGATGGGCCCACCTGGTCAAGAACAGCTGGGAGCCGCCGAAGGAAACCCGGGAGCTGATGCGCGAGCTGGTCGCCCGGCAGCGTGAGACGGTCAACATCTACGTGGTCCACAACACCGCCCGGGTCTGCATCGCCCAGGAGGAGAGCCCGATGCCGCTGCGGCACGTCGTCCACGTTGGCGACGAGCTGCCGCTGTGGGTGGGCGCGTCGTCGAAGGTGCTGTTGCGGGATGCCCCCGCCAGCTTCCTGGAGCGGATCGTCCGGTCGGCACCGTCCCCTCAGGAACAGCTCGCGGTGTTGACCGAGGGGATCGCCGCCGCGGCCCGGGACGGGTACGGGGTCAGCCACGGCGAGCGAGAGGTCGGCCTGTCGGCGGTCGCCGTGCCGATTCTCGGCCGGCAAGGCGATGTGGTCGCCTCGCTCTCCTACAGCGGCCCGACCAGCCGGTTCCCGGACGACCGGATCCCCGCGCTCATCGACGACCTGCGGTGGGCGGCCAAGCAGCTCACCGACCGCGGTTTCGATCACCCGCTGCGCACCCGGCTCGAACGGCTCGCCCGCTAGCGGCGGTTCGTTCCCATCGTGGTTGGCCCGGCAATCGCCAGGCCAACCACGATGGGACCGCTACCTCGGTGTCCTACTTGATGATTCGTGGAGTGGCGGTCGAGGTCAGCTGTTTCTGGACCCCGTCGTGCCAGAAGTTCGCGACCAGCGTCAACGGCACCGCGTCGCCCGCCGGCACGTTGTTGTCCAGGTCGGCCTTCTCGAAGAACACGAACAGCTTGCCGAACAACTGGAAGCTGTACGCCGCTGCCACCGGCGACTCCGACAGCGGGGTCTGTAGCACCACCTCGCTGTCCCGGTCCAATGTGTAACCGGGCGGGACGTCGAAGGCCGCGGTGACTACCCCGTGCACGCTGGTGAAGATGCCGTTCGGCGAACCGAGCCGGAGCCGGTTGTTGGGCAGGAACTCCAGCGCACCGGGCCGGTCCTGGGGTTCCAGGTAGACCTCGATCTTCCCGGCCGGGCGCGGGTCGGTGCAGTCGTTGAAGAAGTACTCACCGGCCCGATCGAACGTGTACTGGAAGCTCTCGCCCGGGTTCAGCCGGACGTTGAACAGCCCCTCGAAGTACTGGGTCGCACAGTGCGGCAGCTCGTTCGGGAAGTTCGGGAACGTCTCCGGTCCCGGGTTCAGGAACGTCACCGTCGTACCCACCGGCACCCGCAGGTGGGTCGGCTGCATGGCGCGTTGCAACGTGCTGTCCTGCTGCCCGTCCGTGTCGCCGTCCCGGCTGGCGCGGGCCAGGTAGACGGTGTTGTCCACGTCCGCGCCCTCGACCGGGCCGCCCTGCACCGGCCGGCGGATCGACAGCGGCGCCGGGTCCGGCCCCTCCTGGCTGCCCGACTCGGTCACGTACCGGCCGCCCAGCTTGAACGCCCACAGTGAATCGCCCAGGGTCACCGAGTTGCCGTACGGGTTGGTGCCGCCGGCGGCGAAGACCGCGACGTACTGCTCGCCGTTCACCATGTAGGTGATCGGGGCACCGGCGATCGCGGTGCCGGTCTGGAACCGCCACAGCTCCTTACCCGTGCGGGCGTCCAGGGCCAGGAAGTAGCCGTCGGTCTGGCCAACGAACAGCAGGTCGCTGGCGGTGGTCAGCGGACCCTGCCCGTGCGACATGTCGGTGCCGAGGTGGTTGCGCCAGACCACCCGGCCGGTCGAGGCGTTCCAGGCCAGGATGCCACCGGTCTGGTACTGGCCGATCGCCCGCTGGCCGTTGGCGGCGGCGCCGTTCCAGTGCGCCACCGGGTTGGTGCCGTACGGGAAGTACACCAGGTTGGTCCGGTGGCTATAGGAGTGGTTCGACCAGTCGCCGCCGCCGTTCTGGCTGGTGGTCGACAGGATCGGCAAGTCCCACTGCGGGTCGTACATGCAACCCATCCGGTGGTCGGCGGGATATCCGTCCGGATAGGTCAGGAACGGCTCGTCCGCGGCGACGTAGCTGTCCGGGTTGAACACCAGGTTGCCGTCCTCGTCGGGCTGGTAGCCGTTGTAGTTCGGTACCGCCCGCCACGGGTCGCCGGGGATGTTGTCCGGGCTGAGCCGCTCCCAGACCAGGCACTCCGGCAGCAGCCGGTGCGCCGGGAACGGTTGGGTCGGGGCGTGGTGCTGCCGCGAGTCCTGGATCATCGGCTGCTCGACCACCGGCAGCACCGGCTGGCCGTTGGTCCGATCGAGCACGAACTGGTGCCCGGACTTGCTGCCGTAGAACACCACCTTGCGCAGCTGGCCGTTGACCGTGATGTCGGCCAGGGTCGGCGGGTGGACGTTGTCCATGTCCCAGATGTCGTGGCGGATGGACTGGAAGTGCCACTTGTACTCGCCGGTCTTCATGTCGAGCGCGACCAGCGAGTTGGCGAACAGGTTGTCGCCCGGACGCTGTGAGCCGTCCTGCGAGCTCCTGCAGCTGCGCACGTTACCGAAGGCCGCGTAGTACATGCCCAGCTCGGGGTCGATCGCGCCGTGCATCCAGGGCGTCGCACCGCCGATCTGCCCGCAGTCGGTTCCGTCGGGCAGGACCGGACCCCACGTGGCGCCGGGCTCGAAGGTGTTGCCGTTGACGTCAGTGAAGATGGTGCCGCGCTCGGGAACGCCGTAGAAGTGCCAGATGAGGCTTCCGTCGCTCGAGTCCAGCGCGAACACCGCGCCGCGGTTGCCGTCGTTCGTGTGGACGTAGACGACACCGTCGTAGTACACGGTCGCGACCTTCTCGATCCGGCCCAGCGACGCACCGTTAGGGGCCGTAGGCTGGACAACCCAAACCTCCTGGCCGGTGTCCTTGTCGAGGGCGACGACCCGGTTCCCGGCCGCGGTCGTGTACACCTTGCCGTCGCCGATGGAGACGCCGCGCCGCGTGCGGTTGGTGCCGAAACTCTGCGGTACCCACTTCCACTTGGCGGCCCCGGTCTTTCCATCGACGGCGATAACCCCGCCGTTGGGGGTGTCGAGGTAGATGACGCCGTTGGCCACGATAGGAGTCGTCTGTTGGCCGACGTCGTTGCTCGCTGGCGGTACGGCGGAGACATGCGTCCGCCAGACGGGGCCCAACTTGTGGATGTTCTGTTTGTTGATCTGCGTCAGCCCCGAGTAGTGCTGGTTGGCCAGATTACCGCCAACCGTCGGCATGTCGGCCCCGGTCGGACCGAGGCCCACCGGTTCCGGAGTGTCGCCTCCGCTGCTGGGTTGGGCGGCGGCGACCGCCGCGTGCCCCAAAGCGACGGTGGCGGCGATCAGTGCTGGCAGGAGTACTCGTCGTTTCATCAGGCGCTCCCCATCACTTGCCGTTGCCTTGCGCCGGCGTGCAGAACGGAATGAGGCCCATGGCTGACTTGATGCCCGCAACGAGGTGTGCCTGAAACTCGGCCGCGCCGGGGAACGTCGACCCTATGCGGTACACCTCGGGAT
>DATCKZ010000007.1:0-360527 GCA_036564175.1 Natronosporangium sp.
GCGACCGAGGTGGCCTCGACGGTGTCGGGGAACACGGTGATCGGTTCGTTGTCGTGCTTCGGCAACACGCCGGCGCCGACCGACCTTGGTCTGCCGAACACCGCCACCGGCGGCAAGCTCGGCCAATGCGCTGAGCTGTAGGACGAGTAGGGGTGGTGCCCGGGCCGGTCGGTCCGGGCACCACCGTTGTCCGGGGCACCAAACCTGGCCGTTGCGCCGACCTGTGGCTCGCCCGGAGCATGGTAAATTGCGTGGTCACAACACGATCTTGGACGGGGCGGGGGCCGTTCGGGGCACAAAGGAGTCGCCAGGTGACGCCTCGTTACGTAGCCGCCTCGGTCGCCGCGCTCGTCACGGTGCTGGCGCTGACCGCCGCCGTGCCGGTCACCCCGGCCGCCGCACAGCCACCGGAACCGCCCGCGATCACAGTGGACCCCACCGAGCTCGGTTCGGTGCAGCGGGTGGACCAGCAGGTCACGCGCGAACTCACGATCGGCAACGCCGGCGGCGGCACCTTGCAGTGGGAGGCGTTCCAGTTCACCGACGAGCCGTGGCGGACGCCGATCCGCCCGGCGACGCCGGTGCGCACGGCACCCGTACCGGACCCGAGTGGGAGCGCCACCCTGGAGACGTACCCCGGCCACCGCGGCCGGCCCGGCCTGACCGTGACTCCGACCGAGCCACCTCCGCCAGCCGGCTCGCTGACCGTCACCCATTCCACGGCGCCGACCATTGTGGCCAGCAGCGCAGTGGCGTGTGCCCGTAACCGTGGCGTGCTCACCACCGAGACCAGCTACCTGCGCCAATTCACACTGGACGACTTCGGGATCGTCGACGACTTCCAGGTGTCGTCGGTGGCGTTCGGAGTGGAGAGCCTGACCGGCAGCCAGCAGCCGATCACCGTCAACCTGTACACGATGGTCGATCCGGATGGGCTGTTCGTCTACGAAAACTTCCAGTCGATCGGCTCCGCGACCGTCACCCTCGACCGGCAGACCATGACCATGGTGCGGGTGCCGGTGACCGGGACCGCGCCGGCCGGCGCCACGCTGGTAGTCGAGGTCGCGGCGCCGGACATGGCGCGGGCCGGGTTCTACATCGGCGCCAACCCGACCGGTGAGTCTGCCGCTTCGTACCTGCGGGCACCCGCCTGCGGGCTGCCCGAGCCGGCCGCGACCGCCGCGCTCGGGCTACCCGGGATGCAGATCCTGCTGACCGTCAGCGGCGAGACCGACCAGCCGGCCTGCGACGTCCCGACCGGTACGCCGTGGCTGGCGATCGAGCCAGCGGCCGGCTCGGTGACGGATGGCACCAGCCAGCCGGTGGCGGTGACCTTCGACTCCACCGGCCGGGCGGTCGGTGACCGGCTCGCCGCGGAGCTCTGCCTGCTGAGCAACGACCCCGATCGCGCGCTGGTGGTGGTGCCGGTTTCGCTCGAGGTGGCCGCGTTGCCGGTGATCGACGTGTCGCCGGCGGCGCTCGCCGCACGGCAGGTCGGCGGGGCGGTCCCGGCTCAGCAGTTGAGCATCGGCAACACCGGTGACGCCCCGCTCGAGTGGGAGATCGAATCGGCCGGAGCGGCCGGCTGCGCCGACCCGGCCGGCGTACCGTGGCTGCGGGTCACGCCCGACGCCGGCACCACCCCGGCCGGCGAGCGCACCGATGCCACCGTCTCGTTCGACGTGACCGGGCTCGCCACCGGCGAGCATCAGGCCCACCTCTGCGTCGCCAACAACGACCCGGATCGGCCGGTGGTCGAGGTGCCGGTGACCGTCGACGTCACGGTCACCTGCGCGGTGACCATCACCGGCGTCCATTCTGAGCCGCTGACCGTCACCAGCGGGGTCACCTGTCTGGCCCCGGGCGCGCGGGTCGAGGGCCAGGTCAATGTGCTCGACGGTGCCGGCCTCGCCGCCAACACCGCGCTCATCCAAGGTCCATTGGCGACTTTCGGAGCAACCACTGTAGAACTCGTTAACAACCAGGTGGTCGGTCCGATCTCGATCCGCGGTACGCACGACCGGGTCACCATGACCGGTACGCAGGTGATCGGCTCGGTGCTGGTGGTGGACAACCGGACCGGTGGCACGCCGATCGTGGTCTCCAGCAACTGGGTGGTCGGCTCGCTGTTCTGCACCGGTAACCAGCCGCCACCGACCGATGATGGCGCCCCGAATACTGTGATCGGTGGGATGAAGCTCGACCAGTGCGCCGGGCTCTAGCGGGGTCGCGCGCCCGGCCGGCGCGGGGGTCCGGCCGGCCGCGCGGGCCGCACAACAGCGCCCCACCCGGCCGCGGACCATCGCGCTGATATCCATATCGGGAGCTGATATCTCGGCGCTGGTCAATCGGTACGGTGGCCGGTTCGTCCACACTGATCGGCCGTTGCGATCACGCCCCGATATCCTGTCGCGATATAGATATCGCCGGTACGCGGTGCTGGGCCAGCGCGGGTGGCGTCACACCGCCGCGGCTCGCGTCACGCCGCCGGCCCTGGACCCTGCTCGGCGCTAGCGCAACTGGAGTTCCTCGTCCTGGAAGGTCACGCCGACCGGCTCGAGCAGCACCCGGCGCGGACCGGCTTCGACCACGCCGGCCACCATCGCCTCGTACCCGGCCCCGGCCGCGACCTCCACCGCCCGCCGGCCTTCGCCGGCTGGGCAGAACAGCGCCAACCCAGCGCCCATGTTGAACGTCCCGTACGCCTCCTCGACCGGCAGCCGGAGCGTGTCCACGATGAACTGCAGCGCCGGCGGCACCGGGGGCAACGCGGTGATCCGGTAGCTCAGCTCCCGGTTCGCGCGCATCAGCTTGCGCAGCCCGTGCCCGGTGATGTGGGAGATGTAGGAGAGCGGGACGTCGGCCCGGTAGAGCGAGTCCAACAGCCGGACGTAGCTGGCGCTCGGGGCCAGCAGCGCGTCGCCCAGCAGGGTGCCATCGGCGAGCCGCACCGACAGGCCGCCCGCCTCGGCCACCGCCCGGCGGGCCAGCGAGGCGCCGTTGGCGTGCAGGCCGGTGCTGGCGACCAGCACGATCTCGTCGCCGGCCTGCAGCCGGTCACCGAGCAACGGCGGCCGGCCCTCGGGCACGAACCCGAACGCCGACCCGGCGAGATCGATCTCGTCGTCCGCGACGATCCCGTGCAGCATCGGCGACTCGCCGCCACCCCAGATCGCCCCCGCTTGCTCGCACCCGGCCTGCCAGCCGCGGACCAGCGACGAGAACCGGTCACCGGCGGCGTACCAGCGGTCCGAGCCGGTGGCGAAGTAGGCGTTCACCACCAGTGGCAGGGCACCGACACTGCACAGATCGTTGACAATCGCCGCCACTGTGTCCAGCCCGGTCCACTCGAACCGGTCGATCCCGGCCTCCTCCTGGAACTGGCGAGCCAACATCGACTTGGTACCAAGGCATTCGAGGACCATGGCGAGGTGTAGGCCGTGGAACCGGACCAGGAACGCGGGTTCGCCGCGCGAGGCGTCGACCGCGGTCGCGCCCCGTGCCTGGCCGAAGCTGGACGTGGCGAGCGCGGCGGCGATCGCCGCCCGCTTGCCTGCGTCCAGCAGGTCGTAGTCCACGCCCACGGCTCGGTAGGTGATCGGTTCGTCGCCGGCCATGCGCGTCTCTTCTCTGGGTAGGGGTTACTACAGCCCAGAGTAATGCGCCCAGGTGGAGCGACCTATGGGCCGCCCGGCGTCGGGACCCCGAGCGGCGGTTCGGGGGCCGGGTCGATCAGGTTGCGCTGCACCGACGCCTCGGACAGGCCGTGCCCACCGACCTGGATGTCGTCGTACGCGACCAACTGCTGGAACTCGTTGAAGTAGAGCACCGACAGCGCCAGCGGTTTTGGGTGCTCGCCCTGCAGCCCGCGCAGCCCGGCACCGCCGGTCGATCCCTGCACCATCAGCCGGGTCTGGCCGGGCTCGAGCGCGACCTCCTCCTCGGCCTCCGGCGGCTGGTCCGGCGGTTGGATCGGGCCGACCCGCCGGTCGTGCGCGTGCCCGGCGAGCACCAGCGGCACCACCCCCTCCAGCGGCTCGGCGGTGACCGGGTCGTGCACGGCGGCCAGGTTGACCGGCTCCCCGTACGCCTGGATCGTGGCCGCCAGCTCCGCGCCGGCCTCGACCACCCGCTGCCGCGCCGCCGCCAGCTCCTCGTCGGAGTGCGGGTCGGTCCGCTGGTCCGGCGTGAACCGGGGGTCGCCGATCCCGGCGATGGTCAGCCCGGCCACGGTGGTGACGTCGTTGTCGAGCACGATCGCGTTCGGCTGCTCCGCGACCGCCGCCTGGGTGACGCTCTCCGAGTCGTGGTTGCCGCGGACCCAGACGTACGGGATCCGCATCAGCCGGATCGTCGTGACGTACGCCTCGGCCTCCGGCTCGCTGCCCCAGTCGGTGATGTCGCCGGTATCGATGATCACGTCGATGTCGTACTGCTCCACCACCGTCCGCATGATCTGCCAGGCGGCGGGGTTGAGGTGCAGGTCGGAGACGTGCAGCACCCGGGTCATGGTGTCGTCGGGCGTGAACGCGTCGATCGACGAGGCGGCGGTGTAGAGCACGCTGGCGTTGGAGACCAGGCTCTGCAGCTGGTCGGTGTACCGCTCGTAGTCGTCGGCGATCTGCTGTACGTCACCGATCAGCGCGGGTGCGTTGACCAGCAGCCCCTCGTACCGTGGCTCCTCGATCGCGTTGACCCGGAAGGTGGCGGCGGCGATCCCCAGGCTCCCCGCCATCACCGCGAACGCCAGCCCGCCGGCCCAGGCGACCCGCCGCATGTTCCGGAACACCAGCGCCGCCAGCAGCATCGCGCCGAGCACCGCCGCGCCGAGGCTGGCCAGGCCGGCCCGGATCACGCCGTCGACCACGTCATCGGCGACGTTGCTGGCGGCCCGGGTGACGCCACCCGGATCGCTGAGCATCGCCTGGGTCCGGGCCTGGTCGAGCGCGCCGAGTTGGATGGTCAGCTGGGTCGGGCCGTGGTGGCTGTCCAGCCGCAGCGACCCGAGTGGCGGGATCAGCACCGCGGTCTCGCCGGACACCGACGGGGTGACCCGCAGCTCGGCGTTGAACGGCCCGATCTCGACCGGCGTCCTGGCCCCGAGCAGCAGGCCCAGGAACGCCCCGATCAGCGTGACCAGCAGCACCAGCAGGGCAGTGCCGATGCGGCGCCGGGGTCGCGGCCACCGCCCGGCCGGCCGGCGCAGCCGCGGCCACCGCCACCTCCCCTGCCGCGGCGACTGGCGCCGGGGCAACCAGCGCCACGGTGCTCGCTGCCGCCAACCTGTCGCCGCCATCCGTTATCGTCCCCCGTCAGGCGATGCCCGCACCACCGCCACCGCTCACCACCAACTGTATGATCCGGTCGTCCTCCGGATCCGGTTGTTGCTCAGGCGGCAGCCGGCCGTCCAGGTTCGAAGTCGAGATCCACAACGAGCCGTCCGGCGCCATCGCCGCGCCGCGCAGCCGCCCGTACTCCTCGACCAGCATCGGTTGCGGCGCCCCCAGGATCGTCCCCGACTCGGTCAGGTCCACCCGCCACAGCCGCTGGCCGCGCAGGCAGGCGGTGACCAGGGTCCGGCCGACCACCGCCGCGCCCGCGCAGGACGCCTCGGCGGTCTCCCAGACTACCTCCGGGTCGCGGTACCGGTCGTCTTCGCCGATCCCCTCCACCTCCGGCCAGCCGTAGTTCTCGCCGGCCTCGATCAGGTTGAGCTCGTCCCAGCGCTGGTTGCCGAACTCGGTCGCCCACAGCCGGCCCGCCTCGTCCCAGGCGAGGCCCTGCACGTTCCGGTGCCCGTAGGACCAGACCGGGGAGTCGAACGGGTTACCGGGGGCGGGCTCGCCGTCCACGGTCAGCCGCAGGATCTTGCCGGCCAAATCGTCCCGGTCCTGTGCCCGGTCGCCGTCCTGGGCGTCGCCGGTGCTGGCGTAGAGGTAGCCGTCCGGGCCGAACGCGAGTTGGCCGCCGTTGTGGTTGTCGGAGCGCGGGATGCCGGTGAGGATCGGCTCGGGCGGCTCGCCGAGTTCCAGCCGGGCGATCCGGTTGTCCTCATCGGTCGTGTAGTAGATGAAGACCAACCCGTCGGCTTCGTAGTCCGGGGAAACCGCGATCCCGAGCAGGCCACCCTCGCCGGCCGGGTTCACGCCCTCGATGGTCTGCACCGGTTCGACGGTCAGCTCGCCGTTGGTCGAGTCCGGCCCCACCCGTACGATCTGCGCGTTCGCCCGCTCGGTGACCAGCGCGGTGCCGTCGGGCAGGAAGTCGATGTCCCACGGGATGTCCAGGCCGGTAGCGATCACTTCATGGACATCGGTGAGTTCCGGGGGTGGCGGCGACCCGGCCGGGCGGGACGGTGAGGGAAAGTTCGGCGGCGCCACCTCCGAGTCCGCCTGGTCCGGCTCGCCGAACGCGCACCCGGCGAGCAGCGGGCCGAGCAGGACGGACGCGCAGGCCGCCGCGACGAAGCGACTGGGACGCACCCGGCAACTCTAGCCGGCTTGTGGACTCCCGGTAACCGCTGTGAGTCGGGGCAGGTCAGCGCGGGTGACGGCGGTGAGCAGCAGGGCCCGGCCGTCGGTAGTGGTGGCGACGATCCGGCCCCGCTGGTCCGGGACCAGCGTGTCCACCCGCGACCATTCGATCCGGCGCCGGCCCAGCAGCGCCCGTACCCGCAGCCCATCCTGATCGGCGTCGGTGCCGGCGTGCCAGGCCCACCAGGTCCAGACCAGCGGCGGCAGCGCGAGCAGCGCCAGCCACGCCGAGTACGCGCCGAGCGTGACCAGGCTGATGCTCACCATCAGCCCGGCGAGCGGCCAGGCGCGGTGGTACCGGAACGAGCTGACCGGTCCACGTCTGCGTGCCACCCGTTCATCCTGCCATGTAATCCAGGTCACCCGATCCGCTGGTCGGTTGGGAGCGTAACCAACCGACCGGTCCGCTCGTTCGGTTTGTAGGTGAGTGTCGGCCCCAGAACGATCTACCCGCCTCCGGTTGCCCCTCCGATGAAGGAACCGTCACCATGCCAGTGGCGTCCGTCGATCACACCTTTCCACCCCGCGCGCTGGGAACCGGGTCGCTCGCGGCCGCGCTGGTGCTCGCGGCCGCCGTCACCGGCGCGCTCGGGGAGCTGATCGCGATCGGCGTCGCCGGCCTGATCTCATCGGTCCCGGCCGCGCTCGCGATGATCTCGCGGGCGTACGCGATCCATCTGCTCGCGCAGTACGGCCAGGCCGCGCCCAACACCTGCCAGTGCGGCGGCTTCTTCGGGTTGGGGGTGCTCGCGGTCGGGGCCACGCTGGTGGCGCTGCCGCTGGCCGGGCCGGTCAGCTGGCGACCGCTGGCCGATGGCGGGCTGGTGGTGACCGCGGTGCTGTTCACGGTCGGGTTGCTGTTCGTGCCCGGGGTGGCGAACAGCGCCGCCGCCCGGCTCCGGCAGGCGCTGGACGCGTTGGTGATCGGGGTCAGCATGGGGGCGGTCGGCTGGCTGTTGGCGCCGTACGCCGGGATCACCCACCCGATCAGTCGGATCGCCGCGGTGGTCGCGGTCGGATACACCTCGATCGCGGCGGCGGCGCTGCTGCGCGGCGGCCAGCACCGGCCGGTGATTCTTCGGTGCGGTGCCGGCACCGTGTTCACCGCGCTCGGGCTGGCGATGCTGGTGGTGGTGCTGACCGAGGACCGGGCGGCGCCGTGGCTGGCGCCGGTCGCCGCCCTGCCGATGGTCGCCGGCCCGGCGCTGACCTGGGCCGGGGTGCGGCGGGTCGACCCAACCCCGGGACCGGCCCGGCGGCTGCGGCTGGAGGATGCGTTCAGCGGCTACCCGATGCTCGCCCTGCCGGTCGGCGCGGCGGTGTTCGCGTGCGGCCTGCACCTGGTGGTCGCCGGCCTGCCAGACCGGTACGCGGCGCTGCTCGGGGTCGGGGCCGGGGCCGCGCTGACCGCCCGGGAGGTGCTCGCCGGGGTGGATGTCCGCCGGTTCGCCCGGCAGGCCGCCCAGCAGGAGGCCCGGCTGCGGGCGCTGGTCGCCGGGGCGACCGACGTCACCGTGGTGCTCGACGACCACCTGGTGGTGCGCTGGCTGTCGCCGGCGGCGGCCGCCCAGCTCGGGCTCACCGAGGCGGACGTGGTCGGCAAGCCGCTCACCGACCGGGTCCACCCCGACGACGTGGACGCGTTCGCCGACCAGCTGCGGCGGGTGGTGACCACCGGCAGCGCGGCCGGGTACGACGGGCCGGCGCTGATCGAGGCCCGGATGCGGGACGGCGCCGGCCGGTGGCGGGAGACCGAGTCGACGATCAGCGACCTGCGGACCGCCCCGGAGCTGGGTGCGCTGGTGGTGCAGGTGCGCGACGTCGGGCAGCGGCGCACGCTGGAGCGGGCGATCCGGCGGCTGGCCAGCACCGACCGGCGGACCGGCCTGCCGAACCAGCGCGAGCTGCTACGGGCGGTCGCGGCCCGGCGGGGCGCCGGTGACCACGCCGGCGTGCTGCTGGTGATCGCGCTGTACGGGCTGGTGGCGGTGAGCGATCTGGAGGGGCAGGCCGCCGGCGACGCGATCCTGGTCGAGGCGGCTCGCCGGATCCGGCAGCAGGTCGGGCCGGACGACCTGCCCGGCCGGCTGGGCGGCAGCCAGTTCGCGGTGGTGACCGCGGACGGGCCGATCGAGGCCCACGCGCTGGCGGTCCGGCTGCTGCGCGCGCTCACCCGGCCGTACCCGCTGGCCGGCCGGTCGCCGGTGCAGCTGCAGACCAGCATCGGGCTGACCGGGCTGGCCGGCGTCAGCACCGCCGACGAGGTGCTGCGGCGCGGCAGCGTCGCGCTGCGGCAAGCCAGCCAGCTCGGCCGGGACCGGATCGAGTGGTACGACGAGAGCCTCGACCAGCAGCTGGTCCGGCGGCTGGACATCGAGCGGCACCTGCCCGGGGCGGCCGGTCGCGGCGAGCTGGATCTGGCCTACCAGCCGGTGGTGCAGCTGGCGAACCAGCGGCCGGTCGGGGTGGTCGCGTTGCTGCGCTGGCGCCACCCGGTGCTCGGCACGGTGCTGCCCGGTGAGCTGCTGCCGGTCGCCGACCGGTTGCGGGTCAGCAGCGAGTTCGCCGAGTGGGTGCTGCACACCGCCTGCCGGCAGGTCGACCGGTGGCGGCGGGAGGGCCACGACGTTTGGCTGGCGATCGCGGTCACCGCGGTGCAGCTCACCGACCCGGATTTCGTAGCCGAGGTGGCCTCCGCGCTCAGCGTCCACCAGACCCCGCCGGAGCGGCTGGTGGTGGAGATCTCGAACCTGGAGATCACCGAGCGGAACCGGTGCGCGCCGACCATCACCGAGTCGGGCGACGCCCGGCGATCGCCCGCCGGCAACCTGCCGGAGATCGCGGCCCAGCTCAGCAAGCTGCGGGCGCTCGGGGTGCGGACCGCGCTGGCCGACTTCGGCACCTGCCCGACCGACCTGGCCCGGCTCCGCCGGTTGCCGCTGGACCTGGTCAAGCTCGCCAGCTCCTCGACCGCCGGCTCGGCCAGCGAGCTCGCCGCCGCGGTCATGCACCTGACCCAGCGGCTCGGGCTGACGGTGGTCGCCGACGGGCTCGACACCGAGCACCAACGGCGGCTGGTCCGGGGCGCCGGCTGCCGATACGGGCAGGGTGACGTGTTCGCCCCGCCGGCACCGGCCGAGCGGATCGAGGCGTACCTGGAATCCCAGCGCGCGCGTTCCCGGTAGCCGGCGGTAGGTTCCTGGTATGACGGTGGTCGAGGTGTTCACCGACGGTGCCTGCAGCGGCAACCCGGGGCCCGGCGGGTGGGGGGCGGTGCTCCGCAACGGGCGGCACGAGCGCGAGCTCTACGGCGGTGAGTCGGTGACCACCAACAACCGGATGGAGCTGATGGCGGCGATCCGGGCGCTGGAGAGCATCACCAGGCCGGTGACCGTGCACATCCACACGGACAGCACCTACCTGCGCAACGGCATCACCAAATGGATTCACGCCTGGCAGCGCAACGGCTGGCAGACCACGGCCAAGTCGGCGGTGAAGAACGAGGACCTGTGGCGCCGGCTGCTCGCCGCCAGCGAGCCACACCAGGTCCACTGGTTCTGGGTGAAGGGCCACTCCGGGCACCCCGAGAACGAGCGCGCCGACCGGCTCGCCTGCAAGGGTCGGGACGAAGCTCGCCGGGTCCGTGTCGATTCCGCGGAAGCTGGTCCGTCGTACCAGTAGGAATTCCGCACGACCGAGGAGGTCGACCATGAGCACGATCCTTGCGATCGGCACCGGCAAGGGGCTCTACCTGGCCCGCAGCGATGACGACCGCAAGTCCTGGCAGCTGTCCGGGCCGCACTATCCGATGACCGGGGTGTACGCGGTGGCGATCGACAAGCGCCGGTCGGTGCCCCGGCTGCTCGCCGGCGCCACCAGCTCCCACTACGGGCCGACCGTCGCGACCAGCGACGACCTCGGCGCGACCTGGCGGGAGCCGGACCAGGCGCCGGTGGCGTTCCCGGCGGATACCGGCGCCACGCTGGAGCGGGTGTGGCAGCTCGCGCCGGGTCGCCCGGAGGAACCGGATCGGGTGTACGCCGGGACGCAGCCCTCGGCGCTGTTCGTGTCCGACGATGGCGGGGTGAGCTTCGAGCTGGTCCGCGGGTTGTGGGACCACCCGCACCGGCCACAGTGGGAGCCCGGGTACGGCGGCCAGGCGATCCACACCGTACTGCCGCACCCGACCGATCCGAACTCGGTGCTGGTGGCGATGTCCGCCGGTGGGGTCTACCGGACCGTCGACGGTGGTCGGACCTGGACCGCTAGCAACACCGGGATCAAGGCGTACTTCCTGCCCGATCAGTACCCGGAGTTCGGCCAGTGTGTCCACAAGGTAGCCCGGGACGCGGAGAATCCGGACCGGCTGTACGCGCAGATCCACCACGGCGTGGACCGGTCGGACGACGGCGGGGTGACCTGGCATTCGATCGCCGACGGGCTCCCCAGCGACTTCGGGTTCCCGATGGTGGCGCACCCGCGCCGGTCCGGCACGATCTGGAACTTCCCGCTCACCGCCGACATCAAGCGGTTCCCGGTCGAGGAGAAGTGCCGGGTGTTCCGGTCCACCGACGCCGGCGCGACCTGGCACGCGCTGTCGGACGGGTTGCCGACCGAGCCGTTCTACCCGTCGGTGCTGCGGGACGCGATGTGCGCCGACGACGCCGACCCGGTCGGGGTCTACTTCGGCACCCGGTCGGGCGAGGTCTACGCCAGCCGCGACGAGGGGGGGTCCTGGGCGCTGGTGGCCGCGCACCTGCCGGACGTGCTGTGCGTGCGGGCGGCGGAGGTGTGATGGTGGCGCTGCTGATTCCCGGGTCGCTGCGCGCCGAGGCGGGCGGTGCCGGGCGGATCGAGGTCCCGGAAGGCGGGACGCTGCGCACGGTCTTCGACCGGCTGAAGGCGGACTGGCCGCGGCTGGAACGCCGGGTCCGCGACGAGGCCGGCGAGATCCGCCGCTACGTCAACGTCTATGTAGACGGTGAGGACGTCCGGCAGCTGGCCGGACTGGACACGCCGGTGCCACCCGAGGCCGAGGTCCAGATCCTCCCCAGCATCGCCGGAGGGTGACGCTTCGGACCCCGGCTTGCCGCGATCATGGAGTTTGCGCGCGTCGCGCGGCGGGTCGCGCAAACCTCCATGATCGCGACGAACGGTGCGCGAGTGGTCAGTAGTTCGCGAGCAGGTCGCGGATTTCGGCCGCGATCCGGTCGAGCGTCGCCTCGTCGCCCTTCACCGCCGCCGCCACCGCCTCGTCGATCCAGGCGGCCACCTGGGGCATCTGCGCCTCGGTCAGGCCCCGGGTGGTGATCGCCGGGGTGCCGATCCGGAGCCCGGACGGGTCGAACGGCTTGCGCGGGTCGAACGGCACCGTGTTGTAGTTGCACTCGATCCCGGCCCGGTCCAGCGCCTGCGCGGCCGGTTTGCCGCCGATCCCCTTGTTGGTCAGGTCGATCAGGATCAGGTGGTTGTCCGTACCGCCGGAGACCAGGTCGAAGCCCCGCTCCAGCAGCGCCGCCGCGAGCGCCTTCGCGTTCGCGACCACCTGGTGCGCGTACGTCCGGAACTCCGGCTGCGCCGCCTCGTGCAGCGCCACCGCGATCGCGGCGGTGGTGTGGTTGTGCGGCCCGCCCTGCAGGCCGGGGAAGACCGCCCGGTCGATCGCCTTCGCGTGCGCCGCGTCGCACAGCAGCATCGCGCCGCGCGGGCCACGCAGGCTCTTGTGGGTGGTCGTCGTGATCACTTCGGCGTGCCCGACCGGCGACGGGTGGGCGCCGCCGGCGATCAGCCCGGCGATGTGGGCAATGTCCGCCACCAGCACCGCGCCCACCTCGCGCGCGATCTCGGCGAACGCCGGGAAGTCGATGGTACGGGGAATCGCGGTCCCGCCACAGAAGATCAGCTTCGGGCGCTCCCGCCGGGCCAGGTCCCGGACCTCGTCGAAGTCCACCCGACCGGTGTCCTTGCGCACGCCGTACTGCACCGCCCGGAACCACTTCCCGGTGGCCGAGACCGACCACCCGTGGGTGAGGTGGCCGCCCATCGGCAGCGACATTCCCATCACCGGGTCGCCAGGCTCGGCGAGCGCGAGATACACCGCCAGGTTGGCGGGGGAGCCGGAGTACGGCTGGACGTTGGCGTGCTCGACGCCGAACAGCGCCTTGGCCCGCTCGATCGCGAGCGTCTCGATCGGGTCGATGTACTGCTGGCCCTCGTAGTAGCGCCGGCCGGCGTACCCCTCGGAGTATTTGTTGGTCAGGACGGTGCCGCTGGCCTCCAGAACCGCCTGCGAGACGTAGTTCTCGGACGGGATCATCCGCAGCTTGTCGTGCTGCCGCTGGGCTTCGCCCTCGATCAGCGCGGCGAGTTCCGGGTCGGCGGCGGTGAGCGCCGGGATCGGTGGCGCGTGCATGGGCGTACTCCTCTCGACCGCCGTGCCCAGGCGCGCGGCCCGGCGGTACGGATCGCTTCCCGGTGGTCAGTTCCACCTTCGGCTGCGCCAGTCGCGTACCGTCCCGATCGTATAACTCACCCGGCGGCCGAGGCGGGCGACCTGACGGTCGGGTCGCCGACATGACCTCCGACCGCCGAAGCCGGCTCGGCCCGCGGCCGTGGTGGCTCGGCCCCGTGCCCGTAGTCGCTCAGCCCGCGTGCGTGGCTGCGTCGGCCTACGGCCGGAGCTGGGCGCCAGCGGTACGGCGGCCACCAGCAGGATGTGCCACCAGGACGTGCTGGAAAGTCCTATCAGGATGGTCGGGCGATTCTCGGCCGCCACCCGCCCGCCCGGCCCGGACCCGCTCTGGGCCCGCCCCGGCAAGCGGCCCCGGAGCTGCGAAAACGCCAAACCGACTAGACTGCTGGGCATGGCTGTCAACTCGTTCATGGTTCCCCTCGGCACGCCGGCTCCGGACTTCTCGCTCCCGCGGGCGGACGGCGGCGGCGAGGTGGCGCTCAAGGACTTCGCTGACGCACCGGCGCTGCTGGTGGTCTTCCTCTCCAACCACTGCCCGTACGTCAAGCACGTCGAGTCGGCGTTCGGCAAGTTCGCCAGCGAGTACGCAGCACGCGGGCTCGCGACCGTCGCGATCTGCGCCAACGACGTCACGAACTACCCCGATGACGCCGCGCCACGGCTGGTCGAGCAGGCGGCCCGAGCCGGATTCACGTTCCCTTATCTGGTCGACCAGAGCCAGCAGGTGGCCCGGGCCTACCGGGCGGCCTGCACGCCCGACTTCTTCCTCTATGATTCGGCCCGCCGGCTGGTCTATCGGGGCCAGTTCGACGACTCCCGGCCGAGCAGCGGGACCGCGCCGACCGGCGCGTCGCTGCGGGCCGCGGTCGACCTGGTGCTCGCTGGCGAGCCGGTGCCGGAGCCGCACCACCCGAGCGTGGGCTGCAGCATCAAGTGGAAGCCCGGTAACGAGCCGGAGTAGGCGATACCTCGTCCGAGACGGTGGGCGGTGGTTCGACGCGGTTCGATAGTGGGCCGGTCGCCGGTTGGCCGGGTCTCGACAGGCTTCGACGCCGGTTCGACGGCCAGTTCGACAGGGGGCCGGCGGACGCCCAAGATTCTCCGGAAACTCGGTTCCGGCGGGGTTGAAACTTAACCGTTTAAGTGCTTGGTTAAGAGCTACCAGCACACACGCGGGCGGTGTCGAGCCATCCCGCCCGCGAGCGGGGTAACCCGCCGTACCGTCCGGGCCGGTACGAGAGCCTGGCGTTGGGCCCGCTGGCTCCGTGTGCCGCTCCCACCGTTTCGGACAGAGGTAGATGTAGACATGAGACGCACATTCATGGCGGGCGCGGCGACGGCCGCGCTCGCCTTATCGCTGCTGGTGGTCGCGGCGCCGCAGGCTCAGGCGCAGCAGGGCGGGTTCAGCATCAGCGGCCGCGCCCTGATCGACGCCAACGGCAACCCGTTCATCATGCGCGGCACCAGCCACCCGGATGTCTGGTTCGCCAACGAGCGGGCGTCGTACGCCGAGATCGCCGACCTCGGTGCCAACGCCGTCCGAGTGGTGCTCGGCAGCGGTCACCGGGGCTGGGGGACCAGCACGGTGTCCGACGTGACCACCGTCATCGACCTGTGTAAGCAGAACGAGCTGATCTGCATGCTGGAGGTGCACGACACCACCGGCTTCGGTGAGCAGGCTGGTGCCGCCACATTGGACCAGGCGGTGGACTACTGGAACAGCATCCGCAGTGCCGTGATCGGCCAGGAGGCGTACGTCCTCATCAACATCGGCAACGAGCCGATCGGGAACAACAACCCGCAGCAGTGGACCGCCGCTACCGTCGACGCGGTGCAGCGGATGCGCCAGCTCGGGTTCGACCACACGCTGGTGGTGGACGCTCCGAACTGGGGGCAGGACTGGACCAACACCATGCGCTCGAACGCGATGACGGTCTGGAACGCTGACCCGCAGCGCAACACCCTCTTCTCGATCCACATGTACGAGGTGTACGGCACCGCCTCGGCGATCACGTCCTACTTCGACGCGTTCGAGCAGATGGGGCTGCCGCTGATCGTCGGTGAGTTCGGCAACGCCCACAATGGTCAGGACGTGGACGAGGACACCATCATGGCCGAGGCGCAGGCCCGCGGGATCGGCTGGCTCGCCTGGTCGTACAGCGGCAACAGCGACGGGCTGCTGGACCAGACCAGCAACTTCGACCCGAACCAGCTGACCGCCTGGGGGCAGCGGGTGTTCAACGGTCCGAACGGGATCGCCGCGACCGCGCAGTGCGCCAGCGTCTTCGAGTGCGACGGTGGCGGACCGAGCGACGACCCGCCGGCCACCCCGACCGGGCTGACCGCGACCACCACCTCGGACAGCGTCACGCTGACCTGGAACGCGTCGGCCGGCGCGACCCAGTACCAGATCCAGCGGGCGTCGGGTGCCTCCGGCGGTACATTCAGCCAGGTGGGCACGACCGCCAGTACTACGTTCACCGACTCCGGCCTGCCGAGCTCGACCACCTTCCGGTACCGGGTGATCGCGTCGAACGCCGCCGGCAGCTCACCGCCGTCCAATGCGGTCACCGCGACCACGACCGACGACGGTGGACCCGGTACCGGCGGCTGCACCGCCGCGGCCACCGTCCAAGGTCAGTGGGACGGCGGGTACGTGGTCCAGCCGGTGGTGGTCACCAACACCGGCACGTCCACCATCACCGGTTGGGAGGTGGCGTTCACGCTGCCGGCCGGGCACACACTGGTCAACATGTGGAACGCCCAGCCGAGCGGCACCACCGGTGCGATCACCGCCGAGAACATGGGCTACAACGGCACCGTGGCGGCCGGCGGTGAAACCAGCTTCGGGTTCCAGGTGGACCGGCCGGTCGGGAACACCCAGACCCCTACCGGGTTCAGCTGCAGCGCGAGCTGATCCCGGGTCCCGCAACTGCGGCGCAACTGGGCGATCCGGTTGACCGGATCCCCCAGTTGCGCCGCAACCGGGTCGGATCGGGCCGCGGTCAGCGGCGCAGGACCTCGGCGAGGACGCTGAAGTCCCGCTCGCCGTAGCCGGCGGCGATCGCCTCCCGCATCAGCTCCCGGCCGGCCTCGGTGAGCGCCATCCGGGCGCCGACCTGCTCGGCCAGCGCGCCGATCAGCTCCAGGTCCTTGGCGGCGAGCTCGAGCGAGAACGCCACCGGAGTGTCCTCCGGATGCAGGAACGCCTGCTGCTTGTAGTGGAGGAACGGGGCGCCGACCGCGCTGGCGGCGAACACCTCGTACGCGGCGGCGCGGTCGACCCCGGCCCGCTCGGCGAGCACCAGCGCCTCGGACACCGCCTGGTTCAGCGCGTGGATGATCGAGTTGACCGCGAGCTTGACGGTGGCGCCGGCACCCAGCCCGCCCAGATGGAAGACCTTGCCGGCGAAACTGTCCAGGGCCGGCCGGGCCCGGTCCAGCGCCACCTGGTCGCCACCGACCAGCACCGTCAGCTCGCCCCGCTGGACCACCGGAACGCTGCCGGAGACCGGAGCGTCCAGCAGCGTCGCGCCCCGGTCAGCGATCGGTTGGGCGAGCCGGCGGACCGTCTCCGGCGCGACCGTACTCATCTCCAGCACCACCGTGTCCGGGCGCAGGCCGGACACCAGCCCGTCCGGCCCGGTGTAGACCGTTTCGACGGCGCGGTCGTCGGCGAGCGACACCAGCACCGTCCCGCCGCGGACCGCCGCGGCGGCCTCGGCGGCGGTGGCGGCGACCGTCCCGCCGTGCTCCGCCGCGAACTCGTCGGCCCGGGCCCGGGTCCGGTTGTACAGCGTCACGTCATGGCCGGCGCCGATCATCCGGGCGGCCATCGCCGCCCCCATCCGGCCGACCCCGACCATCGCGACCTTGGCCATCAGCGCCAGCCTCCATCGACCACCAGGTCGACGCCGTTCACCGACCGGTTCTCGAGCAGGAACGCGGTCGCGTCGACCACGTCGGCCATGCTGGCGAGCCGGCCGGTGAGCGTGCCGGCCCGGAAGTTCTCGAGCACCTGCGGCGGCTTCTCGGCCCAGAATGGACTGTCGTCGACGATCCCGGGATGGATCGAGTTGACCCGGATCGGGGCGAGCTCCACCGACAGCGTGCGGACCATGCCGATCACGCCACCGTTCACTGTGGAGACCATGGTGGAGCCCGGGTACGGACGGACCCGCGCCTGCCCGCCGAAGATCACGATCGACGAGTCCTCGGAGAGCCGGTCCCGCAGCACGTGGACCACTTCGAGGTAGCCGACCAGCTTCTGGGTCGCCAGCGAGACCGCCTGCGCGATGTCGTACTCCGCGACCGAGTTGGTGCCCCGGTCGATCGCGGAGAGGACCAGGTGGTCGACCGGTCCGACGCCGGCGAGCGCGGCGGCGATCCGGTCCGGCTGGGTGAGGTCGATACCCACCCCACGCGCCTGCTCGCCGAGCTCGCGGGCACGGGCGGCGCACCGCTCCGCGTCGCGGCCTGAGATCACGACCTCCCGGCCCTGGCTCAGGTAGTGCTTGGCGACCTCGCGGCCTATCCCCTCGGTGCCGCCGATCACTACCACCGCACCTGCGTTCATTGGTCTCCCTTCAGGACGTTGGAGAGGTAGTCCCAGTCCCGCCGGAACCGGTAGGAGTGGCGGCCGGGCGGTTGCGGGGCCTGGGTCTCCAGCCACCGCAGCGGCCCGCCGCCCAGGTTGCGGAAGCTGTGCACGCAGCCGACCCCGGCGAACGCCACGTCGCCCGGGCCGAGCTCGTACGAGGAGCCGTCGAAGGTCCCCTCGGCGCGGCCCTCCAGGAACAGGTAGGTCTCCTCGAACGGGTGGTCATGCGGACCGGCCACCCCGTCCGGGTCGTAGTGCACCATGAACATGGTGGTGAGGTCCGCCCCGAGATCGGAGTCGACCATCATCTTCACGGTGATGCCGCTGTACACCAGCAGTGCGGTCCGCATGCTGGCCGACTGCGCCAGGTGCTCCTGGCTCTGCTTCGACACCTCCATGTTGGACGTCTCGATGTGGCCGTACCGGCGGGTGCGCGGGTCGCGGGGGTCGACCGGGACCGGGTCGGTGTCCGGCAGTGCTGGTACCGCGAGCGTGTCCTCGCCGTGCCGGCTGCGCCGCTGCGGCGCGAGCATCTGCGCCCACCGGGCCGGTTGGTCCGACTGGTTGCGCCAGGCGTGCGGCACGCCGACCGGCACCAGCCCGTAGTCGCCGGGGCGCAGCAGGGTCGCGCCCTCGCTGGTCTGCAGCACCACCTCGCCGTCGAGCACATAGACGCTCTGCTCATAGGACGCGACGCAGGTCGGCACCCGACCACCGGCCGCCAGCTCGCACACGTCGAAGCCGGTGTGGACGGCGCCGGGGCTGTCCTCGTTCACCACCGGCCAGCGGGAGAAGCCGGTGGCGTCAGCCCACGGGCCGGTGAGGGGTGGGGCGGGCTGCGCGTCGGCAGCCCGCCACACCACATGGCGACCACTCATGACGTCATTTCCTCCAACGGATCCGGGTCGGGGTCGGTCGGCGCGAACATCCGCTCCTGGGCCCGCTTGGCAAGCCGGTCGTGCGCGGTCTCGAGCTGGCGGCGCACTATCTCGGTGTCGGCGAGCAACTGGCCGTGGCGCTTGCGGACCTCGCCGGCGACCAGCACGGTGTCCACATTCGAAATGTCGGCGGACAGGGTCACCGCGGCTACTGGGTCGGCGACCGGGGCCATGTTGATGGCCCGGGCGTCGAGCAGCACGATGTCCGCCTGCTTGCCGGGGGTCAGCGAGCCGATCTGCGAACCCAGACCCGCCACCTGCGCGCCATAGATCGTGGCGATCTCCAGCACGTCCCGGGTGGTCAGCAAGTCGGCCGGCGGATCGGTGTTCACCTGCCACGCCTCGGCCAGCACCCGCTGCCGCTCGGCACCGAACGCCGCCCGGATCTGCGTGAACAGGTCACCCGGGCCGGTCGCCATCACGTCGGTGGCGAGTCCCGGCCGCAACCCGTACGACATCGCCTTCATGATCGATGGCCGGCCGTGTCCCATCTGGACCTCGACCTGTGGGGCGACCGAGACCGTGCCACCGGTGTCGGCGACCAGCTGCCACTCCTCGTCGCTGAAGTAGCAGCAGTGGACGTAGGTGATGTCCGGCCCGAGCAGGTCCAGCTCGGCCAGCCGCTTCACCATCGCCCACCGGCCGGCGAGCCGTCCCATCGCGACGTGGGTCGTGATCGGCAGGTCCAGCTCGCGGGCGAGCCGCCACTCGGCCCGCACCACTTCGTCGCTGCAGAAGCCCGGCCCGCGGACCGCCAGCCCCATCGTGAGCAGGCCGTCATTGCCGGGGAAGTACGTCTCCCGTACTCGACGGGCATCGTCGGCCGGGATCGCCACCCGGCTCTCGACCAGGTGGTCCGACAGCGACATGTGGGCGCCGCCGTAGGCGTACCGAGCCCGGATGCCGGCCTCCTGCAGCCCGCGGATCGCCGCGTCCGCGTGCTCCGGCGAGTTGTTGATGTGCGACCAGTCGACCACCGTGGTGATCCCCGCGTTGAGGCACTCCAGCGCGCCGGCGAGGTTCGACACGTACACGTCGTCCGGCTCGTAGACCGGGGCGTAGGTGTCCAGCACCTCGACGTAGTAGTCGTCCAGGGTGCTGTCCGCCGCGCAGCCCCGGATCGCCGCCTGCCAGGTGTGCCGATGCGTGTCGACGAAGCCGGGGATAACGATGTAACCGTCGGCATCGATGACCTCGGCGTCGGCGCTGATGATCGGCTCCACCGCGGCGATCACGCCGTTCTCGATCAGTACGTCGCCGCGCGGCAGGTCCCCGACGTCCCGGTCCATCGACAGGACCGTGCCGCCACGGATGACCGTCCGGTTGCCCATCGGTCTAGATGGTCGGTAGCTGGAAACCGGAGGCGGAGACCACGTAATCCCGGGAGGCGTAGGCGAGCGACTTCACCCGCTCCAGGTCGACGCCGATCAGCTTGCCGTCGCGCTTCTTCAGCTTGCCGGCCACGAACACGGTGTCGACGTTGCTGGTGTCCATCGCCTGCACGACCGCGCCGATCGGGTCGTTCACCGGCATCACGTTGATGGTGTCGGTGCGGAGCAGGATCACGTCCGCCTGCTTGCCCGGGGTGAGGCTGCCGGTCCGGTCGGCCAGCCCGTTCGCCTTCGCGCCCTCGATGGTCGCCCACCGCAGCACGTCGCGGCTGGTCACCTGCTCCGGCACGTTCTCCTCGCCGGCGAGCTTCCGCTCGAAGACCAGTGCGTGCTGCAGCGCCATCGCGTGCTGCATCTGGGTGAACATGTCGGACGGGACGTTCGTCTCCACGTCCACGCTCAGGCTCGGCGCCAGCCCGCGGTCGAGGAACCGCTGGGTGGGGACCATCCCGTGCCCCATCAGCATCTCGACCGGCACCGCCAGCGAGACCGTGCCACCACTGTCGACGATCATCTGGATTTCTTCGTCGTTCAGTGTGGTGCAGTGGATGTAGGTGGTGTCCGGTCCCATCAGGCCGGCCTTGCCGAACTCGGCGAGCTTGCCGTGCTTGCCGAACGATCCGACCCCGACGTGGACAGTTACCCGGGCGCCGACCTCGCGGGCCATCTCCCAGTGTGCCTGGCAGTTCTCCAGCGGCGCGAACTCCGGCCCGTACGGCGCGAGCGCGTAGGTGAGCAGCTGGTCCTTGGCGGAGAAGTACCGGTCGGCGGCGCGCTTGAACCATTCCGGCTGGTTCGGGTTCCAGTCGCCGTGCCACGGGAAGCCGTAGGCGAAGACCGCCCGGATCCCGGTCTCCTGGAGCGCCTGGATGGCGGCGTCGGTGATCTCCGGCGAGAACTGGATGTGCGACCAGTCGAGCACGGTGGTGATGCCGGCGTTGAGGCACCCGATCGCGCTCACCAGGTTGCCGGCGTAGACGTCCTCCGGCCGGTAGGCGGGGGAGAGCGTGCCGAGCACGAACGCCAGGTAGCTAGCGTCGCCCTCGAGCGGCACGTCCACCCCGATGTTGCGCAGGATGCCTTCCCACAGGTGCCGATGGGTGTCGATGAAGCCGGGCATGACCACCATGTTCGACGCGTCGATCACCTCCGCGTCGGACACCTCCAGGTTGGCGCCGACGGCGGCGATCCGGTCGTCCTCGATGAGCACGTCGCCCTGCTTGAGGTTGCCGATCTCAGGATCGACACTGATGACAGTGCCGCCCCGGATGAGGATGCGGTGGGCCATGGCTGCTCCTTAGGGTGGTGGACTAGTAGGCGGCGAGCCGACGCACGGCGTCGGCGAGTCGATCAGTGGTCGGGATGACCTCGTCCTCGAGCCGGTCGGCGAACGGCAGCGGGACGCAGGCGGCGGCGACCCGGCGGATCGGGGCGTCCAGCATCTCGAAGCCCTCATCGGCCACGATGGACGCCACGGTGCCGCCCCAGCCGCCCTGGTAAGGGTTCTCCTCCACGATGACGAGCCGGGAAGTACGCTCGACCGACTCGAGCACCGTGCGCATGTCCAACGGGATCAGGCAGCGCAGGTCGACGACCTCGACCGAGATGCCCTCGGTGGCGAGCTGTTCGGCGGCGGCGAGCGCGGTCGGGACGGTTGAGGCGAGCGCCACCACGGTCACGTCGTCGCCGCGGCGGCGGATCGTCGCTTCGCCGAGCGGCACCACGTGGTCCGGCGGGGCCGGCTCGCCCTTGCTCGCGAACAGTCCCTTGTGCTCAAAAAAGATGACCGGGTCGTCGCTGCGGATCGCGGACGCCATCAGCCCGATCACGTCGGACGGGGTGGACGGTGCGATCACCTTGAGCCCGGGGACCGCGAACGCCCAGTTCTCCACGGCCTGCGAGTGCTGGGCGCCGAACCCGAGCCCACCGCCGTTGGCGGTGCGGACGACCAGCGGCACGGTGACCTGCCCACCGGTCATGTAGCGCACCTTGGGGATCTCCACCGCGATGTGGTTCCAGCAGGTGGCGAGGAAGTCCGAGAACATGATCTCCGCGACCGGCCGGAGCCCGGTCATCGCCGCACCCATCGCGGCCCCGACGATCGCCTGCTCGGAAATCGGGGTGTCCCAGACCCGGCGCGGGCCGAACTCCTTGAACAGCCCGACCGTGGTCTTGAAGACTCCCTCGGCGGCGCCGATGTCCTCGCCGAGGCAGACCACCCGCTCGTCCCGGCGCATCTCCCGGGCGATCCCTTCGGCGACCGCTTCGCGATAGGTGATCACGTCCGCCATGTCGCGCTCCCGTCCGCCCAGACGTCGGTGAGTGCTTCGGCCGGATCCGCATCCGGCGCCGCCTTGGCCACCGCCACCGCCGCCGCCACCAGCTGCTCGGCCCGGGTGTAGGCCGCGTCGATCTCCTGCTCGCTCACCCCGCGCTCGATCAGCTGACCCCGGGTGATCAGCAGCGGGTCACGGGCGAGCCACTCCTCGACCTCCTCCGGCGGCCGGTACTTGGCCGGGTCGGTGCGGCTGTGTCCGAAGTGGCGGTAGGTGCGGGCCTCCAGGATGGTCGGACCCTCGCCGGCCCGGGCCCGGGCGGCGGCCCGGCTGACCGCGTCGTGCACGGCCAGCACATCGTTGCCGTCGATCACCTCGGCCGGCAGCCGGTAGCTGGCGGCCCGATCGGCCGCCGGGTTCGGCACCGCGGTGACCGAGCCGATCGGGGTGTACTCCATGTATAGGTTGTTCTCGCAGATGAACAGCACCGGCAGCCGCCACACCGCGGCCAGGTTGAGCGCCTCGTGGAAGGTGCCGATGTTGGTGGCACCGTCGCCGAAGAAGGCCACCGCGACCTGCTCGGTGCCGCGCAGCATCGCCGACCAGGCGGCGCCGGCGGCCATCGGCAGGTGGGAGCCGACGATCGCGTACGATCCCATCATGTTGCGGTCGGCCTTGGTGAGGTGCATCGACCCGCCCTTGGCCTTGCACACACCGGTCGCCTTGCTCATCAGCTCGGCGAGGCACTCCTCCGGGGTGGCGCCCCGGGCGATCGCGTGGTGATGGCCGCGGTAGGTGGCGAACACGTAGTCGTCGTCGCGCAGCGCGGTGGCCGCCCCGATCGCCACCGCCTCGTGGCCGGCGGCGAGGTGGGTGGTCCCCTTGACCAGCCCGGCCAGGAACAGGTCCTGGGCGGCCTGCTCGGTACGCCGGATCACCGCCATCTGCTCGTACCACTCGAGCAGCTGCGCCCCGGTCACCGTACTGTCAACGGTTGTGGTTGCCACCGCGACCCGCCTCGGTGTTGAGATGCGACTGAGCTTCGCGCTGAAGGTTCAGCGGACCGTTCACTGTGTAGTACTTCCGGCCGGCCACCAGCAGCTCCTCGGCCGGGAACTTGGTGATGACCTCGCAGCCGTCGGCGGTGACCACCACCTCCTCCTCGATCCGGGCGGCCGACCAGCCGTCGGCGGCCGGCCAGTAGGTCTCCAGCGCGAAGACCATCCCTTCCTCGAGCGTCTCCGGATGGTCCAGCGACACCAGCCGGCTGAAAATCGGCTTCTCCCAGATCGACAGGCCGACGCCGTGCCCGTACTGCAGGGCGAACGCCGCTTCCTCGTTGGCGAACCCGAACTCCTCGGCCCGGGGCCAGACCGAGACGATGTCAGCGGTGGTGGCACCCGGCTTCACCAGCGCGATCGCCTGGTCCATGTATTCGCGGCACCGCACGTAGGCGTCGCGCTGGGCAGGGGAGGCGCTGCCGACGGCGAAGCAGCGGTAGTAACACGTGCGGTAGCCCATGTGGCTGTGCAGGATATCGAAGAAGGCGGGGTCACCGGGGCGGATGATCCGGTCACTGTAGACGTGTGGGTGGGGGGCGCAGCGCTCTCCGGAAATCGCGTTGACACCTTCGACGTATTCGCTGCCGAGGTCGTAGAGCACCTTGCTGACCAACCCGACGCATTCGTTCTCGCGAACCCCTGGCCGGAGGAATTCGTACAGCTCCTCGTATGCGGCGTCCACCATGGAGCACGCTTGGGTGAGCAGCGCGATCTCGTCCTGGGTCTTGATCCGGCGGGCCTCCAGGAACACCTGCTGCCCGTCCACAACGGTCAGTCCGGTGGCCTGCAAGGCGGCGAGCACCGGCATCTCGATCAGGTCGACCCCGACCGGTTCGTTGGCCAGGCCGTGCTCGGAGAGCACCTCGTGCACCTTCCGGGCCACCTCTTCGGCGATCCCGGCCTGCGGGTGGAACGCGCCGCGCAGCGTGGAGATGCCGGCGCGGGCCCGCTTTTCGCCCTCCAGCCAAGGGTTGTACAGCTGGTGATGGCGCGCCGCGGAGCCGAAGTCCCAAATCACCGGCTCACCGCCGCGGGGCAGCAGGGCGAACCGGATCAGCTTGTCCATCGCCCAGGTGCCGATGTGGGTCGCGGTCATGTAGCGGATGTTCGAGAAGTCGAAGGTGAGCAGCGCACCGAGCTCGGACCGGTCGAGATTGGCCTTGAGCCGGGCAAGCCGTTCGTCCCGGAGTCGCCCGAGATCGATCCGCTGCTCCCAGTCCACGGCGTTCGGGCCGTACGTGCGGATCGCCATCGCCTGATCACCTCATCGGTGGGTGGAGGGCTGGGTTGTCGCGACGCTGTGACACGCGTCCTGATGACTTGCGTCACCATAGAACGCGGTCCGATACTGTGTCAAGTAATACTGAACACTTGACTTAACACCCAGACACGGGAGGTTGGATGCCGGCACCGGAGGTCGAGCGATTGGGCCCGCGGTTGCGCGAGGAGCGCGAGAAGCGCGGCGTGACAGTGCGCGGACTGGCCCGCGACGTCGGCGTCTCGGCCAGCATGGTGTCCCAGATCGAGACCGGCAAGGTACAGCCGTCGGTCAGCACGCTCTACGCGATCACCACCGCGCTGGGGATCACGGTCGAGGATCTGTTCACGCCGGGCACCGACGGCGCCGGCCCACCGCCGGCGCGGGACCAGGCGATCGAGGCGCTGCGCGGGCACCGGCTCGGTCCGCTGGTGCGGCCGGAGGACCGCCGGGTGCTGCACCTGGACTCCGGCGTGACCTGGGAGCTGCTCGGCGAGCTGCCGCAGCACACCGTCGACTTCCTGCTGGTCACCTACCAGCCCGGCAGCACCAGCTCGTCGGCGGGCGGGCTGATGCGGCACCCGGGCAGCGAGTACGGGCACCTGCTCTCCGGGCAGCTGGTGTTGACCCTCGGGTTCGAGCAGATGGTGCTGAACCCGGGCGACTCGATCTGCTTCGACTCCACCACCCCGCACAGCTACCGGAACGAGGGCAGCGAACCGGCGGTGGGTGTCTGGTTCGTCATCGAACGGGGTCGTTAGTCCGGTCCGTCAGCACCGTCCGGCCGGGCCGGGCGGTGCCGGTTCAGGCTGCCTTGATAACGAGTTGGGCACAGGCCTAACCCGCCGTTGACAGCGCTCCCACGCGCTCGTAGGGTCGCGGTAACTTACACGGTTCAGTGATGTGGTCCACACGTTGGCAGCACCTGGCGGGGCTGGCTGGTGACGTGATCATTGGCGGAGCCGGAGGATGTGGGTGGACAGGTCAACCTTGACGCCAGACGTCGACCGTGTTTCGCTAAGGTCACTTATCCGGTTCAGTGGAGCCAGCTGGTGGGACCCAGACACCCCGAAGAAAGCGCAGGATATCTTCACCACACCCGCGCCGTGGGCAGGCGCCCCCGGTGAGAGGAAGGGAAATTTTCACATGCGAAAGCGGATGAGGTATCTGGCTCCGCTGCTGGCTATGACGCTGGTTGCGGCGGCTGGGTGTTCGGAAGACCGGGGTGGCGGCGGTGGCGATGGCTCCGACGGCGAGTTCCCCCGGAACGAGACGCTCTACACCACCGGCACCGAGTGGGCCGACTACAGCAACTACAACCCGATCGCCGGCGGTGGCCAGGCGACCGGTGTGCTGGGCCTGCTCTACGAGTCGCTGTTCGTGTTCAACACCCAGACCGCCGAGCTGGAGCCGTGGCTCGCCGAGAGCGGCGAGTGGGTCGACGACACCACCTACGAGATCCGGCTGCGGGATGGCGTCACCTGGACCGACGGCGAGGCCTTCAACGCCGACGACGTGGTGTTCACGCTCGACCTCCGGAACATCCCAGAGGTTCCGTACTCGACGATGGCCGAGTGGGTCGACACCGTCGAGGCGGTCGACGACCTCACCGTCCGGGTGACCTTCTCCGACCCGCGCCGGGCCGAATGGGAGAACTGGCTGTTCGAGCAGCAGATCGCCGCCGAGCACCTGTGGGCCCCGAAGGCGCAGGGCGCGATCATGGATGAGCGCGGCGACGATGTCCGGGTCGGCACCGGGCCGTACGTCTACCACAGCAACACCACCGAGCGGATCGTCTGGGAGCGCAACGACGACTGGTGGGGGACCGAGGCGCTCGGCCTGGAGATGAAGCCGCGGTACATTGTCGACTTCAAGAACCAGAGCAACGAGGTGGTGATCGGGCAGCTGCAGCAGGCCGAGATCGACCTCAGCAACAACTTCCTCCCCGGTGAGGTCATCGGCGGCGACATTCAGGCGTACAACTCCGAGCCGCCGTACATGATCCCGGCGAACACCGCCTACCTGATCCCGAACACCACCCGGCCGCCGCTGGACGACGCGGACTTCCGGCGGGCGATGGCGTTCGCCATCAACGTCACCGACATCGTCGACACCGCGTACGCCGGCCTGGTGTCCGCGGCCGACCCGACCGGCCTGCTGCCGCTCTGGGTCGACCTCGGCCTGGTCGACCAGCAGGTGGTGAGCGAGCACGGGTTCACCTACGACCAGGGTGAGGCGGAGTCGATCCTCGAGTCGGCGGGTTACGTCGACACCGACGACGACGGCTTCCGCGAGACCCCGGACGGTGAGCCGATCGAGCTGACCCTGCAGGTGCCGGCCGGTTGGACCGACTGGAACATCGCCGCCGAGATCATCGCGGAGAACCTGCAGGCGGTCGGGATCAACGTCACCACCGACTTCCCGGAGGCGGCGGTGGTCGACGAGATCCGCACCAGCGGCGACTTCGACCTGATCCTCAACAACTGGACCGAGCTGTCGAACACGCCGTGGACCACCTACAACTACCTGTTCCGGCTGCCGGTGCAGGACCAGCAGCCGTCGCAGAACTTCCAGCGGTACGAGAACGAGGAGGCCTGGGAGCTCACCCAGCAGCTCGGGCACCTCTCGGTCGGTGACCCGGAGACCGACGCGGAGCTGCGTGACCTGCTGTCGCAGCTGCAGGAGATCTCGTTCACCGAGATGCCCGCGATCCCGCTCTGGTACAACGGCCTCTGGGCACAGTGGAACACCACCTACTGGACCAACTGGCCGACCGCACCCGACGGCCCACCGCCGACCATGTGGAACAACTACAAGGAGAAGCGGGCCATCCTGATGCTGAGCCAGATCGAGCCCGTCGAGGGCTAACTGGTCAGGCATGGTCGCCGGTCTCGGGATCCGGCCAGATCCCGAGACCGGCGACCCCGGACGGTAGGCCACCGGAGACAGACGGAGAGGAGGGTCGCGGGTGGGGCGCTATCTCGGGCGGAAGGTGCTCATCTACGCGCTGACGCTGTTCATCGCGGTCACGGTCAACTGGTTGATCCCGCGGTTCATGCCGGGCGATCCGATCGGCCAAATGGTTGGCCGGCAGCGCCCCACCAACCCCGAGGCGGCGGCGCGCCTGCACGCGTACTACACCGACCTGTTCGGCCTGGAACAGCCGCTCTGGCGGCAATACCTCAACTACTGGCGGGAGCTGCTCTCCGGCAACCTCGGCATCAGCACCTGGTCGTTCCCGAAGCCGGTGAGCGAGGTCATTCTCGGAGCGCTGCCCTACACGCTGGCACTGCTGTTGCCGGCGATCCTGCTCAGCTGGTACGTCGGCAACAAGCTGGGCGCGATGGCGGCGCGCCGCAAGGCACTGGACAACACCGTGCTACCGGTGTCCTATGTGCTCACGGCGACGCCGTACATGTGGCTGGCGATGCTGATGATCTGGTTCTTCGCGATCCAGCTCGGCTGGTTCCCCACCTCGCGGGGGTATTCCGGAAACCTCGTCCCCAACTGGTCGTTCCGGTTCATCAACGACCTGGCTGGCCACTGGTTCCTGCCGTTCCTGTCGCTGTTCCTGGTGGCGCTCGGGGGTTGGGCGATCGGCATGCGGAACCTGGTCATCTACGAGCTGGAGGCCGACTACGCCAACTACCTCAGCGCGCTCGGCGCACCGTCCCGGCTGATCCGCAAGTACGCGTTCCGCAACGCGGTGCTCCCGCAGATCACCGGACTGGCGCTCCAACTCGGCGTCATCATCGGCGGCAACGTACTGGTCGAAGTGGTCTTCGGCTACCCGGGGCTGGGCCTGCGGATCCTGGACGCGATCACCGCTCGGGACTGGTTCCTGCTGCAAGGGATCCTGCTGTTCATCGTGATCGGCGTGCTGGTCTGCAACTTCATTGTCGATATCGTCTATGTCTGGGTCGACCCACGGACCAGGACCGGACTGCAGGGGGCGAGCGTATGAGTGAGTTACCGGCGCTCGCGTCTGCTCGCGCGGGTCATGCGCCTTTCGACCTTTCCTTAGCTGGCCCTTCGCTCGGTCGCTTCGCTCCCTCGACTCATGACCAGCTGCGGAAGGACGGCGCATGACTGAGATCAAGGCCGCCACTGAGGCCGCCCACGACGCCGGACCGGAGTTCTCCACCCCCGCCGGTGACGCAACTGCCTTGGCCGCGGCGCCCGCCGGGGCACCGACCGGCGCGGGCGCACCGGTCGTCCGCCGCAGCCGCGGCGAATGGCTCCATTTCGCGATCCGCAACAAGAAGGTGGTCGGCGGCCTCGGCGTGCTGCTGGGCATCCTGGCGATCGGGGTGATCGCCCCGCTGTTCCTGCAGTACGGGCCGCGGGAGCGCGGCGTCGGGCCCCGGAACGGCGCTCCGTCGGCGGACCACTGGTTCGGCACGACGACCTTCGGCGAGGACGTGTTCACGCAGGTCGCCTACGGGATCCGGGCGACCTTCCTGGTGGCCGCGCTGGCGGCGGCGGTGGCCGCGCTGATCGGCATGACGATCGGGTTCGTCGCCGGCTACGTCGGGGGGATCATCGACGAGATCCTGATGGTCATCACCAACATCGTGCTGGTGCTCCCGGTGTTCGTGGTGCTGATCGTCATCACGTCGTACCTGGGGATCAACAACATCCCCACGCAAGCGTTAATCATCGGGGTGTTCGCCTGGCCATGGGTGGCCCGGGCGGTCCGGGCCCAGACCTTTTCGCTACGGGCCCGAGACTATGTGGACCTGGCCCGGCTGACCGGGGTCCGGCCACTGTCGATCATCCGCAAGGAGATCGCCCCGAACATGGCCTCCTATCTGGTCATGGTGTTCATCCTGCTGTTCGCCGGGGCGGTGCTGTTCGCGGCCGCGCTCGACTTCCTCGGGCTCGGCCCCCGGGAAGGGATGTCGCTGGGGCTGATGCTGCAGCTGGCGACCGAATGGGGTGCGCTCCAGCTCGGCATCTGGTGGTGGTTCATCCCGCCTGGCGCGATCATCACCATGATCACTGGCGCGGCGTACGTCACGAACGTCGGGCTGGACGAGGTGTTCAACCCCAAGTTGAGGGAGACGTAGGTGAGTCTTCGGGTCGACAACCTGCGGGTCTACTACCGGACCCTGCGCGGCGACGTGAAGGCCCTGGACGGGGTCACGTTCCGGGTCGCCGACGGCGAGATCATGGGGATCGCCGGGGAGTCCGGTTGCGGCAAGTCCACGCTCGGCAAGAGTCTGATCCGGCTGGACGGCCGGATGCGCTACATCGAAGGCACCGTCGAGCTGGACGGCGAGAAGCTGCCGGTTGACGACCAGGAGGCGATGAACCGGTTCCGGTTCACCGAGGTCTCGATCATCCCGCAGTACGCGATGAGCGCCATGAACCCGATCCGCAAGATCGGGAAGATGATCGCGGAGCTGCTGGAGAGCCGCGGTTACCGCTACAGCGGGATCAAGCCGGAGCTGGAGCGACGGCTCGATCTGGTCGGCCTGTCGCGGGAGGTGCTGAAGCGCTATCCGATCGAGCTGTCCGGCGGCATGAAGCAGCGGATGGTGATGGTGATCTCCACCCTGCTCAACCCGTCGTTGCTGATCGCCGACGAGGTGACCTCAGCCCTCGACGTGTCGACCCAGAAGGCGGTCGCCGAGGCGCTGGTGGACTTCCGCGACCGCGACTTCGTCAAGAGCATGCTGGTGATCACCCACGACATCTCGCTGGTGTACCAGATCGCCGACACGATCATGGTGATGTACGCCGGGAAGCTCGCGGAGAAGGCGTCCACCCAGACGATCATCAACGCGCCCAAGCATCCGTACACCCAGCTGCTGATCTCGTCGCTGCCGGAGGTCGGCGTCAAGTACGCGGACCGGCAGCTGACGGGGATCCCGGGCAGCCCGCCGGGCCTGTTGAACCCACCGGTCGGTTGCCGGTTCCGGGACCGGTGCCCGCTCGCGTTCGACAAGTGCGTCGAAGAGCCGCCGTTCGTCGAGGTCGCACCCGGCCACGAGGTCGCGTGCTGGAAGGCGATGTGAGATGTTGCAGCTGAACCGGGTCTGGAAGATCTACCGGGTGGGGGCGTTCGGGACCAAGCAGCTCACCGCGGTCCGCGACGTCAGCTTCGGGATCGAGCCCGGCGAGGTCGTGTCGTTGATCGGGGAGAGCGGCAGTGGCAAGACCACGATCGGTCGGATGGTGCTCCGGCTGAACTCGATCACGCGGGGCAGCATCACGCTCGACGGCAACGACATCAGCCAGGTGACCGGCTCCGGCCTCAAGGAGTACTACCGGCACGTCCAAGGCGTCTTCCAGGACCCGTTCAGCTCGTTCAACCCGATTTTCAAGGCGGACCGGGTCTTCGAGATGGTCAAAAGCCAATACTTCCCCCGGATGAAGCGGGAGGCGTGGTGGAACAAGCTGGATGCCGCGCTCGCCGACGTCCGGCTCGACCCCGGCACCGTCCTCAACAAGTTCCCGCACCAGCTCTCCGGTGGTCAGCTGCAGCGGATGCTGATCGCGCGGGCGCTGCTGCTCGACATCCGGTTGCTGGTCGCCGATGAGGTGATCAGCATGCTCGACGCGTCCACCCGGATCGATGTGATGAACCTGCTCGCCGACCTGAAGGCGCGCGGGCTCGGGATCCTGTTCGTCACCCACGACCTGGCACTGGGGAACTACATCAGCACCCGGACGGTGATCCTCCGGAAGGGTGTGGTGGTCGAGATGGGGGAGACCGCGAAGGTGTTCAGCAACCCGCGACATCCGTACACAAAGAACTTGCTCGGCTCGGTGCCGCAGCTGCACCGGAAATGGTCGGAGGTGGCCGCCGAGCTGCATCTGGACGACCGCAGCCAGGTCATGCACTGCGACTACCACGACCGGTTCCCCGGCGAGTGCGGGCGTCCCGCCGCCGACCCGGACCAGCCGAACCTGGTCGAGTTCGAACCCGGTCACTTCGTTGCCTGCGCCCGGGAGGCGATCACCGAGTCTGATCTCGTTACCGCGTAACGCATCCGTCACGGTCAGCGACGTTCGGCCCTGCCTTGCCGGACAATGATCGCGGCCTAGTATGTCGGAGGTGGTATACGCATCGCCCCGGACCCTCGCTGTGAGGAGGACCACCCCTATGCGACGCCGATCCCGATACCTGCCTGCCCTGGTGTGCGCCGCCACGCTCGTGGCCGCCGGATGCGCGCAGGCCGACCAAACCGGCGGTGGCGGCGGCGGCGGGGGTACGGAGTTCCCGCGGCAGGAGACCGTCTTCACCGGTGGCGCGCAGTGGGGCCCGCCCTCGTCCTGGAACCCGATCCAGGGCGGCGGCTTCGCCACCGGCACCGAGGGGTTCCTGTACGAGACGCCGTACCTGTTCAACCCGTTCACGCTGGAGCTGGAGCCGTGGCTCGCTGAGCGGGGCGAATGGGTCAGCGACGACGTCTACGAGCTGACCCTCCGGGAGGGCATCACCTGGTCCGACGGTGAGCCGATGACCTCCGAGGATGTCGTGTTCTCCGTCGAGTTGGGGAAGATTCCGGAGGTGCCGTACTCGACCCTGTTCGAGTGGTTGGAAGAGGTCGAGGCGGTCGACGAGCTCACCACCCGATTCACGTTCAGTGACCCGCGGCGGGGGGAATGGGACAACTTCCTCAGCAACAACCAGATCGTCCCGGAGCACATTTTCAAGGACATCCCGCCGGAAGAGCTCATGTCGTGGCCGAACGACGAGAATCCGGTCGGTTCGGGTCCATACCTTTACCACAGCCACACCGATGAGCGGGTGGTCTGGGAGCGGAACGAGAACTGGTGGGGGATCGAGGCGCTCGGCCTCACCATGAAGCCCAGGTACGTCATCGACCTGGTCAACAGCAGCAACGAGGTCGCGTTCGGGCAGATCGCCCAGAACGAGCTGGACCTGAGCAACTTCTTCCTGCCCGGCGTCGGTGAGCTGCTGCAGGGTGACTTCAACGTCTCCACGTACTACTCGGAAGAGCCGTACATGCTCTCCGCGAACACCGCCTACCTGGTCCCGAACGTCGAGCGGGAGCCGCTCGGCGACCCGGTGTTCCGGCGGGCGCTGGCGTTCAGCATCGACGTCGAGTCGATCGTCGAGAATGTCTACGGCGGCATTGTCCAGGCCGCCAACCCGACCGGCCTGTTGCCGACCTGGGAGGACTACATCGATGACCAGGTGGTCGAGCAGTTCGGCTTCGAGTACGACCCGGCGCAGGCGCGCAGCCTGCTGGCCAGCGCGGGCTACGTCGACGTCACCGGCGACGGGCTGGTCGAGATGCCGAACGGCGACGAGATCGAGCTGACGCTGATCGTGCCGGCGGGCTGGACCGACTGGAACGAGGCAGCGCAGGTGATCGCCGCCAGCGCTCGGGACGCCGGGATCAACATCGTGACCGCGTTCCCGGAGGCGGCGACCCTCGACGACCTGCGCAACTCGGGCGAGTTCGACTTGGTAATCAACAACTTCACCGAGCTGAACAACACCCCATGGACCAACTACCGGTACCTGTTCCAGCTGCCGATCCAGGACATCCAGCCCAGCCAGAACTTCGGCCGATACCAGAATGAGCAGGCCTGGGACCTCACCCAGGATCTGGGTCGGCTGGCGGTCGGGGATCCCGGGTTCCAGGAAGTGATCTCGCAGCTGCAGCAGATCTCGCTGGAAGAGATGCCGGCGATCCCGATGTGGTACAACGGCGCTTGGTCGCAGGTGAACAATTCGACCTGGACGAACTGGCCGTCCGACGACCCGGACACGCCGGACTACTACCCGGTCACCTGGGGTGGGTACTTCCAGAAGGGCGCGATCTACATGTTCGCCGAGATCGAGCCGGCCACCGGCTGAGCCCACCCCTCTTCCCGCCGATCAAGCAGCTGTTCAGCCCGATTCGCCTGATTCGAGCATGAACAATTCCTAGATCGGCGAGGAAACCAGCGGAACCGGGGGTATCGAACCGCGGCGCTACCGTGAATCCGTGGAGTTTCGGATCCTCGGGCCGATCGAGGCCGAGATCGGTGGCCAGCGCTTGCCGCTGGCCCGGCCACGTGAGCGCTGCCTGCTGGGCGTACTCCTGCTGGAAGCGAACCGAGTGGTGCCGGTGGACCGGCTCGCGGAGCTGCTGTGGTCGGACCAGCCGCCGAAGCGGGTGCGGAACACCATCCAGGGCTGCGCATCCCGGCTTCGGGCGACGCTGTCCGGTGTGAATCGTGCGCCGAACGGGGCCGACGGCACGCGGGTCGAGCTGGTTTACGCCGGCAACGGCTACCAGCTTCGGCTCGATCCACAGTCGGTGGACGCGTTCCGGTTCCAGGAGCTGCTGCGCCGCGCCGCGGCCGAACCGGCGCCGGCGGAACGCGTCGAGCTGTTACGAGCCGCGCTGGACCTGTGGCGCGGCCCGGCGCTGTCCGGCGTCCTCAGCGGCCCGGCGCGGGAACGGCTGGCGGCCAGCCTGGAGGAGCAGCGACTGACCGCAGTGGAGGAACTCGCCGCCGCGTGCCTGGAGTTGCGGCGCGGCCGGGAGGTCCTGCCGACGCTCGCCCGATTCGCGAATGAGCATCCGGGCCGCGAGCGGCTGGCCGCCCTGCACATGCGGGCGCTTCAGCAGGCCGGCCGGCGGGCCGACGCGCTGGCCGTGTACGCCCGCACCCGCGGCTTCCTGGTCGATCAACTCGGGATCGAGCCCGGCCTGGAGCTGCGCAACGTCCACAAAGTGGTGCTGCGCGACGAACCGGCCGGCCCGCCAGCGGCCGGTTCGCCAGCAGCCGCTGGGCTCGCCGGCCCGCCGGCCCGCCAGTTCATCCCCAGGCAGCTGCCGGCCGACCTGCCGGCGTTCACCGGCCGGCGGGCCGAGCTGGCGCGGCTGGACCAGCTGCTGCCGGCAGCGGCGCGGGCGGCGGTGACGGTGGTCGTCACCGGCACCGCGGGGGTCGGCAAGTCCACGTTGGCGCTCCATTGGGCACACCGGGTCGCCAACGCCTTCCCGGACGGGCAGCTCTACCTGAACCTGCGCGGGTTCGACCCGGCCGCCGCGCCGACCGGCCCGGCCGAGGCGATCCGGTCCCTCCTGGACGGTTTGCAGGTCCCCAGTTCGCAGCTACCGGCGAACCTGGATGCCCAGGTCGGGCTGTACCGCAGCCTGCTCACCGGCCGGCGGATGCTGGTCGTCCTCGACAACGCCCGGGACGCCGAGCAGGTCCGGCCGTTGCTGCCGCCCTCGCCGGGTTGCGTCGCGCTAATCACCAGCCGCAACCAGTTCTCCGGACTGGCCGCCACCGCCGGCGCCCAGCTGGTGCGATTGGACCTGTTCACCCCCGACGAGGCGGAGCAGTTCCTCACCCGCCGGCTGGGACCGGCTCGGGCCGCCACCGATCCGGCCGCGGTGCGCGAGCTGGTGGCCAGGTGTGCGCGGCTCCCGCTCGCGCTCGCGGTAGTGGCCGCCCGCGCGGTGGCCAACCCGGCGGTCCCGCTCCGGCTGCTCGCGGACGAGCTCACCGACCCCGACGGTGGGCTGGCCGAGTGGACCGGGTCGGACCCGTCGACCGATCTCCGGGCGGTCCTGTCGTCCTCGTACCGGGTGCTGGATCCGGCCGCCGCCCGGCTGTTCCGGTTGCTCGGCGGCCATCCCGGACCGGAGTTCACCGCCGCCGCGGCGGCGAGCCTCGCCGGGATCGAGCCGGCCGCGGCCCGCCGCCTGCTCACCGGCCTGGCAGAGGCGAGCCTGCTCGCCGAGCCCAGCCTCGACCGGTACAGCATGCACGACCTGCTCCGGGCCTTCGCGGCCGAGCTGGCCGACTCGGCCGAACCGGCGGCGGACCGGCGGGCCGCGCGGCACCGGTTGCTGGATCACTACCTGCAGGCGGTGGCCGCGGCCATCTCGCTGGTCGAACCACATCGGACGATGCCGGAGCTGCCGGACCCGCAGCCGGGGGTGAGCCGGGAGCCGCTCGGCTCGGCCGACCAGGCGCGGGCCTGGCTGATCGCCGAGCGATCGGTGCTGGCGAACCTGACCGCCGCCGCGGCCGGCGCCGGCTTCGACGCCTACGCCGTCCAGCTGGGGCTGCTGCTGTGCATGTTCTTCAACGCCCGCGGCTACCGGCACGAGAGCGACACGGTCGGGGCGGCGGCGCTGGCCGCGGCGGAACGGCTCGACGACCGGTACGCGCAGGCGCAGGCGCACCGGATGCTCGGGATCGCGGACGCGCAGCGGCGCCGGTGGCAGGCCGCCGAGCAACACCTGCGGCTGGCGCTGGCCGGCCTGGCCAGCCTCGGCCGGCCGGCCGAGCAAGCCGCGGTGCACATGACGCTGGGCGCCATCGCCGAGCGGCGAGCCGGCGACTTCCACACCACCTGCCAGCACGCCGACCGGGCGCTGGAACTCGCCCGCCGGGCCGGGGACCAGGTTGGCATCGGGCGGGCGCTCAACCAGCTCGGCTGGGCGCGGCTGAACCTCGGCGACCCGCGGGCGGCGATCCGGTACGGCGAGCAGGCGCTGGCGATCCAGGGTGCACACGGTGACCTGGCCGGGGTGGCGAACACTCTGGACACGCTCGGCCGGGCGCATCACCAGCTGGGCGACCTCAAGCGGGCGATCGCCACCTACCGGGAGGCGCTCGACTACTACGACCGGAGCGACGCCCAGCTGTCTCGGGCCGAGACCCTCGAGCGACTCGGCGATGCGTACCTCGAAATCGCCGACCTCGCCGCGTGCCGGACGGCCTGGCAGGAAGCCGCCGGGCTGCTGGCCGAGCTGGATGAGGAGGCGGCCGGCGCGCTCCGCCGGAGGCTGGCGGGGTTGCCGGCCGGCTAGCCGATCGACCGGGCGGTGGCCGGCTAGCTGGCCGGCCGGGCGGTGCTGCCGCGCGGGGTCAGCCGGGCGCTGGCGGTCTGCACCGATGCCGGCGGGTGCTTGCCGCCGATCACCTTGAGCAGCTGCTGCGCGGCGAGCGCCCCGTACGCCGCGATGTCCCGGGTCAGCGCGGTGAGCGGCGGGTGCACGAGCTGGCACAGCGGCGAGTCATCGAATGCCACAATGGACAGATCGGCCGGCACCGACATGCCCATCTCCTGGGCCACCGACAGCCCGGCGATCGCCATGATGTCGTTGTCGTAGATCACCGCGGTCGGCCGAGGACTCGCGCTGAGCAGCCGGCGGGTGGCGTGGGCGCCCTGCTCGCCGGTGTAGTCGGTGGTCTCGGTGATCGCCACCTCCAGCCCCAGCCGGCGGGTCACCTGTTCGAACGCCTCCGACCGGGCCCGGGTGTGCCGCAGGTGCGGCAGGCCGGCGACGTGCGCGAGCCGCCGGTGGCCGAGCGCCACCAGGTACTCCACGGTCTCGGCCAGCGCGCCGGCGTCATCGCTCCACACGTTCGCCAGGCTGCCGACCCCGTCCGGCCCACCGACCACCACCGCCGGCAGCCGCAGCTCCTCGAGCACCTTGACCCGGGCGTCGTCGACCCGCAGGTCGCAGATGAGCACGCCGTCGACCCGCCGCTCGCCCCACCACCGCCGGTAGACCCCGATCTCCGACTCGGAGTCGCCGACCAGCTGCAGCATCAACGCGTACGAGTGGGTGGCGAGCTCGCCCTCCAGACCGCTGATGAGCTCCATGTAGAACGGCTCCAGCCCGAGCACCCGGGCCGGCCGGCGCAGCGCCAGCCCAACCGCGTTGGCGGTGGCGCCGGACAGCGCCCGGGCGGCGCTGTTCGGGGTCCAGCCGATCTCCTCGGCGATCGCCAGCACCCGGCGGCGGGTGGCTTCGGAAACCCCGGGCTGGCCGTTCAGCGCGTACGACACCGCGCCTTTGGAGACCCCGGCCCGCCGAGCGATGTCGGCAATCGTCGGTCGCTTCACATGCCCTCCCGTGGCCCACCCGGACACCCGGTAACTGAACCGGTTCCTAGAGGCTAGCGTCTCGGGCTTCGGGAGCGAAGTCTTTTGCCGTTGACAGACACACGTTCTGGCCGTACGGTCAGGTTACTTATCCGGTTCAGTAACGGTGGCCTGGGGCCGTAGGGGAGGAACTCCATGAACTCGTACCGTCCGCTGCACGACGGTTGGACGGTGACGCCAGTCGCCCCGGACGGGTCGGTCCCGGCGGAGGTGGCCGCCGAGCCGGTGCCGGCCACGGTGCCGGGCTGCGTGCACACCGACCTGCTCGCCGCCGGCCTGATCCCGGACCCGTACCTCGACGACAACGAGCTGCGGCTGGCCTGGATCGGCCGCACCGACTGGCGATACGAGACCAGCTTCCAGTGGCAGCCCGGCAACCGGCACGTCGACCTGGTCTGCGCCGGGCTGGACACGGTCGCCCGGGTGGAGGTGAACGGCCACGAGGTCGGCCGGACCGCGAACATGCACCGGGGCTACCGGTTCCCGATCGGTTCGGTGCTCCGCCCGGGGGAGAACCGGCTGTCGGTGCGGTTCGAGTCGGCCTACCGCTACGCCGAACGGATCCGCGAGGAGCTGGGCGCGCGCCCGAGCTCGTACGAGCCGCAGCCGTTCCCGTACATCCGCAAGATGGCCTGCAACTTCGGCTGGGACTGGGGCCCGACGCTGGTCACGGCCGGGATCTGGCGGCCGATCGGGTTGCACTCCTGGCGGACCGCCCGGCTGGCGCTGGTCCGCCCGGAGGTGACCGTCGACGGCGCCGAGGGGCGAGTCAGCCTGCACGTGGAGATCGCCCGCGAGGAGACCGCCGCCGACGTGCCGGTCACCCTCACCGCCAGCCTGCACGGCCCGCGGATCGACCAGCTGCAGGGCCACGTGGTGCTCGGGCCGGGCCAGCGCAGCGGCACCATCACCCTGGCGGTGAAGGATCCGGCGCGGTGGTGGCCACGGGGGTACGGCGACCAGCCGCTCTACGACCTGGCGCTGCGACTGCACACGGCGGACGGTGCCGAGCTGGACAGCTGGGCCCGCTCGATCGGCTTCCGCACCATCAAGCTGGACACCACCCCCGACCAGCACGGCACCCCGTTCACGCTGGTGGTCAACGGCGTGCCGGTGTTCGCGCGGGGGGTCAACTGGATCCCCGACGACGTCTTCCCGACCCGGGTCGACCGGTCCCGCTACGAAACCCGGTTGCGGCAGGCATGTGAAGCGAATGTGAACCTGCTGCGGATCTGGGGTGGCGGCCGGTACGAGTCGGAGGACTTCTACTCGGTCTGCGACCAGCTCGGTCTGCTGGTCGCGCAAGACTTCCTGTTCGCCTGCGCCGCCTACCCGGAGGAGTCACCGCTCGCCGAGGAGGTGGCCGCCGAGGCCCGCGACAACGTCGTCCGGCTCGCCAGTCACCCGAGCCTGGTGCTCTGGTGCGGCAACAACGAGAACATCTGGGGCTGGCACGACTGGGGCTGGCAGCCACGGCTGCACGGGCGCACCTGGGGGGCCGGCTACTACTTCGACGTACTGCCCAAGATCGTGGCAGAGCTGGATCCCACCCGGCCCTACTGGCCCGGCAGCCCGTACTCGGGCGATCGGAGCCGCCACCCGAACGAACCGGAGCACGGCAGCATGCACATCTGGGATGTCTGGAACGAGCAGGATTACCTGCATTACCGGTCGTACACACCGCGGTTCGTGGCGGAGTTCGGGTGGCAGGGGCCACCGACCTACGCGACCCTGCGCCGGGCGATCTCCGACGACCCGCTGGCGCCGGACTCGCCGGGAATGCGCCACCACCAGAAGGCGGAGAACGGCGAGCAGAAGCTGGCGCGCGGGCTGGCCGCGCACCTGCCGCCGCCCCGGGACTTCGACGACTGGCACTGGCTGACCCAGCTCACCCAGGCCCGGGCGGTCAGCGTCGGGGTGGAGCATTTCCGGGCGCTGCAACCGGTCTGCATGGGCGCGGTGGTGTGGCAGCTGAACGACTGTTGGCCGGTGACGTCGTGGTCGGCGATCGACGGCGACGGCCGCCGCAAGCCGATGTGGTACGCGTTGCGGCGGATCTTCGCCGACCGGCTGCTCACCATCCAGCCCCGGCCGGAGCTTAACCCGGACGGGGGTGGGCTGGCGCTGGTCGCGGTGAACGACTCGCCGGAGGAGTGGTCGGTCACGGCGACCGTCGCCCGGCTCGGGCTGGACGGCCAGCCGCTGGCCAAGACCGAGCTGCCGGTGACGGTGGCGCCCCGGACGGCGGCCGCGATCCCGCTGCCAGCGCTGCTGACCATTCCGGAGGACGAGCGGGCCGAGCTGCTGCTCGCCGAGGCGGGTGGCGAGCGGGCCTGGTGGTTCTTCGCCGAGGATTCCGACCTCGCCTACCCGAAGGCGGCGTACGACGCGGTGGTCGAGCCGTTCTCGGGCGGGGCCAAGGTCACGGTCACGGCCAGGACGCTGCTGCGCGAGCTGACGCTGTTCCCGGACCGGTTGGACGCTTCGGCCGAAGTGGACCAGGCGCTGGTGACGCTGCTGCCGGGCGAGTCGACCACGTTCACGGTCACCGCCTCGGCCCCACTCGATCCGACCGCGCTCACCCAGCCGCCGGTGCTGCGCTGCGTCAACGATCTGGTCGCGGCCTAGGGCCTAGTCCGGCACGCGGCGGTAGGCGCCGTCGCTCGCGCTGGTCGCCATCGAGGCGTACGCCCGCAGCGCGGCCGAGACCGGCCGGTCCCGGTTCACCGGGGTGTACGGACGATCGCGCTTCTCTTCCGCCACCCGGCGCGCGGCGAGTTCCTCTTCCGGCACGTCGAGCCGGATCGACCGGTTCGGGATGTCGATGTCGATCGGGTCACCGTCGCGCACCAGCGCGATCAGCCCGCCACCAGCCGCTTCCGGCGAGACGTGGCCGATCGACAGCCCGGAGGTGCCGCCGGAGAACCGCCCGTCGGTCACCAGCGCGCACGCCTGGCCGAGCCCGCGTCCCTTGAGGAACGAGGTCGGGTAGAGCATCTCCTGCATCCCCGGCCCGCCCCGCGGCCCTTCGTACCGGATCACCACCACGTCGCCGGCGACCACCTGGCCGCCGAGGATCGCCGAGACCGCGTCCTCCTGCGACTCGTAGACCTTGGCCGGTCCGCGGAAGGTGAGGCAGCGCTCCGGCACGCCGGCGGTCTTCACCACGCAACCGTCCGGCGCGAGGTTCCCGTACAGGATCGCCAGCCCGCCGTCGGCGCTGTAGGCGTGCGCCACGTCCCGGATGCAGCCCTGCTCCGGGTCGGTGTCCAAACTGGCCCAGCGGTTGTCGGTGGAGAACGGCTCGGTGGTACGGACGCCGCCCGGCGCGGCGTGGTACAGCTCGACGGCTTCCGGCTTCGCCGATCCACCTCGGATGTCCCAATCGGACAACCATTGCTCCAGCGACGGCGAGTGGACCGCGTGGACGTCGCGGCGCAGCAACCCGGCCCGGTCCAGCTCGCCGAGGATCGCCGGGATGCCGCCGGCCCGGTGCACGTCCTCCATGTGGTAGTGCGACGACGGGGCGACCTTCGACAGGCACGGCACCCGGCGGGAGATCGCGTCGATGTCCGCGACCGTGAAGTCCAGTTCGGCCTCCCGGGCGGCGGCGAGCAGGTGCAGCACGGTGTTGGTGGAGCCACCCATCGCGACGTCCAGCGCGACCGCGTTCTCGAACGCCGCCCGGGACGCCACCGACCTCGGCAGCGCCGAGGCGTCGTCCTGCTCGTACCACCGCTTGGCCAGGTCGACCACCAGCCGGCCGGCGTCGGTGAACAGCTTGCGCCGGGCGACGTGGGTGGCCAGCGTGGAACCGTTGCCGGGCAGCGCCAGCCCGATCGCCTCGGTGAGGCAGTTCATGGAGTTGGCGGTGAACATGCCCGAGCACGACCCGCAGGTCGGGCAGGCCGACCGCTCGATCGCCGCCAGCTGCTGGTCGGTCACCGACTCGTTGGAGGAGGCGATCATCGCGTCGATGAGGTCGATCCGGTCCCGGACCACCCCGTCGATCGCCACCGTCTTGCCGGCCTCCATCGGCCCACCGGAGACGAACACGGTCGGGATGTTGAGCCGGAGTGCGGCGAGCAGCATCCCCGGTGTGATCTTGTCGCAGTTGGAGATGCAGACCAGCGCGTCGGCGCAGTGCGCGTTGACCATGTACTCGACGGCGTCGGCGATCAGCTCCCGGCTGGGCAGCGAGTAGAGCATCCCGCCGTGGCCCATCGCGATCCCGTCGTCGACCGCGATCGTCGAGAACTCCCGGCCCACCCCGCCGGCCTCGGCGACCGCCTCCGCAACCAGCCCGCCGAGGTCCTTCAGATGGACATGGCCGGGCACGAACTGGGTGTAGCTGTTGGCGATCGCCACGATCGGCTTACCGAAGTCGCTATCGGTCATGCCGGTCGCCCGCCACAGCGCGCGGGCGCCGGCCATGGTCCGGCCGTGCGTGGAGGTCCTTGATCGCAGCTCAGGCATACCGCCCAGTGTGTCACCCGGGGTCCGCCGGAGCTACCCCGCCTCCCCGGCTCATCGCAGGCTGGCGGCTCCGCGAGATTGACGACAACCACCTCGGTTGGCTGTCACTGGACGAGTTCCCGCCGTACGTTCGCAAGCAAATGCTGCACAAGATCCGGTTCGATCTGCTGACCGACGCTCGGCGACGCCTTCCCGACGCGCCGCATCGGGATGAGTTCATCAATCTCCTCCGGGAACTCGTCGACCGGGCTGAGTCAGCTCGCTGATCCGTACCGTCCATAGGCGATCCGGAGGTCGGGGGAGGGGAGGGGGCCCAATGCCGGACCGGAGAGGCACGCCGGAGCGGCCACCGCCGACCCGGCCGCGCGTACCCTCGCCCATCGCGCGTTCGCCGACCTGCCGCCGGCCGACCAGGCGGCGCTGCTCCGCTATCTCCGGGTGGACCGGATCGAAGCCGCGCATCCGCCGCGCCCGCGGTGAGCCGCCGTCAGCTCCCGCCCCTGCAGATGGGGCGCCGTTCACGCTGATAGTGAGCGCGCCCACTATCTGAGAAACCTTGACTCAGCTCCTGAGATGCGGCAGAGTGTGCACCGTGACGTACCTGTCATCGCGAGTACTTACCTGAGCGCACTCTCACAGCCGAGAGTGCGCTAGCCCCGTGCGACCCTACGCACGCGGGCTTTCTTTATGCGTTCGTTCCGACTGCCTTAGGTGACGAGGATGACCAGACCCAACCCGCAGCTGCTAGCCCAACGCGCAGCTCACCGCGCCTCCGCCCCGGCCCGTCCCGGCCAGCCGGAGCCCGCGGTAGCCGCGGCCCAGCCGAAGACCCCGACCACCGGGGCCGGCGCGCTGGTCAAGTCGCTGGAGGCGCTCGGAGTTGAAGTAGCGTTCGGCATTCCGGGCGGTGCCATCCTGCCGGCGTACGACCCGCTGCTCGACTCGACGGTCCGCCACATTCTGGTCCGGCACGAGCAGGGCGCCGGCCACGCCGCCACCGGGTACGCGCAGGCGACCGGCAAGGTCGGCGTCTGCATCGCCACCTCCGGCCCGGGGGCGACCAACCTGGTCACCCCGATCGCCGACGCCTACATGGACTCGGTGCCGATCGTGGCGATCACCGGCCAGGTCCCGCGCAGCGCGATCGGCAGCGACGCCTTCCAGGAGGCGGACATCCACGGCATCACGCTGCCGATCACGAAGCACAACTACCTGGTCCAGACCCCCGAGGAGATCCCGCGGGTGCTGTCGGAGGCGTTCCACCTGGCGAGCACCGGCCGGCCCGGTCCGGTGCTGGTGGACATCCCGAAGGACGTGCTGCAGGCGGCGACCACCTTCAGCTGGCCGCCGCAGCGCGAGCTGGCCGGCTACCGGCCCACCCTGCACCCGCACGGCAAGCAGATCGTGGCCGCGGCCCGGCTGCTCAGCAGCGCCAGCCGGCCGATCCTGTACGTCGGCGGCGGGGTGCTCAAGGCCGGGGCCACCGAAGGGCTGCGCCGGCTCGCCGAGCTGACCGGCGCGCCGGTCACCACCACCCTGATGGCGCTCGGCGCCTTCCCGGACAGCCACGACCAGCATCTCGGCATGCCGGGCATGCACGGCACCGTGGCGGCGGTCTGCGGCCTGCAGAAGGCCGACCTGATCGTGGCGCTGGGGGCTCGGTTCGACGACCGGGTCACCGGCCGGCTGGACTCGTTCGCGCCGCACGCCACGGTGGTGCACGCCGACATCGACCCGGCCGAGATCGGCAAGAACCGGGCCGCCGACGTGCCGATCGTGGGCGACGCGAAGTACGTGATCGACGAGCTGGTCAGCGCGGTCGAGGCGGAGCACGCGGCGCGCGGCAAGCCGGACCTCACCGCCTGGTGGAACTACCTGAACGATCTGCGTCGGCGCTACCCGCTCGGCTGGGAGGAGCACGCCGACGGGACGCTCGCCCCGCAGTTCGTGATCAAGCGGCTGGGCGAGATCGTCGGGCCGTCCGGGATCTGGGTGGCCGGGGTCGGCCAGCACCAGATGTGGGCGAGCCAGTTCATCTCGTTCGAGCAGCCCGGCACCTGGCTCAACTCCGGCGGGCTGGGCACCATGGGGTACGCCATCCCGGCCGCGATGGGCGCCAAGGTCGGCAAGCCGGACGCGGCGGTGTGGGCGATCGACGGTGACGGCTGCTTCCAGATGACCAACCAGGAGCTCGCCACCTGCGCGCTGGAGGACATCCCGATCAAGGTGGCGGTGATCAACAACGGCAGCCTCGGGATGGTCCGGCAGTGGCAGACGCTGTTCTACAGCGAGCGCTACTCCAACACCGACCTCGGTACGCACAAGCACCGGGTGCCCGACTTCGTCAAGCTCGCCGAGGCGCTCGGCTGCGTCGGGCTGCGCTGCGAGTCGGCCGCCGACGTCGACAAGACCATCGAGGCCGCGATGTCGATCAACGACGCGCCGGTGGTGGTGGACTTCGTGGTTGGCAAGGACGCGATGGTGTGGCCGATGGTGGCCGCCGGCACCAGCAACGACGAGATCATGTCGGCCCGGGGCGAGCGCCCCATCTTCGACGATGACGACCTGTAGCGGCGGGCTGGGATCGATCGGCGAGGCAGGCGAGGAGAGGAACGGATGAGCAAGCACACCCTGTCGGTGCTGGTGGAGAACAAGCCTGGCGTGCTGGCCCGGGTCTCCGGGCTGTTTTCCCGGCGCGGCTTCAACATCGACTCGCTCGCGGTCGGGGAGACCGAGAACAAGGAGGTCTCCCGGATCACGATCGTGGTGGATGTCGCCGACTCGCCGCTGGAGCAGGTCACCAAGCAGCTCAACAAGCTGATCAACGTCCTGAAGATCGTGGAGTTGGATCCGGACACCTCGGTGCAGCGGGAGTTGCTGCTGGTGAAGGTGCGGGCCGAGCGACCGGTGCGGTCGCAGGTGCTGGAGACGGTGAACCTGTTCCGGGCCCGGGTGGTCGACGTCGCGCCGGACACGCTCACGATCGAGGCGACCGGGACCGCCGACAAGCTCGACGCGCTGCTGCGGGACCTGGAGCCGTACGGGATCAAGGAGATGGTGCAGTCCGGGATGGTGGCGATCGGCCGGGGATCCCGATCGATCACGGCGACGCCGGTCCTGCGTACGAATTCATGAGCCGGAAGGTTTTCGGCGTGTCGATCATGGAGTCTTTGTGCGACACGCCGTACGACACGCCGAGATACTCCATGATCGGCGAGGAAAACGAGGGGAAATGACTGCTGAGGTTTACTACGACGACGACGCCGATCTGTCGCTGATCGCGAACCGGCCGGTGGCCGTGATCGGGTACGGCAGCCAGGGGCACGCGCACGCGCTGTCGCTGCGGGACTCCGGAGTGGACGTCCGGGTCGGACTGCGGGAAGGCTCGAAGAGCAGCGAGAAGGCGGCCGAGCAAGGGCTGCCGGTGAAGACGCCGGCGGAGGCGGCGGCCGAGGCCGAGGTGATCATGCTGCTGGCGCCGGACACCGCGCAGCGAAAGATCTACGCAGAGTCGATCCAGCCGAGCCTCACCGCCGGCAAGGCGCTGTTCTTCGCACACGGATTCAACATCCGGTACGGGTTGATCGAGCCGCCGGCGGACGTCGATGTCGCGATGGTCGCGCCGAAGGGGCCGGGTCACCTGGTGCGCCGGCAGTTCGTGGACGGCAAGGGCGTGCCGGTGCTGGTCGCGGTGGAGCAGGACGCGACCGGCTCGGCCCTCCCGCTGGCGCTGTCTTACGCGAAGGCGATCGGTGGCACGCGGGCCGGGGCGATCAAGACCACCTTCAAGGAGGAGACCGAGACCGACCTGTTCGGCGAGCAGGCGGTGCTCTGCGGCGGTACCACCGCGCTGGTGCAGGCCGGCTTCGAGGTGCTCACCGAGGCCGGCTACGCCCCGGAGGTCGCCTACTTCGAGTGCCTGCACGAGCTGAAGCTGATCGTTGACCTGATGTACGAGGGCGGGATCGCCCGGATGCGGTACAGCATCTCCGACACGGCGGAGTACGGTGACGTCACGCGGGGGCCTCGAATCATCGACGAGCGGGTGAAGGACCAGATGCGGCAGATCCTGGCGGAGGTCCAGTCGGGCGAGTTCGCCCGCGAATGGGTCGCCGAGGACGATGCTGGTCGGCCAAACTTCGCGAAACTGCGCGAACAGGGCGCAGCGCACCCGATTGAGGAGGTGGGTAAGAAGCTACGCGGAATGATGAGTTGGGTTGATCGCCCACTCGACGAAACCGCGTAGCCGACTGCTACGACAAAACCGGATAAGTCCGGAAATAGCGTCTTGAAAAACCGCCTTGAGAAGGTGTACAGAGGCCTCCTGACGGCGGTACGGTCGCCTCATGCGTTTGGAGCGACCGCACCGCACTGAGCGTTTTGGCGCCGTCCGCATCCACGAGCTCCAGCGGGTGATCGAGCTCGACAGCGGGATCGGCGACAATCCGCCGGGTGGCCTGGCCACCCTCCGCGTACCGCCGTCGGCGATCCGCGCCATGGAGCAAGACATGGTCGTGGTGGTGCCGTGCATGAACGAGACCCGGCGGGTGATCGAGGGCGTGTTATCCGGGATCCCGCACGGGTGCTTGATCATCTTGGTGTCGAACAGCGCCCGGAAGCCGGTCGACCGGTACGAGATCGAGCTGCAGACGTTGGAGCAGTTCTGCCAGCTCGCCGAGCGGCCGGCGATCGCCGTCCATCAGCGGGACCCTGGGCTGGCAGCGGCGATGAAGGCGGCCGGCGCGGCCGAGATGATCGACGATGACGGGTTGCTGCGCTCTGGCAAGGGCGAAGCGATGCTGGTCGGGCTGGCCCTGGCCGCCCTCACTGGCCGGCGGCATCTCGGCTACATCGATGCCGACAACTTCGTGCCGGGCGCGGTGAACGAGTACTGCAAGGCCTACGCGGCCGCGCTGCACCTCGCCGACAGCCCGTACGCGATGGTCCGGATCTCCTGGCACTCGAAGCCGAAGCTGCGTGACGGCCGGCTGTTCTTCAGCCGCCGCGGCCGCACCTCCGAGCTCACCAACAAGTTCCTGAACCAGCTGATCGGGGAGTACAGCGGGTTCGGCACCGAGGTGGTCACCACTGGCAACGCCGGCGAGCACGCGTTCAGCCTCGATCTCGGACTGAAGTTGCGACTGGCCAGCGGCTTCGCGGTCGAGCCGTTCGAGTTCCTCGACCTGTTCGAGCAGTTCGGCGGCGTCCTCGAGCCGACCCACCCGGAGGTGATGGAGCGGTCGGTCTCGGTGACCCAGATCGAGACCCGCAACCCGCACTTCCACGACGACAAGGGCGACCACCACGTCCAGGACATGCGGCTGCAGGCGCTGAACGTGCTCTACCACTCGGCGGTCTGCCTGCCCTCGGTCCGGAAGGACATCATCGAGCTGTTGGCGGAGCAGGGGGAGCTGGCGCCCGGCCAGGAGCCGCCCAAGGAGCGGATCTACCCGCCGGTCGGCACGCTGGCCCTCGACCGGTTCCACGACATGCTCACCACCGAGGCGCACAGCCTGCGGGAGATCTCGCCGGACCGGCTCGACAACTCGCCGGCACCGCCGCTGCTCCACCGAAACCTGATGTGACCGGATCGGACCGCCGGTTCGGGTCGCCGGATCGGGGTCGCCCCGGGTCGCCGGATCGGGTGATCGGTCCGGGTCGGCGGTCCGTGTCGTCGGTCACTGCTGAGTGGTTCAAGGAGGGTTGGGTGAGCACCGTCACGGTGGGGAGGGGACACGCGCCGGTGGGTGATAGTCCTACGATCGACAGAGCTTCGTAAACCCGCCGAATAGTAGGACACATGACTCCGGTTGTATTGATCACTGAAGAGCTCGCGCCCGCCGCGATCGACGTCCTCGCCCAAGACTTCGAGGTGCGCCACGTGGACGGCACCGATCGCGGCGCGTTGCTCGCCGCCCTAGCCGATGTCGAGGCCGTGATCGTCCGCTCGGCCACCCAGATCGATGCCACGGCGATCAATGCCGCGCCCAAGTTGAAAGTGATCGCCCGGGCCGGCGTCGGCTTGGACAACATCGAGATCCCGGCGGCGACCGCGCGCGGGGTCATGGTCGTCAACGCGCCGACGTCCAACATCATCTCGGCGGCCGAGCAGGCGGTGGCGCTGCTGCTGGCGGTGGCCCGGAACATCGTGCCGGCCTCCACCGCGCTGAAGGGCGGCGAGTGGCAGCGGTCGAAGTACACCGGAGTCGAGATCGCCGGCAAGACCGTCGGAGTGGTCGGGCTGGGCCGGGTCGGGGTCCTGTTCAGCCAGCGGATGGCCGCGTTCGGGGTCCGGCTGATCGCCTACGACCCGTACGTGCAGCCGGCCCGGGCCGCCCAGCTCGGGGTGCGGCTGGTCGGGCTGGAGGAGCTGCTGCGCGAGTCGGACTTCATCTCGCTGCACCTGCCCAAGACCCCGGAGACGGTCGGGATCATCGGTGCGCGGGAGCTGGCGCTGGTCAAGCCGGGGGTCCGGATCATCAACGCCGCCCGCGGCGGGATCGTGGACGAGCAGGCGCTCGCCGACGCGCTGGCCGAGGGCCGGGTCGCCGGGGTCGGGATCGACGTGTACGCGAAGGAGCCGTGCACCTCGTCACCGCTGTTCGCGTTCGACAACGTGGTCGCGACTCCCCACCTTGGAGCGTCCACTCACGAGGCGCAGGACAAGGCCGGGCTGGCGGTCGCCCGCAGCGTGAAGCTGGCGTTGCAGGGCGAGTTCGTGCCGGACGCGGTGAACGTGCAGGCCGGCGGGGTGGTCGCCGAGGAAGTGCGGCCGATGCTGCCGCTGGCCGAGAAGCTCGGCAAGGTGTTCACCGCGGTGGTCGGCGGGGTCGCCGCCAGCGTCACCGTGGAGGTGCGCGGCGAGGTGGTCGCCAACGACGTCTCGGTGCTGCGACTGGCCGCCACCAAGGGGCTGTTCAGCGACGTGGTGGAGGAGCAGGTCAGCTACGTCAACGCGCCGCTGATCGCGGCCGACCGGGGAGTGGAGGTCGACCTCGCCACCTTCCAGGAGTCGCCCGACCACCACAACCTGGTCACGATCCGGGGTGCGCTCGCCGACGGCCGGACCGTCAGCGTCTCCGGGACCCTGTGGAGCAACGGGCTGCGCGCCACCCTGAAGCTGACCGAGGTGGACGGTTTCGACCTGGAGCTCGACGCCGAGGGGATCCTGCTGTTCTTCCGCTACACCGACCGGCCGGGCGTGGTCGGCCGGGTCGGCACCATCCTCGGCCGGGCCGGCGTCAACATCGCGGTGATGCAGGTGTCCCGCCGCACCGCCGGTGGCGAGGCGCTGATGACGCTCACGGTCGACTCGGCGGTGCCCGCCGACCTGCTCCACGAGGCGGCTCGGGAGATCGGCGCGACCGCCGCCAGCGCGGTGGACCTCCGCGACGAGTAAACCCGCCCGGAAACGCGTACTATCGGCGCGTGACTGACGAACCCAATGTGGTGGAACACCCGCTCAAGGGGCGGTTCGACCTGAGCCGGGCCCGGTGGCAGAGTTCCGGCGAGGGTGGCCGGATCCAGGTGGCCTTCGTCGATGACCTGATCGGCATGCGGGACGCCCAGGACCCGGACGGCCCGGTGCTGATCTTCACGGAGGCGGAGTGGGACGCCTTCGTGGCCGGCGCCAAGGACGGCGAGTTCGACCTCCCCGAGGACGAGTAACCCGCCCGGCCTCCCCTGGCGCACCCAGATGCTGGGACGGTCGTGCCGACAATTGGGAGCCCCGCTAGGCTTGGTTGGTTGACGGGGGATCTTGCGTACGGGTAAGTCCGGCATTTCCGGGTGCAAGATTCCTCGCTACCCAACCAAGCGCGTGCGGCGCGCGCGAGGCGGCGTGAGGCGGAGGGGAGACCGGGTGGCGCAGATCGCGGTGATCGCCGGCGACGGGATCGGGCCCGAGGTAATCGCCGAGGCGACCAAGGTCCTCACCACCGTCCTGCCCGGGGCCAAGACCACCGAGTACGACCTCGGCGCCGCCCGCTGGCACCGCACCGGTGAAGTGCTGCCCGACTCCGTCCTCACCGAGCTCGGCCAGCACGACGCGATCTTGCTCGGCGCGGTCGGCGACCCCAGCGTGCCGCCCGGCGTGCTCGAGCGCGGGCTGCTGCTCAAGCTCCGGTTCGCCTTCGACCAGTACGTGAACCTGCGCCCGTCCCGGCTCTGGCCGGGCACGGCGAGCCCGCTCGCGGGCGCGACCGACGCCGGCGCCGGGGAGATCGACCTGGTGGTGGTCCGGGAGGGCACCGAGGGGCTGTACGCGGGCGCCGGCGGGACGCTGCACCGGGGCACCCCGGCCGAGATCGCCACCGAGGAGAGCCTGAACACCCGGCACGGAGTGGAGCGGGTGATCCGGGACGCGTTCGCCCGGGCCGAGGCCCGCCGCGGCCGGCTGACCCTGGTGCACAAGACCAACGTGCTCACCCACGCCGGCGACCTGTGGGCGCGGACCTTCCAGGCGGTCGCCGCCGACCACCCCGCGGTCAGCACCGACTACCAGCACGTCGACGCTGCCGCGATGTACCTGGTCACCCAACCGCAGCGGTACGACGTGATCGTCACCGACAACCTGTTCGGCGACATCCTCACCGACCTCGCGGCCGCGGTCACCGGCGGCATCGGGCTGGCCGCCAGCGGCTGCATCAATCCACCCCGGACCTACCCGTCGATGTTCGAGCCGGTGCACGGTTCGGCGCCGGACATCGCCGGACGCGGCGTAGCCGACCCGGTCGCCGCGGTGCTCTCGGTCTCGCTGCTGCTGGAGCACCTCGGGCACCGGGACGAGGCGCGCCGAGTAGCCGAGGCGGTCGCCGCCGAGCTGGCCTCCCGGACCGCGGGAGCGCCGCTGCGGACCGCCGAGGTCGGCGACCGCCTCGCCGCCCACGTAGCCTGATCCGGCTGCCTGATCACCGGTCGCAATCCGGCCGGGACGCCTTCACGTGAACGACCGTTTGGGGTACGTTTCAGGTGCCTGGTCTCACCATCTGAAACCGCGCGACCAGGCTCGGCGTACCTTCCGATTCCATCCTGAACAGCAAAGCGAAAGAGGTGCAGTGCCATGAGCGGTGGTGACAAACTCGAGTTCGAGATCCGTCGGAATCCGCAACCCGTAGCCGCCGCCGACCGTGAGGCGCTGCTCGCGAACCCAGGCTTCGGCCGGATCTTCACCGACCATATGGTCAGTGTTCGGTACGCCGAGGGCAAAGGGTGGTATGACGCCCACATCGAGCCGTACGGGCCGATCTCACTCGATCCGGCGACCGCGGTGCTCCACTATGCCCAGGAGATTTTCGAGGGACTGAAGGCATACCACACCGACGACGGCGGCGTGGCGCTGTTCCGCCCGGAGGCGAACGCGGCTCGGTTCGTCGCGTCCGCGAAGCGGATGGCGATGGCGCCGTTGCCCGAACAGGTCTTCATCGACTCGCTGCACAAGCTGATCGAGGTGGACCGGGAGTGGGTGCCGACCAGCGATGAGGGCAGTCTCTACCTTCGCCCGTTCATGTACGCCAGCGAGGTGTTCCTCGGCGTCAAGCCGGCTTCGGAATACCTCTATCTGGTGATCGCTTCGCCGGTCGGCCCGTACTTTGCCGGCGGCGTCAAGCCGGTCACGGTCTGGGTCTCCGATGAGTACACCCGGGCCGCACCCGGCGGCACCGGCGCGGCGAAATGCGGTGGCAACTACGCCGCTTCACTGCTGCCGCACGCGGAAGCGATCGCCAATGGGTGCGAGCAGGTGGTGTTCCTCGACGCCGTGCAGCGTCGCTACGTCGACGAGCTCGGTGGGATGAACATCTTCTTCGTCTACGACGACGGCACACTGGTCACGCCGGAGCTGACCGGCACCATCCTGCCCGGGATCACCCGCGATTCGGTGATCACGCTCGCCCGGCACCGTGGCCGCACGGTGATCGAGCGCCCGGTGTCGTTCGACGAGTGGCGGGCGGACGCGGCGAGCGGCCGGCTGCGGGAGGTGTTCGCCTGCGGGACCGCCGCGGTGCTCACCCCGGTCGGCCAGGTGCGCTGGTCCGGCGGCGAGTTCACGATCGCGGACGGGGAGCCGGGCGAGGTGACGATGGCCCTGCGCAGCGAGCTGGTCGACATCCAGCGCGGCCGGGCCGAGGATCCGTTCGGCTGGGTCCACCGAGTGCGGTAGGCCGGACTGGCACGGGTGGGTGCTCAGCCCACCCGTGCCAGTCAGGTGTCAGCTCCTCCGCGGTGTGCGCCCGCGGCACCGCCGGTGCCGCCGATCGGGCGTTGGAGGCGGCGCTTGATTTCCACCAGCCGTGCCGCGAGTTCCCGATCCAGGTTGGACGTGTCCGGCGTCAGGGTTCGCCATGTCTCGTCGCACACCGCCTCGATTGCGACGGCGAGTCGCAGCCTCTGCGCCGGCTCCAGCCGACTGCAGCGCGCCCAGCGCTGCCGCCTGCTGGAGCTGGTACTTGTCGGCGGGGCTGCACACGTGCGCCTCGGCCGGTTCGAGCAGCCGGCTCAGCAGCCAGGTCCTCGTGAAGAACAATGTCTTCCTCGGCATCGCTGACCGAGATGACAGCACCCATCAGAAATCTACATTGGTTCCGTAGCAATCCACATTGGTGAGACTTGTCACTGGGGTGGACCGGTGGCGCAAGCGGAAAACCCGATGTCGGTGTTCCCGTGCGACCTGACGGCCGCCAGGGCGGGCCGGGATGCGGCGAGCTAGCTGGCCTCGCTCGCTAGGCGAGCAGGTGGTTCCGGAGCGCGTCGAGCTGGTCCCGCTCGAGCCCGGCGGTGGTGAGGTAGCGCTCCACGCTGCCGTACCGCTCCCGGAGTTCGCCGAGGAACAGCTTCATCGTGCCGGGTGGCGAGGCGAACCACGGCTGGAACTCGATCTCCGGGTGCCCGTTCTGCTGGGCCCAGGCCACCCAGCGCCGGTTGTTCTCGGTGCTCTGCGCGTAGTCGTCGTCGATCACCTCGTCGGGAACGCCGAGCGCCGCGAGCGTCAACGCGCAGACCAGGCCGGTGCGGTCCTTCCCGGCCACGCAGTGCACCACCACCGGGGCTGCCCGTTCGTCCGCGAGCACGCGGATCACCTCGGCGAACCCGGCCGCGCCTTCCTCCACCATGTCGCGGTAGCGGTCGGCGAGGTAGCGCCGCGGGTCGGTGCCATCGACGTACGGAGTCTGCGTCCACTCGCGGTGCTCAGGGGCGATGTTGTGGTACGCGATGCCGTTCCAGTCCGGCACCCGGCCCTGCGCCGCCAACTCGCGCGGCCGCCGCAGGTCGACCACGGTCCGGACGCCGAGCGCCTCGAACGCCGGCCGGTCCTCGTCGGTCAGGCCCGACAGCGCGTCGGAGCGGAACAGTCGCCGCCACCGCACCGCCCGGCCGGCATGTGCGGGATAGCCGCCCACATCGCGAAAGTTGAACACCCTCGAGAACCGGAACGCCCGCTGCACGGCCTCACCTCCATCCGCAACGGTATCCGGGTGGCGGGCGGCGGCGAGTCCATGGTTTCCCAATATCCGAGATGGTGCTTTCACCTAGCGGACGTAGGTGGCATGCTACCCACCGTGAGTGGCACCCCGACTCTGATTATTGAGACTTAGCGCGCCCGACAGCAGCACCGTCGAGCGCGCAGACCTCCCGCATCCGCGGGAGGTCTTTTCGTTGTGTGAGGGAGGCTTTCATGACTTACCAGGTGTACGACACGACGTTGCGCGACGGTGCCCAGCGGGAAGGGATCAGCTACTCGGTGGCTGACAAGCTGGCGGTGGCGCGGTTGCTCGACGAGTTCGGGGTCGGCTTCATCGAGGGTGGGTGGCCGGGCGCGTTGCCGACCGACACCGAGTTCTTCGCCCGCGCGCGCAAGGAGCTTGACCTGCGCCACGCCATCCTGGTGGCGTTCGGCGCCACCCGCAAGGCGGGCGTGTCGGTCCGGTCCGACCCGCAGGTGCGGGCGCTGCTGGACGCCGAGACGCCGGCGGTGTGCCTGGTAGCCAAGTCGGACCTGCGCCACGTCGAGCGGGCGCTGCGGACCACGCCGGAGGAGAACCTGGCGATGGTCGCGGACACCGTGTCCTACTTCGTCAGCGAGGGCCGGCGGGTGTTCCTCGACTGCGAGCACTTCTTCGACGGGTTCCGCTTCGACCCGGCGTACACGGCCTCGGTGGTGAAGACCGCGGCCGAGGCCGGCGCCGAGCGGGTGGTCCTGTGCGACACCAATGGCGGGATGCTGCCGTCCCGGATCACCGCCGCGATCAATGAAGTCGCGGAGCGGACCGGGCTGCCGGTCGAGCGGTTCGGCATCCACTGCCAGAACGACACCGCCTGCGCGGTCGCCAACACGGTCGCGGCGGTCGAGGCCGGGGTGCGGCATTTCCAGTGCACCGCCAACGGCTACGGCGAGCGGCCGGGCAACGCCGACCTGTTCGCGGTGGTCGGGAACCTGGTCCTCAAGCTCGGGCTGCCGGTCCTACCGGAGGGCTGCCTGGAGCAGATGGTGCGCGTCTCGCACGCCATCGCCGAGATCGCAAACCTCGCGCCCGACACCCACCAGGCCTACGTCGGGTCGGCCGCCTTCGCCCACAAGGCCGGGCTGCACGCGAGTGCGATCAAAGTGGATCCGCTGCTCTACAACCACATCGACCCGAAGCTGGTCGGCAACGACATGCGGATCCTGGTCACCGAGATGGCCGGCCGGGCCAGCATCGAGCTCAAGAGCCGCGAGCTCGGGCTGGACCTGGCCGGCCGGCCCGACGTGCTGGCCAAGGTGACCAACCTGGTCAAGGAGCGGGAAGCGGCCGGCTGGTCGTACGAAGCCGCAGACGCCTCGTTCGAGCTGCTGGTGCGCGACGCGCTGGGGGAGACCGTACAACCGTTCACGTTGGAGTCCTACCGGGTGCTTGTGGAGCACCGCGAGGATGGCGGGGTGGTCTCGGAGGCGACGGTCCGGGTGCGGGTGAACGGCGAGCGGGTGATCGCCACCGCCGAGGGGAACGGCCCGGTCAACGCGCTCGACCAGGCGCTGCGGAGCAGCCTGACCCAGCACCACCCGCGACTGGCCGATGTGGAGCTCGCTGACTACAAGGTGCGCATCCTGGCCGGCTCGCATGGCACCGGCGCGATCACCCGGGTGCTGGTGGAGACCGTGGACCGGGCCGGCGACGACTGGACCACCGTGGGGGTGCACGAGAACGTGGTCGAGGCGAGCTGGCACGCGCTGGTCGACGCGCTCACCTACGCGCTCACCCGCGAGTAACCTGCGGCTTTGGGCCGGCGGTGGTTGCCGGTCCGCCGTATGCTGCGGGATGTGCTGCATCCCGTGCTGGGCCACGTCGGCGAGCTGCCGATCCGCACCCATGACGTGATGGTCGGGCTGGCGGTGGTGGTGGCGCTCGCGGTGTTCCTGGGCGAGTTGCGCCGCCGCCGTCGGGCTGGCCAGCCGGTGGACGACCGGATCTGGGCGGTGGTCGCCGGCGCGCTGGTCGGTGGTGCCCTGCTCGCGCGGCTCGGCACCTGGGCGCAGCACCTCGACCCGCGGGAGAACGCGTCGTTCGCGGAGCAGTGGCTGTACGGCAACCGCAGCATCCTGTCCGGCCTGGTCGGCGCGTACGCCGGCGCGCTGCTGGCGAAGCGGTTGGTGGGTTATCGCGAGCGCACCGGCGACTACCTGGTGTGCGCGGTGGCGCTGGCGATGGCGGTCGGCCGGATCGGTTGCCTGCTCTCGGAGCTGCCCGGCACCCCGACCTCGCTGCCGTGGGGGGTCACGCTCACCCCGGCCGAAGCAGCCACGATTCCCGGCGCCACCCCGGGCGTGCCGCTGCATCCCTCGTTCGGGTACGAGATCGCCTTCCACCTCGCCGCCTTCCTGGTGCTGCGACGGTTGCGGGACCGGCTGGTGCCGGGCGAGCTGTTCTCGCTGTACCTGATCGGGTACGCCGGGTTCCGGTTCCTGGTCGAGTTCGTACGCGGCAACGAGGTGGTGGTGGCCGGGCTGACCCGGCCGCAGCTGTTCCTGCTGGCGTGCGCGCCACTGGCGGTCTGGCATCTGGTCCGGCAGGCCCGTCGCGGTGTCTACTCGCCACTGGTCCCGGCGGCGCTGCGGAGGGCGGCGTTGCGGAAGGTGCCCCTGCGGAGATCCGCGCCGCAGCAGCCGGCAGTACGGAAGGTGCCCCGATGACCGAACCACCGCCGGATCCCCAGCCACCGCCGGATCCCCAGCAGCCGCCACCTGATCCGTACCAGCCGCCGCAGCCTGGCCCGCACCAGCCGCTGCCGCCGCAACCCCGGCAACCGCCGGCCTTCCAGGCGCCGCCGGGCTCGTGGGTGGTGCCGCCGCCACCGCGGCTGCCGCCACCGAAGCCGCGGAGCCCGATCAAGGGCCGGCGGATCGTCGCCGGAGCGGCGATCGCACTCGGCGGGCACTTGCTCACCGTGTTGCTGGGGCTGGCCGGCTGGGGCGTCGCCGGCACCGACGAGCTCGACGTCACCATCATGGTCGGTTTGCTCAGCCAACTGGTGCTGTTCCTGGTCTGCCTGATCGCCGGCATCGTCCTCGCGGTCCGCCAGGACGGTGGGATCGGGATCGGCTTGCTGATTGGCTGGGCGGTCGGCGTGCTGGTCGTCCCGGTGGTCGGGATCGGCGTCTGCGTCGCGATCCTGACCAGTCTGAGCACGGCCGGATGAGTTCCGGGAGGAGGTCTGCGGATGGTTGAGCCCTCCAAGCAACACCCACTCACCAACGACTGGACGGTGCCGGCGCCGCCACCGGGAGCGATCCCGCCGAAACCGACGATCCGCGGCGTCCGGGTGTCGATCGGCATCGTGCTCGCGCTCGCCGGGCACCTGCTGACCTTCGTCACCTTCTACGTCGGCGCGGCGATGGCCAATGACGACTGGGCCGATACCACCGGCCGGTCGGTGTTGCTCGGCTGCCAACTGGTCGTCGCCGCGGCGTGCTTGCTGGTCGGACTGGTGCTCGCGATCCGCCGCCGGGACGGCGGGATCGGGCTCGGTCTGCTGATCGGCTGGCTGATCGGGCTGATCGTAATCGTCTACCACTTCCTGGGTGACTGGCTGTTCGACCGAATCGAGATTTAACGATGACGAAGACCACCGTCGAGATCGGGCCGGGGATGCCGCTGCGCGGCGACCGGATCCACCGATACGTCAACGCGTTCTGCCCGCATTGCCACACCGCCGATCCAGACCGTCCACTGGCGAGCGTACCGCGGCTGTCCGGTTGGCTGGCCGAGCGGGACGGCCGGATCTGGCTGGAGCGCGGCTGTCCGGAGCACGGGCTGGTGCGCACGCTCTATGACGAGTCGCCGGAGATCCTGCGCTACCTCGAGCTGTGGACCGCGCCGACCAAGCAGCACATCCCGGATGTCGAGGGCAACTTCGACCCGATCCCGAGCGCCTACTTGCGCGGTCTGCCGGCGATGCAGACCCAGCACACCTGCATCCTGCTCGCCGACGTCACCGACCACTGCAATCTGCGCTGCCCCACCTGTTTCACCGACTCGTCGCCGGCGATCACCGGCGCGGTGCCGCTCGCCGAGGTGCTGGCCAGCGTGGACACCCGGCTGTCCCGCGAGAACGGCCGGATCGACGTACTGATGCTCTCCGGCGGCGAACCGACGCTGTACCCGGAGTTCGCCAGCTTGCTGCGGGAGGTGGTGGCCCGGCCGGTGGTCCGGGTGCTGGTGAACACCAACGGGGTACGGATCGCCCGGGACGACGCGTTGCTGGAGCTGCTCGCGTCGCACCGCGAACGGGTGGAGGTCTACCTGCAGTACGACGGGCCGTCCGGGGACGCGAGCCGGCACCACCGGGGCGCGGACCTGACCCGGCTCAAGGAGTCGGCAGTGGACCGGCTCAGCGCCAACGGCGTGTTCACCACTCTGACCATGACCGCCGCGCTCGGCGTCAACGACGGCGAGATCGGCGGGGTGGTGAAGCGAGCGCTCGACACCCCGTACGTCGGCGGCGTCACCATCCAGCCGCAGTTCGGATCCGGCCGGTCCGGCCCGATCGACTGGGCTGACCGGCTGACCCACACCGGCGTACTGGCCCGGCTCGGTCCGCAGACCGGCGGGCTGGTCGACTGGCAGGACCTGACCGCGCTGCCGTGCTCGCACCCGCACTGCTGCTCGGTCGGCTACCTGCTGCGCGACGACGCCGGCCAGTGGCGCTCGCTCACCGCCCTGATCGGACACGACCGGCTGCGGTCGTGGCTGGAGGTGGCGCCGGACCTGGTCGCGAACCGGATCGCCGACGTGGACCTGCCGGCCCACCTGCGGGCGGCGGTGAAGGAGTCGCTGCTGGGGCTGCTGTCGGAGCAGTCGTCGCTGTCCCACCCGTCGATCGGCCAGCTGTGGCGCGACATCTGCCAGAACTGTGACCTCGGGATCGCCACGCTCGCCTCGCTCGCCAGCGGCAAGCGGCTGCGGGCCCTGCTCGCCGAACGGGTGAAGCGGATCACGGTCAAGCCGTTCATGGACATCGCCACGATGATCGAGGAGCGGCTCGCGCAGTGTTGCGTGCACGTGGCCACCCGGGGCGAAGGTGGAGCGCACCAGTGCGCCCCGTTCTGCGCGGTGCAGGCCTGGCCGGCCCTCTCCGCGCAGCGGTTGCCCGGTACCCGTACCACTGTGGAGGTGCGGCGGTGACCGCGCCGGCGCCGCAACCGGCGGCGCAGCCGGCCGCCCCGTACGATCCGTTGCGGCTGTGCGTCTACGCCACGGTCGCGCTGCTGGCGTGGCTGCTCGGGCCGTGGGCGGTGGCCGGGTTCGCGGCGCTCGGATTCGCCGGCTACTGGCGGGCTCGCCGGGCCGGCTTGACGCGGTCCCGGTGTCTCCTCCGCGACACCCGGCTGGTGCTCGGCTATCTCGGCCTGCTGGCGGTGGCCGGGCTGGCCGGCATCGGCTGGACCGTCTACGGCTGGCTCGGCTGAGCCGGCACCGGTTCCGCCGGAGGTTCGGCCGGCCCGGTCACGCTGCCGCCGGTCGCCGCCGGGGCACCGGTTAGATTTGTTTCCGGTCGAGTTGTGGGGCCGACCAGAGATGGGGAAATACAGTGCGGATCGCTCGGTTTGCGCATGCGAACGGAATGTCGTTCGGAGTGGTCGAGGGTGAGCCGGAGGCCGGCCCGGAAGGGCTGACGGTGGCCGCGATCGAGGGCCACCCGTTCGGGCAGCTCCGGTTCAGCGGGCAGCGGTGGGCGTTGGCGGACGTGCGGCTGCTGTCGCCGATCCTGCCGAGCAAGGTGGTGTGCGTCGGCCGGAACTACGCTGACCACGCGGCCGAGCACGGGGCGGAGGTGCCGGCCGAGCCGCTGCTGTTCCTCAAGCCGTCCACCTCCGTGATCGGGCCGCACGACGCGATCCGGCTGCCACCGCAGTCGAAGCGGGTCGAGCACGAGGCGGAGCTGGCGGTGGTGATCGGGCCGCCGGGAGCGCGTCGGGCCGATCGGGCCGCGGCCGAGAAGGCGATCTTCGGGTGGACCGCGGCGAACGACGTCACCGCGCGGGACCTCCAGCGCGCCGACGGCCAGTGGACCCGGGCCAAGGGGTTCGACTCGTTCTGCCCGCTGGGGCCGTGGATCACCACCGGGGTGGACATGGCCGACCGGGAGGTGCGCTGCGAGGTCAACGGCGAGGTCCGGCAGCTGGGGCGGACCAAGGACCTCGTGTTCGACCCGGTCACGCTGGTGTCGTACGTGTCACACGTGATGACCCTGCTGCCCGGCGATGTGGTGCTCACCGGCACCCCGGCCGGGGTGGACGAGCTGCGGCCGGGCGACACCGTGACCGTGCGAATCGAGGAGATCGGCGAGCTCACCAACCCGGTGGTGGCGCTCGAGTGAGTGGCCGGGCCGGGTGCGGTTGGAGCCACGCCGGTGGATACGGTACAGTTCCTGTGCGGTGCGACCGCGCACTGATGGGGTATGGGGTAATTGGCAGCCCGACGGATTCTGGCTCCGTTAGTCTAGGTTCGAGTCCTGGTACCCCAGCTGGTAGCATCAGCAGCCGGTTCGCCGGTGACCTGGCCCCGTCGTCTAGCGGCCTAGGACGCCGCCCTCTCAAGGCGGTAGCGGGAGTTCGAATCTCCTCGGGGCTACCAACCTCGCCGCGGCCCGCGGCGAGCGGCTAGCACGAAATCAGGGTGGTCCGATCGGACCACCCTGATGGCTGTTTACCGGCGTGTTGCTGGTTGCCGGCGGGCCGTTGCCGGCCGGCGCGGCGCGGGCCGGTCGGCTGCCGGCCGGCGCGGCGCCGGTCGCCGCCAGCGCCCGCGGCCTACAGGCCGGAGAGCCGCTGGCCGGCGCGGACCACCGCCATCGCGAACTTCTCGCCCGGCCGGCGGGTCATCCGTTCGATCGGCCCGGAGACGCTGATCGCGGCGATCACCCGGCCGGTGCGGTCCCGGATCGGTGCGGAGACGCTCGCCACCCCAGGCTCGCGTTCGGCGACGCTCTGCGCCCAGCCCCGCCGCCGTACCTCCGCCAGCGTCTTGCCGGTGAACCGGGCCCGCGGCAGCAGCGGCAGGTAGGCCTCCGGCGGCTCCCAGGCGAGCAGGATCTGGGCGGCTGAGCCGGCGGTCATCGGCAGCACCGAGCCGACCGGCACGGTGTTGCGCAGCCCGCGGGCGCGCTCGGCGGCGGCGACGCAGACTCGCTCGTCGGCCCGGCGCAGGAACAGCTGGGCGCTCTCGCCGGTGGCGTCGCGCAGCGCGGCGAGCATCGGCTCGGCCGCGGTGAGCAGGATGTCTGGGGCGGCGTTGGCGAGCTCGGCGAGCCGGGGGCCGGGCCGCCACCGGCCCTGCGCGTCGCGGACCAGCAGCCGGTGCACCTCCAGCGCCTGCGCGAGCCGGTGCGCGGTGGCCCGGGGGAGCTTGGTGCGCTCGACCAGCTCCGCCAGGCTCGCCCCCTCGGCGCAGGCGGAAAGGATGGTTACCGCCTTGTCAAGGACCCCTACCCCGCTGATACCGTTTCCCATAGAGCGAAAACTACCTCCCAAAATCTGGGATGTCTAGCCAGAAAGGGATCACCGTGGTGGGAGCCAACCCGCGCACCATGGCCGAAAAGGTCTGGGACGCCCATGTGGTCCGGTCGGCGCCAGGCGAACCGGACCTGCTCTATATCGACCTCCATCTGCTGCACGAGGTGACCAGCCCGCAGGCCTTCGACGGGCTGCGGGCGGCCGGCCGCAAGGTCCGCCGTCCGGATCTCACGCTGGCCACTGAGGACCACAACACGCCGACCGGGTACGCCGACCCGGCCGACGCCGCCCGCCGCGGCGATCTCATCACGGTCGCCGACCTCACCTCCCGGACCCAGCTCGAAACGCTCCGGCGCAACTGCGCCGAATTCGGTATCAAGCTGCACCAGCTCGGCGACGCCAACCAGGGCATCGTGCACGTGATCGGGCCGCAGCTGGGGCTGACCCAACCGGGACTCACGATGGTGTGTGGTGACTCGCACACTTCCACCCACGGCGCGTTCGGCGCGTTGGCGTTCGGGATCGGCACCAGCGAAGTCGAGCACGTGCTGGCGACGCAGACCTTGCCGCAGCAGCGGCCGAAGACGATGGCGGTGACGGTCAACAACCGGCTGCGCGAGGGAGTGACCGCCAAGGACCTGATCCTCGCGCTGATCGCCAAGGTCGGCACCGGTGGTGGGCGCGGCCACATCGTGGAGTACCGCGGCGAGGGGATCGCCGCGCTCTCGATGGAGGGCCGGATGACGGTGGCGAATATGTCCATCGAATGGGGCGCCAAGGCGGGCATGGTGGCGCCCGACGACACCACGTTCGCGTTCCTGGAAGGCCGGCGGTACGCACCGACCGGCACCGCCTGGGAGGCGGCGCTGGACTACTGGCGGAGCCTGCCGACCGACCCGGGCGCGGTGTTCGACACCGAGGTGACGCTGGACGCGAGCACGGTGGCGCCGTTCGTCACCTGGGGAACCAATCCGGGGCAAGGGGTGCCGTTGGACGGTGCCGTGCCGGATCCCGACGACTTCCCGACCGAAGCCGAGCGGAACGCCGCGCGCCGGGCGCTCGAGTACATGGACCTGCGGCCCGGTACGGCGATGCGGGACATCCCGATCGACGTGGTGTTCGTTGGTTCCTGCACCAACGGGCGGCTGGAAGACCTGCGGGCGGCCGCCGAGGTGATCCGCGGCCGCCGGATCGCCGACGGGGTACGGATGCTCGTGGTGCCCGGCTCCGACGCGGTCCGCGAAGCCGCGGAACGGGAGGGACTGCACGAGATCTTCCAAGCCGCCGGTGCCGAGTGGCGGTTCGCCGGCTGCTCGATGTGCCTCGGCATGAACCCGGACACGCTCTCGCCGGGACAGCGCTCGGCATCCACCTCCAACCGCAACTTCGAGGGCCGCCAGGGTCGCGGTGGCCGCACTCACCTGGTTTCACCGCCGGTCGCCGCCGCAACCGCGGTGGTGGGCCGGCTCGCCGCACCGACGGATCTGGAGAAGTGAGGGGTCATGGAGAAGTTCGTCACGCACACCGGCACCGCCGCGCCGCTACGTCGATCTAACGTAGATACCGACCAGATCATCCCGGCCGTCTACCTCAAGCGGGTGAGCAAGACCGGCTTCGCCGACGGCCTGTTCCGCGCCTGGCGCGACGAACCCGGGTTCGTGCTCGACAACCCGGCCTACGCGAAGGCGACGATCCTGGTGGCCGGCCCGGAGTTCGGGATTGGATCGTCCCGGGAACACGCCGTGTGGGCGTTGCGCGACTGGGGGTTCAAGACGGTGATCGCCCCCCGGTTCGGGGACATCTTCCGTGGCAACGCCCTGAAGGAAGGTCTGTTGCCAGTCGAGCTGGACTTGACCATTGTCGAGCAGCTGTGGGAACTGGTCGAAGCCGACCCGTCGACGCCGGTGACGGTGGACCTTGCCGCCCGGGAAGTCCGCGTCCACGACCGGGTGTGGCCGTTCCCGCTCGACGACTTCAGCCGGTGGCGGTTGATGGAAGGACTCGACGACATCGGGTTGACGTTGCGCCATGAGGCCGCGATCGCAGCGTATGAGCAGCGCCGATCCGCCTTCACACCGGCCATAACCTAACGCTGACATCCTCCGATTGGCCCCGTACGGCAAGCCGTACGGGGCCAATCGTGTTACGACACAACGGGTTTTTTCTCCAGGATGTTTGTAAGTTAGTGTCGTAGGGCATACCGTTCGCCCAGAACGACTCGCGTGAGTCCGCACTATTGGAGGGATGTCGTGAACAAAGCCGAGCTGATCGAGGCGCTCGCAAACCGGCTGGGAGACAAGCGCACGGCCGGAAACGCGCTGGACGCGGTGCTGGCTGAGGTCCAGTCCGCGGTGGCCAAGGGAGAGAAGGTCTCCATCACCGGGTTCGGGGTCTTCGAGAAGCGCACCCGCGCGGCTCGGATGGCGCGCAACCCACGGACCGGCGCGGCCGTCCGGGTGAAGAAGACCGCGGTGCCGGCGTTCCGGCCGGGCACCGGCTTCAAGCAGATCGTCGCCAGTGGTCGGGTGCCGAAGGCGCTGAAGGCCACGCCGGCCAAGTCCACCGCCGCCAAGAAGACGACGGCGAAGAAGGCGACGGCGGCTGCCTCGACGACCGCTCGCAAGAGCGCCGCGAAGAAGGCCAGCCCCCGCAAGGCCACCACTGCCAAGAAGGCGCCAGCGAAGCGCACCCCGGCCAAGAAGGCGCGTCGCTGACGATCGGACCAGCACGCGGGTCCGGCGGACGCGGTGGCGGCGGTTACGCCGCCGACCGCGCTACCGCCGGACCCGCTGCGTGTTCAGGGGTACGGCGGCGATCGGGCGCTCGCCGGCGTACGGCAACAACCATCCGTCGCCCTTCTCGGTTCGCCAGTCCCGGTCCGGGTCGCCGGTCAACCGCGCCAGCACCGGCGGGATCACGGTTCGCTGCGAACAGATGACGGTCGTGTTCCCCGCGGCCGCGTAGGCGCGAACCGCAGCCGCGGCGGCATCCGGGTCGTTGGTCAGCTCATCGAAGACCGTGCCGACCTCGATTGACCGGTCACAACGTTCCGCCAGCGGTGCCAACGTCTGTTGACAGCGCCGCACCGAGGCTGACACCAGCCGATCCGGGTCGAACAACGCCAGCAACCGGCACAGCGCCGCCGCGTCCGCCTCGCCCCGCTGCGACAATGGCCGGTCGCCATCCCGTTCCGACCACCGCGCGCCGGCGTCGGCGTGCCGCACCAGCAGCACCAGCCCGGTCACCGCCGGTCGGCCGGCCCAGTCCCGCACCAGCTCGGCGTCGTGCTGATAGGTGAGCCGGTCGATCGCCGCCGGCACCGGCAGCCAGGCGATCCCGTCTACTTCAGAATCGGGCTGAAACGTTGAAATCTGGTCGGCGACCATCGCCCAGTAGTTGACCTGCTTCGGCGACCCGTCCGACCGGTAGCGGATCCGCGGCAACGGGAACTGCGGGATCGCCCGGACACAGGTCTCTTCGGCGACCTCCCGGACCGCGGCCACCAGCACGTGCTCGCCGCGCTTCAGCTTCCCTTTCGGCAGCGACCAGTCGTCATAGCGAGGCCGGTGCACGATCGCGATCTCCCGTTGCCCGTTCGCGCCCGGTCGCCACACCACGCCACCGGCGGCCTCGATCAGCGTCGGCTCGGTCATGGCAACCACGCCGTCAGCTTGCGATCGGTGGCCGCCTGCCAGGCCGCCGGGAACTGCTTGCGCACCCGCCGGATCGCCGCCCGCTCCCGCTCGTAGAGCCGGCCGGCGGCGATCGCCAGCGCGTGGTCGTCCGGATCGGACCGGGCGGCCGCGAGCCAGGTCTCCGCCGCCACCGCCGCGTCCTGGTGCTCACCCAACAGATCCTGTACGGCGGCCAGCCGCTTCGCGAGCTTCGGTGCCGCCCCGCCGATCACCTCCGCCACCGCCTCGATCGCGTACCGGGCACGCTTTCCGTTGATCCGTACCTGATGCCAGTCCTCGTCCGGCGCGTCCGGCGTCAGATCCGTGGCCCCACCCACCCCACGCGGCCCGAACGCGAACTCGCGCCACGGCCCGGCTACCAACCTTGGCAGCACTTCCTGGGCGGACGCGGCCGCGAGCGCGGTCAGCCGTGGCCGTTGCGCCGCTTCCACCAGCCGGTCCAGCAACGCCAGGTATCGCTGCGAACCGACCGCCTGCTCGATCGCTTCCAGCGCCTCGGCTTGCCGGGCCGCCAGCACCGCGTCGATCCGCGCCACCGCCTTGGCGTCCACCGGCACCAGCGGATCGGCGGCGGTGCGGTGCAACCGGGTCCGCAGCACCTCGGCGTCGCGGGCCGCTCCCAGCGCGCGGGCGAGCCACCGCAGTTTTCGCCGCAACCGCTTCGCCCACTGCGGATCGACCAGCGGGTCGAACGTCGCCAGGTCACTGCGCAGCCGCCGGCAGCCGACCCGCATCTGATGTACCGGGGTGTCCCCGTCCGGCAGGTTGGTGCGCAGGCGCAGCAACGGGTCGTGCGCGAAGATCCGGGTCACCGAGCGCCGGATCGCCTGCGTCACCACGTCACCGGCCAGCGGCCTGGCCGGTAGCGGTTGCGGCGGCGGCAGATCGGGTGTCCCGGCCGCGGCCTCACCCACCGCCCGGGCGTACTTCGACTGGAATCTCGGCTGATCCGCCGGGCTCGCCCCGCCGGCCTCGACCAGCGCCGCGCCGACCCGGTCGAGCAGTGCCCGGTCACCGTCGCCCCGCTCGACCTCGACTTCCCGGAACTTCTCCCGGATCCGCTGCCCGTCCAGCACCGAAACCGTGTCGTCGGCAAGTTCGGCGAGCACCCGGCCGGCCGAGTCGCGCAGCTGGTAGCCGCGCCGGCGGGTGCGAATCCGCGCCACCGGTGCGATCGGCGCGCCCCGGGTGGTGGCGGTCACCAGGTCGGTCAGCTCGGCTGGTGGCGTGCCGGGCCGGCCCGGCCGGGAGATCTCGTGCCGGATCCCGGCGGTGCCGGTCGGCAGCTTGACCGTCCACGGTCGCTGGTCGCCGCGCCGGTATCGCAGCGATGCGCCGGCCCGCGCCAGCCGGAAGTCATCGGTGTCGTAGTAGGTGGCGGTGAGGGTCACCGGGTCGCCGGCGACCACCGCCCCACCGTCCGGTAGGCAGCCGTGGAGGTCGGGCACCACGAACGACTGCGTTACTTCGTACTTGCGCTCCTCCTCCAGGGCCATGGCAACACTCTAGGAGTGGCCGTCGGCCCGGCGCAGCAGAACTTCCTGCAGGTGCACCGGTGACGGCGGGACCCGTTTGTGCCACGTGCCGTCGGGGTGCAGCTCGAACGCCTCGGATTCCTCGCTCATCGCGATGTTCAGCACCTCGATCAGTTCCGCCCGGGCGGCCGGGTCGGTGACCTTGACCAGCGCCTCCACCCGCCGGTCCAGGTTGCGCTCCATCAGGTCCGCCGATCCGATCCACAGCTCGGCGGTCTGGTCATCGTGGCCGAACCGGTAGATCCGGGAGTGCTCCAGGAACCGGCCGAGGATCGAGCGGACCCGGATCCGCTCGGAGAGCCCGGGCACCCCCGGCCGTAGCGTGCACATGCCGCGGACGATCAGATCCACCTGTACGCCGGCCTGCGAGGCCCGGTACAGCGCGTCCACGATCTGGTCGACCACGATCGCGTTCACCTTGAACTGCAGCAGCGCCGGCTCCCCGTTGCGGGCCTTCTCGGTCTCGGCCTCGATCCGCTCCAGCAGCCCGCTGCGGATCCCGTGCGGGGCCACCAGCAGCCGGCGGTAGGCGGTCTGGCGACTGTAGCCGGTGAGCGTGTTGAACAGGTCGGTCAGGTCGGCGCCGACCTCCGGATCGGCGGTCAGCAGCCCGAAGTCCTCATACAGCCGGGCGGTCCGGGGATGGTAGTTCCCGGTGCCGATGTGGCAGTAGCGCCGGATGCGACCGGCCTCCTGCCGCACCACCAACGCAATCTTGCAGTGCGTCTTCAGCCCCACCAGGCCGTAGACCACGTGGCAGCCGGCTTGCTCCAGCGCCCGGGCCCAGCCGATGTTGGCCAGCTCGTCGAACCGCGCCTTCACCTCGACCAGCACCACCACCTGCTTGCCCGCCTCGGCGGCGTCGATCAGCGCGTCCACAATCGGCGACTCGCCACTGGTGCGGTACAGCGTCTGCTTGATGGCGAGCACGCCCGGATCAGCCGCGGCCTGCTCGATGAACCGCTGCACGCTGGTGGAGAACGAATGGTACGGGTGATGCACCAGCACATCGGTTTCCCGCAGGGTGGCGAAGACACTGCGCGGCGAGTCGCCCTCGACCAACTTGGGATGGGTGGCCGGCACGTACGGCCGGTCCTTGAGATCCGGCCGGTCCACCTGCTCGTAGATCTGCCACAGCGCGGACAGGTCGAGCAGCCCCGGCACCCGGATCACGTCGTGCTCGTCCATGTCCAGCTCGCGCACCAGCAGATCCAGCACGTGTGCGGACATGGTCGGGGTGACCTCCAGCCGCACCGGCGGGCCGAACCGGCGCTGCGCGAGTTCCCGCTCCAGCGCTTGCAACAGATCCTCGTCCCGGTCCTCGTCGAGATCGAAGTCGGCGTTACGGGTGACCCGGAACAGGTGGTGCTCGACGATCTGCATCCCGGAGAACAGCTGCCCGAGATGGACCGCGATCAACTCCTCCAGCGGCAGGAACCGGGTGTCGTCGCGGTCGGTGCTGACCGCCATGAACCGGGGAACGTTGTTGGGGACCTTCACCCGCGCGAACAACTCCGGACCGTCGTCGGGATCGCGGACGGTCACCGCCAGGTTGAGCGACAGCCCGGAGATGTACGGGAACGGGTGCGCCGGGTCGACCGCGAGCGGAGTCAGCACCGGAAAGATGTGCTCGGTGAAGTACGCCCGGAGCTGGTCCTGCTCGGCCTGGCTGAGCTCCGGCCAGGAAACGATCCGGATGTGCTCGTCGGCGAGCAGCTTGCGGACCTCCTCGCCGAAGCAGCGAGCGTGCCGGGCGACCAACTCGGCGGTCCGGTCGGCCACCACCTTGAGCTGTTCCCGGGCCGGCAGCCGGTCGGCGCCGCGGACCGGGATGCCAGCCTGCGCCCGCCGCTTGATGCCGGCGATCCGGACCATGTAGAACTCGTCCAGGTTGCTGGCGAAGATGGCGAGGAACTTCACCCGCTCCAGCAGCGGGGTCCGCGGATCCTCGGCCAGCGCCAGCACTCGGGCGTTGAAGTCGAGCCAGGAGAGTTCCCGGTTCAGGAACCGGTCGTCCGGCAATGGCTCTGCCGGTGCCGGTGCCGGTGCGGACTGCGGCGGGGACGGCGACGGCGAGGTGTCCATCTGCCAATTGTTGCCCGAGCGCTACTCCCGCATCGTCGGGATCGTGATCCGGGTAACCTCGCCGGCCTGGTCCCGCTCGACCTGCACCCGCTGACCGAGCCGGAGCAGCCGCAGCCCGGACGCCTCGAACGCGGCGGCGCCGAACCGCAGCGGGGTCCCGTCGTCGAGCAACAGCGAACCCGCCCGGGTCTGCGGGTCGAACTCCGACACCGTGCCCTGCATGCCGTCAAACCCCCCAGCGGTCCGGTCTACCCCGTGCACGGTAACACCGCTGGCGCGCCAGCAGGCCGCCGTGTGCGGCCCCAGCCCGAGCGCCGCGGCCACGGCCAGGTCGGCGGCGGTGTCCACATCCCGCCGCAGCGAGGGCCAGTCGCCGGCCAGCCGGCGGGCGCCGGAGCCGGCGTGCCGGGCCGCCGAGTCCGGCCCGAACTGCGGCGCCAGCCGCACCCCGACCGGCGCGGCGAGCAGGGTGGTGCCGGTGCCGGCCGCGTCCGGCACGAAGCCGCGGCCGGCCGCCGCCGCCCGCAGTGCTGCCGCCAGCTCGGCCGGCCGCAGCGCCGGCAGGTCGGCGGTGAGCGCCGCTACCCCCCGCCCCGACCGGGCCAGCTCGGCGGCGCCGAACTCGATCGCCCGGTTCAGGCCGGCGTCCGGCCGGTCCGGCACCACCCGGGCACCGAGCCGCCGCACCGCCGCCGCTGCCACCGGGTCGTCGGTGACCACCAGTACCTCCGCGACCACCGGGCAACCCAGCGCACCCCGTACCGTGTCCTGGGCGAGCGCCAGTACCAGCTGGTCGTGCGGCACTCCCGGGATGCCCCCGCGCAGCCGGGTTTTCGCCGCTCCGATCCGCTTGACCGGCACCACCACCGCCCACTCCGGCCCGCCCATCGCCCCATCTTGACACCGGCCGGTCCGGCGCCAGTAGCGGTAGAGCAGCGTGACCAGGCATGATGGCTGCGCCGCAGGTTGCGGGCAGCGGGGCAGGAGGGGGAAACCGTGGCAAAGCGCAGGCTCGGGTTCTGGCGGTGGCTCGCGGTCGTCATCGTCAAGCCGGCGCTGCTGTTGCTGACCCGGCGGACCTGGCGCGGCGCCGAGCACCTGCCGGCCAGCGGTGGCGTGATCATCGCCGCGGTCCACAACTCGCACGCCGATCCGCTGGTGGTCGCGCACTTCGTCTACGACGCCGGTCGCTGGCCGCAGTTCCTTGCCAAGCACAGCGTGTTCGAGGTGCCGGTGCTCGGCTGGCTGCTGCGCCGCTGGCGGCAGATCCCGGTCCGGCGCGGCACGGTCGACGCCGCGAAGGCGCTCGACGCCGCGGTCGACGCGGTCAAGGCCGGGGACGCGGTCATCATCTACCCGGAGGGGACGACCACCAAGGACCCAGACCTGTGGCCGATGAAGGCCCGGACCGGGGTGGCGCGGTTGTGGCTGCAGACCGGCGCGCCGGTGATCCCGGTGGTGCACTGGGGTGCGCAGCAGATCTACCATCCGGTCACCCATAAGCTACGGTTGCGGCCGCGGACGCCGGTGACGGTGGTGGCCGGCCCGCCGATCGACCTCTCGCCGTATCGGGAGGCGAGCCTCGCGGCGATCACCGACGTGGTGATGCTGCGGCTGCGCGATCTGCTGGCGGAGGTCCGGCACGTGCCGTCACCTCCGCCACTATGGACACCGACGGTACGGAGGAGCGAGCGCGGATGAGAGCGGCGGTGCTGGGCGCCGGCTCCTGGGGTACGGCGTACGCGAAGCTGCTCGCCGACGCGGGCAACGACGTCACCATCTGGGCCCGCCGGGAAGCGGTGGCCGCCGCGATCCGGGAGTACGGGACCAACCCGGAGTACCACGCGTCGGTGCGGCTGCCCGAGCGGGTCACCGCCACCTCCGACCCGGAGGAGGCGATCCGCGGCAGCTCGCTGGTGGTGCTGGCGGTGCCCTCGCAGACCCTGCGCGGCAACCTGGTCGAGTGGCGGCGGTGGATCGACCCGGATGCCACGCTGGTCAGTCTGGCCAAGGGGATCGAGCTCGGGACCACCAAACGGATGAGCGAGGTGATCGTCGAGGCGGCGGCGGTCAGCCTGGACCGGGTGGTGGTGGTCTCCGGGCCGAACCTCGCCGCCGAGATCGCCGCCGAGCAGCCGACCGCCTCGGTGGTCGCCGGCACCGATCTGAAGCGGACCACCGCCGTGCAGCTCGCGTCGTCTACTCCGTACTTCCGGCCCTACACCAACGGCGACGTGGTCGGCTGCGAGCTCGGCGGAGCGGTGAAGAACGTGATCGCGCTCGCGTACGGGATCGCCACCGCGATGCGGCTGGGCGACAACACCAAGGCGACGCTCATCACCCGCGGGCTGGCCGAGACCGCCCGGCTCGGTGTCGCGCTCGGCGCCGACCCGATGACGTTCGCCGGGCTGGCCGGGCTCGGTGACCTGGTCGCCACCTGTTCCTCGCCGCTGTCGAGGAACCGGACCTTCGGCGAGCATCTCGGGCGGGGCGAGACGCTGGCGCAGGCGCAGGCGGCGACCCGCCAGACCGCCGAGGGAGTCAAGAGCTGCCTGGCGATCCGTGACCTGGCCCACAAGCACGGGGTGGAGATGCCGATCACCGAACAGGTCGAGCGGGTCTGCCACGAAGGCGTGGACCCGCGGGAAGCGCTCACCATCCTGATGTCCCGCTCGATCAAGCCCGAGTGACCGGCAGATGACGTCGCGGGACCGGTCCGGCTCGGACAACCAGGAGTATCGCGACGGTACCCGGTGCGTGCGCGCCGGCTTACCGGAACCCGAACCGGGCCAGCCGTTCCTGCCCGGCCCGGTGTTCGCCGCGCCGTACCATCTCGACCCGCAGACCGGGCCATCGTCCGAGCTGGACGGCTACGGCCGGCCCGACAACCCGACCCGGCGGCGGCTGGAGGCCGCGATCGGCGAGCTGGAAGGCGGGCGGTGTCTCGTGTTCAGCTCCGGTCAGGCGGCGATAGCCGCGCTGCTGCTGAGCTCGCTCCGGCCCGGGGACACCGCGGTGCTGCCGGCCGACGGCTACTACGCGGTGCGGGCGTTCGCCGCCGACACGCTGCGCCAGCAGGGGATCGCGGTGATGCTGGCACCGACCGCGGGTCCGTATCCGCCGCTGGCCGCCGCCCGGCTGGTGCTACTGGAGACACCGGCGAACCCCGGGCTGGACGTGTGCGACATCGCGGCCCTGGCGAAGGCCGGCCGAGCCGCCGGCGCACTGGTGGCTGTGGACAATACCACCGCCACACCGCTCGGGCAGCAACCGCTCGCGCTCGGCGCGGATGTCGTGGTCGGTTCGGGGACCAAGGCGCTGTCCGGCCACTCCGATCTGTTGCTGGGGTATGTCGCGACCCGCAACCAGGATCTGCTGAGCCAGCTGCGGCAGTGGCGTGACCAGACCGGGGCGATCCCGAGCCCGTTCGACGCCTGGCTCGCCCACCGGTCACTCGCCACACTCGACATCCGGCTGGCGCGCCAGTCCGAGAACGCGGCGGCGATCGCGGCGATGCTCGCCACCAGGTCTGATGTGGACCGGGTTCGCTGGCCCGGGCTGCCGGGTGACCCGGCGTACCAGGTGGCTACCCGGCAGATGCGGCGGATGCCCGGGGTGGTGGCGTTCGATCTCGGGTCGGCAGCCCGGGTAGCGGCGTTCTTCGAGCACAGCCGGCTGGTCGGGGCGGCGACCTCGTTCGGCGGGCTGCACACCACCGCCGACCGGCGGGCGCAGTGGGGCGACGACGTGACCGAGGGGTTCGTGCGGCTTTCGTGCGGTATCGAGGACACCGACGACCTGCTCGCCGACCTCGGCGCGGCGCTCGATGCCGTGCCACGATAGGCGGGTGCACCCTTCCCCGTACCGCCGCCGCCTATCCCGATGGCTCGCGCCGATCCGCTGGCTGACCCGGCTGCATCCACTGACCTCGTGGCTGGTGGTGATGGGGGTGATCGTCGGGTTGAGCCTGCTGCGGCTGCGTTGGCTGGCGCTGCTGGTGGCGGTCAGCTGGACCGCGTACGCGATCTACACCTGGATCGCCCCCGCCCGCCGCTGGCCTCGTCGCCGGTAGTCACCGCAGTACCTGGCCTCCGCCGCGCCCTCGGCCGCTCACCCCGCCCGGCGGGCGGGTGGTTCACCAGTGCCCTACCGACCTGCTAGCACCGGCACAACCCCGTTGTGTTGCACCGGTGCTAGCAGGTCTGTAGGCGGGTGCGGACCCACCTGGCGGCGTGGTCAGCGCAGCGTCAGCCGTCCCGAGCCGCCTCGAGAGCGGCGATGTCGATCTTGGTCATCTTGAACATCGCCTCCATGACCCGCTTCGCAACCGCCGGATCCGGGTCGTTCAGCAGCTTGGGCAGGATGGTCGGGATGATCTGCCAGGACACGCCGTACTTGTCCTTCAGCCAGCCGCAGGGCCCTTCCTCGCCGCCGTCGGCGATGAGCTTGCCCCACAGCTCATCCACCTCCGCCTGGCTTTCACAGTTCACGTAGAGCGACATCGCCTCGTTGAACTTGAACTCCGGGCCGCCGTTGAGGGCGGTGAACTGCTGGCCGGCGAGTTCGAAGTTCACCACCATGGCGCCGCCGGCCGGGCCGGGGCCCGCCTCGCTGAACCGGGTCACCTCGGTCACCCGCGAGTTCTCGAACAGCGAGGTGTAGTACTCCGCCGCTGCCTCGGCCTGGTTGTCGAACCACAGGCAGGTCACGATCTTCTGCATTCTGGTCTCCTTAGGACTTTGCGCCTCGAGGACGCGGGTCACGCTCACGTCGTACGTGGTTTCAGATGCGGTCACCGCTCCTCCTTTCGCCGGGGACGTCGGAGCGCCGCCACGGTCCTCGACATCCCGGCTTGTGTGACCCCCGTCACACTACTGCGATGACCGCCGGCCAGCGCCCAGCCGCCGCAAGCGGGGGAGAGCGCGTGGGGAAGGTGCACGCGGCCCGGCTAACCGGTCAACTGGTTGCCGAGCACCGCGTACGCGATCAGGAAGTAGAGCACCAACCCGCTCGCGTCGACCAGGGTGGTGATGAGCGGGGAGGAGACCACCGCCGGGTCGATCCCGATCCGCTTGGCGACCAGCGGGAGCAGCCCACCGGCGAACGATGCGAGGGTACAGATCCCGACCAGCGTCGCCGCGACCGTGATCCCGATCTGGAGACTGTAGAACGCGGCGGCGACCGGCAGCGCCACCACCGCGAGCATGGTGCCGAGCACCAGGCCGACCCAGACCTCCCGCATGATGATCTTCGCGACGTCGCCGAGCCGCACCTCGCCGACCGCCAGCGCCCGGACCACCAGTGTGGACGCTTGCGCGCCGGAGTTGCCGCCGGTGCCGTTCAGCAGCGGGATGAAGAACGCCAGTGCCGGCAGCGCGGCGAGCGCGCTCTCGAACGACTCCAGCACCAGCACCGTGAGGGTCAGCGCGGCGCCGAGCATCAGCAGCCACGGCGCCCGCTTGCGGGCCAACTGCAGCACGCTCGCCGACAGGTACGGCTGGTCCAGCGGCTCGCTACCGCCGGCGCGCGAGAAGTCCTCAGTGTCCTCCGCTTCGACGACCTCCATCGCGTCGTCCACTGTGATCATGCCGACCAGCCGGTCTTCCCGGTCGACCACCGGCAGCGCGATCAGGTCGGCCTCCTGGATCAGCCGGGCCGCCTTCTCCTGCTGTTCGTCGGCCCGCACCGACAGTGTCTCCGGCGCCATCAGGTCGCGGATCCGGGCGGTCGGCGGGGCGGTGACCAGATCCGCCAGCTCCACCACCCCGATCAGCCGGCGCTGATCGTCGGTGACCGGCAGCACCAGGGTCTGTGCCCGGGTCGGTCGCCGGCCCGCCCGGCGCAGCTTCGCCAGCGCGTCGGCGACGGTCATGCTGGCCCGGACGTTGGTGAAGTCGGGGGTCATGATCCGGCCCGCCGAGCCGGTCGGGTAGCCGAGCAGGGCGGCGGTCGCGGCCCGCTGCTCGGGCGGCAGGCCAGCCTGCAGCCGCGCCGCTACGGCCGCCGGTACCTCGTCGAGCAACCGGGCCTGGTCGTCGGCTTCCAGGCTGCCGAACAGCTCCCGGACCCGTTCCTCGCGCAGCCCTTCCAGCAGCTCCTGCTGGTGGTGCGGGTCGAGCCCTTCGAACACCACCAGCGCGCGATCCTTGTCCAGCAACCGGAACGGCACCGCCCGTTCCTCGGGCTCCAGCCGGGTCAGCGCTTCGATGATGTCGAGCGTGCCGTTCTCCTCCAGCCAGGCACGCAGTGACCTGAGGTCCCCTTCCTGGGTGAGGGCGCGAAGCTTCGAAACCATGGTTCGGTCCCCTTTGCCATGCCGCGGGCGGCGGCGCGCGGACGCGCGACGGCCGCCGGGTCCGGCGAAGCCTCGCCGGACTGGTTGCCAATGAGCCGATTGAGTGGCTAACGCACCGAGCGGGCGAGGCTGGGGGCAGGACCACCGCGGTCGCCAGCACGGTGCCGGCGACTACTGTCACCGTCGGCCACGGTGGTCACCTCCCTGTCACTCAGTGCCCAGCGGGCACGACAGAAGCCCGCGGCCAGAATCGACCGCCGGGCTTGACAGATGCTTGGCGCCGAACCAGCGCCATCAGCCAGTCTAACAGAGCTAGCCCACTTGGCGCCGAACGACACCGGCGGCTATCCCTTCGTAGCGGGCGCACGCACGGTCGGTTGCAGGGTAGGGTCAGCCGCGTGAGCGTACGGAAGACCAGAGTGGCCCTGGTGTTCGGAGGCCGCAGCACCGAGCACGCCATCTCCTGCGTCAGCGCCGGCAGTGTGCTGAGCGCGCTGGACGCCTCCGACGAGTTCGAGGTGATCCCGGTCGGCATCACCCGCGCCGGCAACTGGGTGCTCACCAGTGGCGACCGGAGCCAGCTCGCGATCCGCGGCCGGCAACTGCCGGAAATCACCGACGCGTCGGGCACGTCGGTGACCCTGCCGCCGTCCGGCCGGGGACTGATGGTGCTCGATCCCGCCGAGGGCGTCAGCGCGCTGCGCGATGTGGACGTCGTCTTCCCGGTGCTGCACGGGGCGTACGGGGAGGACGGCACGATCCAGGGACTGCTGGAGATGGCCGGCATCCCGTACGTCGGCTCGGGCGTGTTCGCCTCCGCGGCGGCGATGGACAAGGAGTTCACCAAGGCGCTCGCCGTCCAGGCCGGGATCCCGATCGGGCCGTACGCGGTGCTGCGGGCCGGCGCCACGCTGTCGGCCGCCGACCGGGAGCGGCTCGGGCTGCCGGTGTTCGTCAAGCCGGCCCGGGCCGGCTCCTCGTACGGGGTCAGCAAGGTCACCGACTGGGCGGAGCTGGACGCGGCGATCGCGGCGGCCCGCGAAATCGACCCGAAGGTGCTGGTCGAGGCGGCGATCGTCGGCCGCGAGATCGAGTGCGGGGTGCTGGAGGGGGAGTACGGCGGGGAGCCGGAGGCGAGTGCGCTGGCCGAGGTGCGGGTGGTCACCGACCACGAGTTCTACGACTTCGAGGCGAAGTACCTCGAGGACGCGTGCGAGTTCGACATCCCGGCCAACCTGCCGGAGCCGGTGACCGCCAAGGTCCAGGAGTACGCGAAGGCGATCTTCACCGCACTCGACTGTGCCGGGCTGGCCCGGGTCGACTTTTTCGTCACCCCGGAGCTGGACGTCTACCTCAACGAGATCAACACGATGCCGGGGTTCACCGCGTCCAGCATCTTCCCCCGCGTCTGGGCCGAGTCCGGGCTGCCCTACCCGAAGCTGGTGGCGCGGCTGGTCCGCACCGCGCTGCGCCGGGGCACCGGCCTGCACTAGCCGGCGTAGTCAGTCGGTGCAGCCGGCCGGGACGGCCTCGGTGGAGCGGACCGTCTCGGCGATCGGCCGTGAGAACTCCAGCACGTACTGGAACGGCCCGTCGTACGACGCCGGCACGGTGACCCGGATCGGCACCTCCCGGCCCAGCGCGGTCCACACCGACGGGTCGCCCGACTCCGGGTCCGGGTCGCCCGACTCGGGGTCCGGGCGCCAGCACACCCCTTCCCACGGATAGACCTGGTCGGTCGGCTCGTACTCGACCGGCTCGCCACCGCAGGCGACCGTGATCGGCGGCTCGCCGTACGCGGCGTTCTGCTCCGGGCCGGCGGTGACCGGCCGCTGCGGCAGCCCGTCCAGCTCGGTCGGCAACTGCGACACCAGCGCCCGGCAGACCAGCTCGGCCCGCTCGGTCAGCGCCGGCGCCGGCATCTCCACCGGGCTGGTCGGCATCGTCGCCGGTGCGGTGCTGGTCGGCGCGGCGGCCGGCTCGCCGTCGTCCGCCGGCGGCCGCAGCAACAGGAACGTCCCGATCCCGACCAGGAGCGCCACCGGGATGGCGATCAGCGTGGCGAGCTGGGCAGCGGACCTGGTGGTGGGGTCGGGCACGCCTACAGGTGTACCACTGAGCAGGTGAGGGTCCGCGTGATGCCCGACACCAGCTGGACCTGGCTGACGATCATCTTGCCGAGCTCGTCGACGTTGCGCGCCTCGGCGAGCACGATCACATCGTACGGGCCGGTGACGGCGTCCACCCGCGCCACGCCCTGGATCTGCGAGATCGCCGCGGCCACGTCACGCGCCTTTCCGACCTCGGTTTGGATCAGGATGTACGCCTGGACCACGACACGCCCTCCTTCCGCCGCGTGGCGCGGCTCGACCGTGAAACTACCGTACGTGGCAGGGCTGTAGGGGTGAGGAGATTTTCCGATGACCGTGACGCAGACGGGCGAGTTCGGGCTGATCGCTCGGATCACCGCCCGGCTCGGGACCAACCCGGGGGTGCCGCTCGGGCCCGGCGACGACGCGGCGGTGGTGACCGTGCCCGACCAGCGGGTGGTGGTGACGACCGACGCGCTGGTGGCCGGCCGGCACTTCCGGCTGGACTGGGTCAGCGCCACCGACGTCGGGCACCGGGCGGCTGCGGCGAACCTGGCCGACATCGCGGCGATGGGCGCCCGCCCGACTGCGTTGCTGGTGGCACTGTGCGCTCCACCGGAACTCGAGGTGGCCTGGGTGGACGGACTCACCGACGGGCTGGTGACCGAGTCGGCACGGGTGGGCGCCAGCGTGGTGGGCGGGGACATCACGGCCAGCCCGACCCTGACCATCGCGGTCACCGCGCTGGGCGACCTGGCCGGCGCGGCCCCGGTGACCCGGGCCGGCGCCCGGCCCGGCGACCAGGTCGCGATGGCCGGCCGGATCGGGTACGCCGCGGCCGGCCTGACCGTGCTCTCGCGCGGCTTCCGGTCACCGAAGCTGCTCGTCGATGCGTACCGCCGGCCACAGGTGCCGTACCCGGCCGGGCCGGCGGCGGCCGCGCTCGGCGCCACCGCGATGATCGACGTCTCCGACGGGTTGCTGGCCGATCTGGGGCACATCGCCAGCGCCAGCGGGGTCGCGATCGACATCCGGCGGGACGCGTTCCCGGTGCCGGAGCAGCTGCGCAACGCGGCCGAGGCGCTCGGCGTCGATCCGTACGACTGGATTCTCACCGGCGGCGACGACCACCCGCTGGTGGCGACGTTCCCGCGCGAGGTACGGCTGCCGGACGACTGGCGGCTGATCGGCGAGGTGGCCGAGGGCAGCGGCGTGACCGTGGACGGCAAGGTCTACCACGGCCAGACCGGCTGGGACCACTTCCGGTGACCGCCGCCGGCCGGAGTCAGGCGATCCGCAGCGCCGCCATCACCCCGTCCCGGATCGGCACGATGCTGCCGACGTACCGCTCGTCCTCGGCGACCAGCCGGTTGTGCTCACGGATCGCCGCGGTGTTGCCCGGCAGCCCGTCCCGATCGGTGTTGGTCGCCACGTGGCCGCTCCAGATCACGTTGTCGCACAGCCAGAGCCCGCCGACCCGGATCCGGTCCCGGGCCGCCCGCCAGCAGTCCGGGTAGCCGAGCTTGTCGACGTCGCAGTAGACGATGTCGAACTCGCCCGCCTCGGCCGCGAACCCGGTCAGCGCGTCACCGACCCGATAGCGGACCCGGTCCCAGACGCCGGCCGCGGTCAGGTAGCGCTCGGCCTGCTCGGCGTTGGCCGGGTCGCCGTCGGTGCAGATCACCTCGCCCTCCGGCCCGACCGCCCGGGCGAACCAGTAGGCCGAGTAGCCGTACCCAGAGCCGAGTTCCATCACCCGTCGAGCCCCGATCGAGCGAGCCATCAGCTCCAGAAACCGGCCGGTCGCGCGTCCGACGATCGGGAACCCGCGCTCCTTGGCCAGTGTCTCCATCTCCACCAACACCGGGTCGTCGTGCTCGACCCCGGCCAGCTCGGTCAGGTAGCCCTCGACTGCGTCGTCCATCCATCGGCTCATTCGAGCAACCCTAGTCTCGCGTACCCTGATGGAGTGAACGGGGACAACGGGGTTGAGATCAGGCGCGTGCGGTACGACGCGATGGTCGCGCAGGCGCTGGTGGCGGCGGCGATGGACGACCTGCGCTCGCGGTACGGCGGCGAGGGCGACGAAACGCCGGTGAGCGCGTCCGACTTCGAGCCACCGAACGGCGCGTTCCTGGTGGCCTACCTCGACGGTGAGCCGGTCGCCTGCGCGGGCTGGCGCAGCCACGGCACCGATGGCAAGACGGCCGAGCTGAAGCGGATGTTCACGCTGCCGGCGGCGCGGCGCCGGGGGATCGCCCGGCGGGTGCTGGCGGCGGTGGAGGAGTCGGCCCGGTCATACGGGCGGACTCGGATGATCCTCGAGACCGGCGGGCTCCAGCCCGAGGCGATCAAGCTCTACCAGTCCAACGGGTACGAGTGCATCGAGCACTTCGGTTACTACAAAGACGCGCCGGACGTGGTCTCGCTCGGCCGGGATCTGTGAGATCAGGCTGCGCGGACGACCTTGCCGGCCTTGATGCAGGAGGTGCAGGCGCGCACCTTGCGGGTGGTGCCACCACCGGCCGGAGTCCGGACAGTCTGGATGTTCGGCAGCCACCGGCGCCGGGTCCTTCGGTGCGAGTGAGACACGTTGTTACCGAAGCCCGGCTTCTTGCCGCAGATGTCGCACACGAAGGACACGGGACACTCCTGGGGAACTGGCTTGCAACGTTGCTGGTTGTCCGGTCTGCCCACCTGAGCGGGCAACCCTGGAAGACTACCCGATGCCGTCGCTGGCCCGCCAACCGGGCGGTTACCCGCCACCGCCGATAGACTTCGCGCCGTGCTGGAGATCCTCGACGCCGATGCCGTGCGTCGTTGGTGTACGGCCGGGCTGGCGGCGCTCGGGCGGCACGAACACGAGATCAACCAGCTCAACGTCTATCCGGTGCCGGACGGCGATACCGGCACGAACCTGCTGCTCACGCTCACCGCGGCGGACCAGGCGTGCCGGACCGAGGAGGGCTTGGCGTCGGCCGGGGAGGCACTACGGATCATGGCCCGCGGCGCGTTGCTCGGCGCCCGCGGCAACTCCGGGGTGATCGTGGCGCAGCTGCTGCGCGGGCTCGCCGACGCGCTGGTCACCGTCCCGGTGGTGCGTGGCCACGAGCTCGCCGACGCGCTCACCGCCGCCGCCAAGGCCAGCTACGCGGCGGTCGCCGCGCCGGTCGAGGGCACCATCCTGTCGGTGGCGAGCGCCGCCGCCCGGGCCGCCGCCGCCACCGACTCCGACGACCTGGGCACGGTGGTACGGGCAGCCGCCGACGCCGCGGTCGCCGCGCTCGCGCGTACCCCCCAGCAACTGCCGGTGCTGGCCGCGACCGGCGTGGTCGACGCGGGCGGGCGCGGCCTGGTGGTGTTGCTGGACGCGCTGGTCGAAGTGGTCGCCGGCAGCGTCCCGGAGCGGCCGGCGCCCCCGCCGCCACCCCGGCCGGCGGCGCTGACCAGCGCCCGGGAGGCCGGTTCGTCGGAGTACGCGTACGAGGTGCAGTACCTGCTGACCGCCGATGACGAGGCGGTGGCGAAGCTGCGGACGGTGCTCGCCGAGCTGGGCGACTCGCTGGTGGTGGTCGGCACCGGCGACGGCACCTGGAACGTGCACGTCCACGTCAACGACGTCGGCGCCGCGATCGAGGCCGGGGTGGAGGCCGGCCGGCCCCGCCAGATCTCGGTGACCAGGTTCGAGGAGACGGTGCCGAACCGGGACCCGGCGGCGCGCGGCGCGGTGGTGGTCGCCAGCGGCGACGGGCTGGCCCAGCTGTTCGCCGGCGAGGGCGCGGTGGTGGTCGGCGCCAACCCGGCCACCGGCGACGTGCTCGCCGCGATCCGGGCCACCCGGGCCGGCCAGGTGGTGGTGCTGCCGAACGACCCGAACGCGCAGGCGGTCTCGAACGCCGCCGCCGACGAGGCGGCGGTGGACGACATCCGGGTCTCGGTGATCCCGACCCGCTCGCCGGTGCAGGCGCTGGCGGCGCTCGCGGTCCGGGACGCCAGCCGGCGGTTCGATGACGACGTGATCGCGATGGCGGAGGCGGCCGGCGCCTGCCGGTACGCGGAGCTGTGCTGGGCGAGCCGGGACGCGATCACGGTCGCCGGGCAGTGCCGGGCCGGCGACGTGCTGGCGCTGGTCGAGGGGGAGGTGCACCTGATCGGCACTGACCTGACCGAGGTCGCCCGGCAGCTGCTGGACCGGCTGCTCGGCGGCGGTGGGGAGCTGGTCAGCCTGCTGGTCGGCGCGGACGCGCCGGCCGGGCTCGGCGAGGCGCTCACCGCCCACCTCGCCAGCGCCTGGCCGTTCGTGGAGGTGCAGCTGTACCACGGCGGCCAGCCGACCTACCCGCTGGTGGTGGGGGTCGAGTAGTGCCCGGACCGGTCACCCTGGACACACCGCTGCGGCAGGTGCTCGGCAACGGCGCCGCGAAGCTGCGCCGGGAGCTCGAGCTGGCGACGGTCCGGGACCTGCTGTTCCACCTGCCGCGCCGGTACGACGACCGGGGCAGCCTCACTGACATCAGTTCGCTCACAGTGGACCAGCACGTCACCGTGCAGGCCCGGGTGATCAGCTCGCGCGCCCGCCGGATGCAGAACCGGCCCGGCTGGGTCTGCGAGGCGGTGGTGGCCGACGACTCCGGCGGCACGCTCACCCTGGTGTTCTTCGGTAAGAAGCCGCTCACCTGGATGGAGAAGGTGTTGGCTCCCGGCCGGTGGGGACTGTTCGCCGGCACGGTCAGCGAGTACCGGTCCGGCCGGCGGGTCGTCAAGCAGTTGGCGCATCCGAAGTACGAGCTGCTGGACGAGCCGGATGAGAGCGTGGCGCAGGACTTCGCTTCCGAGCTGATTCCGATCTATCCGGCCACAAAGGACGTCACCAGCTGGGACATTACGAAGGCGGTCCGGGCCACCCTGGAGGCGCTGCCGGAGATCCCGGATGCGCTGCCGGAGCGGATCCGGGCGGCCCGGCGCCTGATGCGGCTGGACGGCGCCCTCCGCAGCATCCACCGGCCGGCTTCCCGGGAGGAACTCGGGCCGGCGCGTCGCCGGCTGAAGTGGGACGAGGCGTTCGCGGTGCAGTTGACCCTGGTGCAGCGGCGGAAACGGGCCGAGGCCTGGCCGGCGGTCCCGCGGCCCCGGAAGCCGGGTGGCCTGCTCGACGCGTTCGACGCGGCCCTTCCGTACCAGCTGACCGATGGCCAGCGGGCGGTGGGCGAGCAGCTGTCGGCCGAGTTGGCCCGGCCGCACCCGATGCATCGGCTGTTGCAGGGCGAGGTCGGTTCCGGTAAGACGGTCTGCGCGATCCGGGCCGCCCTGCAGGTGGTGGACAACGGCGGCCAGGCGGCGCTGCTGGCGCCGACCGAGGTGCTCGCCGCCCAGCACTACCGGAGCGTGGTCGACCTGCTCGGGCCGCTGGGCCGGGCCGGGGAGCTCGGCGGCGATCCGAACGGTACGCAGGTCGCGCTGGTCACTGGCTCGCAGGGGGCGGCCGCCCGCCGGCGGTCGCAGGCGATGGTCGGCTCCGGCGAGGCCGGCATCGTCGTGGGCACGCACGCGCTGCTGTACGAAGGGGTCGAGTTCCACGATCTCGGGTTGGTGATCGTGGACGAGCAGCACCGGTTCGGAGTGGAGCAACGGGACGCGTTGCGCGCCAAGGCCGAGCAGCCGCCGCACGTGCTGGTGATGACCGCGACCCCGATCCCGCGGACGGTGGCGATGACCGTCTACGGCGACCTGGCGGTCTCCACCCTGCGGGAGCTGCCGCGCGGCCGGTCGCCGATCCAGACCCACGTGGTCGCCGCCACCGAGCAGCCGGCGCTGCTCGACCGGGCCTGGCAGCGGGTGCGCGAGGAGGTGGCCGCCGGCCACCAGGTGTACGTGGTGTGCCCGCGGATCGGGGACGAGCCTTCGGAGCCGAGCGAGCGCGGCCGGCGGCCCCCGCTGGCGGTGCTGGAGGTGGCGCCGCTGCTCGAGGCTGGTCCACTGGCCGGGCTGCGGCTCGGGGTGCTGCACGGCCGGCTGCCGGCCGACGAGAAGGACGCGGTGATGCGGTCGTTCGCGGCCGGCTCGCTGGACGTGCTGGTGGCCACCACGGTGGTGGAGGTCGGCGTCGACGTACCGAACGCGACCATGATGGTGGTGCTTGACGCGGAGCGGTTCGGGGTGTCGCAGTTGCACCAGCTACGCGGCCGGGTCGGGCGGGGATCGGCGCCGGCGCTGTGCCTGCTGGTCACCGAGGCGGAGGCCGGTTCCGACGCGCGCGAGCGGTTGGCGGCGGTCGCCTCCACGCTGGACGGGTTCAAGCTCGCCGAGCTCGACCTGGAGCAGCGCCGGGAGGGCGATGTGCTGGGTGCCGCCCAGTCCGGCCGGCGCTCGCATCTGCAGCTGCTGTCGTTGTTGCGGGACGCGGATCTGATCAGCGAAGCGCGGTCCGAAGCCGAGGCGCTGCTCTCGGAGGACCCGGAGCTCACCGACTACCCGGGGCTGGCGGCGATGGTGGCGACGCTGGTCGACGAGGAGCGGGCCGAATACCTCGAAAAGGGCTGAGTCCTGGATCAGGCGGTGAACCGGATCCGGCGGCGCCGGGCGATCAGGTAGAGGCCGGCGCCGAGCGCCAGCAGGGCGAGCGCACCAGCGGCGACGATCAGCGCCGAGGTGCCGGTCGCGGGCAGGCCGCCCCCGCCACCACCGTCCTGCTCCGCCGCGCATTCGAGCGCCGCTACTTGCCCCGCGGTGACCGCGATCGGATCGCCGGGATCCACGATCGACTGCTCACCGACCCGCACATCGACCGACAGGCCAGGGGACGGCGGGAACTCGACCGTCGCCGCCTCGCCACCGGCGACCTGGACCGGCACCGGGTTACCGGCGTTCGGCACCAGCGTGACGGTGACCGGCTCGGCGGTCGGGTTCTGGATCGTGATGGTGACCGCGTCGCAGTCCAGCCGCCACTGGCTGATCAGGTCGCCCCGGCTGCAGTCGGCAGGCAGCTGCAGCTCGCCGCGGCTCGGCTCGGCGTCCTGCTGGCCGTTGTCCCACTCGGCCTGCACCGTGAGCGAGGCGCTGGTGGTGCCCTCGGGTAGCCGCTGCTCGCCGACCAGCTGCTGGCCGGCGCGGTGCGGGAACTCGCCCGCCGGAGTCGCCTCGATGCCGGCGACCGGGCTCGGGGTGGCCTCGACGGCCAGCCACCGGAAGGCGGTGGCGCCGGCCGGCGGGTCGGTGGTGACGGTCCAGGTCACCACCCACTCGGCCGCCGTACCGTCCCAGCCGCAGCTGCCGGTCACGGTCGAGGTCTGCGCCGCCGCCGGGCTCGCCGCCAGTATGATCCCGCCGAGCAGCCCGATGAGCGCACTGCTCACCACTGCGAGCGCGCGGCGGTAACGGCGGCGGAAGTGGTTCACGCGGGTCGGTTCTCCGGAGGGTTCACTCGTATCAACGGCTGTGCGGATGCCAGCGGCAGGCCCACTGGCACCAGATACTGACCTTAGCGGTTTGCGGGAATTCCCAGGCTCTCACTCAGGGCGCTCACAGCTTTGTTATCTGATCGTTATCTTAGCCGCCAGTCCTAGCCGCGTCGGCGACTCAGGGAGCCGGACACAGCAGAAGGCCCGTCGACCGGGTGGGTGGTCGACGGGCCTTCTGGGGTCAGGTCAGCCGGTTACCCGCGATCAGGCGGAGAAGGTGACCCGGCGACGACGGGCGAGCAGGAACAGGCCGCCGCCCAGGGCCAGCAGCGCCACCGCGCCGCCAGCGATCAGCATCGTGGTGTTACCGGTGACCGGCAGCTCGCCGCCCTCGCCACCGTCCTCGCACACCACGTCTTCCGAGGCCAGCAGCTCTTCCCAGGACAGCTCGGCGGTGGTGAGGACCTCGTCGCCGATCAGCACCGTGGCGGTGACCACGAGGCCCTCGGCCGGCACGAAGCCGTGCAGGTGCGCCTCACCCACGCCCAGCGGGCCGACCGTGAAGGTCTCGCCAGCGGCGATCGTGGCGGTGTCCTGGAGCTCGAAGTCCTCCGGCACCACGATCTCACCCTCGGTGCCGATCTGGTCGATGAGCTGCGGCGCGTGGCCAGCGGTGACGTCCTGGTTCGGGGTCAGCGTGAGGGTGGCGCCAGCCTCCTCCGCGTCGTTGCGCAGACCAATCACGAACAGGTCGCAGCCGAAGAACACCGCGGGGGTCACCGCCGGCTCCTCAGGCTCCTCCGGCTCCTCCGGCTCCTCGCCCTGGCAGGCGCCGAGCTCAACGGTCGCGGTGGCCGAGGCGCGGTACTCCTTCCAGTCACCCCGCCGGTCCTGGAACGCCCACCGCAGCTCCACGGTCAGCTCGGCCGACTCGGTGCCGTTCGGGTAGGTCGTGGTGCCGGTGACGGTCTCGCCAGCGGCGAGCAGCTGCTCCACCGCGAAGCCGGTGACCTCGGTCGGCTCGCCACCGCTGGTCACGGCGGAGATCGTGGCCTGGCTCCGCGAGTCGTTGGTGACGTTCCAGGTCACCGTCCACGTTTCGGCCTCGATGTCACACTCCGCCTCGCCGGTGACCTCGACCTTCTTGAAGTGGTGCCCGCCGCCGAAGGTCTGGACGTCGTCCTGCGCGGAGGCTGGTGCAGCCAGGCTGAAGATGCTGAGTACACCGATCGCCAGGCCGGCGCTGCCAGCCAGGACTCGGCGGGTGAGAGACTTTTGGTTCACTCCATAGCTCCCGGGGTGACTAGTTCACAGGGGTAAGCCGGCGACCATCGCCAGGCACAGACGCAGACCTTAGCGGCCTTAAGGAAGCTTTGCGATCCCACACAGCCGCTATTCAGCGTTGTTATCTGATCGTTATCAACGCGGTGGGTAATCCAGCCCGCGAAAACCCACCGGTCGGCGGCAGGCCGCCGACCGTTCGGACAGGTACCGTCACCCGTGTGACCCGAATCGTGGCTGGGACGCTCGGTGGCCGGCGGCTCGCCGCGCCCACCGGACCGCACACCCGACCCACCTCCGACCGGGTCCGGGAAGGACTGTTCAACACCCTCGGATCGCTCACCGAGTTGGCCGGCAGCCGGTTCGCCGATCTCTACGCCGGCTCCGGTGCGGTCGGGCTGGAGGGCTACTCGCGCGGCGCCGATCACGTGCTGCTGGTGGAGTCGCGGCCGGCCGCGGCCCGAGTGGCCCGGGCGAACATCGCCACGCTCCGGGCGGCCTCGGCGGTCCGGCTGGTCACCGGTGAGGTACTCACCGTGCTCCAGCGGGGCCCGGGCACCGAGCCGCCGTACGACATCGTGTTCGCCGACCCGCCGTACGAGCTGCCCGACCACCAGCTGGCCGCGGTGCAGCAGGCACTGCTGACGCACGGCTGGCTGGCGCCGGACGCGATCGTGGTGATCGAGCGGGCGACCCGATCACCGGCGCTGCAATGGGTGGAGCCGCTCACCGGCGTCCGCACGCGCAGGTACGGCGAGACCACGCTTTGGTACGGTCGGCGATCATGAAACGCGTGGTCTGCCCCGGCTCGTTCGACCCGGTGACGAACGGCCATCTGGACATCATCGGCCGGTCGGCCGCGCTGTTCGACGAGGTGATCGTCGCGGTCCTGATCAACGAGGCGAAGACCGGGCTGTTCACCGTGGACGAACGGATGGATCTGCTGCGCCAGACCACCGCGAGCTACCCCAACGTCCGGGTCGAGTCGTTCCGGGGACTGCTGGTCGAGTTCTGCCGGGCCCGGGGAGCCGGGATCGTGGTCAAGGGGATCCGGGCGGTCAGCGACTTCGACTACGAGCTGCAGATGGCGCAGATGAACATCGGGCTGGCCGGCGTCGAGACCCTGTTCATGCCGACCAACCCGCTCTACTCGTACCTCTCGTCGAGTCTGGTCAAGGAAGTGGCCAAGTGGGGCGGTGACGTCTCGGCGTACGTCCCGGAGCCGGTGTGCGAGCGGCTCGTAGCGCGACTGACCGGCCACGGTTAGTATGCCCGGCGACGCGCCGTGGCACGATCAGGTGGCATCCAGGCTGCGGCGCAGGTCGCATCATGGAGCGGTGGGCCGCAGGTCCCACCATGGACGGGAGCTTCCGGCGGGCCTCCGCCGACCAGATGACGGGAGTTGACCGGTGGATCCGCTCGACCGCATCGACGAGATCATCGCGACCGTAGAGAACGCGCGCGCCGTACCGATGTCGCGCAACTGCCTGGTTGACCGCAACGAAATGATCAACGCCTTGGAGGAGCTGCGGGAGGCGCTCCCCGGCGAGCTGCGCCGGGCCGCGAACCTGCTGGAGGAGCGGGACAAGATCCTGGAGGCGGGCCGGCGAGAGGCGGAGCGGATCATCGCCGAGGGCGAGCAGGAGCACGCCCGGCTGGTGTCGGCGCACGAGGTGCTGGTCTCCGCCGAGCACGAGGCGAACCGGATCCTCGGCGAGGCCCGGGCGGAGGCGCAGCGGCTGCGCGACGAGGTGGACGACTACGTGGACACTGCGCTGGCGAACTTCGAGCAGTTCCTGACCCGGGCGCTCGCCTCGATCGAGCGCGGCCGGGACAAGATGCACGCGCTCCGGGAGATCGGCACGTTCTCGCCGGAGGAGGAGCCGGAGCGGGAACGGCCACTGCCCTTCTGACCAGCGATCGGCGTCGGGTAACCTAGAGAGTCGGCCTTCACCCTGGTCGGAGTCCCCAACGATGCATGATCACTCTGTGACCCGCTTGGATCCACGGGCGCCACTGGTCCTCGATACGAGGTCGCTGCCGCGCGCGCCCGGGTCGATGCGTACGGTCGAACGAGTGGTCGCCGCACCGGAGGGGCTCGGGCTGGCGATGATCGGGATGCCGGTAGGCACCGAGCTCCGGCTCGACCTGCGGCTGGAGTCGGTGTCCGAGGGCGTGCTCGTCTCCGGGACCGTCACCGGCCCGGTGGCGGGGGAGTGCTCGCGATGCCTCCGCCCGATCGGCAACGAGCTGGCGGTGACCGTCCAGGAGCTGTTCGCGTACCCGGACAGCACCACGGACGCCACCACCGAGCAGGACGAGGTCGGGCGGTTGCAGGGCGATCTGATCGACCTGGAACCGACTGTGCGGGACGCGGTGGTGCTGGCGCTGCCGAACAGCCCGCTGTGCCGGGACGACTGTCCCGGCCTGTGCCCCGGCTGCGGGGCACACTGGGACGACCTGCCCGCGGACCACGGTCACGAGGCGCAGGCCGACCCGCGCTGGGCAGCACTGAAGAAGTTGACCTTGACTGAGGAGTAGGACACCGTGGCCGTACCGAAGCGGAGGATGTCGCGCAGCAACACCAGGTCGCGCCGGGCGCAGTGGAAGGCCCGGCCGGTCCGGACCGAGCCGTGCTCGCAGTGCCGGGAGCCGAAGCTGCCACACGCGGCCTGCCAGGTCTGCGGCACCTACAACGGCCGCCAGGTCATCGAACTCGCCTGACCCGGGTGCGGCCGTGAGCGGACCAGCCGAGGAGGCGCTGGCTGCGGCGTTCGGTGTATCGCTTGATCCGGCGCTGCTGCGACGTGCGCTGACCCATCGCTCGTACGCGTACGAGCACGGTGGCCTGCCGACCAACGAGCGGCTGGAGTTCCTGGGCGACGCCGTGCTCGGGCTGGTGATCACGACCAGCCTGTACCACAACCACCCGGAGCTGGCCGAGGGTCAGCTCGCGAAGCTGCGCGCCAGCGTGGTGAACATGCGGGCACTCGCCGAGGTCGCCCGCACCCTGTGCCCCGGCGGGCTCGGCCAGTACCTGCTGCTCGGCAAGGGCGAGGAGGCGACCGGCGGCCGGGACAAGGCGAGCATCCTCGCCGACACGCTGGAGGCGCTGCTCGGCGCGATCTACCTGGAGCACGGCATCGAGACCGCTGGCCAGGTGATCCACAAGCTGTTCGACCCGCTGCTGGCCGACTCGGCCGCCCGCGGCGCCGGCCTGGACTGGAAGACCAGCCTGCAGGAGCTGACCGCGGAGCGCTCGCTCGGCGTCCCGGAGTACCGGGTCGACGAGGCCGGCCCGGACCACGCGAAAACCTTCACCTCCTGGGTGATCGTGGCCGGCACCCGCTACGGCGGCGCCACCGGCGGCAGCAAGAAGGAGGCCGAGCAACGCGCCGCCGAGGCCGCGTGGCGTGAGCTGTCGGCGCGGACCTGAGGTGCCAGCGGTCAGCGGCGGTCAGGCGGGCCTGAGTTGGCAGCGGTGAGGGCGGTCCGGCATGCCTGAGCTACCGGAGGTGGAGACGGTCCGGCGCGGGCTGGCCGGCGCGGTGATCGGGCGGACCATCGCCGAGGTGACGGTCTACCACCCGCGGGCGATCCGCCGGCATCTGCCGGGCCCCGCCGACTTCGTAGGGCGGCTGGCCAGCCGTACGATCACCGGGGCGAATCGGCGCGGCAAGTTTCTGTGGCTGCCGCTGGACAGCGGCGACGCGCTGATCGGTCACCTCGGCATGTCCGGGCAGCTGCTGCTGGACCCGCCGGCGGACCACCCACACCTGCGGGTCCGGTTCGCGTTCACCGACGGCGGCCCGAGTCTGTGCTTTGTGGACCAGCGGACGTTCGGCGGGTTGTCGGTGTCCGGATGGGACGGTGCCGCCGTGGTGCCGGAGCAGATCGCCCACATCGCGCCGGATCCGCTGGACAAGGCGTTCGACGAGGACGGGTTCGTCGCCGCGCTGCGCCGCCGGCGGGTGGCGGTGAAGGTGGCGTTGCTGGATCAGAACCTGATTTCCGGGGTCGGCAACATCTACGCCGACGAGGCGCTGTGGCGGGCGAAACTGCATGGCCAGCGGCGGTGCGATGTGCTCACCGGCCCGGCCGTGCGCCGGCTGCTCGGTCACGTCCGGGACGTGCTCACCGAGGCGATCGACGCTGGCGGCACCTCGTTCGACGCGCTCTATGTGGACGTCAACGGCGAGCGCGGCTGGTATGAGCGGGAGCTGCATGTGTACGGCCGGGAAGGGTTGCCCTGCAAGCGATGCGGCACCCCGATCCGGCGGGAGCCGTTCACGAACCGGTCGTCGTTCTTCTGCCCGCGCTGCCAACCCCGGCCGCGCCGCCGATCGGTGCCCCCGGCCCGGTAGCCGGGTTCCGGCTTACAGCCAGGCCGGCGGGCCGGCGTACGGGTTGGGCGGGGTCCGGTCGGTGACCAGCCCCCAGCCGGCGCGGCGCTCCCGCAGCAGCGCCCGGGCGGTGGCCATCGCGTCGGCCGGCACCGAGTGGACCAGGTGCCCGTCGCCCGGCAGCGCGCCCTCGCCGGTCCACCGCCGGTACTCCGCCCACGACCCCTCGAACGTACAGATCGGAATGTCCAGCTCCCGGTAGAGCGGGTCGGTCGGGACGCCCGGGTTGAGCACCACCGTGAACAGGCCGGCCCGGCGGGCGACCCGGATCGCCAGCGCGATCGGGCCGAGGCAGAACGGGCTGGTCGGCGCCTGGTCGAGGAACACCCCGGCGACCGGGCAGCCGGCCCAGCCCTCCACCTCGTCGAGCAGGTCGGCGACCGGGCGGGTGGCAAACGCCACGTCCACCCGGCCGAGCGTGGCGACCCCGCTCTTTGCCAACCGGCCCACCGCGTCCGTGAGCTCGGCGTCCACCGGCCCCTCGGCGATCACCGTCAGCTCGCCGGAGCCGTTTCCCGCCGCCCGCCACGCCGCCGGGTCCACCCTCGGGTGGACGTAGAGCGGCAGCAGGGTCGGCGTCATCGCAGGCTCCGGGTGTCGAAGAGCACGAACGCGGCGAGGATCAGCCCGGCCGCGTACGCCGCCGCCAGCCCGACGGCGACGCTCGGCAGCAGCTGTCCCCACCCGCTCAACGAAGTGGCTGCCAGTCCGGGAACGCTGATCGACAGGCCGAGCGCGATCACCACCGGCGCGCCGGTCACCAGCGCCGCCAGCCCGAACCGCCGGCGGGCCGCGAGCAGCCAGCCGGTCGCCACCACCCCGGCCAGCAGCACCCCGCTCGCCAGCGCCAGCACCAGCGCCGGCACGTCCGGGTGCGCCGACAGCCCGTACGGCAGCCGGCCGGCGGTGCCGGCCAGGGCGGTGCCGGCGGCCAGCGGCGGCAGCAGCGCGGCGAGCGTGGCCCAGCCGATCCGGCGGACGTACCGCAGGTGCGCTTCGCGCTCGTCGTACCGGGTCAGGCCCTCGCTCACCCGGGCCAGGTGCCAACCCACCCACAGCTCCAGCCCGGGGATGGTGACCAGCAACGGCACCAGCGCCGGCGGGATCCCGCCGGCGCTGACCGCGACCTGCCCGGCGCGGGCGACCACCAGCACCACCGCCACCTGGCACAGGCCGACCAGCACCGGGCCGGCGCAGCCGCGCAGCTCGGCGGCGGTGGGGCGGCTGCCGGTCGCCGGGTAGCTCCGCCGCAGCGCCGGGGTGGCCGCGCCGGCCAGCAGCCCGGCGATCCCGGCCGCCAGCCCGGCCACCGTCCCGGCCGGCCGGACCTCGGCCGGCCAGCCGGTGATGGTGGCGCCCGCGACCAGCAGCACCGGCAGGCTCCAGCCCAGCATCGCCAGCTCGGTGCCGGTCGCGCGGGCCACCGCGAGTGCGGCGAGCACCGCCAGCCCGGCCAGGCTCACCAGGTGGGCGAGCGGGCGGTCGGCGCCGACCAGCTTCGCCGGCGCCAGCGCCAGCAGCCCGGACCAGGCGCCGGCCAGCGCGGCGAAGCCGGCGAGCACCAGCCGGGCGGCCGGGCCGGGGCCGGCCCGCTCCGCCACCGGGGCGGCGAGGTAGAGCAGCCCGAGCGCGGCGCACCAGCCGGCGGCGAGCGCCCCGACCGGCACGGTCCACGGCAGCCGGCTGAGCGGCTCGGTCGCCGCCACCGCCAGCGGCACCGGCACCAGGTAGCCGGCCCCGCGAGCCAGTGCTGACCGGAACAGCCGGGCCGGGCTGGGGGCGGGTCGGGGGGCGAGCGTCGCCAGCGCGGCCGCCGGCAGCACGGTGGGCGTGCTCATCGGTCACTCCTCGCGAGCAGGTCGGCGTAGAGGTAGTCGTACGCCCGCAGCATCCGGTCCAGGCTGAGATGGCCGCGGGCGCGGCGGTGCGCGGCCTCGCCGAGCGCACGCCGGCGGGCCGGGTCGCGCAGCAGCGTCACCAGCGCGTTCGCGAGCGGGCCCGGCTCGCCGGGCGGCACCAGCAGGCCGGTGTCGCCGACCAGCTCGGCCACCCCGCCGACGTCGGTGCTCACCGTCGCCCGGCCGGCCATCATCGCCTCGACCACCGAGTACGGCATGCCTTCGCAGACACTGGTCCGGACCACCACCTGGCCGGCGGCGTACGCATCGGCGGCGCGCGGCACCGGCCCGGTGAACTCGACCACCGGGGCCAGCTCGAGCCGGTCGACCAGTGCCCGGCAGCGGGCCGCGTACCGCTCGTCGGCGACCGGCCCGACCAGCCGCAGCCGGGCCTCCGGCAGCAGTTGGTTGACCCGCTGGAAGGCCCGGATCAGCACGATCAGGTCGGCGTGCGGGGCGATCCGGCCGAGCCAGACCACGGTCGTGCCGGCCGGGTCGTCGGGCATCGCCGGGAACCGGGCCGGGTCGACGCCGCCGGGCACCACCACCACCTTCGCCGGGTGGGCGCCGTGCCGCAGCTGCCAGCGCTGGCCGAACCGGGTGGCCGCCACCACGGTCGCCGCCTCGGCGTAGCCGAGCCGGGACAGTGCCCGGAAGAACCGCAGCATCACGGTCTTCACCGCTTCCGGCAGCGCATCGCCGTAGTCCAGGTACCGCTCGCGCAAGTAGATGCCTTGCTCGGTGAGCAGGTACGGAGTGCCGGCGCGCCACTTGGTGGCGAGCGCGACCAGCAGCGGCAACCCGCCGGAGGTGGCGTGGCAGGCGTCCACCGTCGGCGGCGGGACGGCGAGTGGCCGGAGCGCCCGCTCCAGCAGCGCGGCCGCCGCCTCGGCGTCGCCGAGGCTGAGCCGGCGGCCGGGGACGCCGCGCTGGCCCGGCACCGCGGCCGGGCCGGCGGTCGCGCCGCTCGCCGCCCGCCAGGCGTCCACCAGTACGTCGGCCAGTGGCGTGCCGGCCAGCGGATGGGCGCCGCCGCTGGCGAGCCCGGCCAGCCGGTGCAGCGCGTCCCGGAACATCGTCGCGTGGTGCGGGTCGTCGCCGAGCAGCCCGCGGCACAGCAGGATCGCCGCGTTGGTGGCGGCGTGCCGCAGCCGGCGCCGGGCCAGCCGGCCGGCGGGGGTGACCGGGTCGCCCCAGACCGGCGCGGCGGTCACGCCGGTGACCGTCGGTGGCAGCGGGTACGCCAGCGGCCGCCGGTCGTCGGTGGTGGTGAGCGCGACCAGTTGGTAGTCGTACCGGTCCCGGTCGAGGCCGCAGACGAGCTGGTGGCACCAGGTGCTGGCACCGCTGGCGTGGTAGGGGTACGCGCCCTCGGTGATCATTGCCACCCGCAATGGCTCCTCCCGGGGTCTGGTGCGTCCGCCATGACCAACGACGCCGGGCCGTAGCGAGTGCGGGTTATGTCGCGTTGGTGACGGTTCGCCCGGGGGGCCGATCGCCCGCCGGTCCCGGCCCGGTCGGCCATCCGGCCGACTTTCCTGGGCGCGCGGCGGTCGCTTCCGGGCGCGCGGCGGTCGCTTCCGGGGGCTGGCGGTCCTTTCCGGACCCGCGCGGCGGCGCGGGGACCGGCGCTACCGGCCGAAGTTCTGGGTCCAGTACGGCCGGCCGTCGCCGTTGAACGCCAGGCCGACCCCGATCGCCACGAACGAGCAGTTGAGGATGTTGTTGCGGTGGCCTTCGCTGTCCATCCAGCCGGCCATCACGTCGGCCGGCGTGGGGTAGCCGAACGCGATGTTCTCGGCGGCCGGGTTCGGGTAGCCGGCATCGGCCATCCGGTCGAATGGGGACCGACCGTCCCGTCCGGTGTGGTCGAAGTAGTCGTTGACCGCCATGTCCTCGCTGTGACCGCGGGCCGACGAACGCAGCCGCTCGTCGGTCGCAAGCGGATCGCAGCCGGCCCGTTCGCGCTCCTGGTTGGTCAACCGCGTGACCTCGTCCTCCAGGGCGGTGATCTCGTCGACCGGTTCGTCCGCATCGGAGTCGTCCGGCGGTGCCGGTTCCGGTTCCGGCTCCGGCTCGGGCGCTGTCTCGGCCGCGGGTTCGGCGTAGCTCTCCGGCTCCTCCGCCGGCGACTCCGACGGGCTCGGGCGATCGGTCGGGCTCGGGGTGGCGGTGGCCGGCGGGGCGGTGCCGATCGCCGCCACCGGCCCCTGGCTCGGCTCCGGGTCCGGGGTCGCGGCGGTGAGGCTGATCGCGGTGCCGCTGCCGAGCATGACCGTCAGCACGCCGAGCACGGCGAGCAGGACCGTCCGGCTCGGTGGCGTGGGACGGCGGTGGCGGCCGGCCGCCGGGGGTGAGCTCACCGGGCGGCGGCGACTCCGCGGAGGTGGCACGGAGATGACGGTAACGGACACCGCGGGCACCGAGAGTTAGCTGCACCTTAAAAGTCCATTAGGTCAGACAGGATCTTGTGGCGACTTGACTCGGAGCCCCCGGAGGCGGACAATTAGACCCGGCGCCAGTCGCGCCTGATCCTGCCCACTGGGGATCTTTCGGGTGGGGTTGCCGCGAATATCAGCTGGGCGCGCGTGAGCCGGTGGTTCCGGCAGCGCACTACGAGGAGACGATATGGCGAAGGCCCTCTACGGCCACGTCTCGGCCGCGCCGGACCGGCGCATGCTGGACGAGGTCACCCGTTTGCGTGCCACGGTACAGGCACTTGAGTTCGAGATCACCCGGTTGCGGGCTGAGAACGATCGGTTGGCGGCGGCTGCCGCGGCCGACGATGTTCTGCGCATCGCCGAGCCGGCGCTGACCTAACTGCTGTACCGCATCTCGCAATCACATCGCGCGCCGACACCCCGGTGGCGGCGCGCACTCTTTTGCCAGCTCCTCGCCTCATAGCACAGACGCCGCCAGCCGTGCTCAGCGAGCCTTCGCGGTCGTGTGCGCGGCACGGAGGTACGCTGCGCGAGATGGCGCTGCGACATCGAGGACGGCGACCGCAGACCGATTGCGGAAGGACCGCGTGCATCTCAAGAGCTTGACGATCAAGGGCTTCAAGTCCTTCGCCTCCGCCACGACGCTGGTACTGGAGCCGGGGATCACTTGCGTGGTCGGCCCCAACGGCTCCGGGAAGTCCAACGTCGTCGATGCGATCGCCTGGGTGCTGGGAGAGCAGGGCGCCAAGAGCCTGCGCGGCGGCAAGATGGAGGACGTCATCTTCGCCGGCACCGCCGGCCGCCCGCCGCTCGGCCGGGCCGAGGTGACGCTCACCATCGACAACTCCGACGGTGCGCTGCCGATCGGCTACACCGAGGTGTCGATCACCCGCCGGATGTACCGGTCGGGCGAGAGCGAGTACGAGATCAACGGCGATTCCTGCCGGCTGCTCGACATCCAGGAGCTGCTCTCCGACTCCGGGATCGGCCGGGAGATGCACGTCATCGTCGGCCAGGGCCAGCTCGACACCGTGCTGCACGCCAAGCCGGAGGACCGGCGGGCGTTCATCGAGGAGGCCGCCGGTGTCCTAAAGCACCGAAAGCGCAAGGAAAAGGCGCTACGCAAGCTGGAGGCGATGTCGGCGAACCTGAACCGGCTCACCGACCTCACCGCCGAGCTGCGCCGCCAGCTCAAGCCGCTGGGCCGGCAGGCCGAGGTCGCGCGCCGCGCCGCCAGCATCCAGGCCGACCTGCGCGACGCCCGGCTCCGGCTGCTCGCCGACGACCTGACCACCCTGCGCACCACGTTGGACAAAGAAATCGCCGACGAGGCGGCCTTGCGGGCCCGGCGCGAGCAGCTGGAACGCGAGCACACCGGGGCCCGGCGGACGGTCGCCGAGCTGGAGGCGGCGCTCGCGCAGGACGCGCCGGCGCTCGCCGCCGCCCAGGACACCTGGTTCCAGCTCTCCACGTTGCAGGAACGGTTCCGGTCCACCAGCCAGCTCGCCGCCGAGCGGCTGCGCTACCTGACCGCCCCGGACGAGCAGGAGCAGCTCGGGCGCGACCCGGACGAGCTCGCCGCCGAGGCCGAGCGGGTCCGGGAGGAGGAGGCCTACCTGCGGGAGGCGCTCGCCGCCGACCAGGCCCGGCTCGCCGAGGCGGTCGCCGCCCGGCAGGAGCAGGAGCGGGCGCTCGCCCAAGCCGAGCAGGAGCTGGTCGCCGCGGCCAAGGCGATCGCCGACCGCCGGGAGGGGCTGGCCAAGCTCACCGGCCAGGTGGAGGCGGCCCGCAGCCGGACCGCCGCCGCGGCCGAGGAGATCGCCCGGCTGAGCGCCGCGCACACCGAGGCGCAGCAGCGTGCGGACGCCGCCCAGGCCGCGTTCGAGCAGGCCAGCGCGGGCGCGAACGAACAGGACCGGGACACCGCCGAGCTGGACATGGCGTACGAGGCGGCGCGCGGCGCGGTCGACGCGGCGAACCGGACGGTCAGCGAGCTGGCCGATGCCGAGCGGGCGGCCGAGAAGGAAGTCACCCAGTGGCAGGCGCGGGAGGAGGCGCTCGCGCTCGGGCTGCGCCGCAAGGACGGCGCCGGTGCCCTGCTGGCCGCCGCCGACCGGGTCCCCGGCTTGATCGGCAGCGTGGCGTCGCTGCTGACCGTGGAGCCCGGCTGCGAGGCGGCGCTCGCCGCGGCGCTCGGCGGGCTCGCCGACGCGGTCGCGGTCGGCGCGGTGGAGGACGCCGCCGAGGCGCTGCGGCTGCTGAAGATCGAGGACGCCGGCCGGGCCTCGATCCTGATCGGCGGGCAGGCGCCCGGCGCCGACGGGTCCGTCCACACCCCGCCCCCGGTCAGCCTGCCGGACGGCGCCCGGTGGGCGGTCGACACCATCCGGTGTCCGGAATCGGTGCGCCCCGCGCTGGTCCGGGCGCTGCGGGACGTCGTACTCGTGCCTGATCTGCCGGCCGCCGCCCGGCTGGTGGCCGCCCACCCGGGGCTGCGCGCGGTGACCCGCGACGGCGACCTGATCGGTGGCTTCGCCGCCACCGGCGGGTCGGCCAAGGAGCCGTCGTACCTGGAGGTGCAGGCCGCCGTCGAGGAAGCCGCCGGCAAGCGCCGCGAGGCCGAGGCCCGGCTGGCCGGGCTGCGCGAGCAGCTCGCCGAGGCCCGGGCCCAGCTCGCCGCCGCCAAGGACCGGGTGACCGAGACCGGCAAGGCCAAGCAGGAGGCCGAGGGCCGGCGCAACGCGGCCGCCCGCCGGCTGGCCGAGCTGGGCGCCGCTGCCCGCTCCGCCCGCGCCGAGACCCAGCGACTCGCCGACGCCCACGCCGCCGCGGTCACCGCCCGCGAAGAGGGGCTGTGGCAGCTCGCCGAGCTGGAGGAGCGGCTGGCGCTGGCCGAGGCCACCCCGATCGACGAGGAACCCTCGACCGAGCTGCGCGATCAGCTCGCCGCCGCGCTGCCGGCCGCCCGCCAGAACGAGCTGGAGGTACGGCTGGCGGTGCGGACCGCGGAGGAACGGGTCAACGCGCTCGCCGGCCGGGCCGAGCAGCTCGCCCGGCAGGCCGCCGCCGAGCGGGCCGCCCGGGAGCGGGCCGCGGCCAGGCGCGCCGCCCGGGAGCGGGGCGCGGTGGTGGCCCGGGCAGTCGCCGTCGGCGCCGAGGCGGCGCTGCGCCGGATCGAGCTGACGCTGGCCACCGCGGCGCGGCAGCGCGACGCGATCGCCGCCGCCCGGTCCACCCGGGAGGCGGAGCTGTCGCAGGTCCGCAGCCAGGCCCGGGAGCTGGAGAGCGAGCTGGTCCGGCTCACCGACGAGGTGCACCGGGACGAGGTGGCCAGGGCCGAGCAGCGGATGCGGATCGAGCAGCTGGAGGCGAAGGCGGCCGAGGACTTCGGGATCGGGGTCGACACGCTGCTGCAGGAGTACGGCCCGGACGTGCCGGTACCGCCGAGCCAGGCGGCGGTCGCGGAGGCGGAGAAGGCCGGCAAGCCGATCCCGGAGCCGGTGCCCTACGACCGGCCGGTGCAGGAGAAACGGGCCGCCAAGGCCGAGCGCGAGCTGGCCCTGCTGGGCAAGGTCAACCCGCTGGCGCTGGAGGAGTTCGCGGCGCTGGAGGAGCGGTTCAAGTTCCTCTCCGAGCAGCTGGAGGACCTCAAGGCCACCCGCCGCGACCTGCTGACCGTGGTCTCCGACGTGGACGCCCGGATCCTGGAGATCTTCTCCTCGGCGTACCAGGACACCGCGCGCGAGTTCGAGCAGGTCTTCAAGGTGCTGTTCCCGGGTGGCGAGGGCCGGCTGGTGCTCACCGACCCGGAGGACATGCTGACCACCGGGGTGGAAGTGGAGGCCCGGCCGCCCGGCAAGAAGATCAAGCGGCTGTCGCTGCTGTCCGGTGGCGAGCGGTCGCTCACCGCGGTCGCCATGCTGGTCGCGATCTTCCGAGCCCGGCCCAGCCCGTTCTACATCCTGGACGAGGTGGAGGCGGCCCTCGACGACGTCAACCTGGGCCGGCTGATCGAGCTGTTGCAGCAGCTCAAGGAACACAGCCAGCTGATCGTCATCACGCACCAGAAGCGGACCATGGAGATCGCCGACGCGTTGTACGGGACGACCATGCGCAACGGCGTCACCGAGGTGATCAGCCAGCGGCTGCGCGACAGCGAGCTTACCCAGGACCTCGCCTCAGCCGCCGCCTGACCCCTCGCGCCTCGGCCACCAACTGCGCGGTGGTGGCCCAGTCGACCCGGGCGCGCACGGCCGGGCGTACCTCGGCGGTGAGTTCGGTGAGCGAAGCGGTGCTGGCTACCAATGTCATGCCTCCGAACCTGGCACCGATCGATTCATCCGGCTGATGCCGGATTTCGTGCTGCCCGATAGATAGAGTTGATGGATGCTGGATCTGGTGCGGCTCCGCGTGCTGGCGGCGGTCGCCGCACACGGCTCGGTCACCAAGGCGGCCGAGCACCCGCACTATGCGCAGCCGTCGGTCAGCCATCATCTCGCCCGGCTCGAGGCCGAGACCGGCGCCCGGCTGGTCCAGCGGGTGGGCCGCGGCATCCGGCTGACCCCGGAAGGCGAGTTACTGGCGCGGCGGGCGGCCGAGATCGTCGGCCGGGTGGACGCCGCCGAAGCGGACCTGGCGGCGATGGTCGGGCTGCGCACCGGCCGGACATCGAGGCGACCGAGATCCCGCGGTTCCGCCGGCGGGTCTCGGTCGCGACCTATGGCGAGCCGCCCGACCCGCCCGCGACCGAGCTGTTCGTCGGCGCGTTGCGCCAGGCCGCGGAGCGTTACCGGTGACCGGGCGCAGGAGTTGTACCGAGAACGGCGCAAATCCCGCCGGCGCCGGTGGCTGTCATAATCCCGACTCAACCGCGTGAGATGAATGCCAGCACCGTGTGTCGTATGAGCCTTGATCTGACAGGATCGAACCCATGGACCCGCTAATCGTCGCGCTGCTCGTGCTGGTGGTCCTGCTGGCCGGCGGCGCGGCGTTGCTCGTACCGAAGGTGCGGCGCCGGCAGCCACCGCTGCCGCCGGCACCACCGGCCCAGCCGGCCCCACCCGCCGCCGAGCCGGACCTGCTCGCGCCACCCGCGCCGGAGCAGGTGACGGCACCGCCGGAAGAGCGGGCGCCGCCGGTGGAGCCGGCGCTGGAGCGGCCGGAGCCGACCGCCGGCCGGCTGGTGCGGCTGCGCGCCCGGCTCGCCCGATCCGAGAGCGCCCTGGGTCGGGGCCTGCTCGCGCTGCTCGCCCGGGACCGGCTGGACGAGTCGGCCTGGGAAGAGGTCGAGGAGATCCTGATCGGCGCGGACGTCGGCGTGGCCGCCACCACCGAGCTGGTGGAGCGGCTCCGGGCCCGCAGCGCGGTGCTCGGCACCCGGACCACCGATGAGCTGCGGGCGATCCTCACCGAGGAGCTGGTCGCCGCGCTCGACCCGTCGATGGACCGGTCGCTGGCCGCGAGCCCGGTCGACGGGCACCCGGCGGTGCTGCTGGTGGTCGGGGTGAACGGTTCGGGCAAGACCACCACCTGCGGCAAGATCGCCCGAGTGCTGGTGGCGGACGGGCACAGCGTGTTGCTCGGCGCCGCCGACACGTTCCGGGCGGCCGCCGCCGACCAGCTCGCCACCTGGGCGGGCCGGGTCGGTGCCGAGGTGGTCCGCGGGCCCGAGGGTGCCGACCCGGCGAGCGTCGCGTTCGACGCGGTCCGGCGCGGTGCCGAAGCCGGCGTGGACGCGGTGCTGGTGGACACCGCCGGCCGGCTGCAGAACAAGGTTGGGTTGATGGACGAGTTGGGTAAGGTCAAGCGCGTGATCGAGAAACACGGCCCGGTCACCGAGACGCTGCTCGTGCTCGACGCCACCACCGGCCAGAACGGGCTCGAGCAGGCCCGGGTGTTCACCGAGGTCGTGGATGTCTCCGGCGTGGTCCTTACCAAGCTGGACGGGACTGCGAAGGGCGGGATCGTGATCGGAGTGCAACGCAACTTCGGGATTCCGGTCAAGCTGGTCGGCCTGGGGGAGGGACCCGACGACCTGGCGCCGTTCGAACCGAAACCGTTCGTCGACGCGCTGCTGGGTGGTCCACAGTGACTCAACAGCTCTACCCAGCCCAGGAGATCCCGCTACGCGGCGGGAACGTCAGCACCGTGGTCCGGGTCGCCGGGACGGTGCGCCGCAACACCGGACCGTGGACGCCGTCGGTGCACGCGCTGCTGCGCCACCTGGAGAAGGTCGGGTTCACCGGCGCGCCCCGGGTGCACGGCATCGACGAACATGGTCGCGAGGTGCTCTCCTACCTCGAGGGTGAGTGCGGGGAGTACCCGCTGGCTCCGCACTGGACCACCGACGAGGCGCTGGTCACCGTCGCCACCATGCTGCGGATGTTCCACGACGCGCAGCAGGGGTTCCAGCCGCCGCCGGGTGGGGTGTGGCGGTCGTTCGGGCCGCCGCCGCCGGACGCCGAGGTGGTATGCCACCACGACGCCGCCCCGCACAACGTGATCTGGCGGCCGGACGGCACGCTCGCGTTGATCGACTTCGACCTCGCCTCGCCCGGGTCCCGGCTCTACGATGTCGCGTACGCCGCCTGGACCTGGGTGCCGCTGTTCTCCGACCGGGACTCGGTCACGCTGGGCTGGCAACGCCCCGACCGGCCGCGCCGGCTGCGGCTGTTCGCCGACGCGTACGGCCTGATCCCGCGTGACCGGCACCGGTTCGTCCGGACCATCCGGCGCCGGATCGTCGACCACGTCGAGGGGATCCGCCGGATGGCCGCCGCCGGTGACCCGGCGTTCGTGCGGATCGTGCACAAGGGCCACCTCCGCCGGCCCACCCGCGACCTGCGGTTGCTCGACTACGAGCGGCACGTCCTCGAGTACGCGATGCGCTGAGCGTACGGCCGCGCCCGCGCGGGCCGCGCCGATCCCGGGCGTAGCCGCCTGCCCATACCACCGTTCCAGGTCGGCGCCGACCATGCCGGCCACTCTTCACACGCCCGAAACAAGCCGTGATCTGGCGGAAACCGCGCAGAGACGGTGCGTGAAACAGCGTCCCGGAAAGCTTCCGCTACCGGGCGCACGGGCGACGCTGCCTGCGGCGCATGTGACGGCGAAGACATCAGGAAGGAGGCAGCGTGGAGATCGACACCGGCAACACCGCGTGGTTGCTCGTATCGTCCGCACTTGTGCTGCTCATGACGCCTGGCCTGGCCCTGTTCTACGGCGGCCTGAACCGGTCCAAGGGCGTCCTCAACATGATGATGATGAGCTTCTCGGCGATCGGGCTGATCAGCATCCTGTGGCTGTTCTACGGCTTCACGGTGGCGTTCGGCGACGACGTCAACGGGTTCTGGGGCGACCTCGGTCAGTACTTCGGCACCAAGTCGTTCATGACCGTCTGCGGCGAGGACGGCACCTGCACGAACATCTGGGGCGAGACCGGGATCCCGCTGTACCTGTTCATGGCGTTCCAGATGATGTTCGCCGTGATCACGGTCGCGCTGATCAGCGGCGCGATCTCGGACCGGGCCAAGTTCGCCGGCTGGCTGCTGTTCGCGTTCGGCTGGGCCACCCTGGTCTACTTCCCGGTCGCGCACATGGTCTGGGGCGGCGGCCTGATCGGCGCGGACATCGGCGCGCTCGACTTCGCCGGTGGGACGGCGGTCCACATCAACGCCGGTGCCGCGGCGCTCGCGCTGGCGATCGTGCTCGGCAAGCGGATCGGCTGGCCGAAGGACCAGTTCAAGCCGCACAACGTGCCGATGGTGGCGCTCGGCGCGGCGCTGCTGTGGTTCGGCTGGTTCGGGTTCAACGCCGGCTCGGAGCTGACCGCCGACGGAGTCACCGCGGTGGTGTTCCTGAACACGCAGGTGGCGACCGCGGCCGCGGTGCTCGGCTGGGTGATCGTCGAGTGGATCCGGGACGGCAAGCCGACCCTGGTCGGGGCCTCCTCCGGCGCGATCGCCGGGCTGGTCGCGATCACCCCGGCGTGTGCGTTCGTCGCGCCCTGGGCGGCGGCGCTGCTCGGGTTGGTCGCCGGTGCGATCAGCGCGTACGCGGTGGTCCTGAAGTACAAGCTGCGGTACGACGACTCGCTCGACGTGGTGGCGGTGCACTTCATCGCCGGCTGGGTCGGCACGCTCTGGATCGGCCTGTTCGGCACCGCCGAGGTGAGCTCGCTGGTCGCCGACGAGGGCCTGTTCTACGGCGGCGGCGCGATCCAGCTCGGTCGGCAGGCGCTGGCCGCGGCGATCGTGTCGGTATGGTCGTTCGCGCTGGCGGCGATCCTGGCCTACGTGATCAACAAGACCATCGGCTTCCGGGTGTCGCCCGAGGCCGAGGCGGACGGCATCGACGTCGCCGAGCACGCGGAGAGCGGCTACGACCTGTCGCCGGCGAGCGGCGGCCTGGCGCTGGCCGGGGTCACCAGCCGGTCGTCGGCGCCATCACCGTCCGCGCCGGCGGAGTCACCGTCGGCTGAGTCCAAGTCCGAGAAGGTCGCCGGCTAGGGTTTCTGCGTGGATCGGAGGGAAGGTATGGCCATCAAGCTGGTGACCGCGGTCATCAAGCCCCACCAGCTCGACGCCGTCAAGGAGGGGCTGCACGCGCTCGGCGTGGCCGGCCTGACGGTGAGCGAGGTGCAGGGGTACGGCCGGCAGAAGGGGCACACCGAGGTCTACCGTGGCGCGGAGTACACGGTCGAGTTCCTGCCGAAGGTGAAGGTCGAGGTGGTCACCGACGAGCTCGACGTCGAGAAGGTCGTCGACGCGGTGGTCACCGCCGCCCGTACCGGAAAGATCGGTGACGGCAAGGTCTGGGTCACCGAGGTGGAGGAGGTCGTCCGGGTCCGCACCGGCGAGCGTGGGCTCGACGCGCTCTGACCCGTTGCCGTGAACGATGAGGTGGGCGCCGCCGCCCGGGAGGCCCGGGCGGCGGCGCTCGACGCGTTTCTCGCCAAGCTGGCGCCGCGGCTGCCGGCCGGCGTGGCGCTGGTCGCCACCGGCGGGCTCGGCCGGCGCGAGTGCGCCCCGTACAGCGACCTCGACCTGCTGCTGCTCCACACCGGCGTGCCCGGCGTGGCCGAGCTGGCTGCCGCGCTGTGGTACCCGATCTGGGACGCCAAGCTCAGCCTCGACCACTCGGTGCGGACGGTGCCGGAGGCGCTCGAGGTGGCCGAGTCGGACCTCGCGGTCGCGCTCGGGCTGCTCGACGCCCGCCACATCGCCGGGGACCCCGCGCTGACCGAGTCGCTGGCGGCCGCCGTGCGGGACCAGTGGCGCCGGACCGCCCACCGGACCCTGCCCCGGCTGCGGGAGGCGACCCTGGCCCGGCACGAACGCCACGGCGAGCTGGCCTTCCTGCTGGAGGGTGACCTCAAGGAGTCGGCCGGCGGGTTGCGGGACGTCGGGGTGCTGCGCGGGATCGGGTATACCGGGGTGGCCGATCCGCTCCGGCCGGTGGTCCGGGCCGCCCACACCCGGCTGCTCGACGTCCGGGACGCGCTGCACCTCGGGCTGGGCCGGCGGGTGGACCGGCTGCTCGCGCAGGAGGGCGACGCGGTGGCGGCCCGGCTCGGGCTGACCGACCGGGACGCGCTGCTGCGCCGGGTGGCCACCGACGCCCGGACCATCGCCCACGCGCTCGACGACGCCTGGCGGGCGGTCCGGCGCTGGCACGACCGCCGGCGGGTCGGCCCGGCCCCGGTCCGCCGGCCGGTCGCCCGGGACGTGGTCGAGTACGAGGGTGAGGTGGTGCTCGCCCGGACCGCGATCACCGCCCGGCCGGACCCGGCGCTGTCGCTGCGGGTGGCGGCGGCCGCCGCCACCGCCGGCCTGCCGATCGCCCGGGCGACCTGCGAGTGGCTCGCCAGCTACTGCCCGCCGCTGCCGCAGCCGTGGCCGCCGGCCGCCCGGGACGCGTTCCTCACCCTGTTGGGGTCCGGCCCGGCGCTGGTGCCGACCTGGGAGACCTGCGACCGGTACGGGTTGGTGGACAGCTGGCTGCCGGAGTGGCACCGGTTGCGGAGCGCGCCGCAGCACAACCCGGTCCACAAGTACACGCTCGACCGCCACCTGGTGCAGGCGGCGGCCGAGGCGGCCCGGTTCACCCGGGAGGTGGAGCGGCCGGACCTGCTGCTGCTCGGCTCGTTCCTGCACGACGTCGGCAAGGGCTTGCCCGGCGACCATTCCCAGGCCGGCGCGCCGGTGGCGGCGGCGATCGCCACCCGGATCGGGCTGCCACCGGCCGATGTGGAGGTGGTGGCCAAGCTGGTGCGGCTGCACCTGTTGCTGCCGGACACCGCCACCCGGCGGGACCTGTCCGATCCGGCCACCATCTCGGCGGTGGCGTCCGCAGTGGAGGATGACGGCACGCTGGCGCTGCTGCACGGGTTGGCGCGGGCCGACGCCGCCGCGACCGGCCCGGCCGCCTGGTCGCGCTGGAAGGGCCGGCTGGTGGCCGAACTGGTGGACCGGGTCGCCGCGGCGTTGCGGCACGGCGAGCTGCCGAGCCCGCCGGAGCCGGACCCGGCGCTGGTGGCCGGGCCGCTGCCGGCGGTGCATCTGGACGAGCACCGGGTGGCGGTCGCCGCCGCCGACCGGCGCGGGTTGCTCGCCGGGGTCGCCGGTTGCCTGGCCATGCACCGGCTGGACGTCATCTCCGCCGATGCCTCTACTGTGGAAGGCCGGGCGCTGGTGGAGTTCGTGGTGCAGCCCAGGTTCGGCGTCGGACCGGATCCGGCGCCGCTCGCCGCCGATCTGCGCCGGGTGGCGGCCGGCGATGTCTCGGTGACGCAACGGCTGCGGCTGGCCGGCCGCCGCCGGGAGACCGGCGCACCGCCGCGGGTGGTCTGGCATCCGGCCACCGGCGCGGCGATCCTGGAGCTGCGGGCGGCGGACGCGCCAGGGCTGCTCTACCGGGTCGCGAGCGCGCTCGACCAGGCGGGGGCGGAGGTCCGGGCGGCCCGGATCTCCACCCTCGGCGCCGATGTGGTGGACGCGTTCTACCTGGTCGGCGAGTGGGCTGATCCGGCCGAGCGGGAGCAGGTCGAGGCGGCCGTGCTCGCCGCCGCCGGCTGAGCGTCGCGGCGGGCGCGCGCAGCCGGCGGCGGGTGGGGGCCTCGTGCCGCGGCGGTTGTCAGGCCGGCTCGACCTTGATGACCACCGTCCGCGCGGGCTTGTCGTGCAGGCACTGCCGGAACGGCTTGTCCCACAGACACCACAGCGGATCGATGTACCCGATGTAGCAGTTCGCCAGCAGGTTGAACCCGAGCATCACCAGCCACCGGTACGCCAGCTGGGAGCGGGTGAGTTGGCTGCCCGGGTCCAGCGGCGCGATCGCGATGTCCAGCAGTCGCTTGCCGGGGGTCTGGCCGTTCCACCGCAACGGGATCTCAACCTCATAGACGTAATAGACGCCGAGCACCACCGCGGCGATGCCCAACATCACCACGAACGGCGTGACCGGAGCGTCGCGGACGGCGGTGAGCAGCGCCGCGAGGCCACCGACGATGAGGCCGGCGACCAGCAGGAAGGCGACCAGCAGGATGACCACGTCAATGATCCGGGCGAGCAGCCGCCAGCCCTGGCCGGCCAATGGCCGCCCGTCCGGGGCGACCGCCTGCCCTTGGTACGGCTCCTGCGCCAGGTCGCGCTCCGAGGCGGTCTGAGGGTAGGCGGGATACGGCGAGCCGGATCCCGACTGGGGGGATTGGGGTAGATCGGTCACCAAGTCAATATCCCAGACTCGGCAGGAATTCGCCGCCCCGGTCGGCCAGATAGGACCGACCGCCAGCGCCGCCGTAAACCCGCTGATAACCGGGCAGGCTGCCGGTATCGTGACCGGGTGGCCTGCCGCATCACCGAATTGATCCTGGACGTCCGCGACCCCGAGCGGCTCGCCCGGTTCTGGTGCGACGTGCTCGGCTATGTCGAGCTGGAGCGGGACGGGGAAGACGTCGTGATCGGGCCACCCGGCGCCAGCTTCGGCGGCCCGCAGCCGGTCATGATCCTGAGCCAGACCGACCAGCCGAAGCTGGAGAAGCTGCGGCTGCACCTGGATGTGAGCGCCACCGACCGGAGCCAGGAGGAGGAGCTGGCCCGACTGCTCGCCGCCGGCGCCCGTCATGTCGACATCGGGCAGACCGGCGAGGAGTCCTGGTATGTCCTCGCCGATCCGGAGGGCAACGAGTTCTGCCTGCTGGCCGGCCGGGTGGCGGCGCTGTAGCCGGCCCGGTTCGGCGGACCATCGCCCGCGCCTTTCAAGATCGGGTTGTCGGTGCCTGGTGCTAGGTTGCCGCCGTGAGTGACCTACCACGTGAACAGATCGTGGCCTTCCGGCTCGCCAGCCACCATTTGGCGAGCCGGCTCGGCCGGCGGGCGCTGGCAACGGCGGCCGGCGCCTGCGGGATCCAAGAGACCCCAACCGGCTCCGCGGCGCTGGCGCTACTGGCCCGGGTCGACGGGTTGACCCCGGCAACCTTCGACCGGGCCCTGACCCGGGACCGGACGCTGGTCACGCTGTGGAGCGTCCGCGGCGCCCCGTACGTCGTACCAACCAGCGACCTGGCGGTGTTCAGCCAGGGTGCGCTGCCGCTGGACGCCGGCTCCTTCAAGCAGGCGCTCGGCGGCTGGGCGGACGCGCTGGCGCGGGCCCGAGTCGACCCGATCACCACCCTGGAGCAGCTGGTGCTGGCCGCCAGGGAGCTGCTGGACGGCCGGCAGCTGAACGTGAACGAGCTGCGCGACCAGCTCTACGCCCGGATCCCGGCGCTGTCCCGGGTGCAGCGGCCGAGCGGCGCGCACGCCGACATGCCGGAGCCGCTGTTCCGGGCGGTCGGCACCACCGGCGCGGTCTGCATCGTCGCCAACCGGGGCACCGACGCCGAGCTGGCCCGCACCGACCAGTGGCTCGGCGACCGCCGGCCCACCTCGGCCAGCGATCGGAAGACCGCCCGGGCGGAGCTGGCCCGCCGGTTCCTGCACTGCTATGGGCCGGCCACCGCGCAGCAGTTCGCGGAGTGGAGCCAGCGGAGCCTGGCCGACGCGAAGGACGCGTTCGCCGCGATCGAGCCGGAGCTGGTCCAGGTCACGGTCGACCGGAAGCGGGCGTGGCTGCTCGGCAAGGACGAGCCGGCGCTCGCCGACCCACCGGCCGCGACCGGGGTCCGGCTGCTGCCGGTGCAGGACCCGTTCCTGCAGCAGCGGGACCGGGCGACGCTGGTCCCCGATCCGGCCGCCCGCCGCAAGCTGTGGCAGCCGGTCCGCGGGCCGGGCGGGGTGCTGGTCGACGGGGTGATCGCCGGCAGCTGGCGGTCCCGGATCAACCGGGACCGGCTGGAGCTGACCGTCGAGCCGTTCGGCCGGCTGTCCGGCGCGGCGAAGCAGGCGATCGAGGCGGAGGCGGACCGGATTGCCCCGTTCCGGAACTGTCAGACCGTGGCGGTCCGGTACGCGGGGTAGCGTACCGGGGCGTGGGGGACGAGCTGAGCGGTGCCGAGCTGCACCGGCTGCTGTTTCCGGTGGGGGCCCGGCAGGCGGCCCGGCTCCGCCGGTTCACCGATCGCGGCGCGGCCAGCCCGGAGGCGGCGTTCCTGGCCTGGCACCGCGGGATCGCGCACGGCCTGGCGGCGGTGGTCGACCGGGCCGGTGCCGCCGGCCCGCTCGCGGACTGGCTGCTGGTCCGCGCCGGCGGCCCGGCCTCGGAGCTGCTGTGGGGCGGCGAGCCGGAGCCGGCGGCGACCGAGTCGTTCCTCGCCGACTTCGACCGCACCGACGACCTGGGTGGTGCGTACTGCCGGACGGTCGTTCCGGAGCTGCGGCACCGGCTCGGCGAGCACTACACCCCACGGTGGCTGGTGGAGCGGATCGTCGAGCGGGTCCCGCCCGGCGTAGTCACCACCGACCCGGCCTGCGGCGACGGGCGGTTCCTGGTGGCGTTGCTGGAGCGCGGCCACCACCCGGCCGATCTGTCCGGGGTGGACCTGAACCCGCTGGCGGTGGTGATGGCCCGGCTCAACGTCTGGCGCGCGCTCGGCCGGCCGGCCACGCCCCCGCCGGTCCGGGTCGACTGGGCGGACTTCCTGCTCGATCCGCCGCCGGCCGGCCCGGCCCCGGGCTGGTACGTCGGCAACCCACCGTGGGTCACCTGGCGCAACCTGAGCGACGGCTACCGGCGGGCGGTGGCGGTGAAGATGGCTGGCTCCCGGCTCCACCACGCCCGCGGCTGGGCGGCCCGGGTGGCCGCCGGCCAGGCCGATCTGGCGCACCTGTTCGTGCACGAGGCGGTGGAGCGAGCGGCCCCGGCCGGCCGGCTGGCGTTCGTGCTGCCCCGGAGCACCTTCAAGGCGGCGGTCGGCCCGGGCCGGTTGCGGGAGGGGATCGCCACCAGCGGCCGCCGGTACCGGTTCGTCGAGGTCTGGGACTGCGCCGGCGCCGGGCCGTTCGACACGGTACGGATGGACGCGGTGGTCGGTTTCGTCGAGGTGGACCGGCCGCAGGCGTTCCCGGTGCGGTGGACCCGGGTGGACCGGCACGGCACCGGCCGGACCGTCGACGCGGTCCTGTGTGACCCGACCGACCCGGCCGCGCCGTGGCTCACCGACGAGCCGCCGCCGCGGCCGATCGCCGCCGCGGTCCGGTGGACGGAGCTGCGGGCCCGGGGCGGGGTCAACACCGGCGGCGCGAACGGTGCGTTCCACGTGGACGTCATCGCGCGGCGGCCCGGGTTCGCGACCGTCCGGAGTGTCCGGTCGAGCCGGTGGCCGGTCGAGCCGGTGACCGCGGAGGTGGAGACCACCTACCTGCGGCCGTTGCTGCGCGGGTCCGATGTGGCCGAGTGGGAGGCGGTCGCGTCCAGGCACATCGTGCTGCCGCACGATCCGGCCGACCTTCGCCACCCGGTCGACGAGACCGAGCTCGCCCGCACCGCCCCGCTCACGTACGCGTACCTGTTGCGGTGCAAGGACCTGATCGCCGGCCGGAAGGAACTGCGCCGGTGGCGGTCGGCGGTCTGGTACACGCTGTTCCGGATCGGCCCGTACACCGCCGGCTGCTGGCGGGTGGTCTGGCCGCACAGCGCCGCCCGGGCGCTGCGGGCGGCGGTGCTGCCGCCGGACGACCCCACCGTGCCCGACCAGAAGGTGGTGCTGGTGCCGTTCGACACGGCCGAGCCGGCGCTGTTCCTGTGCGCGCTGCTGAACAGCCCGCCGGTGCGCCGAGTGGCGGCCGCGAGCGCCGGCATCGACGCCTCGCCGAGCCTGCTGCGGCGGCTGGCGCTGCCGCGGTTCGACGCGGCCGACGGCGCCCACCGGGCGGTGGTCGAGGCCGCCCGGTGGGCGCCGACCCGGCCGCGCGCGGTCGAGCTCGCGAGCCGGCTGCTGTCAGCTGGCGTCGAGGACGGTCAATAGCACCAGCACCAGGGTGGTGGCGGCGAGCAGCCCGTGCAGGCCGACCACTGCCAGCGGGAACCGGGACTCGGCGTTACTGCCGCTGCGGACCGGCAGCCACCGCGCGAACATCGTGAACCCGATCAGCGCGACCACCAGCAGCAGGACGAACGCGATCCAGGCCAGCACGCTCTCGTTCGCCACCAGGTAGATGATCCACAGCACCAGCCCGATCGCGGCCAGCCCGAAGTGGCCGAACACCAGCCCCGGCGCCAACCGGGAGCCGCTGCCGGCCTTGTGTCCACCCTTGTTGATCCAGATGCCGAGCATGATGAACCCGCCGGTGGCGGTGAGCAGCCAGGTGATCAGGGCCGCAATGTCCATAGCAGATCGTTCTCCTTACGGTTGCTGGTATCCCTCGGCCTGGGTGGCCTCGTCGGCGACCCGGACGCCGTAGCGGTAGGCGAGCGTTCCGCCGAGAAAGCCGGTGCCGCCGAGCCCGAGCAGTGCCACCACGGAGAGCGCCAGCGGGCCGGCCGGCACCGGTCCGGTCGGCTCGCTGTCGCGGATGGCGAACCCGATCGCGTACAGGGTCGTGGTGGTGAGTGCGAATGACAGGTGCAGGAGGGCGAACCGGAACGCACGGGTGCCGGTCGGGATCGCGAGCAGGTCGAGCAGGCCGATCATCGCGGCGGCGAGCGCGCCGAGCACGCCGATGCCGATCAGCCAGCGGGCGCCGATCGCGAACGCGCTGGCGTCAGCGGCAAGGTGGGAGGCGACGTCAAACACGAAGCTGGCGAGCCAGGCGCCGATCGGGACTGCCACCAATGCCGGATGCAACGGATGCCCGTACGTCCCGGCGAGTAGCGTGACCGGGCGCTTGGCACGCTCGCTGGGTCGAGCCTCCGGTGACCCCTGCGCTGCCGGCGACATGCCGCCGCCTCCCTCCCCTAATGCCCCCCGCATCCTTTTCGCCAGCGGATGTTGGCGATAACCGATCCTGCACCATGCCCTCGCCAATTTCAATAGCGTTCGTTGGTGTTATTCTCTGGCTCGTGGAAGACCGGTGGCGTGCGGTGGCCGCGCTCGTCGACCGCACGCGACGGGCGCTGTTCGACTACGTGCGGCGGCAGGGCCGGCCGGTCAGCCGGGAAGAGGCGGCGCAGGCGCAGGGGATGTCCCGCGGCCTGGCCGCGTTCCACCTGGACAAGCTGGTCGACGTCGGGCTGCTGCGGGCCCGCTACCAGGCGCCCACCACCCAGCCGCGCGGTCGCGGCCGGGCGCCGAAGGTGTACGAGTCGGCCGAGCAGCAGCTCGCGATCTCGATCCCGGAGCGGCGGTACCAGCTGATCGCGGAGATCCTCGCCGACGCGGTCGACGAAAACCCGGTCGACGCCGCCGGCACCGCCCACCGGATGGCGCACCAGCGCGGGCTGGAGCTGAGCGGGGAGCTGCGGGCCAAGCCCGGCCGGGCCGACCTGCTGCGGGCGCTCGCCGAGCTGGGGTTCGAGCCGGAGCAGGACTCGGCCGGTGAGGTGTTGCTGCACAACTGCCCGTTCCACGCGCTCGCCACCCGGCACCGGTCGCTGGTCTGCGGCCTCAACCTGGCGTTCGTCCGCGGGCTGGTGGACGGGCTCGCCACCGGTCACCAGGCCGAGCTGGTGCCCAGGCCGACCGCCTGCTGCGTCACCCTGCACCGCGCCGACCACCGGTAGCCCGCTCCGGCGTCGCTTCCCGGTCCGCCAGCGCCGCCGGCTGCGGGCGCCGGTGAACCCGCGGCGGCTACCCTTGCGGAGTCGGGAGAAGGGACGTTACACGTGTTTGCCACCTTGACTGACCGGTTGTCCGGAGTCATCAGCAAGCTCCGGAGCAAGGGCCGGCTCACCGACGCCGACATCGACGCCGCCGCCCGGGAGATCCGGCTGGCGCTGCTCGAGGCCGACGTCGCGCTACCGGTGGTCCGGGCGTTCATCGCCGCGCTGCGGGAGCGGGCCCGCGGCGCCGAGGTGTCGCAGGCGCTGAACCCGGCCCAGCAGGTCATCAAGATCGTCCACGAGGAGCTGATCGCCATCCTCGGTGGCGAGGCTCGCCAGCTGCGGTTCGCCAAGCACCCGCCGACCGTGATCATGCTGGCCGGTCTGCAGGGTTCCGGTAAGACCACGCTCGCCGGCAAGCTCGGCCGGTGGCTGAAGGGCAAGGGCCACCAGCCGCTGCTGGTCGCCGCCGACCTGCAACGGCCGAACGCGGTCGACCAGTTGAAGGTGCTGGGGGAGCGGGCCGGGGTCGAGGTCTACGCCCCGGAGCCGGGCAACGGGGTCGGCGACCCGGTGCAGGTGGCGAAGCAGTCGATCGAGCACGCCACCCGGCGGGCCCGGGACATCGTGATCATCGACACCGCCGGCCGGCTCGGCGTGGACGCCGAGATGATGGCGCAGGCGGCCGCGATCCGGGACGCCACCGACCCCGACGAGATCATCTTCGTGATCGACGCGATGGTCGGCCAGGACGCGGTGCAGACCGCCGAGGCGTTCCGGGACGGGGTCGGGATCACCGGCGTGGTGCTGGCCAAGCTGGACGGCGATGCCCGGGGCGGGGCGGCGCTCTCGGTGCGGCACGTGACCGGGCAGCCGATCCTGTTCGCCTCTACCGGCGAGAAGCTCGAGGACTTCGACATCTTCCACCCGGACCGGCTGGCCGGCCGGATCCTGGGGATGGGCGACCACCTGACCCTGATCGAGAAGGCCGAGGCGGCCTTCGAGGAGGAGCAGAAGCAGCGGATGACGTCCAAGCTGCTCGGTGGCGAGCAGTTTACAATGGACGATCTGCTGGAGCAGATGATCGCGGTCCGGAAGATGGGGCCGATCGGCAACATCCTCGGCATGATCCCGGGGATGGCGCAGATGAAGAACCAGATCGCCGAGGTGGACGACTCCCACCTCGACCGGATCACCGCGATCATCCGGTCGATGACCCCGGCCGAGCGGGCAAACCCGAAGATCATCAACGGCTCCCGCCGGGCCCGGATCGCCGCTGGTTCCGGCACCACCGTGATGGACGTCAACCAGCTGCTGAACCGGTTCGCCGAGATGCAGAAGATGCTCAAGCAGATGGGCGGGATGATGGGCCTGCCCGGCGGCGGCTTCCGGAAGGCGACCAAGTCCCCGAAGAACAAGCGCAAGGGCAAGAAGGGCGGCGGTGGTGGTGGTCGCCGGCCGCGCCCGGCCGGCCTGCCCGGTGGCATGCCGGGGCTGCCCGGCGGGGCGCAGCTGCCACCCGGCGTCGACCCCGGCGCGCTGACCGGCGGCGGCGACTTCGTACCGCCCAAACTGGACTTCAACAAGCTGGGCAAGCGCAAGGGCAAGTAGTCGGGACCGGGAATGGCAGGCAACCGTGATCGGGAAAGGCAACCAGCCGTGATCGGGAAAGGCAACCAGCCGTGACCGCCCTGCACGTGCGTGGGGTGCTGCTGCCCGAGGACGAGCCCACCGAGCTGTGGCTGGTCGGCGACCGGGTCAGCACCGAACCGGTGCCCGGTGCCGAGACCATCGTGGACGGCGGGTTCATCCTGCCGGGACTGGTCGACGCGCACTGCCACATCGGGATCAAGCCGGGAGCCGCGCCGATCACCAGCATCGCCGAGGCGAAGGCGCTCGCCGAGCTCGACCGGGACGCCGGCGTGCTGGCGATCCGGGACGCCGGCTCGCCGTACCCGTACCCGCAGCTCGACGACGACCCGGACCTGCCCCGGCTGGCCCGGGCCGGCCGGCACGTCGCACCGGTCAAGCGCTACCTGCGCGACATCGGCCTGGAGGTGGCCGCCGAGGAGGTGCCGGCGGCGGTGGCCGCGCAGGCGGCGGCCGGCAACGGCTGGGTCAAGCTGGTCGGCGACTGGATCGACCGGGACCTGGGTGACCTGGCGCCGGCCTGGGACGACGACACGCTCACCGCGGCGGTCACCGCCGCCCACGCCGCCGGGGTACGGATCACCGCGCACACGTTCTCCGAGGCGGCGGTGGCGGTGCTGGTCCGGGCCGGGATCGACTGTGTCGAGCACGGCACCGGGCTGTCGTTCGATCTGATCGACGAGATGGCACGGCGAGGCACCGCGCTCGTCCCGACGATGATCAACATCGCCACGTTCGACGCGATCGCCGACCGGGCGGAGGCGAAGTTCCCTACGTACGCCAGCCACATGCGGGCGCTGCAGCGGCGGTTCCCGGCGGTGGTTCGGGCGGCGGTCGAGGCGGGCGTGCCGGTCTACGCCGGCACCGACGCCGGCGGCGGCATCGACCACGGCCGGATCGTCGACGAGCTGCTCCGGCTGCACGAGCAGGCCGGGATGGCACCGGCCGACGTGCTGCGGGCCGGCTCGTGGGGGGCCAGGGCGTGGCTCGGCTTCCCGGGATTGACCCATGGCGGCCTCGCCGACCTGGTCGCCTACGACCGCGACCCGCGGCAGGACCTGCGGGTGCTGCGGGAGCCGCGCCGGATCGTGCTCCGGGGCCGGGTGCTGCGCTGACCGCGTTGCTGCTGGTTGCGCCGGTGGGACATACTGCCGCGCAACAGTGACCTGGGTGAGCCCGCTGGGGGTGGAATGGCGAGCAGCGGCCGTGCGTTCGTGGTCGGACCCGACGAGCAGCCGGACAAATACCGGCTGCGGCGCCAGATCGGCGGTGGCGGCGAGGCCGAACTGCGGGAGGCCGAGTTCGACGTCGGCGGCGAACCGGAGCGGGTAGCCATCAAGATCCTCCGGGCGGAGCACGCCGGCGACCTCGCGTACTGGCGCGACCGGTGGGCCGAGCAGGTGGATCTGCTGCGGCTGGTCCAGCATCCCGGCGTGGTCGGCGTCCACGAGAAGTTCGAGGGGGTGCGGATGCACCGGCCGGGCGCCGCCGTCGAGGGCCAGCCGTGCTCGCTCTACCTGGTCATGAACTGGGTCGACGGGGAGGATCTGCGGGACTGGGTGACCCGCCACCCGGACCCGGCTGACCGGATCGCCGGCCTCCGGCTGCTGACCCAGGTCGCCGACACGCTGGACTACCTACACAGTCCACACGCGACACCGTCTGGGCGGCCGGTGGTCCATGGTGACCTGAGCCCGGCCAACGTGGTGGTCGACGCCGGCGGGCAGGCGGTGCTGGTCGACTTCGGGCTGGTCCGGATCGCGCGGCACGTCACCGAGGTCGGGCGGGGGACACTGGGGTACGCGGCACCGGAGGTGCTCGCGCGCGGCGAGTACAGTCCGGCGGCCGACCGGTACGCGTTCGGCGGGGTCGCGTACTACGTGCTGACCGGCACCCACCCGCCGGCCGACCCGGCGAGCCTGCGGGCCGGCCTGGCGCAGGTGGCGGCGATCACCGGCGGTGTGGCGCCGGTCGATGACCTGATGCAGATCTTCGCCGCGGAGCCGGACCGGCGCCCCGGCGCCGGCGAGTGGATCCGGCTACTGCGGATGCAGACCTCGACCGCGCCGGTGGTGCTGGCCCCGGCGCCGGCGGGGGCACCGCCGACCCAGCTCACCGGGGCGGCGCTGAACCAGCCCGCCGGCGCGGCGGTGGCCAGCGGCGCTGGCCGGTGGCGGCGGCCCGGGTTGGTCGCCGGCGCGGTGCTGGTGGCGGCGGTCTGCGGCGGCGTGGTCGGCGCGAACCTGTTCGCCGGGGAGCCCGACCAGAGCGAGGCCGGTCCGGAACCGTCCGCCCCGACCACCACCACCCAGCCGGCCCCGCCGGCATCCTCGCCGGCGGCGGCGCCGTCCACCGCCGCATCCATCGCCGTGCCCGAGCCGGAACCGGCCTGGCCGGGGGAGCCGCTCGGCGAGATCCTCGCCTCCGGGGCCGACCACGTCTTCGGGTGGGACGACGAGCTCGACGGCGACGACCTGTCTGACGTCGAGGGCACCAGCCAGGGATTGGCGGCGATCAACGGGGCGGTCTTCTTCCCGTGGGCCGGGGCGGACCCGCCGACCCTCGACGACTGTCGATCAATCGAGGAGCAGGAGCGGTTCCAGTTGATCCCGGCCGACCAGTTCGAGACCCGCTCGTTCACCTGCCTGCGCACCACCGCCGGCCGGTACGGCTACCTCGAGACCGATCACGTGGTCGATCTCGACCCGCCCGAGCTCCATTACTACTACGTCATCTGGAAGAAGCCGGGCGACCGGTAGCGGAGAGCGTCGGTAGGATACCTGGTCATGGCACGAGTGCTCACTCCCCGCGCGGAGGACTTCCCCCGCTGGTATCAGGACGTGGTCGCGAAGGCGGAGCTGGCCGACAACGGTCCGGTGCGCGGCACCATGGTGATCCGACCGACCGGTTACGCCCTGTGGGAGCGGATGCAGGCCGAGATGGACGCCCGGATCAAGGCGGCCGGCGCGCAGAACGCCTACTTCCCGGTGTTCATCCCCGAGGCGTACCTCCAGCGCGAGGCCGAGCACGTCGAGGGCTTTGCGCCGGAGTTCTGGGTGGTCACCCACGCCGGCGGCAAGCAGCTCGCCGAGCCGGTGGTGGTCCGGCCGACCAGCGAGACGGTGATCGGCGAGTACATGGCCAAGTGGATCGGGTCCTACCGGGACCTGCCGCTGCTGCTCAACCAGTGGGCCAACGTGGTGCGGTATGAGCTGCGGCCGCGGCTGTTCCTGCGCACCAGCGAGTTCCTGTGGCAGGAGGGGCACACCGCGCACGCCACCGAGGAGGACGCCCGCGCCTACGCGCGGAAGATCCTCCACGAGGTGTACGAGGACTTCATGGTCAACGTGCTCGCGATGCCGGTCGTGTGTGGACGGAAGACGGTCCGCGAGCGGTTCGCCGGCGCGACCAACACGCTTACCCTGGAAGCGATGATGGGCGACGGCAAGGCGCTGCAGATGGGCACCTCGCACGAGCTGGGGCAGAACTTCGCGCGTGCCTTCGACATCACGTTCTCGGCCGCCTCCGGTTCGCTGGAGCACGCCTGGACCACCTCCTGGGGCACCAGCACCCGGATGCTCGGTGGGATGATCATGTGCCACGGCGACGACAACGGGCTGCGGGTGCCGCCCCGGTTGGCGGCGATCCAGGCCTACGTGATGGTCGTGAAGGACGGCGACGGCGTGCTGGCGGCGGCGGCGAAGCTGCGGGACGCGCTCCGCGACGCCGGGGTGCGGGTGGCGCTGGACGACCGGGTCGAGACCGCGTTCGGCCGCCGGGCGGTGGACGCGGAGCTCAAGGGATACCCGGTCCGGATCGAGGTCGGACCGCGTGACCTGGCGGCCGGCAACGCGGTGCTGGTGCGGCGGCGGGACGGGTCGAAAACCCCGATCCCGGTGTCCTCGGTGGTCTCCGAGGTGCTCGCCGCGCTCGACGCCGACCACCAGGCGCTCTACGACGAGGCACTGGCGTTCCGCGAGTCCCGCACCGCCGACGTGTCCAGCTTGGACGAGGCGATCGAGGCGGCGGCGACCGGGTGGGCGCGGGTGCCGTGGTCGGCGGTTGGTGAGGCCGGCGAGACCAGGGCCAACGAGAACGGCGTGACGGTCCGGTGCCTGCTGCGCCCGGACGGCTCGGTGCCGGACTCCGAGGACGAGCCGGACCTGCGGGCGATCCTCAGCCGGGCGTACTGACCCGCCGTTGACTTCGGTGAGCGGACCGCTGGCGCCCGGGCAGGTGGTGCTGCGGCGCTATTTCAAGCGCGGCGACACCATCTCGGTGGTGAAGTACACCCGGGTGGTCAGCGACGACGACCGCGGGCTGCTGCTGTGGATCGCGAACGGCAGCCCGCTGCGGTGGCTCAAGGCAGCCGACGGCCGGGGTCTGCACGACCTCCCGTTCGCCGAGTGGATCACCACCCCGAAGCGGCTGTGGCCGGGCCGCTGGCGCGGGTCCGGCCCCGGCATCCTGGTGCTGATGCCGCCGGAGGCGGCGCACTCGGTGTGGTGGTTCTGGGACCAGCACGGCCGGTTCGACAGCTGGTACATCAACCTCGAGCAGCCACCGGTGCGCTGGCGGGACGGCGACCTGGCCGGTGTCGACACGGTGGACTACGACCTCGACGTGGTGGTGAGCCCGGACGGGTCCTGGCGCTGGAAGGACGAGCACGAGTTCGAGGAGCGGCAGGCCTTCCCGGAGCACTACTGGGTCGATGACCCGGCGGCGGTGCGGGCCGAGGGGGAGCGGGTGGTCGAGCGGTTCGAAGCGGGCCAGTTCCCGTTCGACGGGAGCTGGTGCGACTTCCGACCGGATCCGGCGTGGACGGTGCCGGCCGACCTGCCCGCCGGCTGGGACCGCGCCCGCGCACTCGCCGCGGCGGCCTAGCCTCTCGCTAGTTCTCCGCCAGCACGATCACCCGGTCGCCGGGCTGGAACGTGATCGGGGCCGCCTTGTCCGGGTTGAGCACCACCCCGAACGTGGGCGGCTCGTGCGCCTGCGCCGCCACCCGGTAGCCGATCGCTGACTCGCCCCGCCAGCGGGCCGCCTCCACCACAGTCTGGAAGTTGATCGGGAAGCCCGGCCGGACGTACCACTCGGCGCCCTTCAGGTAGATCTCGGATCCGTCCGCGTCGAACAGGTTCGCGAACACCGTCGCCAGGTGCGGGTTCTCCGAGATCTGGGTGGTCAGCAGGCTGAGCATCTTTTCGCTGACGATGAAGTCGTCGGCCTGGGTGATCTGGGCCAGCGCCCGGTTCCGGTCGTCGGCCATCTCACTGACGATCGAGAACCGGCCGCCGGAACGCTGCTCCATGTCCCGCAGGTGCAGCAGGGTCACCAGGGTCCGGGAGTCGGCGAGCTGCGGGTCCACATCGTCGCCACACAGGACCAGGATGTGGTCGTAGTTGGCGACGTCGAGCGACTCCAGCACCGCCCGGTCGGAGCTGTCCTCCTCCTTGAAGTTCAGCATCAGGCTGTGCAGCTGGCTGGCGAGGTAGCTGAGGGTGGGCGCGGCGGCCGGGTGCTTCGCCACCACCGACGCCTCGGAGCCGGGCGGGACGTACTGGTCGAGCTGGAACAGCACCCGGGCCGCCCGGGCGTTCCAGCCGAGCAGCAACGCCCGCTTCCGGTTCGGCGGCGGGTCCGGGTAGGCGACGATCGCCTGCTGGTGGACCGGCGCCGGGGCCTGGGACATGATCACCGTGTCGTCGTCCTCGGAGATCGCGATGATCCGGTCACCGCGCTGGATCGGCGTCTGCGAGTGCGGGTTGATCGCGATCCGGCCGTCGGCGAACTGGATGCCGATCACCGCCGACTTCTGGTACGCGTGCAGCGCCTGCCCGTACGTGGCCCCCACCAGCCGCGGCTCCTCCTGGAAGTAGATCTCGTCCCCGCCGAAGTCGAGCAGGTCGGTGTAGACCACCGACAGCCCGGATTGCAGACAGGTCTGCACGATCAGCCGGGAGGCGACGTCGGCGGCGTCGATGATGTGCGCCTCCTTGCCGCCGGCCAGCTGGGCCGCCGGCAGGTTCGCCGGGTCGGTGACCATGCCGACGATCGGGCATGGCGTACTGACCCCCTCCCGGGCCTTGGTCACCGCCAGCAGCATCTTCACCAGGTGGGCGTCCCGGTCGTGGTCGGTCTCGGAGGCCGGCAGGATGATCACTGACCGGGCCTCCTGCGGGTTCACCAGCGCGATCTGGTCCGGGTCGATCGGGCTGCCGCTGCGGCACACCACCTTGGTGTTCCTGGTCGAGCCGATCCGGGCCCGGATGTCGTCGTCCATCTCGACCTTGTCCCGGTCGGCGAGGATCGCGATGCAGGCCTTCTTCTGGTTGGCGTTCGCCTCGACCAGCTCCGGGATGATCGTGAACACCTGGTCCGACCAGCCGAGCACCACCGTGTGACCGCTCTCCAGCACCGCCGAGCGGCCCTTGCGCAGCTCGGTCAGCTTGGCGTCGATGCCGGTGGTGAGCACACCGATCAGCGCCGTGAAGATCAGGATGCCGCCGAGCGTGACGATGAACCCGACCGCGACGAACCACTTGTTGCTGGTGTCGTCGCCGGTGACCGTGCCCGGGTCGAGCGCGTGGGTCACGCTCTGCCAGACCGAGCTGAAGAAGCCGCCTTCCGCCCGGTTCGGGTCCGCCAGCCAGATCAGGATGGCGCCGACCGCGACCACGGCCAGCATCAGCACCGCGAGCCATCCGACCAGCGCCGGGGTCCCGCGCGACATCGTGTTGTCGAACCAGTAGCGCGCCCGTTGGCGCCACGACGGGGTCGCCATTCTTTCCCCCCGGAAGAAGATCATGGGTGCGGAAGCGAGATCGGCTCGGACGGTAACACGAGACCGCCACCGCGGTTCGCGCCCGAACGGTGCCCTCTGGCAGAATGGACGGCTGGCCCCAACTATGATGGGGCCTGACCCGGCACGCGCCCGGTGCCCTCTCTCCCCGGACGCGTCGCCAGTCCCGGAGCACCCGGGCCCATTCCCCACGTGGGTACCGGCTGGCTCAACCACCTCATCGTCGACGTGGCGATGACGAGCCGCAACAGGAGCGAACACACGTGGCCGTACGAATCCGGCTGATGCGGATGGGCAAGATCCGCAATCCGCAGTACCGCATCGTCGTTGCCGACTCGCGCACCAAGCGCGACGGCAAGGCGATCGAGAACCTTGGCATCTACCACCCCAAGGAGGAGCCCTCGCGGATCGAGGTCAACTCCGAGCGGGTGCAGTACTGGCTGTCGGTCGGCGCCCAGCCGAGTGACCCGGTCCTCGCCATCCTCCGCAAGACCGGTGACTGGCAGAAGTTCAAGGGCCTGACCCCGCCCGCCAACCCGGTGAAGGTGGCGCCGGCGAAGGCGGACCGGCGCGCGATCTACGAGGCGGAGGCGAAGGCCGCCGCCGGGCTCGCCGACAAGCCGGGCAAGGGCGAGGCCGACCAGCCACCGGCGAAGAAGGCCGCCAAGAAGACGGCGAAGAAGGCGGCCAAGTCGGCCGAGAAGCCGGCCGACGCGCCGGCCGCCTCGGGTGAGTCGGCCGAGGCGCCAGCGGCCGAACCGGCCGCCGAACCGCCGGCGGAGAACAATGCCTCCGAGCAGAGCTGACATGGCGCTCAAGCCGGCGCTCGAGCACCTGATCAAAGGCATCGTCGAGCACCCGGATGACGTCCGGGTGCGGATGATCGACGGCCGCCGCGGCAAGCGGCTGGAGGTCCGGGTGCACCCCGACGACCTCGGCACGGTGATCGGGCGCAACGGCCGCACCGCGAAGGCGCTGCGGCAGGTGGTGGGCTCGATCGGCGGCCGGGGCGTGCGGGTGGACATCATCGACGAATACTGATGCTCCTCACGGTTGGCCAGATCGTGCGGCCGCACGGCGTGCGCGGCGAGGTGCTGGTGGAGATCAGCACCGACGAGCCGGCCGAGCGGTACGCGGTGGGGTCCACGCTGGTCACCGACCGGCCGGCGCCGAAGGTGCTGACGGTCGAGGCGAAGCGCCCGCACCAGGGCCGGTTGATCGTCGCCTTCAAGGAGGTCGCCGACCGGAATGCCGCCGAGGCGCTGCGCGGGGTGCTGCTGCAGGTGGACAGCGAGGCGGTGCCGCCGCCGGCCGACCCGGACGAGTTCCTCGACCACCAGCTGATCGGCCTGTCCGTGGTGGACCGGGCCGGTCAGCCGGTCGGCGAGCTGGTCCGGATCGACCACGCTCCCGCCTCGGATCTGCTGGTGGTGGCCCGCCCAGGTGCCCGTACCGCGCTGGTCCCGTTCCGCAAGGAGTTCGTTCCGGAGGTCGACCTCGCGGGTGGTCGGGTGGTCATTGACCCGCCGCCCGGGCTGCTCGACCTTTGACCGCCATGACCCTCACCTCCCTCGGATTGCGGGGCCGGCCATGAAGGTCGACATCGTGTCGATATTCCCGGAGTACTTCGCCCCGCTCGAGCTGTCGCTGATCGGCCGGGCCCGGCAGGCGGGTGTGGTCGATATCACCGTCCACGATCTGCGGACCTGGACCCACGACGTCCACCGGACCGTCGACGACTCGCCGTACGGCGGCGGCCCCGGGATGGTGATGCGGCCGGAGCCGTGGGGGGAGGCGCTGGACGCGCTCGCCGGTGACCGGCCCCGGCTGGTGGTGCCGACCCCGGCCGGGGTCCCGTTCACCCAGCGGCTGGCGCGGGAGCTGGCCGACGAGCCCCGGCTGCTGTTCGCCTGCGGCCGGTACGAGGGGATCGACGAGCGGGTGATCGCATACGCGGCGAGCCGGATGCCGGTGACCGAGCTCTCGATCGGCGACTACGTGCTGTTCGGCGGCGAGGTGGCGGTGCTGGTGGTGCTGGAGGCGGTGGTCCGGCTGCTGCCCGGCGTGCTCGGCAACGCCGACTCGCTGGTCGAGGAGTCGCACGCCGGCGGGCTGCTGGAGGCGCCGTTGTACACCAAACCGGCGCAATGGCGGGGGTACGAGGTGCCGGAGGTGCTCCGGTCCGGCGACCACGGCCGGATCGCCCGGTGGCGCCGGGAGCAGTCGTTACTGCGTACCGCCGAACGCCGGCCGGACCTGCTGGCCGCACTGCCGCCGGAGGCGCTCGACGAGCGGGACCGGGCGGTGCTGGCGGGGGCCGGCTTTTCACCGCCCGGCGGGGATATGGCAGAGTAGAAGGGTTGCCGGGCGTCGCCCGGCTGCGACCCACCCACCCGCGCACCCGTTGCCGGTGCGCGCTGAGCTTGAGGAACGAGCGATGAACACGCTGGACGCGCTGGACGCCCGGTCGGAGCGTACGGACATCCCGGACTTCCGGGCGGGCGACACGCTGCGGGTGCACGCCCGGGTCGTGGAGGGCAACCGGTCCCGGATCCAGGTCTTCGAAGGCGTCGTGATCCGGCGGCAGGGGTCCGGGATCCGCGAGACCTTCACCATCCGCAAGATCAGCTTCGGGGTTGGCGTCGAGCGGACCTACCCGGTCCACAGCCCGGTGCTGGACCGGATCGAGGTGGTCAGCCGCGGTGACGTCCGGCGGGCGAAGCTCTACTACCTGCGTGGCCTGCGCGGCAAGAAGGCCAAGATCAAGGAGCTGCGGGAGAAGCAGCCCGCGTAACCGCCGGTTCCCTGATCGTGCCGAGCCGGGCTAGGCTTGCGCCGTGACGTCCGGTCAGTATGGCGGCCGCGACTACGGTCGCGACTACCACGCCGCACCCCCGCGCCACCCCGAACGTAACGGTTACTCCGGCTACGGGCAGCGTCCCGGCTATTCGCAACCGGAGCACGTCAACGGGGCGTACGCGGCTGGGGACTATCGGTCATCCGGGTACGGCGAACCGGGCTATCCGGAACCGGGGCAGCCCTACTCGGATCCGGCGTACCCCAGGTATCAGGACCCGAGCTATCGGGACACTTCATACCTGGATCGGTCTTATCAGGACGGGCCCTATCAGGACCCGACGTACCAGGACCGGGAGTACGACGGGCTGGCCGACCGGTACCGCGATGACGGCTACCGGGACGACGACTACCGTGGGCGGTCGCTCGACGACCGGACGGTCGGGCTGAGCCGGCGCCGGCCCGGCAATGACCGCCCGGCCGACGGCCGGCCGGAGGGTTCGGCCAAGCGCAAGCGCCGGGGCCTGCCGCTCTGGCAGGAGCTGCCACTGCTGCTGATCATCGCCTTCTGCCTGGCGATCCTGGTCCGCACGTTCCTGCTGCAGGCGTTCTACATCCCGTCCGGCTCGATGGAGGACACCCTGATCGCCGGCGACCGGGTGCTGGTCAACAAGCTGGTGTACAAGTTCCGGGACCCGGCTCGCGGCGAGGTGGTGGTGTTCCGCGGCACCGACGCGTGGGCGCCGGAGGACACCGGGGAAGAGGACATCGGTACCTTCGCCAGCATCGGCCGGACCCTCGGCGACCTGGTCGGGGTCAGCCGGCCGGGCGAGAAGGACTTCATCAAGCGGGTGATCGGGCTACCCGGCGACACCGTCTCCTGCTGCAGTGTGGACGGCCAGGTCTTCGTCAACGGCCAGCCGCTCGACGAGCCGTACGTGATCCGAGACTCCCCATTGGACGAAAACGGCGGTGGCGCCAACGACTGCCGGAGCCGGCAGTTCGACGAGGTCGTGGTGCAGCCCGGGCACATGTTCGTGATGGGCGACCACCGGCTGGTCTCGCAGGACTCCCGGTGCCAGGGTCAGGTGCCGATCGAGAACGTGATCGGTCGGGCGTTCGTGATTGTCTGGCCGAACAACCGCTGGGGCAGCCTGTCCCAACCGGACACGTTCGCCAACGTCCCGCCGCCGGCGACCACGGTCGGCTCGATGGCGCCGCTGACCGAGCCCGCCGGGCCACCGGCCGAGTTGGCGTTCGTACTCCCGATTCTGCTGCCGATGGCGTTCGCATCCGGGGCGGCACGGCGGCGATCCAGAATTATCACGGAGTCGATCGGCGCGTTCCCGGACCGCCGTGTGGGACCGAAGTCGTAGGCTCGCGGAGTGATTGACGAGCAGCCGGTGGACGAGACACCGACCAACAACCAGCGGGCCGAGGGTGAACCGGCCGACGAGAACCACGACGACCAGCAGGCCAAGCGCCGCGGCTCGTTCTGGCGCGAGCTGCCGATCCTGCTGGGGGTAGCGATCGTTGTCGCGATCGTGGTGCGGACGTTCGTGATCCAGACGTTCTGGATCCCGTCCGAGTCGATGCAGCACACGCTCGAGATCAACGATCGGGTACTCGTCAACAAGGTCGTCTATCACCTCCGCGACCCCGCCCGCGGCGAGATCGTGGTGTTCCGGGCGCCGCTGGAGTGGCGGAGCAACCCGGAGGACGAGGACTTCATCAAGCGCGTGATCGCCGTCGGCGGCGACCACGTGGCCTGCTGTGACGAGCAGCAGCGGCTGGTCATCAACGGGGTCCCGCTGGACGAGCCCTACCTCTACTCGCAGAACGGGGTCAGCGACGCGGCGGCCGGGCCGGCGTTCGAGGTGGTGATCCCGGAAGGACGGTTGTGGGTGCTCGGCGACCACCGCAGCTCGTCCGGTGACTCCATGGACCATTACCAGCGCTCCGGCGGGGACATCATGGCCGCTACCATCAGCGAGGACGCCGTGATCGGGCGGGCCTTCGTGCTGTTCTGGCCACCCAGCCGGGCCACCTGGCTGTCGGTGCCGGACAGTTTCGACGTGGTGCCGGACTCGCCACCGGCGGACCTGGTGTCGAACGGCGCGGGCGACTGACCGTTGCCCGCCGGTTGGCCGGGTGGGCTCGCTCGGCCAGGCTGGCGGGGGAGCTGGCTCTGGGAGGTGCGATGCTGCCGCCGCCACGGACCATCGTGCGCAGCGAGGCCGGGCTGTACGCGCTGGAGCAGGCGCTGCGCCGCCGCGGCTTCACCCGGGTGGCCGGCGCCGACGAGGCGGGCCGGGGCGCGTGCGCCGGGCCACTGGTCGCCGCCGCCGCGGTGCTGCCGCCGGGCCGGCGCGGGCAGATCGACGAGCTGACCGACTCCAAGCTGCTCACCCCGGCCGCCCGGGAGCGGGTGTACGACCAGGTGGTGGCCAAGGCGCTGGCGTACTCGGTGGTGGTGATCCCGCCCGACGAGGTGGACTCGCGCGGCCTGCAGGTCTGCAATCTGGCGGCGCTGCGCCGGGCGCTGGCCGGCCTGTCGGTCCGGCCCGACTACGTGCTGACCGACGGGTTCCCGGTGGACGGGCTGGACGTGCCCGGGCTCGCGGTCTGGAAGGGTGACCAGGTCGCCGCCTGCGTCGCCGCCGCCAGCGTGCTGGCGAAGGTGACCCGGGACCGGCTGATGATCGAACTCGACGAGCAGTACCCGCAGTACGGGTTCGCCGAGCACAAGGGGTACACGACCCCGGAGCACACGGCGGCGCTGGACCGGTACGGGCCGTGTCCGATTCATCGGTTCTCGTACCAGAATGTCGCCGGGGTCGGGGTCGGTAGCCACGTCGGCACGCTGGGCGGCGTTGGCGGTCTCGGTGCGGTCACAGGGCCGGAGTAACCTCGGCGTGGCATCCACTGAGCCGGCCCGGCGTTGCATACGGGTGGGCGAAGATGTCCGTAGCGGAGTAGCGGGAGACTAGTGGATAGCGGGGACGGCCGAGGGGGAGTGCGATGAGTGCGGAAGATCTCGAGAAGTACGAAACCGACATGGAGCTGCAGCTCTACCGGGAGTACCGGGACATCGTCCGCCAGTTCTCGTACGTGGTCGAGACCGAGCGGCGGTTCTACCTGGCCAACCAGGTGGACCTGCACGTGCGCAACTCCGACGGTGAGGTCTACTTCGAGGTCGAGATGCAGGACGCCTGGGTCTGGGACATGTATCGGCCGGCCCGGTTTGTGAAGAATGTCCGGGTAATGACCTTCAAGGACGTGAACGTGGAGGAGCTGGAGAAGCCGGACATCTCGCTGCCCTCCGACACCAGCTTCGGCTGATCCGGATTCCCCGCCCGGCCGGCGGCGCGGTCACCGCCGGCCGGCGCTACCCGGGTCAGCGGGGCAGCCGTCGCCGGTCCTGGCCACCCCCGACCGACCGGCGCAGCACCCCCCTGATCACGAGGTACGCGGCTCCGGCGGCCACACCGATGAACAGCGCCCAGAAGATCCAGCTGAACAACCACTGCAGGACCTGGATGCCGACGAACACCGCGAGGACGCCGAGCACCACCCAGAGCACAATCTTTCCGAACCCGCCGCCACCCTGCTGCGCCATCACATCTCCTCTGTGTGGTGAACCTGCCCCCATGGTGCCACCGAGCGCCCAGCGCGACGAGGGCTGAGCGGCCAGATCAGGGGAGAGTCAGGGGCGAAGTCAGGGTCGATAGCACACCGACCGCATGATCAGGGGGCAATCCACAGGGCGGGTGGTTGTCCACAGCGGGCGGCGGTACCGGTTGTGCGCAGGCGCCGGCGGCCGGCACGCTCGCGCCCATGATTCCGGTACGGGGGACCGCGCCGCTCGGTCAACGGTTGCTGCTCGGTTGGCTGTTGTTTGCTCGTCGGCTGGCAGGTCGGTGGTCGCCTGGTTGGCGGCTGCTTGGCCGGCGGTTGCTGCTCGGCTGCCTGCTGCTGGCGCTGGTGGTCGGGCCGGCGGCCGCCCCGGCGCGGCCGGCAGTCCCGGCCGGGTCGGTGGCCATCGCGCGGGTCGCCGGTCCGGCGCCCGCCGTGCCGGTTGCCCGCACCGCGCTCGCTCCGTCGCAGTGGCAGTGGCCGCTCGCCGGGCAGCCAACCGTCACCCGCCGATTCGATCCGCCGCCACAGCGCTGGCTGCCCGGCCACCGCGGCGTCGACCTCGCCGGCACCCCGGGTGCGGAAGTTCTCGCCGCCGGGCCGGGCACGGTCGCCTTCGCCGGGCTGGTCGCGGGCACGCCGGTGGTGAGCATCGACCACCCGGGTGGGCTGCGCACCACGTACCAGCCGGTGTCGCCGCTGGTCGAGCGCGGTGAGGTGGTCGCCGCCGCCGATGTGATCGGGCTGCTCCAGCCGGGGCACGCCGGCTGCCCGGCCGCGGCGTGCCTGCACTGGGGGCTGCGCCGGGGTGAGACCTATCTCGACCCGTTGGGGTTGCTCGGGCTGGGCCGAGTCCGGCTGCTGCCGGTGGCCCAGGCGGGGTAGCCGCCGCGCACCGAGTTCGCCCTACCGAGCTGCTACCGGCGCCGCAACGGGATGCGGCGCCGGGTCGGGTCGGCTGTCCTTCGGCCTTGGTTTCGTACAAACTTTCGGTCGCGTCAGATCGCTCGCTGGATGCGCCGTCCGGCGGCCTTCCTATCGGCCCAGCTCGCGCGGGGTGTCGCCGACCGCCCATAACAGATCAACAGCATGATCAGGCGGTTGTCCACAGGGGTCTTCGTTGTCCACAGTTCGCGGGGTTCGGGGTAGTCGCAGGGCGGCCCGGGCTGACACCGTGGCCGGCATGACGGACGTGAGACACGCGGTCGGGGCGTACGGGGAGCGGCTGGCGGCCGAGCACTTGGTCCAGGCCGGGATGGTGGTGCTGGACCGGAACTGGCGGACCGCGACCGGCGAGGTGGACATCATCGCCCGCGACGGCGATGTGCTGGTGCTGTGCGAGGTGAAGACCAGGCGCGGGCTCGGGTTCGGGACGCCGGCCGAGGCGGTGGGCCGGCGGAAGCTGGCGCGGCTGCGCCGGCTCGCCGCCGAGTGGCTGGCCAAGACCGGGGTGCGCCCGAGCGAGGTGCGGTTCGACGTGGTGGAGGTGCTCTTCCGGCCGGGCTTCGCGCCCCAGGTGCACCGGATCGAGGGAGCGGTCTCGTGAGCTACGCGAAGGTGCGCTCGGCCGGGCTGGTCGGGGTCCGCGGCCACCTGGTGGAGGTGGAGGCGGACATCGCCAACGGGCTGCCGATGATGGTGCTCTCGGGGCTGCCGGACACCGCGTTACACGAGGCTCGGGACCGGGTCCGGGCGGCGATTGTCAACGCCGGACAGCGCTGGCCCAACCGGCGGATCACCGTCAACCTGTTGCCGGCCGCGTTGCCGAAGCAGGGCTCTGGCTTCGATCTTGCGATCGCCTGTGCCGTGCTGGCCGGTGCCGGTGAGTTCCCGCTCGCCGCGCTCGACAACACGGCGATCATCGGCGAGCTGGGGCTGGACGGCAGCGTCCGGCCGGTCCGCGGGGTGCTGCCGATGGTGGTCGCCGCGGCCCGGGCTGGCGTCCGGCAGGTGGTGGTCCCGAGCGAGAACGCGGCCGAGGCGGCGCTGGTTCCGGGCCTGCGGGTGCGCGCCACCGACAGCCTCCGCCGGCTGGTCGGCTTCGTCCGGGGCACCGAGTCGCTGCTCGACCCGCCGCCACCGTCGGTGCCGGCCGAGCCGCCCGGGCCGGACCTCGCCGACGTGGTCGGGCAGGGGGTCGGCCGGGTAGCGCTGGAGGTGGCGGCCGCCGGCAACCACCACCTGGCGATGATCGGCCCACCCGGCGCCGGCAAGACCATGCTGGCGCAGCGGCTGCCGTCGATCCTGCCGGAGCTCGACGACGAGGCGGCGCTCGAGGTGACCGCGCTGCACTCGATCGCCGGGGTGCTGGCGCCGGGCGCGCCACTGCTGCGCCGGCCGCCGTTCCAGGCGCCGCACCACACCGCCAGCATGCCGGCGCTGGTCGGTGGCGGATCCGGGCTCGCCCGGCCGGGCGCGCTCTCGCTCGCGCACCGCGGCGTCTTGTTCCTGGACGAGGCGCCCGAGTTCAGTCCCCGGGTGCTGGACGCACTGCGGCAGCCACTCGAGCAGGGGGTCATCAGCATCCGCCGGGCCGGCGGCGACACCACCTTCCCGGCCCGGATCCAGCTGGTGCTGGCGGCCAACCCGTGCCGGTGCGCCAAGCCGAGCGGCGAGCCGGTCTGCATCTGCACGCCGCTGGCACGGCACCGGTACTTGGGCCGGCTCTCCGGGCCGCTGCTCGACCGGGTCGACATCCAGATCCGGCTGGAGCCGCTCACCACCGCCGCGCTGCTGGACGCGCACGCGGTCAGCGAGCCGTCGGCGGTGGTGGCCGACCGGGTGGCGAAGGCTCGGGCGGCCGCCGCGGCCCGCTGGTCGGCGCACGGCTGGCGGAGCAACGCCGAGGTGCCCGGCTCGGCACTGCGCTCGCCTCGGTGGCGGCTGCCGCGAGCGGCGCTCAGCTCGGTGCGAAAGCTGCTCGACGAGGGCGAACTCTCCGCTCGCGGCTACGACCGGGTGCTGCGGCTGGCGTGGACGATCGCGGACCTGGCCGGCCGGACCCGACCGACCGCCGGCGACGTGAGCCAGGCCAGTGAGCTGCGCCGTGGGGCGGTGGCGCCGTGAGCGAGCTCGACGAGATCCGGGTGGCGCGCCTGGCGCTCAGCTGGCTGGCCGAGCCCGGCAACCGCGCGCTGTGTCGCCGGGTAGCCGACCTTGGCCCGGTGCTGGTGCTGGATGAACTGCTCCGGAATGGCCGGGCGGCGCGGACGCGGCAGGCGGTCGGAGCTGACCTCGATGAGGCCGACCCACGCCGGCTGGCGGAGGCGGCGCTGGCGCGCGCGCAGCGGCTCGACGCCCGGGTGGTGATCCCGGAGGACGATGAGTGGCCAGCGTCGCTCAATGACCTGTGGCGGATCGGTGACGAGAGCGCGAAAGACCCGGTTGATCGGGACACGGCGCCGCCGCTGTGCGTCTGGGTGCGCGGCGGCTGGCGGTTGGACGAGGCGCTGGACCGGTCGGTCGCGGTGGTCGGAGCTCGCGCGGCGACCAGCTATGGCACGCAGGTCGCCCGGGAGATCGGCTACGGCCTGGCGAGTCGAGATTGGACGGTGGTCTCGGGCGGCGCGTACGGGATCGACGGGTTCGCCCATCGCGGCGCGCTCGCCGCTGGCGGGATCACCGTGGCGGTGCTCGCCTGCGGCGTCGACCGGCCGTATCCGGCCAGCCATGCCAGCCTGTTCGACCGGATCGCCGAGGACGGGTTGCTCATCAGCGAGTGGCCGTTAGGGGCCGACCCGTTCCGGCACAGATTCTTGATCCGCAACCGGGTGATCGCCGCGATCACCAAGGGCACGGTCGTGGTCGAGGCTGGGCCGCGGAGCGGTTCGCTGCAGACGCTGCGCCGGGCCGGGCAGCTGCACCGGCATCGGATGGTGGTGCCCGGGCCGGTCACCTCGGCCATGTCCGTCGGCTGCCACGAGCAGCTGCGTAACCGGGACGAGCACACCACCCTGGTGACCGGGGTGCCGCACATTGTGGAGCTGGTCGGGGCGATCGGCCACGACCTGGCGCCCGTGCCGCGCGGCCCTGAGCATCCGCGCGACGGTCTGGCTGCGACCGAGCGGCGGCTGCTGGAAGCGTTGCTGAAGCGGAAACCGCTCTCGTCGGAGGAGGTCGCTGTGCGTGCCAGGGTCCCGGTGAGCGACGCGATGCGGATCCTGCCCGAGCTGGTGGTGCGCGGGTTCGCGAAGCGCCGCGAGCACGGCTTCATCCTTGCGCTGCACACCGACGCCACCACCCGCAGCGCTTCCGGATAGCAAGTTTGGTCACGGCATGCCCGCCGCCGGCAGACCGCGACCGTCAGTCTTCCGCTCGGATCGGGTCGCGAACAGGGCGTGCAGCCGGGGAAGCCGCACCGGGATCTGGTGCGCGTCGTCCACGCTGCCAAAGCTCCCCGACCAACGCCCACCGGACGCCGGTTCGTCCTGATCGGCGTCTTCCGGCTGGTTCTCCAGCGCTTCCCAGAACGCCTCACCGTCGCCGGACCGGCGCGCGTACGCGCTCGACGCAGCGAAGTGGATCGCCTCGCCGTCGAGCGTGTACGGGTCGGCCCGATCTGCCGCGATCGCCCGGGCGGGCGGTTCGGGTTCGTGCTGAACGGCGCGGTCGGCGGGCTTTTCCGATACAAGATCATCATTGGTTGTGGGCTCATCGGCGACCGGTGGCGAGCGGTGGAGCGGCGGGCCAAGCCGACGCCCAACCAGCAGCCGACGTGACCCGTGGTGCCAGCGCTGGTACCGGTCAGTGAGGAGCGGTCATCATCAGACTGCCACGTGCCCGCTGATCGCGCCGGGGGCACGGACCTCACCTTCTCGGTGACGCAAGCAGGCTGGAGTGGCTGAGGATCGAGGGCAGGTCTACTCGGCAGAGGGTTTGGAACCGTGCATTGGAGCCGTGCAAGAGTCTGCGCCGGCTTGACCTCCTCGACATGCGGATCGACAGCCTTGCCTCGCTGCGTGACCTGACCGAGCTGGAGTGGCTCAGCCTCATCGGCCACTACCGGATCCAGGCAGGGCCGCTGCTGGACCTGGCAGATCTCGAAGGGCTGGGCCGGCTCCGGGACCCGGATCACCTACCAGGGGCGGGTCCGGTCACTGTGGTCGCTGACCAGACTGCCGGCCGCGCGTGTCGGATACTGGCTGGGCGGGCCCGGCGCGGTGGCTTGACACGGTGGCGGTGGCCGGTTGACCGTCGATCACGTGAGACCCGGCACTGAGGAGTTGCACGCGGAGCTGCCGCCGGCGATGCGGGAGGCGGTTGACGAGTTCGCGCGCCATCTCGCCAGCGTCGCCGGCCGGTCCGTCCACACCGTCCGGGCGTACGTGGCGGATGTGGTCTCGCTGCTCGATCACGCCAGCCGGCTGGGCGCCCGCCAGGTCAGCGAGCTGGATCTGCCGATGTTGCGGAGCTGGCTGGCGAAGCTGCGCACGCTCGGTGCGGCGCGGAGTTCGCTGGCCCGGCGCGCCGCGGCCGCCCGTACGTTCTGCGGCTGGGCGCACCGCACCGGGCTGCTGGCTTCCGATCCGGCCGCGGCGCTTGCCAGCCCGAAGGCTCGGCGCGACTTGCCGGCGGTGTTGCGCTCCGATCAGGCCGTCGCGCTGATCGAGGCGCCGGGGGAGGAGGCATCGCCGATCCTGCTGCGGGACCGGGCGGTGCTGGAGCTGCTCTACGCGACCGGCATCCGGGTCAGCGAGCTGTGCGGGCTGGACGTCGGCGACGTCGCCGCCGGACGGCGGCTGGTGCGGGTGTTCGGCAAGGGTGGCAAGGAGCGGTCGGTGCCGTTCGGGGCGCCGGCCGAGCAGGCGCTGGAGGACTGGCTGCGGCTCGGCCGGCCCAGTCTGGCCACCGCGGCCAGCGGCGATGCGCTACTGCTCGGCGCCCGGGGCGGCCGGCTTCACCCGACCGTGGTACGCCGGCTGGTCGCCGGCTACGCCCGGGCCGCGGGCCTGCCCGACACCTCCCCGCACGGGCTGCGCCACTCCGCCGCCACCCATCTGCTCGCCGGCGGTGCCGATCTGCGCAGCGTGCAGGAGCTACTCGGGCACTCGTCGCTGGCGAGCACCCAGATCTACACCCACGTCTCGGTGGACCGGCTCCGGGCCGCCTACCGGCAGGCTCATCCCCGCGCCTGACCGGTCGGCGGCCAGGGGCGCGTTGGCGTGGCCAGGTCGGCCTGGCATACCGTGGCTGGTTGTGGAGCGTTATCGCAGCTACCCAGAGGGTCAGTCCGATTACACGGACGGCATCCCCGCGCAGCCTGAGTACCAGGAGAACGGCCAGGCCTGGTACGGCGAGTGGAACCAGCGCGAGCCGGACCGGCGCGAGGACCCGCCGCGGTACGAGGACCCGCCTCGGTACGAGGAGACCCAGCGGTACGACGAGCCGCAGCGGTACGACGAGACCCCGTCCGAGCCGGTGCGGGAGCACAGCCGCCCGAGCCCGGGCCCGGCGCCTGCCACTCCGAAGGAGCCGATCCGGGTTTCCGCCGCGGCCCGACCGATACCACCACCAGCAGCAGCACCACCAGTGGAGCCGACCATGCCGCCAGCCCCACGCCGCCCGATAGCCGCCCCTGGGTCGCCCGGGCCGGTCAACGAGAACGTCTACCGCAGCAAGCGGCCCGGCACCGCGGTACTGCTCGGCGTCCCGGCCGCGATCCTGGAGATCCCGGTGTTGTTGCTGCTGCGGGATGCCGCGTTCAGCGACCCGGTTTCGGCCGGCGGCGTGGTCGCGGCCAGCTGCCTGGGGCTGGCGCTGCCACTGGTCGCGGTGGGGCTGTACGCGGTCGCGACCGGCGCGGTCCGGGCGGCCGGCCCGAACAGCATCCAAGCCTGGTTGCGCCCGCCGGTCGCGTACCTCTCGGTGGGGCTGGTCCTGTTCATCGCCGCCGGCTTGGCCGCGACCTAGCTCCTCGCGACCCAGCGGCCGGAAGGGTCGCCGCGAGCGTCCGACCAGCACGGCGTACCATTGGTGACGCGATCGCCGCAGGCGGTCGACTTCGCGCGTCCTCCATCCGGCATTGTGCCAGGTGGCGGCGGCCGCCCTGGTCCTGATGCCCATCGGGTCCGCCGGCCGACGACCGGGCGCCAGGACACAACCAGGGACCAAGGAGACACCTGACATGGCCGTTGTGACCATGCGGCAGCTGCTGGAGAGCGGCGTCCACTTCGGGCACCAGACCCGCCGGTGGAACCCGAAGATGAAGCGCTTCATCTTCACCGAGCGTAACGGCATCTACATCATCGACCTGCGCCAGACCGTCGACTACATCAACAAGGCGTACGAGTTCGTCAAGAACACGGTCGCCGAGGGCGGCACGGTGCTGTTCGTCGGCACCAAGAAGCAGGCCCAGGAGGCGGTGGCCGAGCAGGCGTCCCGGGTCGGGATGCCGTACGTGAACCACCGCTGGCAGGGCGGGATGCTCACCAACTTCCAGACCGTCCACAAGCGGCTGGCGTTGATGAAGGAGCTGGAGTCGCTCGACCTGTCCGGGACCGCCGAGGGGTACACCAAGAAGGAGACCCTGCAGCTGGCGCGGAAGAAGGCGAAGCTCACCCGCGACCTGGGCGGCCTGCGGGACATGCAGAAGCTGCCGTCGGCGATCTGGGTGGTGGACACCAAGAAGGAACACATCGCCGTCGACGAGGCCCGCAAGCTCGGCATCCCGGTGATCGCGATCCTCGACACGAACTGCGACCCGGACGAGGTGGACTACCCGATCCCGGGCAACGACGACGCGATCCGGTCCGCCGAGCTGCTGACCAAGATCATCGCCAGCGCGGTGGCGGACGGGCTGATCGCCCGGTCCGGCCGGGCCCGGGGCGGCGAGGACAAGCCGGAGCCGGGCGCGATCGCCGCCGACGAGCCGCTCGCCGAGTGGGAGCGTGAGCTGCTGGAGGCCGACAAGCCGGGCTCGACCGGGTCGGCGCAGGCGGCCGAGCAGCCGAAGGCCGAGCAGTCCGAGGGCGAGCCGCAGCCGAAGGCCGAGTAGCCGCGCCGCCCGGCCGGCGCCGACCCCGGCCGCGACGGACCGTTTACCAGAACACAGCGCCCAACCACACAGTCAACCGGTAGTCAACCCGTACGAGCGAAGAGAGAACGATGGCACAGTTCACCGCCGCGGACGTCAAGCGACTCCGCGACCTGACCGGCGCCGGCATGCTGGACTGCAAGAACGCGCTCGCCGAGGCGGAGGGCGACTTCGACAAGGCGGTCGAGATCCTCCGGGTCAAGGGCGCCAAGGACGTGCACAAGCGGGCCGGCCGCACGGCTGCCAACGGCCTGGTCGCCCACGCCGGCAACGCGCTGCTGGAGATCAACTGCGAGACCGACTTCGTAGCGAAGAACGAGGAGTTCGTGAACTTCGCGCAGCAGGTGGTCGAGCTGGCCGCGGCCCAGCAGCCGGCCGACCTGTCCGCGCTGCAGGAGAGCACGCTCCCCGACGGCCGGACGGTCGCCGAGGCGCTCGGCGCCCTCTCCGCCAAAATCGGCGAGAAGCTGGTGCTGAACCGGTTCCAGGTCCTGGCCGGCAAGGTCGCGGTGTACCTGCACCGCAAGAGCCCGGACCTGCCGCCGCAGGTCGGCGTGCTGGTCTCGTACGAGAGCGGCAAGGATGACGAGGCCGCCGACGCGGACGCCCGGGCGCTGGCGATGCAGATCGCCGCGATGCGGCCGCGCTACCTGACCCGTGACGACGTGCCGAGCGACGTGATCGACTCGGAGCGCCGGATCGCCGAGCAGCAGGCCCGCGAGGAGGGCAAGCCGGAGGCGGCGATTCCGAAGATCGTCGACGGCCGGGTCAACGCCTTCTTCAAGGACTCGGTGCTGGTCGAGCAGGCCTCGGTGGTGGAGCCGAAGAAGTCGGTCGGGCAGGTGCTCAACGACACCGGCCTCACGGTGACCGGGTTCGTACGATTCGAGGTCGGACAGTCCTAGGCGGCGAAACCGCGGTGGAGGTGGGTCGGATGACGCAGACGGTCGCCAGCGGGCACGCGGGACCCCCGGGGGGCGCCACGGAGCGCGACGGAGGGGTCCCGGGTCCGGCCCACCCCGTCCGGTTCCGCCGGGTGGTGCTGAAGCTCTCGGGCGAGAACTTCGGCGGTGGCCAGGTCGGCGTCGACCCGGACGTGGTCCAGTCGATCGCCGACCAGATCGCCACCGTGGTGCGGCTCGGCGTGCAGGTCGCGGTGGTGGTCGGCGGCGGCAACTTCTTCCGTGGTGAGGAGCTGCAGCAACGCGGGATGGACCGGTCGCGCGCGGACTACATGGGGATCCTCGGCACGGTCATGAACGCGCTGGCGCTGCAGGACTTCCTGGAGCGGCAGGGGATCGACACCCGGGTGCAGACCGCGATCACGATGGCGCAGATCGCCGAGCCGTACATCCCCCGCCGGGCGATCCGGCACCTGGAGAAGGGGCGGGTGGTGATCTTCGGCGGGGGTGCCGGGATGCCGTTCTTCACCACCGACACGGTCGCCGCGCAGCGGGCGCTCGAGATCCACGCGGACGTGGTGCTGATGAGCAAGAACGGTGTGGACGCGGTCTACACCGCTGACCCCAACGTGGACCCGACCGCCCGTAGACTCGACACCATCACCTTCGCCGATGCGCTCCGGCAAGGGCTGCGGGTTGCCGACGCGGCCGCCTTCAGCCTGTGCATGGACAACGGCTTGCCGATGCTGATCTTCGGGGCGGACGGCCCGGACAGCATCGTCAAGGCGGTCAGCGGGGACAAGCAGGCCGGCACGCTGCTCACCGCGACATAAAGGAGAGAACGTGATAGACGACACCCTCCTCGAGGCCGAGGAGAAGATGGAGCGCGCTATCGCGCACGCACGGGAGGAATTCGGCACCATCCGGACAGGCCGGGCCAGCGCGGCGATCTTCGCCAAGATCATGGTGGACTACTACGGGACCCCGACCCCACTGCCGCAACTCGCCTCCATCGCCACCCCGGAGGCGCGGATGGCGATCATCAAGCCGTACGACCTGTCGCAGATCGCCGCGGTCGAGAAGGCGATCCGCGACTCCGACCTCGGGGTGAACCCGGCCAACGAGGGCAACCAGCTGCGGATCGTGCTCCCGCAGATGACCGAGGAGCGCCGCCGCGAAATGATCAAGTTGGCGCGGCACAAGGCCGAGGAAGCCAAGATCGCCATCCGGAACGTGCGCCGGAAGGCCAAGGAGGAGATCGACCGGATCGTCAAGGACGGCGAGACCGGTGAGGACGAGGGCCGCCGCGCGGTCAGCGAGCTCGAGGAGCTCACCCACCGGCAGGTCGCGCACGTCGACGAGATCCTCAAGCACAAGGAAGAGGAGCTCCTTGAGGTCTGACCGCGGTCCCGGCCGGTGTCAGTGGGAGTGACCGCGGCCAACCCGCGGAAATCGCGGGCCGGGCGCAACCTGCCCGCAGCGTTCGCGGTCGGTGGTGGGATGGCGGCGGTGGCGCTCGCCTCGCTGCTGGTCTGGCGGCCGGCATTCCTGGCGGTGATCGTCGCGGCGGTGGTCGCCGCGACCTGGGAGCTCACCCGGGCGGTCCGCACGGCCGAGGTACGTCCGCCGCTGCCGCCGCTGCTCGTCGGCGGGACCGGGATGGTGGTGGCGGCCTGGTTCTGGGGCGCGGGCGCGCTCGGGGTCGGGCTGCTCGGCACCGCACTCGGGATCATGGTCTGGCGGCTGTTCGCCGGCCCGGCCGGCTACCAGCGGGACGTCGGCGCCGGCGCGCTGATCGCCGTGTACGTGCCGTTCTTCGGCGGGTTCGCGGCGCTGCTCGCCGCCGCCGACGACGGGCACTGGCGGGTGCTGGTGATGCTCGCCATAGTGGTGCTCACCGACACCGGCGGGTACGTGGCCGGTGTGTTCTTCGGCCGGCATCCGATGGCCCCGGTGATCAGCCCGAAGAAATCCTGGGAAGGGCTGGCCGGGTCGCTGCTGGCGGCGGCCGCCGGCGGCGCGGTCGGGTTGCCGCTGATCTTCGATGTGGCCTGGTGGTGGGGGGCGCTCGCCGGCCTGCTGATCGCCGGCGCGGCGGTGTTCGGCGACCTGGTCGAGTCGATGCTGAAACGCGATCTCGGGATCAAGGACATGAGCAACCTGCTGCCGGGGCACGGCGGACTGATGGACCGGCTGGACTCGATCCTGTTCGCCGCGCCAGCCGCCTACCTGCTACTCAGCGTGCTGACCGGCTAGGTGAAGCGAGCATGGCCATGCGAGACTTGTGGGCGCCATGACTAGTCTCCCGGTCATTGACCTCGCTCCGGCGCGCAAGCCCGGCGGCCGGAGCTCGCTCGCTCCGGCTCACCTGGCCGACCTCGACCTGTCGGCCCGGCGCGCCGCGATCGCCGCGCTCGGTGAGCCGGCCTACCGCGCGAGCCAGGTTTCCAAGCACTACTTCGGGAGACTGGTCCGCGACCCGGCTGCGATGACCGACCTGCCGGCCGGCGCCCGGGAGCGGATCGCGCAGGCGCTGCTGCCGACACTGTTGACGCCCGTGCGGGAGCAGACCTGCGACGGCGGCGCCACCCGGAAGCTGCTGTGGCGGCTGCACGACGGGGCGTTCGTCGAGAGCGTCCTGATGGCCTACCCCGACCGGGTCACCGCCTGCGTCTCCAGCCAGGCCGGCTGCGGGATGGCCTGCCCGTTCTGCGCCACCGGCCAGGCCGGGCTGACCCGGAACCTGTCCACCGCCGAGATCGTCGACCAGGTGGTCTCGCTCGCCGCGATCGCCGATCGCGAGTTCGGCCGGCGGCTGTCCCACGTCGTATTCATGGGTATGGGCGAGCCGCTCGCCAACTACGCCCGGGTGGTGGCGGCGATCCGGCGGCTGGTGGCCGCGCCACCCGAGGGGCTGGGCCTGTCCCAGCGCCATATCACCGTCTCGACGGTTGGCTTGGTGCCGGCGATCCACCGGCTCGCGCAGGAGGATCTTGCGGTCACCCTTGCGCTCTCCCTGCACGCGCCCGATGATGGCCTCCGTGACGAACTCGTGCCGGTCAACCAGCGGTGGAAGGTCGCTGAAGTGCTGGACGCAGGATGGGACTTTGTGGCGCGTACGGGGCGCCGCCTGTCCATCGAGTACGCGATGATCCGGGACGTGAACGATCAGCCGTGGCGGGCCAACCGGCTGGCCGAGCTGCTTGCCGGCCGGCTGGCGCACGTCAACCTGATCCCGCTCAACCCGACCCCGGGCAGCCGGTGGGACGCGAGTCCCAAGCCGGTCGAGCGGGAGTTCGTCCGCCGGCTACGGGCTGCGGGCATCGCCACCACCGTACGTGACACCCGGGGCCGCGACATCGACGGTGCGTGCGGACAGCTCGCTGCGGTCGGCGGGTCGGAGCTCCGGCAGGCTGGGTCGGCGCGCGACCGAGGTGTGCAGTTGCGTGGGGCGGCAACGTAGGAAAGGTTGGATCGGTGACGAGTCAGGGGCAGCGCTTCCGGCGGCGGGCATTTCGCCGCGGGTACAAGGTCGACGAGGTGGATGCCTTCCTGGATCGGGTGGAGGCGACGCTCGCGGGTGAGCCGATCGACGCCCCCGTCACGGCCCAGGAAGTCCACGACGTGGTGTTCCGGGTCCGGTTCGGCGGCTACGACGAGTGGCAGGTCGACCTGCACCTGGACCGGATCGAGCGGCAGCTCGCCGAGCACCAGCCGCAGGCCGCGCCGGCCGGGCCGCCGTACGGGCGGGGCCCGGATCCGCAGCTGGCCGGCCCCGATCCGCGGATGGCAGGCGGCCCGGACCCGCGGCTGGCCGGCGGCCCCGACCCGCGGTTGGGCGGTCCGGACCCGCGGATGGCGGGCGGCCCGGGCCCGGACCCGCGGATGGCTGGCCATACCGATCAGCTGCCGCCGGTGGGGATGGACCGGATGGGTCCGCCGGATCGGATGGGTCCGCCGGACCGGATGGGCCCGCCGGATCGGATGGGTCCGCCGGACCGGATGGGTCCGCCCGCGCCCGGCCCGATGGCGCCGCATTCGCCAGCCCGCCCGGGGCCCGGTCCGGCTCCGTACCACGAGCCGGTGTCACCGACCTCACCCGGCGGTCCGCCGGCTCGCCCGGCCGACTACCAGCAGTACGACGAGCCGACCTACGGCGGTGGGTTCGGCGGTCGCGACCCGGGGCGGCGGGGACTTCCACCGAGCCCGGCCGGCGGTGGCTGGTCCGGGGGCCAGATGGACGACATGACCAGCGAGATGCGGTTCGACGAGCCGCCCGGTGGCCGGATGCCGCCGCCCGACCCGGGATACGGGCCGCCCGGCGGGGCCCCGCGCAGCCCGATGGTGCCGCCACCGGCCACCTCCGGCCCGCCGATGCGGCCAGGCTCGCCGGCTCCGCCGCCGCCACCGCCGATGTCGAGCCACGTGCCCGCGCCGATGGGCGGGCCGGTCAGCGGTGACCTGCAGCGGGTGGACGAGCTGCGGCGCAGCTTCCAGCCGCGCCGGTTCGGCAGCGGGTACGACCGGGCGCAGGTGGACCGGCTGTTCGAGGACGTGCTCGCCGGGATGTCCGGCCAGGCGCCGATGCCGGTCACCGAGGCCGAGCTCGACCCGCGCCGGTTCGACCTGGTGCCCGGCGGCTACTTCGAGGCGGAGGTGGAGGCGGCGCTGGACGAGCTGCGCGCCATCCTGCGCCGGCAGTAATCAGCGCCATCCCCGCAGACAACTGAACCCGCGCCGCCGACCGGCGGCGCGGGCATCGTTGCGTTTACCGGCCTTGGTCCCGCTGGCGCCTCGCCGGCAGGCAGTGCGGCTACCGCCGCAGGCCGTTGCGGCGCAGCACCGCGTCGACCCCGAGGAAAATCGCGATCACGGCGGCCGTACCGATCAGAAAGATGTCCTCGACCCAGCCGACGTGGTTGTTGAACGGCCTGGTCATGAGCAGCAGCACGATGATCGCGATGACGCTGCCGATCCGCGTCCACTTGATGTTGGTCGGCCGGTGCTGATCCGGCGCGGTCACCATCTCCTCGCTGGCAGCGGTCGCCAGCTCCGCGTGCGGCGCGGTCGCCAGGTCCGCGTGCCCGGTGCCGCCGGATCCCGCCCGCGATAGCTCCTCGGCCACGGTGGTCCCTCCTGTGCGTGAGTGTCGCGAGGCATAGTCTGGCATGCCGGCGGTGAGTTGATACCGTCGGGCGGATCGGGTGACAGTTCGGTGAGTTGGAAAGGAGCAGGTCCAAGTGCGGGTTACCGGCACCGGCCACGCCGGGATGCGGATCGACACACCGGCGGGCAGCATCCTCTGCGACCCGTGGGTCAACCCGGCGTACTTCGCCTCATGGTTCCCGTTCCCGGACAACTCCCAGCTCGACTGGGCGGCACTCGGCGAGACCGACTACCTCTACGTCTCCCACCTGCACCGGGATCACTTCGACCCGGACCACCTGCGCCGGTTCGTGTCGAAGAAGGCGACCGTGCTGCTGCCCGAGTACCCGACCAGTGAGCTGGAGGACCAGCTTCGGGCGCTCGGGTTCCGGCACTTCATCAAGACCCGCACCAACGAGCCGGTGAGCCTCGACGGCGGGCTCAACATCATGATCCAGGCGCTGACCTCGCCGACCGACGGGCCGATCGGGGACTCGTCGCTGTGGGTGGAGTACGACGGGGTCCGGCTGCTCAACCAGAACGACGCCCGCCCGGCCGAGCTCTCCGAGTTCGCCAAGCTGGGCCATGTGCACGCGCACATGCTGCAGTTCTCCGGCGCGATCTGGTACCCGATGGTCTACGAGCTGCCCCGCCACGCGAAGGTCGCGTTCGGCAAGCAGAAGCGGGAGCGGCAGCTCGACCGGACCATCCGCTACATCGACGACCTCAAGGCGTCGTGGGTGTTCCCGATCGCCGGGCCGCCGTGCTTCCTCGACGACGAGCTGTGGGAGTTCAACGACCTCGGCCACGACGAGGGCAACATCTTCCCGGACCAGCAGGCGTTCATCAACTTCTACCAGGGCGAGCTGGGCCGGGACAACGGGGTGATCCTGCTGCCCGGCACGGTCGCCGAGATCACCGCCGACGACTGCCGGGTCGCCCACCCGGTCCCCGACGTCGAGGCGTTCTTCGCCGACAAGGAGCAGTACCTCCGGGCGTACCAGGAGCGCCAGCGACCGGTGATCGCGGCGGAGAAGGCGTCCTGGTCGCACCCGCACATCGACGTGCTCGCCGACCTCAAGCGGCGGATCGAGCCGCTGCTGGAGGAGTCGATCTACATGGCGAAGGGGATCGGCGGCCCGGTCCGGCTCGACCTGGTCCGCGACGACGACTCGGTCGAGTCGATCGTGATCGACTTCCCGGCCGGCGAGGTCCGGCCGTACGCGGACGAGAAGGTCCGGTACCGGTTCAAGACCCGCCGGCGGCTGGTCGAGCACCTGCTGCACACCGGCGAGGTGGACTGGGTCAACTCGCTGTTCCTGTCCTGCCGGTTCTCGGCGGCCCGGATCGGCCAGTACAACGAGTTCATCTACTCGTTCTTCAAGTGCCTCTCCGAGGAGCGGCTGCAGTACGCCGAGGGCTGGTACGACGAGCACGAGCGGGCCATGGAGACCGAGGACATCCGGCTCGGTGACTGGTACGTACAGCGGCGTTGCCCGCACCTGAAGGCGGACCTGTCCCGGTTCGGGAAGATCGACGGCACCACGCTCACCTGCCAGCTGCACGGCTGGAAGTTCGATCTCGAGTCGGGCAGGTGCCTGACCAGCGTCGGCAAGACCCTGCGGGCCCGGCCGGCCGAGGCCGCGGAGGCGCCGGCGACCAGCTAGCGGTGCCGGACCAGCCGGTTCGGCGCTATTCGGCCAGGTCGCGGAGGATCCGCTGGGCGGCGTTGTGGCCGGCCGCCCCGATCACGCTGCCGGCCGGGTGACAGCCGGCCGAGCCGGCGTACAGCCCGGGCACGCCGGTCGCGTACGGCATCCGGTCGGTGAACGAGACCGTGTTGTCGACGTGGTGGATGTGCCCGCCGGTGATCCCGAAGTGCCGCTCGATCCCGGGCGGCGTCAGCGGCATCGTGTCGGCGACCAGCGCCGAGGTGCCGGGCGCGTACCGGTCGCAGATCGCCAGCAGCTGCTCCACATAGGAGTCCAGCTCCGCGTCCCAGGAGGAGCCGGCCGGTTCGTACGGCACCGACTGCACGAACAGCGCCGACGAGTGGTGGCCGGCCAAGTCCCGGAGCGTGTCGTCCACCGTGGTGTGTACGTACCACTCGATGGTCGGCTCGGCCGGCAGCCGGCCGGCCCGCACGTCGCTCCACATCGAACGCAGCGCCGCCATCGGTGGCTGCTCGCCGCCGGACCCGGGCAGCAGGTGGATGGTGGAGCCGAACGGGGTCGGCGCGTCCGCCGGCAGGCAGGAGAACCGCGGCAGCTCGCGGAGCGCCAGGTTCACCTTCAACGTGGTACCGGCCCGGCGTACCGCCGCCATCCGCTCGACCAGCTCGGCCGGCAGCGCCCCGGCCGGCGTGAGCGAGATCAGCCGGAACGGGTCGCAGGCGCCGAGCACCACCTTCGCGGCGACCTCGGCGCCGTTCGCCAGCCGGACCCCGGCCACCGCCCCGGCGTCGACCAGCACCTCGGCCACCTCGGCCCCGGTGACGATGGTCGCGCCGGCGGCCCGGGCGGCGTCGGCGAAGGTCCGGGAGACCGTCCCCATCCCGCCTTCCACGATCATCCAGGTGCCGCCGGCACCGGGCAGCCGGCACATGTTGTGCACCAGGAAGTTGTGGCCGGTGCCGGGGTCGTCGGGTCCGGCGTGCAGACCGGAGATCCCGTCGGTGACCGCGTACATCGCGACCAGCAACTCGCTGCGGAAGTCGAATCTCGCCAGATAGTCCGACACGGATCCCCGTACCAGCTCGATGAAGGTCTGCCGCAACGCCGGCCGTACGTACCGCTCGGCGGTCTCCTCGACCGGCAGCGGCTCGGCGAGCCAGGCCGGCGCGAGGTCCTCGCGCAGCGCCGCCAGCTCCGCCGCCATCGCCTCGTCGGCGGCGACGTCGGCGGGGGAGAAGAACTCCACCATCTGCTGGCGGGTCCGGTCCCGGCCCGCTCCATAGAGGAGGTACGGGGAGCCGGCCGGCCCGGGGGTCGGCAGGAAGTAGTACGGCTCGCGGCGCCGGACCGGCAGCTTCACGTCGAGCGTGGTGAGCAGCTCCGGCGGCATCAGCCCGAGCAGGTAGGAGCCGGTGGACTGGCGCAGTCCGGGTACCTTGCCGAACGGCTGCTCGGTCCGGGTCGCGCCGCCGATCGTGTCGGCGGCCTCCAGCACCAGCACGGCCAGCCCGGCTCGGGCGAGCAGGACGGCCGCCACCAGCCCGTTGTGGCCGGCGCCGACGATCACCACGTCGGCGCGGTTGGGCAGCTCGGCAGACGGGGCACTCGGCGTCGGGCTTGGCGTCATGGCGCCAGCCTAACCGTGGCTGGTCGGACCGCTGGCTGCCGCCGGATCCGCGCCGCCCAGCCGCCGCGATCATGGAGGGTTCCGACGAGCCGCCGGGCGACACGCCGGGAAGCTCCATGATCGCCGCGAACCGGGGAGAGGTCAGAGCGGGCAGCAGGTGAGGGTGACGCGCTCGCTGTCCGCCCGGTTCCGGATCTTGTCGACCGCGGTGAGCCAGATCGACACCGTGTCGCCGGGCCGCAGCCAGCCGCCAAGCAGTGGAGTGGTGCGCAGGTCGATGCTCTGCCCGCTGATCCGGTCGAAGGTCCCGGTCAGCTCTGGCTGTTGCGGACTCTCCAACTGCAGGTCGTAGACGAGCGGGGTGCCGAACCCGGTGCCGGCGTCCCAGCGCAGGAAGGTGACGTTGCCCTTGTAGTCGCGCTCGATCCGGAGGTTGGTCGGCGGGGTGGGCAGGAAGTAGCCGTCCGGCAGCGGAGTGGTGGCCACGATCTCCGTGGTCTCGGTGTACCAGTTGGGGTAGGCGGTGGGTACGAACGCCAGGACCGTGACCCGGTACGGGACGTCCCAGGTGAGCCGGTCAAGGTGGACGGTCGGATCGTCGGCGTCGATCCGCCGGTAGCCGCCGAACGGCTCCAGCGGGATCACCGTGACCTTGTACTCAGCGGCGCCCGGGACCGGGTCCCAGGCGACCGTCATCTCGTCGGGCGCCAGCGACTCCACCCGGAGGTTGTCCGGCGGCTGCGGGACACCGGTGGCGGCAGCCGCTGGCGCGGTGTCGAGCAGGAGCAGGGTAGTCGTGACGAGCAGGGTGGTAGTGGCGGCGGTGAGCTTCGCCGGTAGGCGAGGATTCATCGGATGCTCCTTCGGCGGGTTCGACTCAACACCTGTCTGACGGACAGATGATCTCCCCGCCCCGAGACACGTCGACAGCTACCGATCGGTTCAGGTCGGCCCGATCGCTGGCCGATTGTCGGTCCGATCGCTGGCCCGATTGTCGGTCCGATCGCTGGCCCGATCGCCGGTCAGACCGCCGGCCCGATCGCCGGCGCCTCGCCGGTGATGAGGTGGAAGTACGCCGCCATGTCGGTCTCGAACAGTGGCTCGACATCCGCCAGTGCCCACGACAGGTGGCCGAAGACCTCCATCGCGACCATCCCGTAGAGCCGGATCCAGCCGGAGAGGAACAGATAGACCACTCCGATCGGGAGCTCAGGCGTGTCGAGTTCGGCCAGGTAGGGGGCGAGCTTTTCGGCGAGCTGGTCGGAGATCACCTCATCCGGTGGCGGCTTGATCTTGCCTTGTCGCCACAGCGTCACGAACTCGACCATGAACACCTCGCAGAACGCGACCACCCCACTGGCGACGTGCTGCCCGCAGACCTCGTCCACCTCCGGCACGCCGGGCACCGGTTCCCCGAACATGAGCGCGAACTCCGCCCGGTGGTTGATGCACCAGCGCCGGAACTCGCTGGCCATGGCGCGGAGCCGGGTGGCCGGCTGGTCGGCCGGGATCGGCTGGCGGGCCGCGTCGAGCGCCGCGCTCACCTCCGCGTACAGGTCGGAGCACAGCTCCGCGATGAGCGCCTCCAGGCTCTCGAAGTAGCGGTAGATCGCCGGTGCGGTCATGCCCATCTCGCGAGCGATCGCGCGTAGGGAGATCGCCGACGCCCCGCCCTCCACCAGCAGCCGGCGCGCGGTCTGCTTGATCTCGGCGACGGTGGCGGTCCGGAGCCGCTCGCGCCGGCTAGGTGTGACGGTCGTCATGCTTTCGGTAAACCCCCTTGACGGTGGCGAACGCCGTTGAGAACGTTAACGACGATAACTCAAATTTCCACTGTTCTACAAGCTTACGGTATAAGGCAGCGAGGGACGAAGGCCATGTTTACCTGGTGGGGACGCATCGTGACCCGGTGGCGCTGGCTGGTGCTGGCGCTCACCGGGGTGTTCGCCGCGGTCGCCGTCGGCTGGGGGATGGGCGTGTTCGACGCCCTCAGCAGCGGCGGCTTCGAGGACCCGGACAGCGAGTCGTACCGGGCGTACGAGCGGATCAATGACGAGCTCGGGAACCAGGACATCGACCTGCTCGTGCTCTACGCCAGCGACACCGCCCGGGTCGAGGACCCGGCGTTCCGCGAGCCGGTCACCGCCACCCTCGCCGAGGTGAGCCGCCACCCGGCGGTCGCCAGCGTGGTGAGCTGGTACGACACCCAGGCGCCGACCATGCTCGCGGCGGACGGCCAGGCCACCTACGCCGCGATCCAACTGGTCGGCTCGGACGAGGATGCCAAGCTCGAGGCCTACCACGAGGTCGAGCCGCTGCTCGATGCGCCGGGGGTGGAGACCCAGGTCGGCGGGTTGGTGGCGTTCCTGGCCGAGTCGAGCGAGCAGACCGAACGGGACATCTTCCGGGCCGAGCTGCTGTCCGCGCCGGTGCTGTTGCTGCTGCTGGTGCTGATCTTCCGCGGCCTGGTCGCCGCGACCACCCCGCTGCTGGTCGGTGGGCTCGCCATCCTGGGCGGCTTCCTCACCACCCGACTGCTCACCCTCGCCACCGAGATCTCGGTCTTCGCTATCAACATCATCACGGTGATCGGGGTCGGTCTCGCGATCGACTACGCGCTGTTCGTGGTGAGCCGGTTCCGCGAAGAGCTCGCCGCCGGCCGGCCGACCGGGGAGGCGATCCAGCGGACGCTCGCCACCGCCGGCCGGACCGTGATGGTCTCCGGCCTGACCATCGCGCTCGCACTCGCCAGCCTGCTGATCTTCCCGCAGGCGTTCCTCCGGTCGATGGCGTTCGGCGGGATGTCGGCGGTGCTGGTCGCAATGCTCGCCTCGCTCACGGTGCTACCGGCGCTGCTGACGGTGCTCGGCAAGCGGATCAACGCCGGCCGAGTGCCGCTACCGTGGCGGCGCCGAGCCAGCGAGTCGACCGAGGGCGGCTGGGCACGGCTGGCGCGCAGCGTCATGCGCCGGCCGGTGTGGTACGCGGTCGGGGTGGTCGTGGTGCTCGCGCTGCTCGCGGCACCGGCGCTGCGGATGCAGTTCGGCGGGTACGACATCCGGGTGCTGCCGGAGGGGGCGGAGCCGCGGGTGGTCAGCGAGACGCTTGAGCGCGACTTCCCGGACGGGACCACCGACCCGATCAGCGTGTTCGTGGCTGGCGCCCCGGCCGCCGAGGTCCAGGCGTACGCCGAGCGGCTGGCCGCGCTGCCGGAGGTGGCCAGCGCCGCCATCACCGCCCAGCAGGGCGACGCCGCGCTGATCTCTCTCGGGTACCCGGGCGAGCCGACCGGGGACGCGGCGATCGACGCGCTCGACGCGGTCCGGGACACGCCCGCGCCGGCCAGTGCCGAGGTGCTGGTCGGTGGCCGGACCGCCAACGATCAGGATCTGCTCGCCAGCCTCGGCGACCGGCTGCCGTGGATGGCGCTGCTGATCGCGGTCACCATCATGCTGGTGCTGTTCCTCGCGTTCGGCTCGGTGGTGCTGCCGGTCAAGGCGGTGGTGATGAACCTGGTCTCGATCGGCGCCTCGTTCGGGGTGCTGGTCTGGGTGTTCCAAGATGGACACTTGTCGGACTGGCTCGGGTTCACGCCGACCGGGTTCATCGAGCCGACCATGCCGATCCTGATGCTGGCGCTGTTGTTCGGGCTCTCCACCGACTACGAGGTGTTCCTGCTCTCGCGGATACGGGAGGAATGGGACCGGACCGGTGAGAACGCCACCTCGGTGGCGGTCGGGCTGCAGCGGACCGGCCGGATCATCACCGCCGCGGCGCTGCTGCTGGTGATCGTGGTCGGCGGGTTCGCGGCCGGCGAGATGGCGTACATCAAGCTGGTCGGGGTCGGCACGATCGTGGCCATCGTGGTGGACGCGACGCTGGTCCGGGCGCTGCTGGTGCCGGCGACGATGCGGCTGCTCGGCCGGTGGAACTGGTGGGCACCCGGCCCGCTCGGGCGGGTCTACCGGCGGTACGGCTTCCGCGAGGACGGCGCCGCCGGCCCCGCGTCCTCCAATCGCGCCGATCTAGGAGAAGTCCAGCCTGTTATGTCCGGAACCAACCTGAACAACCCCTAGATCGCGGAGGTGGCCGGCGCGGCTCACCGAGCCGCGCCGGCCTGGGAGAGAATGGCCGGGTGGGTACCCCGCGCGAGGTCGTGCTGCTCGGCTCCACCGGCTCGATCGGCACGCAGGCGATCGACATCATCCGCCGGAACCCGGACCGGTTCCGCCTGGTAGCGGTCGGAGCCGGTGGCGCCAACGTGGCGACGCTCGCCCAGCAGGCGCTCGAGTTCGGGGTCGAGGCGGTGGCGGTGGCGCAGGCCTCGGTCGTGCAGGACCTGCAGTTGGCGCTGTACGCCGAGGCGCAGCGGCGCGGTTACGCCACCGGCGACTTCAAGCTGCCGAAGTTGCTCGCCGGGCCGGACGCGCTCACCGAGCTCGCCAGCTGGCCGGCCGACGTGGTGCTGAACGGCATCGTCGGCTCGCGCGGGCTCACCCCGACCCTCGCCGCGCTGCGCGCCGGCCGTACCGTCGCCCTCGCCAACAAGGAGTCGCTGGTGGCCGGCGGTCCGCTCGTGCGGGCCGCCGCCGAACCCGGCCAGATCGTGCCGGTCGACTCCGAGCACTGTGCGCTCGCGCAGTGCCTGCGGTCCGGCACCGCCGACGAGGTACGGCGACTGGTGCTGACCGCCAGCGGCGGACCGTTCCGGGACCGGACCCGCGACCAGCTCACCGACGTCACGCCGGAGCAGGCGTTGGCCCACCCGACCTGGCAGATGGGCCAGGTCGTCACGATCAACTCGGCCACGCTGGTGAACAAGGGGCTGGAGGTGATCGAGGCGCACGAGCTCTACCGGATCCCGTACTCGCGGATCGAGGTGATGATCCATCCGCAGTCGGTGTTGCACTCGATGGTGGAGTTCGTGGACGGTTCGACGATCGTCCAGGCCAGCCCGCCGGACATGCGGTTGCCGATCTCGCTGGCGCTCGGCTGGCCGGACCGGGTGCCGGACGCCGCGCCGGCGGTGGACTGGACCGCCGCCCACGAGTGGCAGCTGACGCCGCTGGACGACGACACGTTCCCGGCGGTGGCGCTGGCGAAGGCGGCGGGGGAGGCCGGGCGCTGCCGGCCGGCCATCTACAACGCCGCCAACGAGGAGTGCGTGGCGGCGTTCGTCGACGGTCGGCTGCCGTACCTCGGGATCGTCGACACGGTGGCGAGCGTCCTCGCCGATGCGCCTACCTTGGACGAACCAGGTACCGTCGAGGAGGTCCTCGCGGCGGAGGCGTGGGCGCGGGAGCAGGCGCGGCGCCTGATCGAGCGGGGAAGTGTCGGACTGCGGGTCGAAGGGTAGCGACGAGTGTTTCTCATCGGGGTGGTGCTGTTCGCCCTCGGGATCCTGATCTCGATCAGCCTGCACGAGGCGGGCCACCTCGGCACTGCGAAGATGTTCGGGATGAAGGCCACCCGATACTTCGTCGGGATGGGCCCGACCCTGTGGTCGTTCCGGCGGGGCGAGACCGAGTACGGGATCAAAGCGCTCCCGGTCGGCGGGTTCGTCAAGATCATCGGGATGACCCCGCAGGATGACGACACCACGCCGGAAGACGAGCACCGGGCGATGTGGCGGTACCCGGTCTGGAAGCGGACGGTCGTGATGGCCGCCGGCTCGGCCACCCACTTCGCGCTCGGGTTCGCGTTGCTGTGGGGGGTGTTCTCGTTCGCGCCGCTGCCGGACATCGACAACATCGAGTCCGCCACCCCGACGGTGAACACGGTCTCCGAGTGCCTCGCGCTGGAGTGGGAGTTCGACCCGGAGACCGGCCGCGAGCGGGCGTGCGTGCCGGGCGAGGATCCGACCAGCCCGGCGGCGCAGATCGGGCTGCGGCCCGGCGACGTCATCACCGCGGTCAACGGCGAGCCGGTGAGCCAGTGGGGCGAGCTGACCGAGCGGATCCGGGACGCCGGTGGCAGCACGATCACGCTCACCTATGAGCGGGACGGGCAGCCGCACACCGCCGAGGTGGCGCTGCCGCGGGTCGAGCGGATCCGGCAGGACGTGCCGGAGGGCACCACCTACGCGGAGATCACCGAGGCGCACCTCGAGGAGGTCGGGGTGCTCGGCATCACCCAGGAACCGCCCCGGGTGGTGTACGGGCCGGTCGACGGGCTGGGGCTCGCGGCCGACCAGACCGCGTTCATGTTCCGGGGGACGTTCGAGGCGCTCGGCCGGCTACCGGAGCGGATCCCGGCGCTGGTCGAGGCGGTCTTCGGCGGCACCCGGGACGCGGAGACGCCGATGAGCGTGGTCGGTGCCAGCCGGCTCGGCGGTGAGCTGTTCGACCGGGGGGAGGTCCCGACCTTCCTGATCCTGCTGGCGGCGCTGAACTTCTTCGTGGGGATCTTCAACCTGCTGCCACTGCTGCCGCTGGATGGCGGTCACATCGCGATCGCCTGGTTCGAACGCGCCCGCTCCTGGCTGTACGCTCGGTTCGGCAGGCCGGATCCCGGTCGGGTGGACTACTACAAGATGATGCCGCTGACGTACGTCGTGATCTTCATCATGGCGGGCTTCTTCCTGCTGACCGTCGCCGCGGACATTGTCAACCCGATTCGGCTCTTCTAGGTTTACAGGGACGAAAGGGGCAAGGTGAGTAGCGTCGCGCTCGGGATGCCATCGGTGCCGCCGCCACCGCTGGCGAAGCGGCGGCAGAGCCGGCAGCTGATGGTTGGCAACGTGCCGGTCGGCGGGGACGCGCCGGTCTCGGTGCAGTCGATGACCACCACGCCGACCGCCGATATCGACGCCACCCTGCAGCAGATCGCCGAGCTCACCGCCGCCGGCTGCCAGATCGTCCGGGTGGCGGTCCCGTCCGCCGACGACGCGGCCGCGCTGCCGGCGATCGCCCGCAAGTCCCAGATCCCGGTGATCGCCGACATCCACTTCCAGCCGAAGTACGTGTTCGCGGCGATCGACGCGGGCTGCGCGGCGGTCCGGGTCAACCCCGGCAACATCAAGAAGTTCGACGACAAGGTCGCCGAGATCGCTCGGGCCGCGTCGGACGCCGGGGTGCCGATCCGGATCGGGGTCAACGCCGGCTCGCTCGACCCGCGGCTGCTCGAGAAGTACGGCAAGCCGACCGCCGAGGCGCTGGTCGAGTCGGCGCTGTGGGAGTGCTCGCTGTTCGAGGAGCACGGGTTCCGGGACATCAAGATCTCGGTGAAGCATCACGACCCGGTGGTGATGATCGCCGCCTACCGGCAGCTGGCCGAGCGCTGTGACTACCCGCTCCACCTCGGCGTGACCGAGGCCGGTCCGGCTTTCCAGGGCACGATCAAGTCGGCGGTGGCGTTCGGTGCGCTGCTCGCCGAGGGGATCGGGGACACCATCCGGGTGTCGCTGTCGGCGCCGCCGGTCGAGGAGGTCAAGGTCGGTACGGCGATCCTGGAGGCGCTCGGGCTGCGCGAGCGCGGTCTGGAGATCGTGTCCTGCCCGTCCTGCGGCCGGGCCCAGGTCGACGTCTACCAGCTCGCTGAGGAGGTCACCGCCGGGCTGGAAGGGCTGCCGGTGCCGCTGCGGGTGGCGGTGATGGGCTGCGTGGTCAACGGGCCGGGCGAGGCCCGGGAGGCGGATCTCGGGGTCGCCTCCGGCAACGGCAAGGGCCAGATCTTCGTCAAGGGCGAGGTCATCAAGACCGTGCCGGAGTCGCAGATCGTGGAGACCCTGATCGAGGAGGCGGTCAAAATCGCCGCCGAGCGCGGTGCCGAGCTGCCGGAGGAGCTGCGCGAGCTCGCCGGCGGCCCGATCGTCACCGTCCACTGAGTTTTATCCGTACCGGGTTCCTGGTGGCCCGGGGGATGGCGCGAAACCCCTAGTGGGGTGCTCAGCATCTTCCACTGATCGAGAGATGTACCTACGCTGAGCTTAATGTCCATTTACCACCCCCTTCCCACGAGGAGTCCATCGATGCTCCGAACTTCGCGACGATTGTTCGCCGTCGCCGCCGCGGCGGTCGTCCTGGTGCTCGCGCCATCGGTATCGGCGACCGCCGCCCCGGACCTGTCCACCAGCGCGGCCGGCCGGTACGTCGTCACCCTCGCCCCCACCGCCAGCCTCTCGACCGCGCTGTCGAGCTATGACCTCACCCCGATCGCCAAGTGGACCCAGGTGCTGAACGGGTTCGCCGCCACCCTCACCGCCGACCAGGTCGACGCGCTTCGGGACGACCCGTCGGTGGTGTCGATCGAGCCGGACGCGGTCATCACGATCACCGCCACCCAGCTGAACCCGCCGTCCTGGGGGCTGGACCGGATCGACCAGCGGAACCTGCCGCTGAGCAACAGCTACACGTTCAACGCCACCGGTGCCGGCGTCCACGCGTACATCATCGACACCGGGGTCGACCCGAACCACTCGCAGTTCGGCGGCCGGGCGTCCCAGGTGTTCAACTCGGTCGGTGGCCCGAACCGGGACTGCAACGGGCACGGCACCCACGTGGCGGGCACGGTCGGTGCGGCCAGCTATGGGGTTGCCAAGGAGGTGCGGCTGTACGGGGTGAAGGTGCTCAGCTGCTCCGGTAGCGGCACGGTCTCCTCGGTGATCTCGGGCATGAACTGGGTCGCCGCCAACCATCAGTCGCCGGCGGTGGCGAACATGTCGCTCGGTGGCGGCTTCAGCTCGGCGATCAACAGCGCGCTGAACAACCTCGCCAGCTCCGGGGTGTTCGTGGCGGTGGCGGCCGGCAACGACGGCGGCAACTCGTGCAACACCTCGCCGGCGAGCGCGGCGAACGCGACCACGGTGATGGCGAGCGCGATCAACGACAGCCGGGCGTCGTTCTCGAACTTCGGCGGGTGCGCCCACCTGTACGCGCCGGGCGTGAACATCGTCTCGACCGTCCCGGGCGGTGGCACCGCGACCGCGAGCGGGACCTCGATGGCGAGCCCGCACGTCGCCGGCGTGGCCGCGCTCTACAAGGACGCGTTCGGGGACGCCTCGTTCTCGACGATCCGGAACTTCCTGATCACGAACGCCACGCCGAACGTGATCTCGGGGAACCCGGGCGGCACCCCGAACCGGCTCCTGTTCACCGCCGGCCTGTAGCTGAGTCGCTCGGCTACCGACTAGCTCGGCTGGCTCGGCTTGGTTCGCCCTGTCCGCGTGATCATGGAGTTCTTGCGCGTGCGGCACGGCGGGTCGCGCAAGAACTCCATGATCGACGCAGCAAGTCGACGCAGCAAGCGGCAGACGGCCAACGATCTAGGAGTTGTTCAGCCCGGAATCCGGCGAATCGGGCTGAACAACTCCTAGATCGCGTGGTGGTTGGTGGGGGCCGCGTCAGTCGGACTCGGCCAGGATCGCGTACAGCTTGCGCTTGGTCTCGGAGAGCACCTCGAGTGCCCGTCGGCGCTGCTCATCCGTACCGGCGAAGCCGACCTGCCGGAGCGCGTTCATGATCCCGAAGGCCGCCTCCCGGAAGTCCTTGGCCTGCGAGACCGTGTCATCCGCGTACGCCTGCCAGGGCGCGTCCTCGGCCGCCTGGCTGGCCTCGGCCCGGCCCGCCTCGGTGAGCGTGAACCGCTTCCGGCCGTCGCTCTCCTCGCCGACGATCAGCCCCTCGTCCTCCAGCAGTTGCAGGGTCGGGTAGACCGAACCCGGGCTCGGCCGCCAGATCCCGCCGGTCCGGGTGTCGAGCTCCTGGATCATCTCGTAGCCGTGCATCGGCCGCTCGGTGAGCAGCGCCAGGATCGCCGCCCGGACGTCGCCGCGCCGGCCGCGCCCGCGCCGGTGCCCGGGCGGTCCGAAGCCGAACCCCCAGCCGAACGCGCCCTGCTGCCACGGCCCGAACCCGCCCCGGTGGGCGTGGTGTCGAGTGCCTCGCATCATCGCCGATCATCTCCCGCCTATCGTCTTTCTATCAGTGATGGCTCAACGATATATCGCAAACCGGTCGGCGACCACCCGGCGTTCGTGGCTTTGGTCACCCTCGGTAGGCGGTTACCCTGGGCGGCATGAGTGTGAGCGTGCGTGCCCCGATCGTGCCCGGCGAGATTTCTCCGATGCGGAAGGTCCCGGCGCACATCCCTCGGCCCGAGTACGTGGGGAAGGACCGCCCCCGGCCGTACACCGGCTCGCACGTGCAGACCCCGGAGACGATCGAGAAGATGCGGATCGCCGGCCGGATCGCCGCCCAGGCGCTGGTGGTCGCCGGCGAGCACTGCAAGCCGGGGGTCACCACCGACGAGATCGACCGGGTGGTGCACGAGTTCCTCATCGACCACGGTGCCTACCCGTCGACCCTGGGCTACAAGGGCTTCCCGAAGTCCTGCTGCACCTCGCTCAACGAAGTGATCTGCCACGGCATCCCGGACTCGACCGTGCTGATGGACGGCGACATCATCAACGTCGACGTCACCGCGTACATCGGCGGCGTCCACGGCGACACCGACGCCACCTTCCTGGTGGGCGAGGTGAGCGAGGAGGCCCGGCTGCTGGTCGAGCGGACCCACGAGGCGATGATGCGCGGGATCAAGGCGATCGCGCCGGGCCGGCAGCTCAACGTGATCGGCCGGGTGATCGAGTCGTACGCGAAGCGGTTCGGCTACGGGGTGGTACGGGACTTCACCGGCCACGGCATCGGGGAAGTATTCCACAGCGGACTCTATGTCCCGCACTACGACAACCCGCAGCTGGACGTGGTGATGGAGCCGGGGATGACGTTCACGGTCGAGCCGATGATCACATTGGGCACGCACGAGCACGAGATGTGGCCGGATGGCTGGACCGCGGTGACCAAGGACCGGCGCTGGACCGCTCAGTTCGAGCACACGATCGTGGTCACCGACGACGGGTACGAGATCCTCACACTCCCCTGAGGTCGGCGAGCGCCCAACCGGCCACCGGCTACCGTCATCGACATGACCAGGCCGGCCGCACACAATCCCCACCACCACGCCGATGTCACCGGTGGCTGGCTGCGGCCAGCGGTGTTCGGCGCGATGGACGGGCTGGTGACGAACATCGCGTTGATCGCCGGCGTGGGCGGTGGCGGAGTGCCCGCCCGGACCATCCTGCTCGCCGGCGTCGCCGGGCTGGTCGCCGGTGCGATCTCGATGGCGCTGGGGGAGTACACCAGCGTCCGCACCCAGAATGAGCAGATCGCCGCGGAGATCGCCAAGGAGCGGGCGGAGCTGACCCGCCACCCCGAAGCCGAGGCGGAGGAGCTCGCTCAGATGTGGACCGAGCGGGGTCTGCCGGCGGATCTGGCCCGGCAGCTGGCCGAGGCGGTAATGGACCATCCGGAGCTGGCGCTGCGGATGCACGTCCAGGAGGAGCTCGGGGTGAGCCCGGCCAGCGCGCCGAGTCCGTGGCTGGCCGCGGTCTCCTCGTTCGCGTGCTTCGCGGTGGGCGGCCTGCTGCCGCTGCTGCCGTACCTGTTCGGCAGCGAGCAGCTGTGGCTGGCGCTGGCGTTCGGGGCGGCCGGGCTGTTCGCCGCCGGCGCGGTCGCGGCCCGGTTCACCCGCCGGAACTGGCTGCTCAGCGGCGCGCGGCAGCTGCTGCTCGGGGGCGCCGCCGCGGCCGCCACCTACCTGATCGGGCTGGGGATCGGCGGGACCGTCGGCTGAGCCGGCCGCACGCCAGCGATGGCGGTCGGGTGAGCCGCAGGCGAGCGGCGCGGCGGTCAGGTGAGCCGGCGCTCGATCGGCAGCCGGGAGCGGGTGAGCAGGCCGGCGCCGACCATCGCCACCAGCGGCACCGCGACCAGCACGATGCCGAGCGCCGGCCAGGGAATCAGCATCGGGTACTCCGGTTCCGCCGGCCAGCGGGTCGCCAGCCGCTGGTTCATCGCGAGCATGATGACCGCCGCGGCACCGAGCCCGGCGACCGCCCCGAGCAGCGCGCCGAGCCCGGCGATCACGCCGGCCTGGCTCAGCGACAGCAGCCGCCGGACCGTCGGGCTGGCGCCGACCGCGGCCAGTGTGGACAGATCCGGCCGCCGGTCGGCCGCGGCGAGCCCAGTAGCGATCCCGGCCGCACCCAGCGTGATCACCCCGGCGGTGATCCCCAGCAGTAGCACCGTCGGATCCCGGGGATCGAACGGGCCGCGCTCGACATACGCCCACACGTCCGGATGGACCTGGTGGAGCGCGGCGTTGAGCGCGTCCTCCTGCGCCGCCGACGGAACCCGGTCGGTGACGCCGACCGCCGCCGCCGGTGCCACCGCGAACCCGACCTCCGCCACCAACTCCGGCGGCAGGAAGAACGTGTGCGGGTTCATCGACCCGGTGCTGAGGACGTGAGCGGGTACGGTCCGGAACCGGATCGGCTGATCGGCATCGCTGCCGTCGAACCGGACGGTTGCCCGTCCGTCCACCACCAGCAGCGGGTCGGAGACCACCACCCCGCCGGCGCGCAGCACCGCGGCGGCGGCCGCCACGTCGGCGGGCTCCGCGCCGGTCAGCGCCGGCAGCAGCCGGCCGTCGTCGACAATCGCTTCGGCCAGCCCGCCCGTGATCCACATCGGCAGCGCGCACCGCGGGTCGGCGCGCGCCGCGCGTTGCTCGGCCTCGGTCAGCGGCCGCTGGTCCGCCAGCCGTTCGTAGGGGCAGAGATTTTGGATCGGCGTCCGCATCGAAGCGATGCACACGCCGCTCACCGCCGTCGGTGGGCAGGCGACGCCGGGCACTTCGAGGACCTGCGTGACCGGCGCCAGGCCATCGACCGCCGCGCGCAGCCGCTCCCGCTGGTCGGCGGCGAGCAGCTGCCGGCCGGACTCGTCCCAGAGGCGGTACTCCACCATGACGTAGCCAACCGGCAGGCCGGGCGCGTACATGGCGTCGGTCCGGGCGTCGTCGCTGAGGTTGAACATGCCCACCGCCAGGCTGCCGGCGACCGCCGCCATCACCGCCGAGATCGCTGGCGCGGCGGCGGTCCGGTTGCGGCCGGCGTCGCGCAAGGCGATCCGCAGCGCGACCGGCAGGAACCGGCCGGCCTTGGCGATCAGTCCCACCAGGGAGGGTGAGCACAGCGCCAGCCCGAGTTGCCCGGCGACCAGCCCGGCGAGCACGATCAGGGCGTCGACCCGCAGCGACCCGTAGGTCGCGGCCGCCACGCCGGCCGCCACCAGCACCAGTCCGAGCGCCAACCAGCGCCGCTTCGACCGGACCACCCCCCGCCGGCCGGTCAGCGCCAGCACCACGTCCTGCCGGGCCGCCACCGCCGCCGGCACCAGTGCGGCGAGCACCCCGGTCACGACCGCCAGCAGCGCCACGCCGACCAGCGCCTGCGGCCAGACCCGAATCCCACCGGGTCGTTGGCCGAACAGGTGCTCGGCCAGCAGCGGCTGGCAGGCGATCGCGGCGATCACGCCGAGCCCGATCCCGGTGACCGCGCCGGTCATCCCGAGCACCACGCCATCGGCGAGGACGATCCGCCGCTGTTGGGCCGGCGTGCCGCCGGTCACCGCGACCAGCGCCAGCTCGCGTCGCCGGCGACGGGCGCCGACCGCGAACGCCGGCCCGGCGAGCAGCACCACCTCCAGCACGGCCAGCCCGATCACCAGCACCCGGATCGTCAGCGCCCGGGCCTGTGCCGGTTCGGAGACCCCGCGCCACTCCGGGGCGACCCGCTCCGGCGGCGGCGGATCGAGCACCACCGCTCGGGATTGGACAGTCATGCCGTACTGGTTGAGCCGTTCGACCTGCTCCCAGGTGATCGGGTGCGGAGCGTCGACAAGCCATCGCTGGGCCGGTCCGGCCGCGTGCTCGCCGAGCGGGAAGATCAGCGAGTGCGCCCGGAGCTCGTTCGGATACTCGACCAGCGCCACCACCCGCCAGCTGCGGGAACCGTCCGCCGTCACGACCGGATCGCCGATCGAGACGCCGAGCCGGCGGGCGGCCTGTCTGGTCAGCGCCACCTCGGCTGGCCCGGCCGGCGCGCGGCCGGCCAGCAGCTGGATCCGTCCGGTGTGGATCGGATCGGCCAGGTCGGCCCGCTCGAACGGCAGGTCGCCGATGCCGGTTGCGGTACGCAGCCGCACCTCGTCGCGCAGCACCGGCACTACCCGGCTGCCCGGCGGCAGCACCGCGAGCAGCTCGGCAGCGGTAGCCGGCTCGCGCATTCTGCTGACCGGCTGGACCGTGCTGCCCGCCTGCCAGTCGGCGACCGTCACCGCCCCGTACCCCTCCACCGGCTGGCTCACCGGCTGGTCGAACTCCCACTGGATCATCGCGTCGGCCGCGCCGATGGTGCGGTCGAGCCGCTGCTGTTCGGTGAGCCGGAAGCTGTCGTAGCTGACCGCGGCGAACGCCAGCGCCATCACCGGCAGGCCGATCAGCGCCGCCACCAGCGCCGAGCGGCCCTTCGCGCGCCAGGCCTGCCGCCGGGCGATCCGCAGCGCCGCGCGCCACCCGCCTACCATGCCGGCTTCCCGTTCACCGCACCGGCTCGAGCAGCGCCTCGACGTCCGGCAACGGCCCGGAGCTGTCGACGACCTGGCCGTCCCGCAGGAAAATCACCCGGTCGGCCCAGGCGGCGTGCCGGGCCTCGTGGGTGACCAGCACGCCGGCGGCGCCTTCGTCCACACGAGACCGGAGCAGCCGGAGCACCGCCTCGCCGGTCTGGCTGTCCAGCGCGCCGGTGGGCTCGTCGGCGAGCACCAGCCGGCGCTGGCCGACCAGCGCCCGGGCGATCGCCACCCGCTGCTGCTGGCCGCCGGACAGCTCGTCCGGGAACCGGTTGGCGTGGTGGTCCATCTCGACCTCGGCGAGCGCGGTGAGCGCCGCCCGGCGGGCGGCCCGCAGGCCGCGACCGTCCAGCTCCAGCGGGAGCATGACGTTCTCCACCGCGGTCAGGCTCGGCAGCAGGTTCAGGTCCTGGAACACGTACCCGATCGACTGCCGGCGCAGCGCCGCCAGCTGCCGGCGGTTGAGCCCGGCCAGCGGCCGACCAGCTACGACCACTCTGCCCTGGCTGGGCGCGTCCAACCCGCCGGCGAGGTTGAGCAATGTGGACTTGCCGGAGCCGGATGGCCCCATCACCGCCACCAGCTCGCCGGGCCGGACCACCAGCGACACCCCACGCAGGGCGTGGACCGCGGTCGGGCCGGCGCCGTGGGTGCGGTGCACGTCGTACAGCTCCAGGATCGGCTGGCCGGCGGCGGTCATCGGGCGCTCGCCTCCGCCGGGCGATCGGCCGGGGCCGGCCCGGCCGGGGCAGCCGGCCGCGCCGGCGTGTACCGGGCCAGGCTCGCCTCGCAGTGGTCCAGCCAGCGCACCTCGGCCTCGGCTTGGAAGATCATCGCGTCCAGGACCAGCCGCCAGGCGAGTTCGGCCGGCTCCGGCGGCCGCGCCTTGAGCCGGGTGTACTCCTGCAGCGCGCGCATGGTCGCGGTCCGCTGGGTCTGGACCACCGCCCGGACGTCCACCCCCGGCGTGGTCAGCGCCAGCGCCAGCTTGATCACCAGCTCGTCGCGGGGGCGGTCGGCGCGGGCGACCGGCGTCGAGAACCATTCCGCCACCGCCGCCCGCCCGGCGTCGGTGATCTCGTACGGCCGCTGGCCGCCCTCTTCCTCGGGCAATGACCGGACCAGCCCATCCCGTTCCAGCCGGGCCAGCGTGGTGTAGACCTGCCCGATGTTCAGCGGCCAGGTGGCGCCGGTCGACTGCTCGAACGCGGCCCGCAACTGGTAGCCGTACTGCGGACCGGTCTCGAGCAGAGCCAGCAAACCGTGACGAATCGACATGGGTACCGAGTATGTATACCCGGTATCAGACTCGCAACCGTCCGGACGGCTCGAATCCGGCGTCGCCAGGCCGGACGCACCGGGATCGATCGTCAGAACTCGATCATCCGAGCCCCGATCACGCGGCTGACCATTCGGGGTTGATCATGCCAGCGCGATCATTCGGGCTCGCCGGGGAACGCGACCGTGGCCGGCTCGACCCCGGCGGCGCGCCGCCAGCCGGTGGCCCGGATCGCCGCGTCCACCAGCGCCGCCAACGCCTCGGCCCGCTCCTCGCCGGTGGTCGCCGGCAGCGCCGCCCGCCAGACCGCTCCGACCCGCTCCTCGACCAGGGTGGCGAGCCGTCGGGCCGAGTCGGCGCCGGTGACCGGGAACGGCAGCTCGTAGCTGGCCGCCGCGACCGGCGCCGGCTCACCTCGCTCGGCCAGCCGCAGCAGCAGTGCGTCCCGCCGGGACCGGTGGGCTGCCTCGGCGTCCCGGGCCGCGTCGGCCTGCCCGCCGTCGAGGTGCCCACCGATCACCCCGTACGCGAAGATCGCCGCGTGCTCGGCGGCGAGTGCCTCGGCGAACTCCTCGCCGGTCGGCTCAGTCATCGGTCAACACCTCCGCGTGGCAGGCTCGGGCGGCGACGATCGATCCCAGCAGCGGTGCCCGGTCGGCCGGCGCGACCAGGCAGGCCTCGGTGGCGTCGGCCTGGCCGGCCAACTCCGCCTCGCGCAGCGCCGCTACCGCCGCGGCCGGCGTCGCCCCACCGGCCGGTGCCGACCAGTTGCCGGGCGACGGGCTGGCCAGCTCGGGCCGGCCGATCACCTGCAGCAGCGCGGTTTCGTGCGCGCGGTGGGTCTCGCGCAGCGGCTGCAGCCGGGTGGTGAGCTCGGGGAACGCGGCGATCGCCGCGTCGTACCGGGCGGCCAGCCTCCGGGTCCCGGCGAGCAGCGGCTCCAGCGGATCCGGCGGCGGTGGCGGCTCCTCCCGGTCCAACCACGAACAACCCGGCAGGACGCCTACCGCGGCCACGGCGCCGGCGATGCCCAGCACCGCCCGACGCGACCACCCACCATCACGACGCAGCACGGTCACAGTGAACACCATCGCCGGTAGGAACGATCGAACCGGTGAGGCCGAGTACGCCGAGTCGCCCGCCTCGGGATGCCCGGAGCCGCTTCGCCCACGACGAATGCAGCGCCTCGATCTGCTTGCCGTCGAGGTACTCGGCGGTTTCCAGCCGCCAGCCCGCCTTCGCGTACGCGCCGACGAGCAGCTCGTGCGCCCATTCCGGGGTCGGCTCCGGCAGGTCGCCGACCTCCGGCACCGGTGGCCGCCAGGCGTGCAGGTTCACCGCCACCAGGAATCGCGCCCCGGGCTCGCAGGCCCGGGCCAACCCCGCGAGGACCGCCGGGTCGCCGCCGAGCACCGCCCGCAGCAGGCTGCCCCACGGCATGATCACGTGTAGCTCGGTGGCGCCGGTCAGCTCCGGCGGGAGCCGCTCCACGGATGCCCACACGAAGATCGCGTTGGGCACCCGAGCCCGGGAGGCCCGGCGCAGCGCGTCCGGGTTGGCGTCAAGGCCAACTGTTATCTAGTCCGATCAACATCGGGCGTGGTGCAGGGCGTGCTTACCGTCGCCGGTGCCCACATCCAGCAGCACCCCGCGGTAACCCGCCCGCAGCGCGGCGAAGTCGGCCGCCGAAAGGTCGACGGTCCGGTTGCCGATGATCTGTCGCATGCTTCGGATGGTAGCCCGGGCAAGCCCCGACCCGACTCGCCGCCGGTCGGTTCGGCACCGGTCCGGAGCGCCGGGACGGCGTGCGGCGCCGCCGCGCGATACGCTCTCCGCAGCCGTCTGAGCAGGTCGGCCGGCGCTGGATGGCGGACGGGAACCGGCGTGGTGGCCTACCAGGGTGAGGGGGTGGACCGATGGCAGCGCGGGGGCGGAACAGCGGGCGGTCGGCCCCGACCCGCACCGGTGACTCGACCCGGGGCGGCCCGGCCCGCACCGCTGGCTCGACCCGGGGCGGCGGCCAGCGCGGCGGGAGCCCGACCCGGACCGGCCCGGCTCGCGGGGCCAACCTGACCGCCCTCCGGGACCGGCTCACCGAGGTGATCGCGCCGGTCACCGAGCAGGCCGGGTTCGACCTGGAGCGGGTCAACGTGACCAGGCTGGGCCGGCGACACCGCGTACAGGTGATCATTGACCGGGACGGCGGGGTCGGGCTGGACGCGATCGCCGAGGTCTCGCACGCGGTCTCGCAGGCGCTCGACGCGGCGGAGGCGGCCGGGACCGCGGTGGTGCCCGGCGAGTACGTGCTGGAGGTCAGCTCGCCCGGCGTCGATCGGCCGCTGACCGAGCCGCGCCACTGGCGGCGTAACATCGGGCGGCTCGTGAAGGTACGGGTGGCCGACGGCCAGACCGTGACCGGCCGGATCACCGATGCCACCGCCGACTGGGTGGCGCTCGACGTCGACCAGACGACCCGGCAACTGCCGTACCAGCAGCTGGGTCCCGGGCGGATCCAGGTCGAGCTGCGCCCCCTGGCGGCGGATGACGAGGGGGAGGGGGACCGGACATGAACATCGACCTGGCGGCGCTGCGCGCGCTGGAGCGGGAGCGGGAGATCCCGTTCGAGACGATCCTGGCGGCGATCGAGTCGGCACTGCTGACCGCCTACCGGCACACCGGTGGGGCGCACCCGCACGCCCGCGTCGAGATCGACCGGAACACCGGCGCGGCCTCGGTCTTCGCGCAGGAACGGGGCGAGGACGGCGAGGTGATCCGGGAGTGGGACGACACCCCGCACGACTTCGGCCGGATCGCGGCGATGACCGCCAAGCAGGTGATCCTGCAGCGGCTGCGGGAGGCCACCGACGAGGCGCATTACGGGGAATACTCCGGCCGGGACGGTGACCTGGTCACCGGCGTGGTGCAGGCCCACGGCGCCCGGGCCGAGCGGGGCATCGTCACCGTCGACCTGGGCAAGGTGGAGGCGGTGCTGCCCGCCTCCGAGCAGGTGCCCGGCGAGCTGTACGAGCACGGCACCCGGCTCCGGTGCGTGGTGGTGCACGTCGCGAAGGGGTTCCGGGGCCCGCAGATCACCCTGTCCCGGTCCCACCCGAGCCTGGTGAAGAAGCTGTTCGCGCTGGAGGTGCCGGAGATCGCCGACGGCACGGTGGAGATCGCGGCGGTGGCCCGGGAGGCCGGTCACCCGACCAAGATCGCGGTGCGGTCGACGGTCGAGGGGGTCAACGCCAAGGGCGCCTGCATCGGGCCGATGGGCCAGCGGGTGCGGGCGGTGATGAGCGAGCTCAACGGCGAGAAGATCGACATCATCGACTGGTCGCCGGATCCGGCGACGTTCGTCGGCAACGCCCTCTCGCCGGCGAAGGCGCTGCGGGTGGAGGTGGTCGACGCGGCCACCAAGACCGCCCGGGTCACCGTCCCGGACTACCAGCTCTCGCTGGCGATCGGCCGGGAGGGGCAGAACGCCCGGCTGGCCGCCCGGCTCACCGGCTGGCGGATCGACATCCGGTCCGACGCCGAGCCGGACCGGCCGACCGCCGGCAGCGACCCGGCGGCCGGCAGCAGCGTCCCGTCCCGCTGACCCCGGGTTTCCACCCCGCCGACCGGTCCGGCCCTCGGCCCCCACCACCCGCCGAGCAGCGCCGGCGGGAACGAACCGAGGGTGGACAAAGAAACGTTCACGATTGGCACCCCGCTGATCACCGTCCCGGCAGGCGGCGCGATACACTTGCCCGTGACACAAAGCGCGATGAAGGCTGCGCTGGCGCGGAACGCACCCTGGGTGCGGACCTGCGTAGGTTGCCGGAAGCGTGCACCAGCACATGAGCTACTGAGGATTGTGGCGGTGGCGGGTGATGCTGGACCGGCCGGCGGTCGGTTCCGGCTCATGCCCGATCCGGCGCGAAGGTTGCCGGGTCGCGGCGCCCATCTCCATCCCGATCCGAGGTGCTTGGCGCTGGCAGAGCGGCGTCGCGCCTTCGGGCGGGCGTTGCGCATCTCCGGCGTCCCGGATGCCGGAGCGCTGGTCGAGTGGTTCGACCGTAACGGTAAGGACAGGACGACCGACATGAACACACGATGAAGTCGCTGCGATGACCAGGCTTCAAGTGGACGAGTGAGGTCGCTGCGGGTACCTGCTCACAGCGGCCTCGGATTGAGGAGTGCAGTGGCAGGCAAAGCCCGCGTACATGAGCTTGCGAAGGAACTCGGCGTACCGAGCAAGACCGTGCTCGCCAAGTTGAAGGAGATGGGCGAGTTCGTCAAGTCCGCGTCGAGCACCGTCGAGGCACCCGTGGCCCGGCGGCTGCGGGAAGAAATGGCCGCCGCGGCCACCGCCGCGGCACCCGCGGCCAAGGCGGCGAAACCGGCGGCAACTAAGGAATCCACCCCCAGTCAAGCAACCAAGCGCGCCGCGCCGGCGGCACCGGGTGGTGCCGTGCCGACGCCGCCGCGGCGTGGGCCGGTGCCCGGTCCGCCGCCGACCATGACCAAGCCGGCGAGCGCCCACGACATCGAGGTGGCCGCCGCCGAGGCGCGCGCGGCCGCGCTCAAGGCCGAGCAGGAAGCGGCGGTCCAGGCCGCCCGGGCGGCGCAGCAGCGCCGGCAGGCCACGCCGACCCCGAGCCGGCCTTCCGACGGCGGCACCGACCAGCCGGCGCGGACGCCTACCCGCAGCGCCGGGAACAACCCGTTCGGGATCACCCCGGCCGGGCCGCGCCCGAGCCCGGCGAACATGCCGCCTCGGCCCTCGCCCGCGTCGATGCCACCGCGCCCGTCGCCGGCCTCGATGCCGGCCCAGCGGCAGGGCCGGCCGGGTATGTCCGGTCCGGGCGGTGGCCGGGGGATGCCGGGACGGCCGGGCGGCGGCCCGCGCGGCGGCGGCGGTGGCGGCGGCCGGGGTGGTCGCGGCGGCCCGGGTGGTCCGGGTACCACCACCGCGCCCGCCTACCGGGGTGGCCCGCCGGCCGGTGGCCGCGGCGGCGGTCGCGGTCGCGGCGGTGGCGCGGCCGGTGCGTTCGGTCGGCCGGGTGGCCGGCCGCAGCGTGGCCGCAAGTCGAAGAAGCAGCGGCGGCAAGAGTTCGACAACCTCGCCGCGCCCACCATGGGCTCCGGCGCGCCGCGCGGTCACGGCCAGACCGTACGGCTGCCGCGGGGTGCTTCGCTGTCGGACTTCGCTGACAAGATCGACGCGAACCCGAGCTCGTTGGTGAAGGAGATGTTCACGCTCGGGGAGATGGTGACCGCCACCCAGTCCTGCTCCGACGACATGCTGATGCTGCTCGGCGAGCACCTGGGCTACGACGTGCAGATCGTCAGCCCGGAGGACGAGGACCGGGAGCTGCTCGCGCAGTTCAACATCGACCTCGACGCCGAGGTGCCGCCCGACCGGCTGGTCAGCCGTCCGCCGGTGGTGACCGTGATGGGTCACGTCGACCACGGCAAGACCAAGCTGCTCGACGCGATCCGCAAGTCCAACGTGGTCGCCGGGGAGGCCGGCGGGATCACCCAGCACATCGGCGCCTACCAGGTGCGGGTGGAGCACGAAGGCCAGGAGCGGGCGATCACCTTCATCGACACCCCCGGTCACGAGGCGTTCACCGCGATGCGGGCCCGGGGTGCCCAGGTCACCGACATCGTGATCCTGGTGGTCGCGGCCGACGACGGTGTGATGCCGCAGACGGTGGAGGCGCTCAACCATGCCAAGGCGGCGGACGTGCCGATCGTGGTCGCGGTCAACAAGATCGACAAGCCGGAGGCGAATCCGGCCCGAGTGCGCCAGCAGCTCACCGAGTACGGCCTGGTGGCCGAGGAGTACGGCGGCGACACCATGTTCGTGGACGTGGCCGCCAAGCCCGGCATCGGGATCGACAAGCTGCTGGAGGCGGTGCTGCTCACCGCCGACGCGGCGCTGGAGCTGACCGCCCCGGTGGAGGGTCCGGCCCAGGGCGTGGCGATCGAGGCGCACCTCGACCGCGGCCGGGGTGCGGTCGCCACCGTGCTGGTCCAGAAGGGCACGCTGCGCGCCGGTGACTCGATCGTCGCCGGGGGCGCGCACGGCCGGGTCCGGGCGATGCTCGACGAGCACGGCCGGCAGGTCACCGAGGCCGGGCCGTCGCGGCCGGTGCAGGTGCTCGGGCTGACCGCGGTGCCGAGCGCCGGCGACACGTTCCTCGCCGCCGGCGACGACCGGACCGTCCGGCAGATCGCCGAGCAGCGGCAGGCCCGCCGGCGGGCGGCGCAGATGGCCAGCTCGCGCGGCCGGGCGACGCTCGAGACCCTGATGGAGCAGATCAAGGAGGGCGAGAAGAGCTCGCTCAACCTCATCCTCAAGGGCGACGTCTCCGGTTCGGTGGAGGCGCTCGAGGACGCGCTGTTCAAGCTGGACATCCCGGACGAGGTCCAGCTGAAGGTGATCGACCGCGGGGTCGGTGGGATCACCGAGAGCAACGTGATGCTGGCGAGCGCGTCGGACGCGATCATCATCGGCTTCAACGTCCGCAGCTCCACCGCCTCGGTCCGGCAGCTCGCCGAGCGCGAGGGCGTGGAGATCAAGTACTACACGGTGATCTACCAGGCGCTGGAGGAGATCGAGGCGGCGCTGAAGGGGATGCGGGCGCCGGAGTACGAGGAGGTCGAGCTCGGCTCCGCCGAGATCCGGGCGATCTTCCGGTCCAGCCGGTTCGGCAACATCGCCGGTTGTATGGTCCGCTCCGGGGTGATCCGGCGCAACGCCAAGGCCCGGCTGCTCCGCAACGGCTCGGCGGTCGCGGACAACCTCACCATCGCCTCGTTGAAGCGGGAGAAGGACGACGCGACCGAGGTCCGGGAGGGCTTCGAGTGCGGCCTGACCCTCGGCGGTTACAACGACATCGAGGTCGGTGACATCGTCGAGACCTTCGAGCTGCGGGAGAAGCCGGCGGCGTGAGCCATCGGTACGCCCTGCTGATCGCGCCGTCGAGCAACCGGGTGTACGCGGGCGAGGCGCCTCGCCTCACCGAAGCGGAGCTGTCCGTGTTCGGTTCGGCGGTCCTCGGCGCCCGCCCGCGTGACCTCGCCCGGCTCCAGCTGGGCGGGGTCACCTACGTCGGGTTCGTCACCGACGAACCACTGACTGATCGCGACCTCGCCTACCTGTCCAATGTATCCTCAGCGTACGCACTGTTCGCTGTGGAGGATGGGGAACTGTTGCGGCCGTTGCCGGTCACGCCGCTGGCGCGATACGACGACGACCTGATCACGATCCCGAAGTACGCCGGCAAGACCAATGAACAGTTCACCCGGTTGCTGCTGAACGTGACCGTGCTCGGCTCGGACCGGGCCGGCGAGCTGCTCGATCGCCGGTTGGTGGTGCTGGACCCGTTGTGCGGCCGGGGCACCACCCTGAACCAGGCGCTGATGTACGGCTACGACGCGATCGGCATCGAGGTTGACGGCGGGCACGTCGACGCGTACTCGGCGTTTCTGCGGACCTGGTTGCGGCGCAAGCGACTCAAGCACACCGTGGAGCTGAATCCGGTCCGGCAGGAGCACAAGCGGATCGGCCGCCGGCTGGTCGCCACGCTGGCGCCGACCAAGGCGGCGTACCGGAACGGGGACACGCAACGGGTGACGGTATTGCACGCGGACACCGTGCAGGCCCGGCGGTTGCTGCGCGCCGGCTGCTGTGACGTGATCGTCACCGACACCCCGTACGGGATTGCTCACCGCGCCCGCACCGTCGAGCTGCTCAAGGCGGCGGTTCCGGGCTGGGTGGAGCTGCTGCGGCGGGGCGGGGCGATCGGCTTGTCGTTCAACACCCACGTGGTCGGCCGGGACGAGGTGGCCGCGCTGCTTGCCGGTGCCGGGCTCACCGTGGTCGCGACTCCCGACTTTTCCCACTGGGTAGATCAGGGAATCACGCGCGACCTGATCGTGGCCCGGAGGTGAGCGGTGTACACCGGTACCGCCCTGTTCGATCTGTTGCTGCCGGGTGATTCCCGGTCGCTGAAGGCGAAGCGGTCGTACGTCCGGCCGGTGCTGGCGGCGCTGCGCCGGTTCGAGGTGGCGGTCGCCGAGGTGGGCGCGCTCGACCGGTACCGGCGGGTCGAGATCGGGGTCGCGGCGGTCGCCGCCGACGCCGGCCACGTCGCCTCGGTGCTCGATGCCTGCGAGAAGCTGGTCGCCTCCAGACCCGAGTTGGAGCTGCTCGCGGTGCGTCGAAGGCTCTATACCGGAAACGACTGAAAGTATGATCATTCGGCCGTGGCGGGGGAGCTGGTAGCCCGTTAGGGTGAGCCGGATATACGGCTTCGCCGACCGGTAGTGTCGATGGTGTGGGGCAACGGCCCGACCACGGAGGTGACGACATGACGGACCCGGCCCGGGTGCGCCGGCATGCGGAGCGCGTACGGGAACTGGTGGCACAGGTCGTGCGTACCCAGATCAAGGATCCTCGCCTTGGCATGATCACCATTACGGACGCGCGGATGACCCAGGACCTGCGCGAAGCGACGGTCTACTACACCGTCCTCGGCGACGTCACCGCCCAGGAGAACACCGCCGCGGCACTCGCCAGCGCCAACGGGATGCTCCGCAGCACGGTCGGCAAGGCGCTGGGGCTGCGGCACGCCCCAACCCTCACATTCGTCTTGGACAACGTCCCCGAGCAGGTGAAACACATCGACGAACTGTTGGACGCCGCCCGCTCCGCCGACGCGGAGGTCCACCGGCTGGCCGCCGGCGCGCAGTACGCCGGCGACCCCCACCCGTACCGGGTGGCCGAGGACGAGCCGGCGGGAGGCTCGAAGTGAGCGAGGGGCTCTCGGCGGGAGAGTGGTCCGCCGCGGTCGACGCGGTGCAGAAGCTTCCGCTGGACGCCTCGGTGCTACTGGTCTGCCACGTCAATCCCGACGGGGACGCGATCGGCAGCATGCTGGGCGTGGGGCTGGGGCTCCAGTCGCTCGGGTTCCGGCGGCTGCAGGCGACTTTCCCGGGGCCGATGGAGGTGCCCGAGCCGTTCTCGGCGCTGCCCGGGCTGCCGTTGCTGGTCCCGGCCGCAGACGCCGAGCCGGCGCCGGATCTGATGATGTGCTTCGACGCCGCCAGCGCGTCCCGGCTGGGTGAGCTCGCCGACCGGATCGGGACCGCCGGCTGCACGGTGGTCCTGGATCACCACGCCTCGTACACCGGGTTCGGCAGCGTGCACCTGGTCGACCCGCAGGCGGCCGCGACCGCGGTGGTGGCCGAGGGCCTGCTCACCCGGCTCGGGGTGAAGCTGGACGCCTCGATCGCCGAGTGCCTGTACGTGGCGCTGGTGACCGACACCGGCTCGTTCAAGTTCGACATGACCACGCCGAGCGTGCACCAGCTCGCGGCCCGGCTGCTCGCGACCGGCCTGAAGCCGGCCGAGATCTCCCGGCGGGTGTTCGACACCCGGCCGTTCGGCGCGGTCCGGCTCTACGGCGATGTGCTCAGCCGGGCCCAGCTCGAGCCGGCGGCGGCCGGTGGCCGTGGTCTGGTGTGGACATACGCGACGCTGGCGGACCTGGAGCGGCACGGGCAGCGGCCGTACGTGCTGGAGCCGCTGATCGACGCGGTCCGGTGCACCGCTGAGGCGGATGTGTCCTGTGTGGTGAAACAGGTGGCGCCTGGCGAGTGGGCGGTTTCCATGCGTAGCAAGGGTGCCAGCGACGTGAGCGCGGTGGCGGTGGCGCTCGGTGGCGGCGGTCACCGGCTCGCGGCCGGGTTCACCGGCTACGGCGAGCTCGAGGACGTGGTCGACGCCATCCGGGCCAAGCTGGACGGGGCCCCCGCCGCCGGCTGACCAGACCCGGCCGGCCGGGCCGAGTCGGCGGGCCCGGGCGTCCCTCTGGCCGAACGTGCTCCGGTTTCTGGTTGGTTCCCGGTCGCTGGTTGGTGCCCGTGCCCGGCGCGGCCATGCGACGGTCCATCGTGGTGCGTTCCGGAACCTGGTGGCCATCGGCACCGGACCGGCCCGCGAGGCTAGGCGGATGATCCTTCGCCATGTCTCACATCTCGGGAAGTACGTGCGAGATGTGGGACTTAACGATAGCTTGGACAGCGATGCGCACCGTACTTATCCTTCCCTGCCGCGGCGGGATCTGCTTCTGGTAGGCCAGCTCCCCGCCGCGGAGTCGGGTGCTGGCCTGGTGGATTTGGCAAAGCGCAGGTGCGGTGCATCAGGGTCTACCGACCCGGCTCCTCGCCGCTTCCGAACCCCGTTCCGGTGACCCCGGATAGGCGTTCTGGTGAGACAAGACGACGTTCGTACCTTCGGTAGCCCTGGAAGGACATCATCATGAGCACGCAACGGCCGAAGCCGGCCGAGGACGCGGGCGAGCAGGCTCGTCGCGCGCTGCAAACCTCGATGGATACGCGGCAGTAACTTCGCCGCAGCCATACCATCGGTAAACCTCACAAACACCGTCAGTAACGCCACACGGCCGCTGTTTCGTCTAAACCGGAATGAAACAGACTGACGTGAGTGGCCGGGCCTCCGGATAGGAGGCCCGGCCGCTTGTCGCGCAGATTCCTGGGGTGATCTCCCTCCGTTTCTGATGAAGTGGGGTGGAACAATGGGCGCGACATTGTGCGCGTGGTGTTCGGGCGGGAGGTTCACGTGCGGCGGCGAGGCGGGCGGATGCTGGCCGGTCCTGGCCGGCTTCGGACCGGGATCACGGTGGCCGGGGTGCTGCTGGTGGCCGCCGGCACGCAGGTGATTCCGACGCTGTCCCTGCCGCCGGTGACCGTCGCTACGGTCGCCGGCGCGCTCCCCGGCGTGCCGTTCGACGCGCGGATCGAGGCGAACCTGGAGCGGGTGGCGGCCGCGATCGTGGGGGCGGACCCGGAACACGCGCGGGTGTTCCAGTCGATCCTCGACCGCGGCCGGCAGCTGCTGCATTTCGACCCGGACGCCAACCACGGTCGCGGCTCCTGGGCCGAGCTGATCGGCACCATCGACGAGCGGACCGAGGCGGTCGGCATCCTCGTCCCCGGCAGCGCGGCGTACATCCTCGACGAAAACTTCGAGAAGTACTACCAGCGCGCCAGCGACCTGGTGGAGGCGAGCAACGGCCGGCTGGCGATGGTGATCTGGGCGGCCGGCACGTTCCCGAAGGGCTGGCTGCAGGGCGCGATGACCCGCTACCGCGGACCGCTCGGCCGGGCGCTGGCGATCTTCTCGCAGGAGCTACGGGCGGAGATCGAGCGGCGGCTCGGCCCGGACTCCGGGGTCCGGCTGGTGGTGGCCGGCCACTCGTTCGGCGGCGCGGTGGTGGGCACCGCTGAGCGGTACGGTCTCGACGCCGACGTGGTGTTCCACATCGCCTCCGCCGGGGTCGGCGACGCTCGCGACCCGTACGACTACCCGGACCCGACCCGGCCGCGCTATTCGATCACCGCGCCCGGCGACCTGATCGGCTTCGTGCAGGGTCTGCCGGCGCCGCCCGGGCTGGGCCACGGGGCCGACCCGGACACGTTCCGATGCGTGACCCGGCTGCCCACCGGCCACCTGCCGGCCGACCCGACTGCGCTCGACGAGCTCGGCCGGCCGCTGGGCGACCGGGCGGGCGACGAGATCGGCGGGATCTCCTCGCACAGCGACGTGTTCATCAAGCACTCGGACGCGTGGTGGCAGATCTACCGGGTGTTCACCGGCACCGCTCCGCCGCCGCAGCCGTGCCCGCCGCCGGACGAGCACGAGCCGGTCAAGGCGCGGGTGCTTCCGCTGGCCGTGCCGCGGGTGGTCACCGGCAGCCAGTGCCGGGCCGGCGGTGGGCTGCGGCCGGGTGGCCGGCACCGGGGCCGCAGCGGCGCGGTCGCGATCCAGTGACTCCTGCCCAGTCATCGGACTGCGGCGGGAGGCCGCCTGACCGGTTGGACGCCCACCTGACCGGTTGACCGTCAGCACCGCCGAGGCGGCACCGCCGAGGCAGCACCGCCGAGGCAGCGGCGCAACCGGGCGGCGATCAGCGCGGCCTCGAGCTAGCCAGACCTGTACGCAATGAAGCCAGACATGGCAGCGCGCCGGGACCGGGCCGGTGGCGGCCCGATTCCGGCGCGCTGCTGCGGCTAGCGAACCGTACCCGTGGTCAGCAGTGGTCAGCAGTTGTTGGGAAGGTCGAGCGATCCCTCCGGGTCGAACAGGTCGTCCTCGTCGACGTCGCCGCCGATCCCGACCTGCAGCTCGCTTTGCGGGGCGAGGTACCCGCGGTCGAACGCGTCGCAGTCGATGCCGGACGCGTAGGCCTCGCCCTCCCACAGCCACAGGCCGAGCGAGGAGTCGGCGACGTCATCGGCGTGCGCCACCTGCCAGACCAGCCGGTCTCGCACGACCACGATCCCGTCGACATCCGAGCTCGGCGGTACGAATGCGTACGCCCAGACGAAGTTCGTGACCACCTCGATCACCCGGAACCCACTGTCGTCGACGGTCGCCTCGAAGGTGACCGTCCCGTCGACCCGTGGTTCCGGCACCGCGAGCTGGGCGCCTTCTTCGATCTGGGTGGCGAAGTAGGCGAAGCTGCCAGTGTCGAACTCCCGCCGGAGCGCGTCCTGGTTGTCCGGCGACATCGTCGAGATGAACGGCTCCGGATCGTGCTCGATCAGCATGGTCTCGTCGATCCGGGTGGCGATCATCGCCTCCCGCACCTGCTCCAGCATGTCCGCGACCTCGCCCTCGGAGAAGTCGCCGACCGCCGCCGGCTCCGGCATCACGATGCCGTCGGCGCCCTCCGCGAAGCTCTCCGCCGGCGTGCCCGCGAACGGGTCACCGGAGTTGCCCGGGTCGCCCGGATTCTCGGTGCCGGGTTCGGCGATGTCGATCGGGTCGTTGGTGGTGTTGTCGTCGTCGCCGAGCATCCGGAGGCCGACCACCGCGCCAACGCCCAGGCACAGCACCAGCGCGACACCACCGGCCACCAGCCCGATCGTGAGCCCGGTCCGGCTCTTCTGCTGCGGTGGTGCGCCGTACGGCGGGACCGAGCCGGGCGGCACCGACCCCGGCGGGGCCGAGCCGGGCGGCACCGATCCCGGCGGCGCCGAACCCTGGGCTCCCCAGCCGGCCGACTGGCTGCCAGCGTACGGGTCCTGGCCGTACTGGACCCCGCTGTACGGGTCGCCGCTACCGCCGTAACCCCCGCTGCTGCCGCCCGACTGCGGTGGTGGGGCGCCGTACTGCGGGCCGCCGCCGTACTGCGGGGTCCCGCCACCGTACGAGGGGACGATCGGTGCGGTCGGTTCGTTGCCGGTTGGCTGCTGCGAGTAAGGTCCGGCCGGCGGCTGCTGTGGATACTGTGGATTCTGCGGCTGCTGCGGACCTTGCGGGTATTGCGGGTTAGAGCCGTATTGGCCGTGTGGATCGTAGGTCATGAAGGGTGCCTAACTTGGTCGGGTTCGGTTTAGTCCGTCCGCTCGGCGCCATTCTGCCAACCCGACGCAACCCGCCGTCCGCCGGCCCATTCAACCCTGCCGAACACCACGACCAGCGGCACTAGCACGATCGCCGGCACCACCACCCAGAACGGGCGCTCCGCCCACCACTGCGCGGTCGGCTCGGTGCGCAGCTCGATCCCGAGCCCCTGCAGCCCTGCCAGCACCACCAGCAACGCGGTCATGTGCCACAGGAAGACGGTCAGGATCACCGCGTTGCCGGCGACCACCGACTTCCACACCCGGGCCCGCTGCAGCCAGCGCGACACCGACGGCCGGGCCAGCATGATGAGCCCGAGCTGGAGCAGCGCCACCACCGCGATGCAGACCGTGGTCGGCAGGATGTTGCTGCGCGCCTGCCCGACCGTGGCGACCATCGACCGCGGGTAGGCCGGCAGCGAGGTGAGGATGGCGAGGGTCACCGCCGCGCCGCCGCCCAGCGCCAGCCCGAGCCACCGCTGCCGGCGGGCCGAGGCCAGCGCCGGCCACCGCGGCGGCCCGTCCGGCCGGCCGTAGCAGTCGCGGTAGAAGTAGCCGAGCTGGTGGATGAACACCCAGACCAGCGCGGTGTTCAGCCAGCCGAGCGGTTCGATGCCGGCCCCGAACCGGCCGAGGTCCACCAGCGCCACCGCGCCGAACAGCCCGCCCAGCGTCAGCCAGCGGGCCCGGGCGTGCGCGGTCGCGGTCAGCGGCGTCAGCGCCACCACCCAGACGTACGCCGCGATGAACCACAGCGGCGTGAACACGATCCGGCCGTACGACAGCACGCCCGGGTAGTCCGGGATGGCGAGCCAGGCCACCAGCTCGAACGCCGCCCACACGCCGAGGTACACCCCGATCGGGATCAGCAGCCGGCGCATCCGTACCGACAGATAGCCGGCCACCCCGCGACCGTCCCGCTGCGCCGCCCACCAGCCGGCCGAGTTCGCGTACCCGCCGACGATGAAAAAGACCGTGACGATCTGCAGTGGCCAGGTGGCGAGCCAGCCGCCGGGCACCTCGCTGATCGGGTTCGGCATCACCCAGCGCTCGCCGTTCCAGTACAGGATCGAGAGCGCCCAGTGCCAGAGCACGACCACCCCGATCGCGACCACCCGGAGCAGGTCCACGTAGCGGTCGCGGTCGGGCGGGGTGTTCGCGACCAGCCGGTCCAGCACCCGGTTCGCCCCGCGCAGCGCCGCTTGCAGTCCCACCGTCGAGTGACTCCTCCCAGGCCCCGACCCGTACCTGTGCCAATCTATGTGACGCACGCCCACCCGCCGGCGCGGTCAACGGCGGGCGGCCAGCGGAAGGAGGCGCCATGGCGACCGACCGGGGACCGGCCAGCAGCGGGACCGACGGGCTGGTCGTCGTGGCCAAACCCGGCGGGATGACCTCGCACGACGTGGTGGCGCGGGTCCGCCGGCTGGCCCGCACCAAGCGGGTCGGGCACGGCGGCACGCTCGACCCGATGGCGACCGGGGTGCTGGTGGTCGGGGTCGGCCGCGCCACCCGGCTGCTCAGCTACGTGAGCGGCACCGAGAAGGGGTACCGGGCGACGATCCGGCTCGGGCAGCAGACCGTCACCGACGACGCCGAGGGCGAGGTGACCGCCAGCGTCCCGGCCGACCAGGTCACCGACGAGGCGATCCGGGCCGGGCTGGCGGCGCTCACCGGTGAGATCGAGCAGGTGCCGAGCGCGGTCAGCGCGGTCAAGGTCGGCGGCCGCCGGGCGTACCAGCGAGTCCGGGCCGGTGAGCAGGTGGCGCTAGCCCCCCGCCGGGTGGTGATCTCGCGGCTGGACGCGACCGCGATCCGCCGGGACCGGCCGGGCCTGGTCGATGTGGACATCGAGGTGACCTGCTCGTCCGGGACCTACGTCCGGGCGATCGCCCGGGACCTCGGGACCGCGCTCGGGGTCGGCGGCCACCTGACCGCGCTGCAGCGGACGTTCGTGGGCGACTTCACGCTCGCCGAGGCGGTGACCCTCGAGGAGCTGGAGCGGCGGGCGCCGGCGGTGGTGACGCTGCCGCTGGCGGCGGCGGCCCGCCGGGCGTTCCGGCACCGGGAGGCGACCGCCGAGCAGGCCCGGGTGCTGTCGCACGGCGGCCGGCTGCCGGCGGTCGGGCTGCCCGGACCGTACGCGGTGTTCGCGCCCTCCGGTGAGGTGGTGGCGATCGTCTCCGAACGCGGCGGCGAAGCCCGGCCCGAGGTGGTACTCGCGCCCGGCGGGTGAGCGTTGCCGGTGGCGGGTGCCTTTGCCGGCCGGGTTTCCCGGCGGCCGACCTACGCTTGGGGCATGCAGCGTTGGCGGGGATACGAGGCGGTGCCGGCCGGCTGGGGCCGGTCGGTGGTGACGATCGGCGTGTTCGACGGCGTTCACCGGGGACATCAGGAGGTCATCGGGCACGCGGTGAAGCAGGCCCGGGAGCGAGGGCTGGAGTCGGTGGTGGTGACCTTCGATCCGCACCCGGCGGAAGTCGTGCGGCCAGGATCACATCCGGCGGTGCTCACCGAGCCCGGCCGGAAGGCGGAGCTGATCGAGGAGTTGGGCGCCGACGCGCTCTGCGTGGTGCCGTTCACCCCGGAGTTCTCCCGGCTCTCGCCGGACGCGTTCGTGCACGACGTGCTGGTGGAGCGGCTGCACGCGGCGGTGGTCGTGGTGGGGGAGAACTTCCGGTTCGGGCACAAGGCGGCCGGCGACGTGGCGCTGCTCGGCCAACTCGGCCAGCGGTTCGGGTTCACCGTGCAGGTGCCGCCGCTGGTCCGGACCGACGACACGGTGTTCTCCTCGACCTACATCCGGGCCTGCGTGGCCGCCGGCGACGTCGCCGCGGCGGCCGCCGCGCTGGGCCGGCCGCACCGGCTGGAAGGGGTGGTGGTCCGGGGCGACCAGCGGGGCCGTGAACTCGGCTTCCCGACCGCCAACCTGCTGCACGGGCGGTACGCCGCGGTGCCGGCCGACGGGGTCTATGCCGGCTGGTGCCACTACCGAGGCGACCGGTACCAGGCGGCGATCTCGATCGGCACCAATCCGACCTTCGCCGGCAGCGAGCGCCGGGTCGAGGCGTACCTGCTCGACTTCGACGGCGACCTGTACGGCGAGCGGATCGCCCTCGATTTCGTGGCGCACCTGCGCGAGCAGCGCAGCTACGACGGGATCGAGCCGCTGATCGCGCAGATAGGGGAGGACGTCGCCCAGACCCGGCGGGTGCTGGAGCGTTAGCGGGGTCCTCGGGTCGGGCTGGTAGGGTAGTAACGCTGTCCGGTAACCGGGCGGCAGCTTCGTGTGCCTGCTCGACGCCGCGGGTCGCGGAGTTTCAGACATCCTGACCAGCCCGGGCCGACCGGCCCGCAGCTGACCGGACACCGACAGGGAGACCGATGGCGCTCGACCAAGCCACCAAGGCCAGGATCATCAAGGAGTACGCGACCCACGAAGGCGACACCGGCTCGCCGGAGGTGCAGGTCGCCATGCTCACCGAGCGGATCCGGGACCTGACCGAGCACCTCAAGGTGCACAAGCAGGACCACCACAGCCGCCGCGGGCTGCTGCTGCTGGTCGGCCGCAGGAAGCGGCTGATGGGGTATCTCCAGAAGACCGATGTCGAGCGGTACCGCAAGTTGCGGGACCGGCTCGGACTCCGGCGATAGCGACCTTGAGGGGAGCGGCCGCCCGGCTGCTCCCCTCACCACTACAACTCAACGAACGCATACTCAAACCGAGGGTGAACGGTCACCAGGAGTCGATCGGCGCACCGGTCCTCGGTAGTGGCTTCCGGGCCAGGCGACGACCGCCGTCCCGGGCGCTTCGATCGAAGACCGGCCCGCCAGGGCAGCTCCGGTGGCGTGAACCTCACGACCAAGGAGCATCAGCTTTTCATGACTAGTACGACGGACCAGGTCCAAGACACCAGTAATAACGTCCAGGACGCGAATCCGGACCAGACCCAGGACTTGGGGTACCGGACCCGACTCGGGACCGACCACGCGACCGCGGTGATCGACAACGGGTCGTTCGGGATCCGGAAGGTCACCTTCTCGACCGGCCGGCTGGCCCGGCAGGCCGCCGGCTCAGCGGTCGCCACGATCGGCGACACGGTGGTGCTGTCCGCGACCACCGCCAGCAAGCAGCCGCGCGAGCACCTCGACTTCTTCCCGCTGACGGTGGACGTCGAGGAGCGGATGTACGCGGCCGGCCGGATTCCGGGTTCGTTCTTCCGGCGGGAGGGGCGGCCCAGCGAGGACGCGATCCTCACCTGCCGGCTCACCGACCGGCCGCTGCGGCCGTCGTTCGCGCACGGCCTGCGCAACGAGGTCCAGGTGGTCGCGACCGTGCTGTCGCTCGACCCGGCCTATCCGTACGACGTGATCGCGATCAACGCCGCGTCGATGTCCACGAAGCTGTCCGGGCTGCCGTTCTCCGGGCCGATCGGGGCGGTCCGGGTGGCCCACATCGACGGGCAGTGGGTGGCTTTCCCGACTCACGCCGAGCTGGAGCGGGCCACCTTCGACATGGTGGTGGCCGGCCGGGTGTTGCCGGACGGTGACGTCGCGATCATGATGGTCGAGGCGGAGGCGACCGAACACACGATCAAGCTGATCGCCGAGGGCGCGCCGAAGCCGACCGAGGAGGTCGTGGCCGGCGGGCTGGAGGCGGCGAAGGCGCCGATCCGGGAGCTGTGCCGGGCCCAGTCCGAGCTGGCGGCGGTCGCCGCGAAGCCGGTCGCCGAGTTCCCGATCTTCCTCGACTACACCGACGACATCTACGAGGCGGTCACCGAGCTCGCCAAGTCGCAGGTGGCCGAGGCGCTGAAGATCGCCGGCAAGGCGGAGCGGGAGGACGAGCTCGACCGGATCCGGGACGAGACCGCGGCCGCGCTCGCCGAGCGGTTCGAGGGGCGCGAGAAGGAGATCGCCGCCGCGTTCCGGGCGCTCACCAAGACCGAGATCCGGACCCGGGTGCTGCGCGACGGGATCCGCATCGACGGCCGCGGGCCGCGGGACATCCGGCCGCTCACCGCCGAGGTGAACGTGCTGCCGCGGGTGCACGGCTCGGCGCTGTTCGAACGCGGTGAGACCCAGGTGCTGGGCGCCACCACCCTGAACATGCTGCGCATGGAGCAGATGATCGACACGCTGTCGCCGATCAAGTCCAAGCGCTACATGCACAACTACAACATGCCGCCGTACTCGACCGGGGAAACCGGCCGGGTCGGCTCGCCGAAGCGGCGCGAGATCGGCCACGGCGCGCTCGCCGAGCGGGCGCTGATCCCGGTGCTGCCCAGCCGGGAGGAGTTCCCGTACGCGATCCGGCAGGTGAGCGAGGCGATTGGCTCCAACGGCTCGACCTCGATGGGGTCGGTGTGTGCCTCGACCATGGCGATGCTCTCGGCCGGCGTGCCGCTGAAGGCGTCGGTCGCCGGGATCGCGATGGGGTTGATCTCCGACGAGGTCGACGGCAAGACCACCTACGTCACGCTCACCGACATCCTCGGCGCCGAGGACGCGTTCGGTGACATGGACTTCAAGGTCGCCGGCACCCGGGACTTCATCACCGCGCTGCAGCTGGACACCAAGCTGGACGGGCTACCCTCCGACGTGCTGGCGGGCGCCCTGGCGCAGGCGTACGACGCCCGGCAGACCATCCTCGATGTGATGGACGCGGCGATCTCGAAGCCGGCGAAGATGTCCGACTACGCGCCGCGGGTGACCACCGTGAAGATCCCGGTCGACAAGATCGGGATGGTGATCGGGCCGAAGGGCCAGACCATCAACGCGATCCAGGACGAGACCGGCGCCGAGATCTCGATCGAGGACGACGGCACGATCTACGTCGGTGCGCTGGACGGCCCGTCGGCGGAGGCGGCGGTCGAGCAGATCAACGCGATCGCCAACCCGACCATGCCGAAGGTGGGCGACAAGTTCCTCGGCACGGTGGTGAAGACCGCCGCGTTCGGCGCGTTCATCTCGCTGCTGCCCGGCCGGGACGGGCTGCTGCACATCTCCAAGGTGGGCGAGGGCGGCCAGCGGGTCGAGCGGGTCGAGGACTTCCTGAACGTGGGCGACAAGGTGGAGGTGCAGATCGCCGACATCGACGGCCGGGGCAAGATCTACCTGGACAAGGCCGGGGCCGAGCCGAGCAACGGCGCCGACCGGCCCGGTGGCCGTCCGGGCGGTCGTGGCGGCGACCGCGGCCCGCGCGACCGGGGCGACCGGGAGCGCGGCGAGCGGGGTCCGCGCCGGGAGTCGGACGCCGGTGACGGCGGCGAGTCCGCCGGTGAGCAGCCGCGTGAGGGCGGCCGCCGGCGGCGGCGCCGGCGCAGCAGCTGACCCGGCTATCGAGACGCAGATGCAGCTGGCCACCCAGACCCTCGCCGATGACCGGTTGGGCGGCACGACCCGCCGTACCGTGCTGCCCACCGGACTGCGGATCCTGACCGAAGCTGTGCCAGCGATGCGCAGCGTGTCGTTCGGGGTCTGGGTCGGCGTCGGCTCGCGCGACGAGACCCCGGCCCTGTCCGGGGTCTCCCACTTCCTGGAGCACCTGCTGTTCAAGGGCACCCGGCGGCGGTCGGCGCTGGAGATCTCGGCGGCGATCGAGGCGGTCGGCGGCGAGACGAACGCGTTCACCGCCAAGGAGTACACCTGCTTCTACGCCCGGGTGCTCGACAGCCACCTGGCGCTCGCCGTGGACGTGGTGTGCGACCTGGTCGCCGACTCGGTGCTCGCCGCCGCCGACGTGGAGACCGAGCGGGGCGTGATCCTCGAGGAGATCGCCATGCAGGAGGACGAGCCGAGCGACCAGGTCCACGACCTGTTCGCGCAAGCCGTCTACGGCTCGCACCCGTTGGGGCGGAAGATTTCCGGGGTCACCGAGACGATCGCGCCGATGACCCGGCGGCAGATCTACGGCTTCTACCGGCGACGCTACACCGCGCCGTCGATTGTGGTCACCGCCGCCGGCAACCTCGACCATGACACGGTGGTCCGGTTGGTCACCGAGGCGCTGGCCGGCACCCGGTTGGACGGCGCCGCTGCCACCCCGGCGCCGGTCCGCCCGGCCCGGTCAGCGGTGCCGGTCGATCCGGAGCGGACGGTGGTGGAGGCGAAGGACACCGAGCAGGCGCACCTGGTGCTCGGCTGCCCGACCATCGCCCGCGGTGACGAGCGCCGGTTCGCGCTCGGGGTGCTGAACAACATCCTCGGTGGCGGCATGTCCAGCCGGCTGTTCCAGCAGGTGCGCGAGGAACGCGGGCTGGCGTACAGCATCTACTCCTACACCAGCCTGTTCGCCGACAGTGGACTGTTCGGGGTGTACGCGGGCTGCGCGCCCGGCAAGGTCGACGAGGTGCTGGAGCTGATCCGGGCCGAGTTCGCCGACACCGCCCGGGGCGGGATCACCGAGCCGGAGCTGGCGCGCGGCAAGGGGATGCTCGCCGGCAGCGTGGTGCTGGACCTGGAGGACACCGGCAGCCGGATGAGCCGGCTCGGCAAGGGGGAGCTGCTGTACGACCGCCCGCTCACGGTCGACGAGCTGCTGCACCGGATCGACCGGGTGAGCCTGGCCGAGGTCAACGAGCTGGCGGCGGAGCTGCTGACCAGCCCGATGTCGCTGGCCGCGGTCGGCCCGCTCGCCGACGGCGACCTACCGGCCGACTGACCAGCCGCCCGGCCGGGCCGCCGACTCGACCAGTCACGCGGTCGGCACGAACTCGGCGAGCTCGTCGGGCGACAGCCCGTCGAGCGGATCGAAGCCGTCGACGAACACCCGCGGCAGCTGGAACCCGTACCCGAGCTCGCCCACCCTCCGCAGGTCTCCTCGAGCTCGGCGGCGGCCGCATCGGTCGCGGCGTACTCGTCGGCGATCAGCTCCACTGCTCGACCGGCCTTGAGCAACGAGTTCGCGGCATCCGCTAGCCGGTGCTGGAGGAAGTCCCGCAACCCCGTCCAGGGGCCGTAGACCGGCCCCAACAGCTCGCCCGCCTCCTCGAGGGTGGCGGTGTAGCCACCGGTCTCCTCGTCCCGCTCGAACACCACCCGGCGCTCCTGGTCGAACGCCTCTCGCTCTCGCCAGCTGGTGTTGTGGAGGTGCCGGCTGGCCTGGGCAAAGACCGCGGCCATCGACGGCAGGGTGATCCGTCCGGCGTTCCGCAGGTCGTATAGCCGGGCGGCGAGCTCCTCGCTAGAGAGCGACATCTACCTCACCTCGCTTGCCCATCACGGTGGGTGCTTTCACGGTGCGGGTGCGTGGCAAGCGCAGCGAGCTCGTCCGGCGAGGCTTTGCGGAAGCTTTGCATTGCAGCGGACCCGAGCCGGGCTCAGTTGGCCGACGCGGGCGGGTGACCATCGCCGCGGTCGGTGGTGATCGCGCCCGGTGGGTTAAGTTGTGCCACGTGACTGAGGCAACAGAGGCCATCCGGGTCGGCGTGCTGGGCGCCCGGGGCCGGATGGGCACCGAGGTGTGCCGGGCGGTGGACGCCGCGCCGGACATGGAGCTGGTCGCGATGATCGACCAGGGGGACTGGCTGTTCAACGCCTCCGACGCCGGCGCCGAGGTGATCGTGGACTTCACCACGCCGGACGTGGTGATGGACAACCTGCACTGGTGCATCGACCAGGGGATCAATGTGGTGGTCGGCACCAGCGGGTTCACCGAGCAGCGGCTCAGCCGGGTGCGGTCCTGGCTGGAGCACAAGCCGGAGGTCGGGGTGGTGATCGCCCCGAACTTCGCGGTCGGGGCGGTGCTGATGATGGAGTTCGCCGCCCGGGCGGCGAAGTTCTTCGAGTCGGTCGAGATCATCGAGCAGCATCACCCGGACAAAGTGGATGCTCCGAGCGGCACCGCGCTACGGACCGCCGAGGTGGTCGCGCAGGCTCGGGCCGCCGCCGGCATGCCGCCGATGCCGGACGCCACCAAGAGCGAGCTCGCCGGCGCCCGCGGCGCCCAGGTGGAGGGGGTCCGGGTGCATTCGGTACGTGCCCGCGGGCTGGTCGCCCACCAGGAGGTGGTGTTCGGTACGACCGGCGAGACGCTGAGTGTGCGCCACGACTCCTACGACCGGGTGTCGTTCATGCCGGGCGTACTGCTGGCGGTCCGGGCGGTCCGGCACCGGCCGGGTCTGACCGTGGGGCTCGGCCCGCTGCTCGACGGCTGACGGCACTCCGACGGCTGACGGCGCTCCGGACAAGACTTCGCGGCCTCGTGGCTCCCCCGCCGCGCCACGAGACCGCGTCACCCTATTCGACGTCGCCGGTCCCGGTTCGGTTCCGCCGGCCGGCCAGAAAAAGTCCGGCGATCACTCCGCCGGCGAGCGCCGCTGCCCCGAGCAGCCCGAGCACCGGCCACCAGCCGCTCTCCGAGGCATCGCCGGTGGCCTGCGGCGGCGTGGTCGCGTCGCCGGTCGGGGCCCCGGCCGGTCCGGCGTCGCCGGCCGGGTCGATGGCGACAGCCCGCAGCTCGGTCCGCTCGCCGGCCGGCGGGTGCCAGGTGACCGTGGTCCCGGACAGCTCGCCGTTGTGCGAGGTCACCTCGCCCGGGAAGGTCACCGCGACGGTCGCCTCGAAGGTCGCGAGCAGCTCGTCGAGGTCCACCTCCGGGGCGCCCGGCTCCGGGCTGGCGAGCGCCTCCTCGCTCAGGAAGCTGAAGTCCATCACCAGCCGGAACTCGTAGCGCCCCGACTCGCGGGTGATCCGTAACCCGTCCGGGTCGCCCTCCGAAAGCTGGTTGAGGTCGTCGATCCGCACCCGGTCGAAGCGCAGCCGGGAACCGGTCCAGTTGTCGTCCTGGTACGGCTCGCTGGTGACCCCGGGCACGCCGGTCAGCCCGCCGGTCTGGTCCGCGAACAGGTCGGCCGGGTCGAGTTCGAGCAGCCGGGCCGCGTCCCGGTCGACCGCGGTGATCATCTCGCCGTTCACCAGGTCGGCCTCGATCGACAGGTCGGCGTCGATCTTCAGGCAGCCGGCCAGTCCGATCACCAGCAGGGCGGCGATCAGCAACCGGGTCAGGGCGGCGGTCCGCACCGCGTCACTCTAACCGGGTGTGCCACCGCTGTTGGGGCACCAGCAGGTCGTCGACGTCGAGCGCGCGGCGGGCTCCGTCCGGCTCCCAGCCGGCCGACTCGAGGAACCGGCTGGTGGCCGGGTCGGACTCGAACGTCCACGCCACCGCGGTGGTGAACCCGTCGGTCCGCCAGCCGTCCACTGTGGCCGCAAGCAGCCGGCTGCCGTGCCCGCGCCGCCCCCACCGCGGCTCGACCAGCAGATCGGTGATCGCGGCGACGCCGGGCCCGAGCGGCGACTCGCCTGGGGCGAGCGCCTGCTCGTCGGCCGGGCCGGCGGCGGCGAAGCCGACCAGGGTGGTCTCGGCCGACTGCTCGAACGCGACCAGCACCCGGTGCCGGGGCGACGGTGGCGCCTCGATCGCGGCCCGCCAGCGCGCCGCGATCCACTCCTCATCCAGCCCGGCCAACCCGGTCTGCGGCAGGAACTGGTACGCCACCCGCCAGGTCGTCACCTGGATGCGCGCGATCTCCGCCGCCTCACCGGGGCGGGCGGGTCGCACGTACCCCAGCGCCATCAGTGACAGCGTAGGGCGTACCGGACCTCGGGCACCTCGACGGGGGTGCCGTCGGTCCGGTGTACCCGGTACAGGTGAGTGGCGCCGTCGGGATAGAACCCGTACCGCTCGTAGAAGGCCCGGGCCGGCGCGTTCTCGGCGAACACCCACAGCCGCACTTCGGTGACCCGTTCCTGGTCGCGCAACGCGCCGACCGCCGTGTCCAGCAGCGCCCGGCCGGCGCCCCGGCCCTGCTGCGCCGGGTCCACATAGATCGCCAGCACCTCGCCGAGGGTCGGGTCGCGCTCGGTGTCGTCGTGCCCGTTGACCCGGCAGTGGCCGTAGGTGACGAACCCGATCGTGCCGGCGTCTGGGGTGACCGCGACCGCGGTGTGCCAGGGCGGGTCGCCGGGCGCCGCGAACTGTTGCCGGAGCCGGGTCACCCGCTCCGGGATCCGGGCGTCGAGCGCCTCGAGGACGTCGTCCGGGAGGATCCCCGCGTACGCCCGCTGCCAGCCTCGGACGTTGATCCGTACCACATCCTCGGCGTCCGCGGGTGTGGCTGCCCGCACCGTCACCCCGGTCATGGCCTGAGTTTCGCATTTCCTTGTCAGACCGCTGGGTTAACCTCCCGGCGATGGACACGCTCTCGCTCGCCCAGGCCCGCCGGCTGGCGCTGGCCGCGCAGGGCTTCGCCGACCCGGCCCCGCGCGGTGTGCCGACCATGCGGCACCTGCGGCGGGTGCTCGGCCGGATCGGGTTGCTCCAGATGGACTCGGTCAACGTCCTGCAACGCGCCCACTACCTGCCGCTCTACAGCCGGCTCGGGCCCTACCCGACCGAGCTGCTGGAGCGGGCGGCCTACCGGCGGCCGCGGGTGCTGTTCGAGTACTGGGGCCACGAGGCGTCACTGCTGCCGGTGGAGCTACAGCCGGCGTTGCGGTGGCGGATGGCCCGGGCCCACGAGGTCGCCTGGGGCGGCCCGCGCCGGCTCGCGACCGAGCGACCCGACCTGGTGAAGTGGGTGCGCGAGGAGGTGGCGCAGCGGGGGCCGGTGACCGCCGCCGAGATCGAGCAGGACGTGCCGCGCCAGCGCCGCGACAACTGGGGCTGGAACTGGTCCGAGGTGAAGACCGCGCTGGAGTGGCTGTTCTGGACCGGCGAGGTGACCGCGGCCCGCCGCAATGGCGCCTGGGCGCGGGTGTACGACCTGCCGGAGCGGGTGCTGCCGGCCGAGGTGCTCGCTGCCCCGACGCCCAGCCAGCCGGAGGCGTTCCGGCGGCTGGTCTCGATCGCCGCCCGGGCGCTCGGGGTGGCGGCCGCCGCCGAGCTGCGGGACTACTTCCGGCTGCCGGTGGCGGGCTTCCAGGCGGCGGTCGACTCGCTGGTGGAGGCGGGCGAGCTGGTGCCGGTCAAGGTCGAGGGGTGGCGGCAGCCGGCGTGGCGGCACCGGGACGCCCGGCTGCCCCGGCGGATTCCCGGTGCCGGCCTGCTGAGCCCGTTCGACCCGGTGGTCTGGGAGCGGTCGCGGGCGGAGCGGCTGTTCGGCTTCCGCTACCGGATCGAGATCTACGTGCCGGCGCCGAAGCGGGTGTACGGGTACTACGTGCTCCCGTTCCGGCTGGGCGACCGGCTGGTGGCCCGGGTCGACCTGAAGGCCGACCGGCCGGCCCGGCTGCTGCGGGTGCCGGCGGCGTGGCGGGAGCCGGCCGCGCCGGAGCTGGAGACCGCCGAGGCGCTCGCCGCCGAGCTGTGGCGGCTCGCCGGCTGGCTGGGGCTGGCCGGGGTGGCCGCGCCCGAGCGGGGCGACCTGGCCCGCCCGCTCGCGGCCGCCTTGCGAGCGGCGGGCGGCTAGCCGGACCCGGGGGACGGCGGCGGGCCGCGAGCATCGAACCGGGCGGCCGGCCGAGCACCGACCCGGGCGGCCGCGCCGCGAGCATCGACCGGGTACGGTTAGGCCATGACCGTCGAGGCTCGGCCGGCGGACTCCGCCGCACCCCCGCAGCCGCCGTACCCGCCGGCGCCCTACCCGGTGCCGATGTACGTTGCCCCGCCGCCGGGCCGGTTCGCGCAGTTCTGGTTGCGGATGTGGGCACGCTCGCCGCGCTGGCTGGCGCCCGCCGCGATCCTCGCCTGCTTCGCCAGCGCGGTCGGTTACGTGCTGATCCGGGAGCCCACCGACGGCGCCTTCGACGAGCCGACCTGCCTGCTGAAGTTCACCACCGGCTACGACTGCCCCGGCTGCGGCGGGACCCGGGCGTTCTACTTCCTGACCCAGGGCAACCTGCCCGCGGCGGCCCGCCACCACCTGGTGTTCGTGTTCGCGGTGCCGTTCCTGATCTACACCTACGTGGCCTGGGCGGGTAACCGGATCTTCCGGTGGCGGATCCCGCAGCTGCGGCCGAGCCCGCTGGTGATCGGCAGCTTCGTCGCCTCGATCGGCGTGTTCACGGTGCTGCGCAACCTGCCGTGGGAGCCGTTCAGCTGGTTCTACGTGTGAGCCGCGAGCGCTACGTGTGAGCCGCGAGCCGGCTCGGGATTTCGAGCGTGACCACGGTCGGCCCGCCGGCCGGGCTGGTCAGGTCCACCGTCCCGTCGAACGCCGACAGCCGCCGGGTCAGGCCGTGCAACCCGCCGCCGTCGGTGCGGACCGCGCCGCCCTGCCCGTCGTCGCTGACCTGCACCAGCAGCCGCCCCTCCCGGTAGCCGAGCCGCACCTCCGCCCAGCTTGCCCGGGCATGCTTGCTGACGTTGGTGAGCAACTCGGAGACAGCGAAGTAGGCCGCTGACTCCACCGGTGCCGGCAGCCGGCCCGGCAGCTCGTCGATCACCTCGACCGGCAGCGGGTGGGCGTGCGCGAGCGCCTGCACCGCGCCGGACAGGCCGCGGTCGGCGAGCACCGGTGGGTGCATCCCGCGCACCAGGCTGCGCAGCTCCGCCAGCGCCCGGCCGGTGTCCTCCCGGGCCTGGGCGAGCAGCCGGCTCGCCGCCTCCGGGTCGGTGCGGATCAGCTCCTCGGCCATCCCGACCGCCATTCCGAGCGCCACCAGCCGGGCCTGCGCGCCGTCGTGCAGATCCCGTTCGATCCGGCGGAGCTCGGCGGCCTGCGCGTCCACCGTCTCCGCCCGCGACTCGGTGAGCTGCTGGACCCGGGCGGCGAGCGCGGCGGCGTCGGTCGGGCCGAGCAGCGTGCCGGAGAGCCGGGCGTAGCCGCGCAGGATCTTCGGTGTGAACTGCCACCACAGCAGGCCGATCAGCACCGCGATCGGTAGGCCCGCGAACGCGGCCCGCTGGCTGTCGATGGCGAACGCCCCGAAGTCGGTGCGGAGCACCTGGCGGGCCAAATCCGGGCCGCCGGCCTCCGTGAGCACCCACCACAGCAGCGGGAGCGCCAGATACCACAGGGCGCCGAAGGACAGTGAGAGCACGAGCGTGTACGCGACGAACCCGAGCGTGGAGTCGAGCGCCAGCCAGACCAGGTCCCGCCAGCTCGCCGGATCGCGGGCCAGCCCGAGCAGCTTCCGCCGGGCGCCACCCGGCTCCAGCGGCCGGTACGGCTCGGCGATCGGTACCCCGATCACGTCGCTGGCGAACCGGCGGAACCCGCGGGTCACCTGGCGGGTCAGCCAGACCAGCGCAACCATCACCCAGCTGAGGTCGAGCCAGTTCGCCAGATCCCGGGTCGGCTCCGGCGGTTTCCGGCTCGGCCGGCCGTCGCCGAGCCGCGAGCGCCGGCCGGCGATCGAGCTCACCCACCGGAGGAGCCGGCGGAGGCCGTGGACCAGCTGGCGGATCAGCCAGATCAGCCCGGCCACCACCGGGATGGCGACGAGCAGCGCCGCGTACGGCAGCGCGATCAGCGTGCCGAGCAGCAGCCCATAGCTGGCCGCCGTCAACAGCAGGAGTGGCACCACCGACCCGGTCAGCCGGAGCCGGTAGCGCAGCGCGTCGCGGATCGCCATGCGGCCATTCTGGCCCGGTGGCCGGGGTGGCGCAGTGGGCGTAAGCCCACCTTTGCGATCGGCCTGACCACACCCGGTTCAGCCGCCGGCGAGCAGCGCCTCGGCGGTCCGGGTGCGGGCGTAGAGCACCAGCCGGCCGGTCCGGTGCGGGGTCACCAGTCCGGCGTCACGCAGCGCGGTGAGATGCTGGCTCACCGCCCCCGGGGTCAAGCCGGTCCGGTGAGCGAGCGCCGTGGTGGCGGCCGGAGCGTCGAGCTCGGCGAGCAGCCGTGCCCGGGAGCGGCCGAGCACCCGCGCCAGCCCGGCCGGAAGGTCCCGGTGGCGCCGTTCCCACAGGGTGCCGATGCCGCGGGGCGGGTAGCGGAGGGTGGGTTGCCACGGCGGCTCGACGATCGAGCTCACCCGCGGCCAGTTGAACACCGACGGCGCCAACAGCAACCCCCGGCCGGCCAGCCGCACCGAGCCGCTGGCGAACCGGTGCGCCACCCGCAGCCGGTCGGCGTCCCACCGGACCGCCGGGTCCAGGTCGTTGAACAGCCGCTGCGCCCCACCCTCGGCGAGCAGCCTGGCCCGGTGCAGGATGTCACCCTCCAGCAGCGTGAGCATCCGGGGCCAGTACGGAGCCAGCGCCGCGTCCCAGTAGCCGCGGATCGTCTCAGCGAGCCGGGCGAGGCCGCGGGGCGGGTCGTCGCGCAGCCCGGCGAGCCGGTCGCTGATCGGCGGTGACAGCCCGTCGATGCCGGCTCGGACCACGGCCGCGGGGACTGCCCGGAGCGCGGCCAGCTCGGTCTCGAAGTCCGGGACCTGGATCGGCTGCGGCGGCGCGATGAACCCCGGGATGTGCCGCCCCGGTGCCGGCACCAGGTCCGCCAGCAGCCGCCAGTCGACGCCGGCCAGCCGCGGCCGGACCTGCTCGGCCCACGGCCGGTTCGCGGCGTGCGCGCCCGGCTGCCGCAGCACCCGGACGCTCGCCACCACCTCCCACAGCGGTGAGACCCCGAACCTGGTGGAGGCGAGGTCCTGAACGGTCAGCTCCAGCTCCAGCAACCGCGCCCCCCGCTGAGATTTAGCGATGACTGAATCGATTGTCCACCCGGCGCGGGCTCGGCAGGGTCGGCCGGGTGAACACCACGACTCCCATCACTGCCGGGCCGACCACTCGCGGGTCGGTGTTCCGGCACCGCGACTTCCGCTACCTGTTCGCCGCCGCCGCGGCGAGCCGGGCCGGCTACGAAACCGGCCGGCTGGCGCTGCCGCTGGTGGCGATCCTCGCGCTCGGCGCCGGTGAGGGCCAGCTGGGGCTGCTGGCCGCCTTCAGCACCGCCGCGTTCCTGCTGGTCGGCCTGCCGGCCGGTGCGCTGGTCGACCGGCTCCGCAAGCGGCCGGTGATGATCGCCGCCGACCTGGCCCGGGCGGTCGTGCTGGCGTGGGTACCGGTCGGCTGGTGGCTGGGAGTGCTCACGATCGAGCACCTGTACGTGGTGGCGCTGCTGGTCGGTGCCGGGACGGTGTGCTTCGACGTCGGGGCGCAGAGCTTCCTGCCCCGGGTGGTCGGGCGGGACCGGCTGGTGGGCGCCAACTCCGCGCTCGGCGCGCTGTCGGCCGGCAGCGCGGTGGCCGGCCCGGCCGGCGCCGGCGGCCTGGTCGGGTTGCTGACCGCCCCGGTGGCGGTGCTCGCCAACGTGGTCGGGATGCTCGGCTCGGCTGCCCTGCTGGCCGGCGTGCGCAGTGCCGACCCGCGACCGGCGCTGGCCGGCCGCCGCCGGCTCACCGCCGAGATCGGCGAGGGCGTGCGGTACGTCGTCGGCCATCCGGTGCTGCGCCCGATCCTGCTGCAAGGCTCGCTGGCGAACCTGTCGATCGTGATGGTGACGGTGATGGCGCCGGTGGTGTTCGTCCGCGAGCTCGGGCTTTCGCCGGCGGCGGTCGGGGTCTTCTTCGCCGGCGGTGGCGCCGGGGTGTTCCTGGGCGCGCTGCTGGCGCGCCGGCTGTCGGGCTGGCTCGGCGCCGGCCGGACCTTGTGGCTGCTCGGGATCGGGGTGGCGCCGTTCGGGCTGGCGGTCCCGTTGGCCGGTGCCGGAGTCCCACTGTGGGCAGCGGCGGCCGGCTGGCTGCTGGCGGTGACCAAAGTGGGCGTCGACAATGTACTGCTGGTGAGTTTCCGGCAGGCGGTCACCCCGGACCGGTTGCTGGGCCGGATGAACGCGACCTTCCGGACCTTGTTGCAGGGCGCGCTCGCGATCGGTGGCCTGCTGGCGGGGCTCGCCGGCGAACTGCTCGGCGCCCGGCCGGCGCTCTGGCTCGGCGCGGCCGGGCTCGGGCTGGTCTGGGTGCCGATCTTCTGCTCCTCGATCCGGTCGATGAGCGGTCGCTGGTGAAGTTGCGCACCGAGCCGGTGCCGGCGGCGCTCGCGGAGGTTCCCGGCGCCGAGTACGCGGTCGGCGGCCCGGCCGCCGGCGGGATCGACTACACCGACCACCTACTGGCGCGCCTGCCGTGGGTGATCGGGTTCGTGGTCGGGCTGACCGTCCTGATGATGGCGGTGGCGTCCCGGTCGGTGGTGGTGGCGCTGGTGGCCGGGCTGCTCAACGCGCTCTCGGTGGCGGCGGCGTTCGGGGTACTGGTGCTGGTGTCCGGGGGCGAGTGGGCCGAGCGCATCCTCGACTTCCAATCCTCCGGGCACGTGGTGACCTGGGTCCCGCTGTTCCTGTTCGTGGTCCTATTCAGACTGTCCATGGGCTACCACGTGTTCGTGGTCAGCCGGCGTGGTGACCAGTGCGGCGGCGGTGATGGTGGCGGTGTTCGCGATCTTCGGCACGCTCACGCTGGTGGAGCTGAACCAGCTGGGGGTCGGGCTGGCGGTCGCGATCGCGATCGACGCCACGGTGGTCCGGATCCTGCTGCTCCCGTCGGTGATGGTGCGGCTCGGTCGGCTCAACTGGGGGCCGTCCCGGCTGGCCAGGCGGCGGGCGGCGGCCGCGCCGCTAGCCGCGCCGGCGCGGCTCGGCTAGCGCTTGGCCGGGGCCGGGATTCGGTGGGTGCCACCCCGCGACTCCACCGCGGGTGGCAGCCGCCGTGATCCTCCGCAGCTCCTTCACAACCACCGGTATACAGGCTGGCTGGCCGCGGATAGACTCGGCGGGATGAGCCACGCCGAGCAGACTGCCGCCGGAGCCGGCCTGCTTTCCACGGTCCGCGGCCCGCAGGATGTGCGGGCGATGACCCCGCAGGAGCTGTCCGCGCTCGCCGCCGAGATCCGGGAGTTTCTGGTCACCAAGGTCTCCCGCACCGGCGGGCACCTCGGCCCCAACCTCGGCGTGGTGGAGCTGACCCTGGCGCTGCACCGGGTGTTCGACTCACCCCACGACAGCATCGTCTTCGACACCGGGCACCAGAGCTACGTCCACAAGATCCTTACCGGCCGGCAGGCGGGCTTCGACCGGCTCCGGCAGCGGGGCGGGCTCTCCGGCTATCCGAACCAGGCCGAGAGCGAGCACGACCTGGTTGAGAACTCCCACGCGTCGACCGCGCTCTCGTACGCCGATGGCCTGACCAAGGCGTACGCGCTGCGCGGCGAGCAGCGGCACGTGGTGGCCGTGGTCGGCGACGGCGCGCTCACCGGCGGCATGTGCTGGGAGGCGTTGAACAACATCGCCGCCGCCCGCCGGCCGCTGGTGATCGTGGTGAACGACAACGGCCGGTCGTACGCGCCGACCATCGGTGGGCTCGCCGACCACCTCGCCACGCTGCGCCTGAACCCGGGCTACGAGAAGCTGCTCGACCTGGTGAAGGAGGCGCTCGAGCACACGCCGCTGGTCGGCCGGCCGCTGTTCGAGGCGCTGCACGCGATCAAGCGCGGGGTGAAGGACGCGGTCGCGCCGCAGGCGCTGTTCGAAGATCTCGGCATCAAGTACGTCGGGCCGGTCGACGGACACGACGTGGCGGCGATGGAGTCGGCGCTGCGGCGGGCGAAGGGGTTCGGCGGCCCGGTGATCGTCCACGCGGTCACCCGGAAGGGGTTCGGCTACCGCCCGGCCGAGGACGACGTGGAGGACTGCCTGCACCAGGTGCGGGGCGAGTCGGCGGCCGGCTCGGCGACGAAGTGGACCAGCGTGTTCGCCGAGGAGCTGATCGCGATCGCCGACGAGCGGCCGGACGTGGTCGGGATCACCGCGGCGATGCCCGGCCCGACCGGGCTGGCCAAGCTCGCCGAGAAGCACCCGGAGCGGGTGTTCGACGTCGGCATCGCCGAGCAGCACGCGGTGACCTCCGCCGCCGGGCTGGCGATGGGCGGGCTGCACCCGGTGGTCGCGGTCTACGCCACCTTCCTCAACCGCGCCTTTGACCAGCTGCTGCTCGACGTCGCGCTGCACCGGCTGCCGGTGACGTTCGTGCTGGACCGGGCCGGGATCACCGGCCCGGACGGGCCCAGCCACTACGGCGTGTGGGACCTGTCGATCCTCGGGGTGGTCCCCGGCCTGCGGCAGGCCGCGCCGCGCGACGCCGCAACCCTCTGCGAGGAGCTGCGGGAGGCGGTGGCGGTCGACGACGGCCCGACCGTGCTCCGGTTCCCGACCGGGTCGGTGCCGCCGGATCTGCCGGCGGTGCGCCGGGTCGGCGGAGTCGACGTGCTCGCCGAGTCGGCCCGCCCGGAGGTGCTGTTGGTGACCGTGGGCCCGTTCGCCCACCTCGGGGTGGCGGCCGCGGCGCTGTTGCCGGAGGTCGGGGTGACCGTGGTCGACCCGCGGTGGGTCCGGCCGGTCCCGGCCGAGCTGGTCACGCTCGCCAAAGCCCACCGGCTGGTGGTCACCGTCGAGGACGGGATGCGCGCCGGCGGTGTCGGCGACGCGCTGGCCAAGGCATTGCGGGACGCGGCGGTCGAGGTGCCGCTGCGCGACCTGGGCGTGCCGGTCGGCTGGCATCCGCACGGCAGCCGGGACGAGCTGCTCGAGGAGCTCGGGCTCACCGGCCCCGAGATCGCCAAGAAGATCGCCGGCTGGATCGGGCAACTGCCCGGCGGCCAGCCTGGAGCAGCCAGCCAGTGAGTCACCGTGGAGCGCGAGGAAGCCGTCATCGATCTCGGCGTCCTCGCGCCGGTCGGGGCGGCTCGACCACCGGATGACGACCCCGGGCTCCGGCAGCTGCGCGGCTGGTGGGATCGCCGCCGCCGCGGCATCGCCGGCGGGATCGCGGTCGCGCTGCTGCTGATCGCCGCGGCCGCCGCTGCGCCACCGGCCGACGCCGACCCGGTCACGATCGCGCTGCCGCCGACCGGGTACGGAAGATTCGACGTGGTCGGGGATCTGCTGTTCGTAGCCGAGTCCCACACCCGCTGGCGGGCGTACGGGTTGCCGGACGGCGAGCGCCGGTGGTCGCTGGAGCGGCCGGACGACGCACCGCTCGGGCTGGTGGCGGTCGACGGGCTGATCGTCGACCGGTTGTACGGGGCGTTCGGCGCCACCCGCGATCCGGCCACCGGCCGGGTGGTGCTGTCGCCGAGCCAGCTGGCGCAGTCCACCGGGGTGCGGATGGTACAGGTGCTGACCGGGGCGGACCCGGCGCTCTCGGCCGGGGACTACCACTACTACCGGGACGCGTCGCCGCATCCGCGGTTCGCCCGCCGGGTCACCGGCCGGCTGGCCGGCTGGCTCGCCGGCGACCCGCCGGTGCTGGTCCGGGTCTCCGCCGGCGGGCTGGTGGAGCTGCGCGATCCGGCCACCGGCGGGCTGCTGACCCGCCGGTACCTGCCGGCCTGGGGAAGCGGGGTGAGTCTCGCCGCGGTCGTCGGCGGGATCCTGGTGCTGCAGCACCGGCGGGCCGACCAGCTGGTGTTGCAGGGGTACGTGGCGAGCACGCTCGCGCCGCTGTGGGAGCGGGTGGTCCCGGACCCGGGTACCGCGCCGGTCTGGGCCGAGCAGTGTGGACCGATGCTCTGCGTCCATCACCAGCTCGCCGATGACCGGGCCACCGTGGTCGATCCGCTCACCGGCTGGTTGCTGGCGGGCACTCGCACCGACGTCACCGATCCGGCCACCGGCCGTACCGCCTGGGTGGCGGCGCCCGGCGAGACCCAGCTCTACCCGGTCGGCGAGCGGTTCCTGGCGTACGGCGGGGATGGCGCGCTCCGGGCGGTGCTGGACGCCCGCACCGGCCGGGTGCTGCGGGAGCTCGCCGGCTGGCGGGCGATCGTGCCGGCGGCCGGGGTTGGCGCGGTCCGGGTGGTGCTCACCCGCGCCGACCACACTGGACAGGTCCGGCTGGCCTGGCTGGCGCTGGCGAGCGCCGAGATCGACGAGGTCGCGATGTTGCCGAGCGAGCCGGAGCCGTGCCTGCCGTTCAGCGAGGGGCTGGTCTGCCGGCACGGCCACCAGCTGCGGGTGTGGCCGCTGGGACCGCCCCTTGATCACAAGCGGTAATGGCTTGATCACTGACCGGGTATCGACGATCACCGCATCGGAGCGAGCTAAGTTGAGTCCATGCGGGTGCTGGTGGTCGAGGACGAGCGAAACCTGGCCGACGCGATCGCGCGCGGCCTGCGCCGGCAGGGGATGGCGGTGGATGTCGCCTACGACGGCGACACCGGCCACGAGATGTCGTTCGTGACCAGGTACGACGTAGTGGTGCTGGACCGGGACCTGCCGGGCATTCCAGGCGACCAGATCTGCGCCGACCTGGCCGCCTCCGGTGCGCTCACCCGGGTGCTGATGCTCACCGCCTCCGGCAGCGTGGATGACCGGGTGGAAGGGCTGCAGCTCGGCGCCGACGACTACCTGACCAAGCCGTTCGCGTTCAACGAGCTGGCCGCCCGGGTCCGGGCGCTGGGGCGGCGCGCCACGCCGCCGGCACCGCCGGTGTTCGCGGTCGGTGACCTGGTGCTCGACCCGGCCAAGCGGGCGGTCACCCGCGGTGGCACGCCGATCGACCTGACCCGCAAGGAGTTCGGGGTGCTGGAGGCGCTGCTGGCGGCCCGGGGCGCGGTGGTCTCCAGTGAGGAGCTGCTGGAGCGGGTCTGGGACGCCAACGCCGACCCGTTCACCACCACCGTCCGGGTGACCGTCCGGACCCTGCGCCGCAAGCTCGGTGACCCGCCGCTGATCGAGACCGTGGTCGGGTCCGGCTACCGGATCCCGCTGGACGGTGCCGGATGACCGTCTACAAGCGAGTCCGGCGGCCGCAGCTGCGGCCCACGCTGCGGTTACGGCTGACCCTGCTGAACGGGGCGCTGCTGGCCGGGATCGGGATCGTGCTGGTGGTGCTCACCTGGCTGATCGACGACTCGCTGCCGTTGATCGTGGTCGCGCTGCTGGTGCTGGTGCTGGCCAGTGTGTTCGGGGTGACCGGGGCCTGGCTGCTGGCCGGCCGGGCGCTACGGCCGCTGCACCAGGTCACCGCCACCGCCCAGCGACTGAGCGAGGAAACGCTGGACGAGCGGATCCGCTACTCCGGCGCCGACGACGAGGTGGCCGAGCTGGCCAAGACCTTCGACGCGATGCTGGACCGGCTCGCCGAGGCGTTCGAGGCCCAGAAGCGGTTCGTCGCCAACGCCTCCCACGAGCTGCGTACGCCGCTGGCGGTGATGCGGACCGAAGTGGACGTCACTCTCGACGACCCGGACGCCGACCTGGCCGAGTACCGCCGGATGGCCCGGGTGGTCCGGGACGCGTCGGAGCGGGCCAACGGGCTGGTGGAGGCGTTGCTGGTGCTGGCCCGCAGCGAGGCGCAGGCGGGCCGGCGGCTGGTCCGCAAGGTGGAGGCGGATCTCGCCGACGGCGCCGAGGCGGCGCTGGCCGCGATGGCCAAGGAGATCAAGCGACTCAGCCTGCGGGTCCACACCGACCTGCAGCCGGCGCCGGTGGTCGGTGATCCGAGCCTGCTGGACCGGCTCGCCGGCAACCTGGTCGAGAACGCGGTCCGCTACAACCACCTGCACGGCGAGCTGTGGGTCAGCACCTCCGCCGACGCCGACCACGCCCGGCTGGTGGTGGCGAACACCGGGTTCGAAGTGGAGCAATGCGACGTACCAGGGCTGTTCGAGCCGTTCCGGCGGGGCGGGCGGGAACGCACCGGGGCCCGGGGAGCCGGCCTCGGCCTGGCGATCGTCCGGGCGGTCTGCGGCGCGCACGGCGGCTCGGTGAGCGCGCTGGCCCGGGACGACGGCGGCGGGCTGGAGGTCACCGTGACCCTGCCGGCCGCCGGCACCACGCCGGTGGTCGCTGCCACCGCCGCCGTCCGGGCCAACCCGGGGTCGTCGCCTGGGTGAATCACCGCTCCGCTAGCGCGGGTGGGCCGGGGTCAGCTCGATGAACGTCACCGAGTACGGGGCGAACTCGTAGGTGAACCGGTTGCCGAGCCGCGGTTCGGTGTGGGTTACCGGGAACACCACCGGATCCTGACCGAGAACGTTGTCGGCAGTCGGCTCGGCTGCGATCGTGGTGACCGTGGCCTGCCGGCGCAGCGGCCGGCCGGCGAGCTCCACCCGGGTGGTCACCGGGTCCGGCCGGGCGTTGACCACCTTCACGGTCACCGCGCCGGTCTCCGCGTTCCTGGTCACCACCTGGTAGAGCGGCTCGATCCGTTGCTCGTCGACGACCGTGAACGCCTGCTCGCCGTCGATCCAGCCGGTGATCCGGCGGCCGGCCACCTCCAGCCGCAGCTGGTAGGTGCGGCCGGTCTCGATGGTGGTGTCGTGGTTGACCAGGGTCGCCTTGCCGCCGCCGGTCGCCACCTCGATTGCCGAGGTGGTGTTGTTCCAGCCGCCGAGGTTCCACCAGTAGTAGTCGCCGGTGCCCCGGACCCCGAACATGATCAGGAAACCCTCGGCGCCGCCGAGCTTCCGGGCGGTCAGCTCCACTGTGTAGTTGGACCAGGCCGGGTCGCCGGCGACCGACCGGGCGTCCTCGATCAGCTGGGTCTGCTGGTAGGCGCCGTCCACCACCCGCCAGTCGCCGCGCGGCTCGCCGTTCGGCCCGGTGACCGTCCAGCGGTCGGCGCCGGCCGAGAAGTCCTCTTCGAACAGGACGGTGCCGTCGGCCGCGGTCACCCGCACGTCGTCATAGACCGCGGCGGTGTTCCAGGTGGCCAGCCCGATGCTGCCGGTGATGTCCGGTGGCGGCGGCAGCGGGTCGGCGGCGAGCGTGGCGGCGTACACCTGGTCGCCGCGGTGGTGGGAGAACAGCCGCTGCACCTCGTAGTTGGTGGACCGCACCCACTGGTGGTTGTCGAACCAGATCAGGTCCGGCGCCCAGTTGACATAGTCGATGTTGGACAGTAGCGGGGCGTAGGAGGCGAGTTCGACGACGTCACCGTTGCGCTCCACGCCGGTCAGGTAGGAGGCCTCGGCCAGCGCGCTCCACCAGGTGTTGGAGCGGGAGGCGTACTCGCCGATGAACACGTGTGGGCCGGCCCGGTCGTAGTCGTCGTACCGGTGATTGTTCGAGAAGAACCACTGTGGAGCGTTGTAGTAGTGCTCGTCGACCAGGTCGGCACCCAGCTCCCGGGCGAACTGCCAGCTCCGGTCGAAGATCGGCCCCTCCGAGGCGAAGCCGGAGTTCGAGATGATCTGGATCTCGGGGTGGGCCTGCCGGATCGCCTCGTGGAAGTACGGGTAGTTCTCGTAGAACTGCGGACTGGACTCCTCGTTGCCGAGCCCGATGTACTCCAGCCCGAACGGCTCCGGATGGCCCATCGCCGCCCGTACCGAACCCCATTCGGTGTCCGGCGCGCCGTTGGCGAACTCGATCAGGTCGAGCGTGTCGTCCACCCACTGCTGCAGCTCGGCCGGATCGGTGATCTCGAACGTGTCGCCGCAGCCGGTCACCCCGACCGGCACCACCGGGATCGGCTCGGCGCCGATGTCCTCGGCGAACTGGAAGTATTCGTAGTACCCGAGCCCGTACGACTGGTTGTAGCCCCAGAAGTTGTGGTTGGTCGGGCGCTGCTCGACCGGCCCGATCGTGTCCTTCCAGTGGTAGGCCCGCTCCTGGCTCTCCGGGTACGGCTCGAAGCTGCCGGTGTTGACGATGCAACCGCCGGGGAACCGTAGGAACGACGGCCGCAGGTCGGCGATCAGCTGGGCGAGATCCGGGCGCAGCCCGTTCTCGCGGCCGAGCCAGGTGTCGGTCGGGAACAGCGACACCATGTCGAGCCGGAGCGGTGCCGCGGTGGTGATCGTGAGCCGGCCCTCGATGGTGTCGCCGATCGCGGTGAGCACCGCCTCGTACTTGGACCAGCCGTCACCGCGGGTCTCGATGGTCACCGGCGCGCTCAGCGCGGCCCCGCCGGCGTCGGTCAAGCTGGCGGTGAGGGTGCCGGCGCCGGCCACCCAGACGCTGAAGTCGTACGTAGCACCGGCCTCGAAGGTCATGCCGCTGTTGAACCCGGCGTTGACGATCGTGGTGCCGGCGCTGGTCCGCAGATAGTGCTGGTTGTTCGGGTGCAGGCTGGCGGCGTCGTCGACGGTCGCCTCGCCGCTGGCCACCGTCCACGCGGTGAGGCCGTGGTAGCTCGGGTTGTCGAGCTGGTTGAACTCGAACGAGCGGTTCTGCACCAGCTCGGCGTAGAGCCCGCCGTCGGCGGCGTGGTTGATGTCCTCGTAGAAGATGCCGTAGAGCCGCTCGCTGATCGGGGTGGCGTCGCGGAGATCGACCCTGATCGTGGCGTCGACGGCGGCCGGGGCCGCCGGGGCGGTGAGGGTGGCGAGCACGGTCATCGCGGCGGTGAACGTGATCGCGATCCGGAGGATTGGGTTTCGGGAACGAGTCGGAGGCTGCATCGTCCACCGTCCTGGGGGCTAATACGTTTCAATCTAGCTTTGGGTATGACGTCTGACGTGTCAACCCGACGCCGGTCGATCCCGGCGCACGACCGGTCGGCACGGTTGCCCGCTGCATTGGCCGCGATCATGGAGTTTTCTCGGCGTGTCGCCCGGCGTGTCGGCCAAGAACTCCATGATCGACGCGAGCGGCGAGCGACGATCGACCCGACCACCCGACGTCGGGGGAGGGGATCGGCATGGCTGCGGCACCGGACGCGTACGAGGAGGCGCTAGCGGCGGCGGTGGCCCGCAGCCGGGAATGGCTCGCCAGCCTGCCGGACCGGCCGGTGCCGGCGCGGGCGACCGTTGAGCAGGTACGGGCGGCGCTCGGCGAGACGCTGCCCGACGGCCCGGCTGACCCGGCCGCGGTGGTGGACCGGCTCGCGCGCGCCGCCGAGCCGGGCCTGGTGGCGACGCCGTCCGGCCGGTTCTTCGGGTTCGTGATCGGTGGTGGGCTGCCCGCCGCGCTCGCCGCCGACTGGCTGGTCAGCGCCTGGGACCAGAACGCCGTGTTCCGGGCGGTCAGCCCGGCGAACTCCGCGATCGAGGAGATCACCGCGAGCTGGCTGCTGGACCTGCTCGGCCTGCCGGCCGGCGCCGGAGTCGGTTTCACCACCGGCGCCACCATGGCCAACTTCACCTGCCTCGCCGCCGCCCGGGACCAGCTGCTCGCCGCCGCCGGCTGGGACGCCGCCGCCCGGGGTCTGAATGGCGCCCCGCCGATCCGGGTGCTCGCCGGTGCCGAGCGGCATGACACAGTGGACCTCGCGCTGCGCTTTCTCGGGCTCGGTGCCCCGGAGCTGGTCGCCGCCGACCGGCAGGGCCGGATCCGCCCGGACGCGCTGGCCGAGGCGCTGCGCGGCGAGCGCCGGCCAACCATCGTCTGCCTGCAGGCCGGGAACGTCCACTCTGGTGACTCCGACCCGTTCGCCGAGGCGATCCCGATCGCCCGCGACGCCGGTGCCTGGGTGCACGTCGACGGCGCGTTCGGGCTCTGGGCGGCCACCTCGCCGACCACCCGGTCGTTGACCGCCGGGGTGGCGGGGGCGGACTCCTGGGCCACCGACGCTCACAAGACGCTCAATGTTCCGTACGACAATGGCCTGGCGGTGGTCCGGGACCCGGCGGCGCTCCGCGGCGCGATGAGCTACCACGGTGACTACCTGGTCACCGACCCGACCCTGATCGAGCCGTACGAACGGGTGCCGGAGTCGTCCCGGCGGGCGCGGGCGGTGCCGGTGTGGGCGGCGCTGCGGTCGCTGGGCCGGACCGGGGTGGCCGAGCTGGTCGACCGGCTCTGCCGGCACGCCCGGGCGCTCGCCGACGGCGCCCGCGAGCTGCCCGGCGTCGAGCTCCTTAACGACGTGGTCTTCACGCAGGTCTGCCTGTCGTTCGGGTCGGACGAGCGGACCCGGGACGTGGGGCGACGGCTGCTCGCCGACGGTACGGTGTGGATGACCGGCTCCCGCTGGCAGGGTCGGGACGTGCTGCGGATCTCGGTGAGCAACTGGTCGACCGATGACGACGACGTGGCGCGCAGCCTGCAGGCGCTGGCGGCCGCGGCCGCCGGGACCTGACCGCGCCGCCCCGCGGATCCGGCTCGGGTTGGCTGCGGCATGCTGACGTTATGCGTTTCCAGCATTCGCCCGCGATCTGGGCGGACTACCCCGAGCTCGCCGCCGGCGTGCTGTACGCCGAGGGCATCTCCGACCAGGCCTCGGTCGACCGGGTCGTCGACCGGTTCACCGCGGCCGCCGCCGAGCGGCTCGGCACCGGTACCGAGTCCGAGCTACCCGAGATTCAGGCCTGGCGGCGCACGTTCGCCCGGATGGGGCTGAAGCCGACCCAGTACCGATGCGCTGCCGAGGCGCTGCTGCGCCGGTTCCGGAAGGAGCGGGTGCTGCCGCGGATCCACCCGCTGGTCGATCTCTGTAACGCGATCTCACTCGCGTTCGCGATCCCGGTCGCCGCGTTCGATGTCAAGGCACTCGCCGGCGATCTCGAGGTCAGGTACGCCACCGGTGAGGAGGCCTACCAGCGGTTCGACGGCGGGACCGAGCACCCGGAGCCGGGTGAAGTGATCTTCGCCGATCCGGCCGGCAACGCGCACGCCCGGCGCTGGACCAACCGGCAGAGCGGCGCGTCGGCGGTCCGGGCGACCACCAGCGAGGTGCTGGTGGTCGCCGAGGCGATGCACGACACGGCCGCCGCGGACGTGTCGAAGCTGATCGCCACCGCCGCCGACGAGCTCGCCGCCGGCTGGTCGGTCAACCCGGTGACCGCGGTGCTCAGCGCGGCGTCGCCGCGGTTCGAATTCGGCACCGGGTAGGACCAGGACCGCTATCCGCTCACGTTGATCTGCGAGTTACCGCTGCTCTGGTAGCCCTCGGTGGCGAGGATCATGTAGTAGCTGAACGCGCCCAGGTTCATACCGACCCGGTTCCACTCGTCGAAGTGGTTGCCGGTGGTGATGGTGCCGCCGGTCCGGCCCCACTGCCGGACGCTCCAGTACTGCGGGAAGTCGCGGATCCCCTCGACCGACGGCGCCTGGTAGCGCATCGTCCGGTAGATGTCGTAGGTGCCGCCGTCGCTGCTGAACGTGCCGCGGTACTCCCCGGTCGGCCGGTACGTGCCGTAGTTGTCGACGATGTAGTACTCCACCAGCGGGTTCGAGGTCCAGCCGTAGAGCGCCAGGTAGGCGTTGCCGGACGGGTTGAAGCTGCCGGAGTAGTTCACGGTCCGGCGGCTGCCGTTGCCCCAACCCTTGCCGCAGACGAAGTTCCCAGTGTTGCTCCACTGTGTGCTGTAGCTGCCGCCGGGCAGCAGGGTCATGGAGACGGTGCCGGGCGCGTCGGTCCAGAATGAGAAGAAGAAGCCGTCGTGATAGCCGGTCTGGTTGTCGGTGATCACCTGCTGGGCGTGGGCGGTGCCGGGGAGCAGCACCCCGGCCCCGGCGGCCCCGAGCGCCAGCGCACCGGCGCCGCCCAGGACGCTACCGAGGAAACCGCGACGACTGAGCGAGCGAATCTGGTCATCCGAGCGAAGCTGCTCATTATCGATGGACACAGTTACCACCCCCGTGGTTGGTGTCGAGTATGCCTTGAAGTTCATCGATGCCGCCAAGGTAGGACGGCAATACACCGCTGTCAATACTTTCGGAGAACTTTCGGGATCCGATCGGCCGGCCGGGGGGACGTCCGGCCAGCGTGCTGGCATCGACCGGCTTCGAAAGTTTCAGCGCGGCTTCCGGCCGCCCGCCGCCCTCCCCGATCAGAGTCAAAGCGCTGTTACATTCTGTGGATGGCAGAAGACCTGCTCGACAGCAGCTACCTGCGGCCGCTGCGGCTGCTGCTGGACCAGCTCGACCGGGAGATCGCCGGGCTGTACGAGGCGGCCGGGATCACCGGTGTCCGGACCCGGTTCGTCGGCCCGCTGATCCAGCTGTCCCGGCGCGGCTCGATGTCGGTCCAGCAGCTCGCGGACGCGATGGCGGTGACCCACTCGGCGATGAGCCAGACCGTGGCGGCGATGCGGCGAGCCGGGCTGGTCGAGGATGCCGAGAACACCGATGGCCGGACCCGGAAGGTCCGGCTCACCGACCGCAGCCGCGAGCTGATGCCGTATCTGGTCGCCGAGTGGCGGGCGACCGAGGCCGCGATCCGCGAGCTCGACGCGGAGATCCCGTACCCGCTGCGCCGGGTGGTCGAGGACCTCCGGGCGGCGTTCGCCGCCCGGCCGTTCCGGGAGCGGCTCATCGCGCATCTCGCCGGGCCGTTTCCGCAGGTAGCGGACCGCTCACATTAGTAAACGTACGTTCGTTTATGATGGCGGCATGCCACTTGACCACCAACCGCTCGCCGGCCGGGTCGCGCTGGTCGCCGGCGCCACCCGCGGCTGCGGCCGGGCGACCGCCATCGAGCTGGGCGCGCTCGGCGCCACCGTGTACGGCACCGGCCGCTCCACCCGGGCCGGCCGGTCGCCAATGGACCGGCCAGAGACCATTGAGGACACCGCCGAGCTGGTCACCGCCGCCGGCGGGGAAGGGATCGCGGTACGGTGTGACCACACCGACCCGCTCGACGTCGGGGCGCTCGTCGACCGGATCCGCGGTGACCACGGCCGGCTCGACATCCTGGTAAACGATGTCTGGGGCGGCGACCCGTTCATCCAATGGAGAAAGTCGCTGTGGGAGCTCTCGCTCGACCAGCTGCTCGGCGTCCTGCGGAACGGGATCGAGTCCCACCTGATTACCAGCCACGCCGCGATCCCACTGCTGCTCGAGACCGGCGCCGGCGGGCTGGTGGTCGAGGTCGGCGACGGGAAGTACGACGTGCCGTACCGCACCAACCTGCCGTACGACCTGGTCAAGACCGCGGTCGTCCGGATCGGGACCGGGCTGGCGCACGAGCTCAAGCCGTACGGTGTGACCGCGCTGACGGTGACGCCGGGGTTCCTGCGGTCCGAGGCGATGCTCGAGAACTTCGGCGTCACCGAGCAGACCTGGCGGGAGGCGGCCGAGCGGGTGCCGTACTTCAGCCACTCCGAGACACCGCACCTGCTCGGCCGCGGGATCGCCGCGCTGGCGGCCGATCCGGCTCGGGACCGGTTCGCCGGCCAGTGCCTCGGCTCGTGGGACCTGCTGCGGACCTATGACCTGACCGACCTGGACGGCACCCGCCCGGACTGGGGCGCGGTCGACCAGGCCGCGCGCGAGGCGATGCTGGTCACCGGGATGCCGGACGGCTGATAGTGCCCCGCCCCCGGACGGTCAGCGACGAGGCGGTGCTGGACGCGGTGCTCGCGCTCGCGCACCGGGTCGGTCCGGCCCGGGTGACGTTCGCCGCGGTCGCCGCGGAGGTCGGCTTGTCGGCCGCGACGCTGGTCCAGCGGTTCGGAAGCAAGCGAGCGTTGCTGCTCGCCGCCGACCGACGCGCGATCGACCAATGGGTGGCGGCGCTGGACCGGTCGACCGCCGGCTCGCCGCTGGCCCGGATCGTCGACGGGCTGGCGCTCGCCGCCGCGCCGATCGGCACCCTGGGGCGGCTGGCGAACTCGGTCGCGCTGCTGCAACTCGACCTCGCCGACCCGGACTTTCACGCGGAAACCCGCCGCGGCGCGCGGGCGGTCCGGGCCCGGATCGAGCAGGAGCTGGCCGCCGCGGTCGCCGCCGGCGAGCTGCGCCCGGGCACCGACCTCGGCCGGCTCGCGAAGTTGATCGAGACCACCTACCACGGCGGGTTGATCGGCTGGGCGATCCATCGCGAGGGCAGCCTGGCCGGCTGGCTGCGCGAGCAGCTCGAGGCAGTCATCGATCCACACCGGACCGTCCAGCCGCCGGCCGCGGCGCGGCCGGCGAGCTAGTCGGCCGGATCGTACTCGCCGAGCGCGTACCGGGTGCCGTCCTGGTCCTCGAACAGCGACCACCAGCCAAAGTGCATCTTCACCGGCGCCGTGTGGAACCGCACGCCCCGGGCGGTCAGCTCCTGGTAGGTCTGCTGGATGTCCTTGCAGCTGAAGAAGATGTCCGAGTGCGGCAGCCGGTCCGGCACTTCCCGGCGCGGCTCGCCCTGGCCCGGGCTGAGCACGAGCGCCAGCTGCCGGTCCGGCGGGGTGACCTCCACCCACCGCTCGTCGCCGACCGTGTCGTCGGCGGTCGCCTCGAACCCCAGCTGTTCGGTCCAGAACCGCTTGGCCTGGTCCACGTCGTTGACCGGGACGATGATCTTGCGTACACCGGTAATCATGGCGTTCCCCTCCGCAGCCGGTGCGATCATGTATACCTGGATGTAACCACGCGGCCCGGCCGCCGCACCGGAGGACGCCATGACCCAGTACCGCCCAGCGAGCTGCCGCCGGCGATGGTTGGCCCGGCCATGAGCGCCGGCGAGGAGCGCGCCGGCGTCTCACTGACCAACCTGGACCAACCACTGTTCGACGGTGCCGACGCGTCCAAACGAGACCTCGTCGACTACCTCGACGCGGTCGGCGATCAGCTGATCGCCCAGCTGCGGGACCGGCCGCTGTCGGTGATCCGGGCGTTACGCGGCCAGAAACCGTTCATGCAGAAGAACGTTCCGAAGTACACACCGGACTGGGTCAAGACGGTGACGCTGTGGGCGGAGTCGTCGCACCGGGACGTCTCGTACGCGCTCTGCAACGACCGCCGGACCCTGCTCTGGTTCGCCAACCAGCGAGCGGTGGAGTACCACCCGACGCTGACCCGGGGCGACCAGTGGGACCGTCCGACCCACCTGGTGCTCGACCTCGACCCGCCGGAGGGGGACGGGTTCCGGGCCGCGGTGGCCGCCGCGCTGCTGGTCCGGCGCGCGCTCGACGAGGCCGGGTTGGCCGGCGCCGTGAAGACCAGCGGCGCCAAGGGAGTGCACGTCTTCGTACCGGTGACGGAGGCGAGCCTGGAGGAGGCGGCCGCGGCGACCCGGGCGATCGCCGCTCGGGCGGAGCGGCTCGATCCGGCGCTCGCCACCACCGCCTTCATCCGGGAGGACCGGGGTGGCAAGGTCTTTCTGGACTCGACCCGGGCCGGCGGGGCGACCGTGGTCGCCGCGTACAGTCCGCGGCTGCGGCCCGGCGTACCGGTCTCGTTTCCGGTGCCGTGGGACGAGCTGGAGCGGATCACCCCGGGTGACTTCACCATCCACACCGCGGTCGAGCGGCTCGCCGGCCGCGACCGGTGGGCGGAGCTGATGCCGGAGCCGCAGCGGCTGCCGGCCGAGTTGGTCGAGGAGGGGCGGGCGATCCCGGTCGCCCGGGTGCAGGCGATGCACGAGGGCAAGCGGCGCGCCCGGGCGCGCCGGAAGGCCGCCGAGTGAACCCTTCTCGGGCTGGCCGGACCCTGCGTGACCTGCGTCACCGGCATGGGTGAGCGGGATCCGGCGGCACGGCCGGGCGGTGGGCGCTGGCACCGCGCCGCGCCGGTCTACGATTACCAGCGACGACCCCATTCGGGGCAGATGATCACCATTACCAAGGAGCATGCGTGAAGAGCACGGTCGAGACGCTGGGTCCGACCCGGGTGAGGCTCGCCATCGAGGTGCCGTTCGTTGAGCTGGAGCCGACGCTCAGGAAGACCTACCGGCAGGTCGCCCAGCAGGTCAACATCCCCGGCTTCCGCCGGGGCAAGGCGCCGGCCGCGGTCATCGACCAGCGGATCGGCCGTGAGGCGGTGCTCAACGAGGCCGTGCAGGAGGTCATCCCGCAGCAGCTGGTGATGGCGATCCAGGAGCACAAGGTCAAGACCATCGGCCGGCCCGAGGTGAGCACGATCGAGGTCAGCCACGGCCAGCCGCTGAAGTTCGTGGCCGAGGTGGACGTCCGGCCCGAGCTGACCCTGCCCGACCTGAGCGAGATCTCGGTCACTGTGGACGAGGCGCAGGTCGAGGAGAGCGAGATCGACCAGCAGGTGAACGCGCTGCGGGAGCGGTTCGCGACCCTCAAGACGGTGTCCCGGCCGGCCGCCAACGGCGACTTCGTGCAGATCGACCTGTCCGCGACCGTCGACGGTCAGCCGGTCGAGGGCGGCACCGCCACCAACCTCTCCCACGAGGTGGGCAGCGGCGCCCTGCTGCCAGGGCTGGACGAGGTGCTGGTCGGCATGTCGGCCGGCGACTCGACCACCTTCCGGACCCCGCTGGTCGCCGGCGAGCACGCCGGCGAGGAGGCGGACGTGGCGGTGACCGTCCGGACCGTCAAGGAGAAGGAGCTGCCGCCGCTCGACGACGACTTCGCTCAGCTGGCGAGCGAGTTCGACACGCTGGCGGAGCTGCGCGAGGACAGCCGGGCCCGGCTGCTGCGGGTCAAGCGCGCCCAGCAGCTCTACGCCGCCCGGGACAAGGCGCTGGCCGAGCTGGTCGAGCGGACCGGCGTGCCGGCGCCCGAGGGGGTGGTGCGGGACGAGGTCCAGCACCGCAAGCAGCACCTGATCGAGGAGCTGGAGCGGATCGGCCGGTCGCTCGAGGAATACCTCGCGATGGAGGAGAAGACCGAGGAGGAGATGGAGGCCGAGCTCACCGAGGCGGCCAGCCAGGGCATCAAGATCCAGATGGTGCTCGACGCGCTCGCCGAGGCGGAGGAGGTGCAGGTCTCCGACGAGGAGTACGGCCAGGAGATCGTCCAGCGGGCGCAGCGGGTCGGCGCCCAGCCCCAGCAGTACTACGAGCAGGTGGTGCGGGCCGGGGCGGCCGCCTCGATCTACGGTGACGTGCGCCGCAGCAAGACCCTCAACCTGCTGCTCGACCGGATCACCATCACCGACACCGCCGGCAACCCGGTCAGCGTGGAGGCGGTCCGGGAGGCGCTCGGCGAGGCGGCCGTGCCGCCGGCCACCGAGCCGGAGGCCGAGCCGGCCGGGTAGCTGCCGGCCCGCTGGGCGCGCCAGTGCGCTGTGAGCGAAACCGGCCGCGAGCGGCCGGGCGCGGTGCCGGCCAGCGGTTAGGGTCGAAACTGACGGACCGGTACCGGCTATGGGAGGGTGCAAATGACCGGAAGCGCGATCGAGGCGCGGTCGGCCGAGCAGTTCGGCTTGAGCCTCGACGACTCTGTCTATAACCGGCTGCTGCGGGAGCGGATCATCTTCCTCGGCAGCGAGGTGACCGATTCGATCGCCAACCGGATCTGCGCGCAGCTGCTGCTGCTCGCCGCCGAGGACCCGCAGCGCGACATCTACCTGTGGATCAACTCGCCCGGTGGGTCGGTCCACTCCGGCATGGCGATCTACGACACCATGCAGTACATCGAGAACGACGTGGTCACCACCGCGCTGGGGTTGGCCGCCTCGATGGGGCAGCTGCTGCTCTGCGCCGGCACCAAGGGCAAGCGGTACGCGCTGCCGCACGCGCGGATCATGATGCACCAGCCGTCCGGCGGCATGGGCGGGACCGCCTCCGACATCGCCATCCAGGCCGAGCAGATGATCTACACGAAGAAGATGTTCCAGGATCGGGTGGCGTTCCACACCGGCCAGACCGTGGAGCAGATCGAGAAGGACTCCGACCGGGATCGGTGGTTCACCGCTCAGGAGGCGCTCGAGTACGGCTTCATCGACAAGGTGATCACTGGCGCGAAGCAGGTGCCGGCCGGCGCGGGCACGCTCAGCTGAGAAGGAGTTGCGAGATGATTGAGCCGGTCTACAACCGGTACGTGCTGCCGTCGTTCGTCGAGCGCACGTCGTACGGGATCAAGGAGTCCAACCCGTACAACAAGCTCTTCGAGGAACGGATCATCTTCCTGGGCGTGCAGATCGACGATGCGTCGGCCAACGACGTGATGGCGCAGTTGATCACGCTCGAGGGCTCCGACCCGGACCGGGACATCCTGATGTACATCAACTCGCCGGGCGGGTCGTTCACCGCGATGACGGCGATCTACGACACGATGCAGTTCATCCGGCCGGACATCCAGACCTTCTGCCTGGGCCAGGCGGCGAGCGCCGCGGCAGTGCTGCTCGCGGCCGGCACGCCGGGCAAGCGCAACGCGCTGCCGAACTCCAGGATCATCATCCACCAGCCGGCCACCGAGGGTGGTTACGGCCAGGGCTCGGACATCGAGATCCAGGCCCGGGAGATCATGCGGATGCGTCACCAGCTGGAGGAGACGATCGCCCGGCACACCGGCCAGCCGATCGAGAAGGTCCGCCGGGACATCGAGCGTGACAAGATCATGACGGCCCAGGAGGCCAAGGAGTACGGCATCGTCGACAACGTGATCACGAGCCGGAAGAAGACCCCGCTGGCGGCTGCGGCGGCCTGAGCAGCGGTACGGATCGGGCCGCGTTCCCGGCCGGTGGCGGGCTGCGCCGCGGGCCGGGAGCGCGGCCGATCTGGCCGTCCGCCGGAGTTCGCGGTCGGCCGGATCGGATCTCCGGTTGCACGCGCGAAACACCGTGCCGCTGCACGCGCGAAACGGCGTCCGACCGGGTAACGTCGGATTACCACCTCTCGGGGGTCCGGCGAAGAGGAGAAGGGGAACGCGGGTGCCACGGATCGGTGATGGCGGCGATCTGCTCAAGTGCTCCTTCTGCGGAAAGTCGCAGAAGCAGGTCAAGAAGCTCATCGCTGGCCCTGGCGTCTACATCTGCGATGAGTGCATCGACCTCTGCAACGAGATCCTGGAAGAGGAGCTGGCCGAGTCGGCCGAGGTGAGCCTCGCCGAGCTGCCGAAGCCGAAGGAGATCAGCGCCTTCCTCGACCAGTACGTGGTCGGCCAGGACCAGGCGAAACGAGCGCTCTCGGTGGCGGTCTACAACCACTACAAGCGGGTGCAGGCCGACCCGAACGGCGCCCGGCAGTCCGACGGCGAGCCGGTGGAGCTGGCGAAGTCCAACATCCTGCTGATCGGCCCGACCGGCTGTGGGAAGACCCACCTGGCCCAGACCCTCGCCCGGATGCTGAACGTGCCGTTCGCGATCGCCGACGCGACCGCGCTGACCGAGGCCGGGTACGTCGGCGAGGACGTCGAGAACATCCTGCTCAAGCTGATCCAGGCCGCCGAGTACGACGTGAAGCGGGCGGAGACCGGGATCATCTACATCGACGAGATCGACAAGGTGGCCCGGAAGTCGGACAACCCGTCGATCACCCGGGACGTCTCCGGCGAGGGCGTGCAGCAGGCCCTGCTGAAGATCCTGGAAGGGACGGTGGCGAGCGTCCCGCCGCAGGGTGGCCGCAAGCACCCACACCAGGACTTCATCCAGATCGACACCACCAACATCCTGTTCATTCTCGGCGGCGCGTTCGCCGGCCTGGAAAAGATCATCGCCGCCCGGATCGGCAGCAGCGGGCTCGGTTTCGGCGCCAACCTGCGCTCGATCTCCGAGCGGAGCCTCGACGACACGCTGGCCCAGGTGATGCCCGAGGACATGCTGAAGTTCGGGCTGATCCCGGAGTTCATCGGCCGGCTGCCGGTCATCACCACGGTCCGCAGCCTGGACCGGGAGGCGATGGTGCAGATCCTCACCGAGCCGCGCAACGCGTTCGTGAAGCAGTACCAGCGGCTGTTCGAGCTGGACGGGGTGTCGCTGGAGTTCGACCAGTCCGCCCTGGAGGCGATCGCCGACCAGGCGATGAAGCGCGGCACCGGTGCCCGCGGGCTGCGGGCGATCATGGAAGAGGTGCTGCTGCCGGTGATGTACGAGGTGCCGAGCAACCCCGACGCCGGCCGGGTGCTGATCACCCGCGAGGTGGTGCTGGAGAACGTGAACCCGACCATCGTGCCGCGCGACTATCAGGCCCGCCGGGCCGCTTAGCCGGCGGTACGGTCGGCGTCAGCGGGCCGAGAGCCGGCGGTCCCACTCGCCGCTGGGGATCACCACCACCATGACCACCCGGGTCGGCGTACTCCCATCGTTGCGGTAGCCGTGCCAGCGGTCAGCCCGGAAGTCGACGGTCTGGCCGGCCGCCACCCGGTGATCGGCGCCCGCCGCCACCACCGTCAGCTCGCCGGTGAGGACGTACAGCACCTCGCGGGTCCCGGGCGGGTGTTCGGCCGAGTCGTGCCGCTCGCCCGGCTCGAGCCGCCACTCCCACACCTCGACGAAGTCTGGCTCGTTCATCCCGCGCAGCAGCCGGCCGAACCCGCCAGCCGGGCCGTGCCAGAGTTGCGGCGCCGCGTCGGCGTCGGTCACCTGCACGGCGCGCTCGTCCTCGGACGGTTCGAGCAGCCGCGCCACCGTCACCCCGAACGCGTCGGCGATCCGGGCCAGCGTACCGATGCTGGGGTTGGTCCTGGCTCCCTCGATCTGGACGACCATCCCTTTGCTGACCCCGGACCGGCCGGCGAGCTCGTCCTGCGACCAACCGCGGCTGCTCCGTAGCGCCCGCACCCGCTCGGCCACCGCCGCCGTGATTTCACTCACCCGGCGGCGATCGGCGGAGCGGCCTGGCTCGGGTTCGCCGGCGGCGCGGGCGTCTGTGTCGGTCAACACACTGTCCTTCGTAGTCAATATTGTGCTACATAGTTGGCCGTGATCTCTATTCTGCTCGCTACCTCCGCCGCCGTGGTGTGGGGCGCGTCCGACTTCGCGGGCGGTAAGGGCGCCCAGCGGGCGAGCGCGCTCGCGGTCACGGTCGTCTCCCAGCTGTTCAGCCTGCCGGTGCTCGCCGCCGGGCTGCTGTTGCTGCCCGGGGAGCCGCGACTTGCCGACCTCGGCTGGGGCGCGCTCGGCGGGGTAGCGGGGCTGGCCGGGGTGGTGCTGCTCTACCGCGGGCTCGCCAGCGGTGCGATGGTGGTGGTTTCGCCGGTGACCGCGGTGACCGCGGCGGTGATCCCGGTCGCCGCCGGGTTGTTGCTGGACGGCGCGCTCAGCCTTGTCGGCCTGGTGGGCGCCGGCTGCGCGGTGGTCGCGATCGCGCTGATCAGCGCCGGGCCCCGGCGGGATGGTGGGCCGGTGACCCCTCGCCTGATCGGGCTGGCGCTGACCGCCGGGGCCGCGTTCGGGGTCTTCTTCATCCTGCTCGGCCAGGCGAGCGACGGTGGCGGCATGTGGCTGGTGGCCGGGGTCCGGCTGAGTTCGGTGCCGCTGGGGCTGCTGCTGGTCGCCGCCACCGGCACCGGGCTGCGGCTGCCTCGGCCGGCGCTCGGCTGGGCGGCCGTCGCCGGGCCGCTCGACCTGATCGCGAACGGGCTGTTCATGCTCGCCGCGGCCGAGGGCCACCTGTCGGTGGTGTCCGCGCTCGCCGCGCTCTATCCGGCGACCACGGTGCTGCTGGCGCTCGCGGTGGACAAGGAGCGGGTCCGGCCGGGCCAGTTGGCCGGGCTCGGCCTCGCCGCGGCGGCGCTGGTGCTCGCCTCCGCCTGAGGTCGGTCGGTGGCTGGAAGCTGGCTTAGGCTGGGCGAATGAGGGTCGCCGTCTGTCAGCTGAACTCCCGCTCGGACCGGTCCGCCAACCTGGCGACCGCCCGCGAGTTGCTCGATCGGGCCGCCGCCGCCGGTGCCGACCTGGCGGTGCTGCCGGAGTACACCGACTATCTGGGGCCGGGTGACACCGCACCGGCGCCCGAACCGCTGGACGGCGCCTACGCCAAGTGGTTCGCGGAGGCCGCCAGCACGCACCGGATGTGGGTGGTCGCCGGGTCCTTCCACGAGCGCGGGCCGGACGCCGAGCGGAGCTACAACACCTCGCTGGTCTTCAACCGGGACGGGGAGCTAGCCGGCTACTACCGGAAGATCCATCTGTACGATGTGGAGATTCCGGGCCGGGTGTCGTACCTGGAGTCGAAGTCGGTGGCGCCGGGGGAGCAGCCGGTGACGGTCGATGTCGAGGGGGTCGGGGTCGGCCTGTCGATCTGCTACGACCTGCGGTTCCCGGAGCTGTATCGCCGGCTGGCGATCGGCGGTGCCCAGCTGCTGCTGGTGCCGGCGGCGTTCATGCTGCATACCGGGCGGGACCACTGGGAGGTGCTGCTGCGGGCCCGGGCGATCGAGAACCAGTGCTACGTCGCGGCGGCGGCGCAGATCGGCGACCACGAGCCGAACCGCACCTGCTACGGACGGAGCATGATCGTCGATCCGTGGGGGACCGTGATCGCGCAGGCACCGGATGAGATCGGCGTGACCGTGGCCGACCTCGACCTCGACCGGCTGCACCGGATCCGCACCGAGCTGCCGAGCCTGGCCAACCGCCGCCTGTCGTAGCTGCTCGGCGTCCGTTCCTCCCACGGCTTCGTCCGTTCCTCCCACGGCCTCCCTGGTTCGGAACCGGTTGCCGACCCGTTGTCCGGAGCCGGTTGCTGCGGGCGAGCGTCGGTGCTCGCCGGTAGCGTGCCGGCCGTGACGAACCAGTCGGGCCCCCACGACGCGGTGTTCCGCCGGGTCCTCGGCGAGCCGGCGAACGCGGCGTCGCAGCTGCGCGCGGTGCTGCCGGCCGAGCTGGTCGGTCGGCTGGAGTTGGACCAGCTGACCCCGGTGCCGGCTGGCTTCGTCGACGGCACGCTGCGGTGGCGGCATTCCGATCTGCTGTTCACCGCCCCGCTGGCCGGCCGGGAGGCGTTCGTCTATGTCCTGGTCGAGCACCAGAGCGGCACCGATCCACTGATGCCGTTCCGGATGCTGCGGTACGTGGTGCGGATCTGGGATCGGTACCTGCGCGAGCACCCCGGGGCGACCCGGCTGCCAGCGGTGATCCCGCTGGTGGTGCACCACAACCGCCGCCCGTGGACCGGTCCGACGCAGGTGCTGGACCTGGTCGACCTGGACCGGGACGCGATCGAGGCGGCGGGCGAGCTGCTGCCGCGGTGCCGGTTCCTGCTCGACGATCTGGCCCGGGTGGACGAGCAGGCGCTCCGGGCCCGCCCGCTGACCCCGCCGGTTCGCATCACCCTGCTCCTGCTCAAGATCGCCGCTGGCAACGCCCGGCTTGCCGAGGACCTCCAGCGCTGGACCGACGAGCTGCAGGCGGTCCTGGACCGGCCCGGCGGCGTCGAAGAGTTCACAGCCCTGCTGCGATACATTGAGATCGTCGGTGAGGCGCCCGCCGATGCGCTGCACGGCTTGGTTGCGAAGCTGGGTCCGGAGGCAGAGGAGGCTTACGTGACCACCGCAGAAATGCTCCGCGCTGAAGGACGCGCTGAGACGCTGGTGCAGCTGCTGACGCTGAGATTCGGTCCGCTGTCGCCGGCGACCGTCGACACCGTTTACGCTGCCTCCGCTGACCAGCTGGAAGCCTGGACCGGCCGGGTGCTTACCGCGGCCACGCTGGAAGACGTCCTGCGCTGAGCGAGCCGCGCCGCCACCCGTACCCCGGCCGGGCGATGCCTCAGAGCTGGTTGAGGAGGATCCCGAGCGCGCAGATGCCGACCAGCACCCCGCCGGTGAGCAGCAGCGCCGTGTTGATCCGGGAGGGCCCCCGGCGGGCGAGGCGGACCCCGGTGACCACTACCGCGGCGAGCACGCACAACCCGATCACCATCTGCCAGAACGGCAGCAGCATGTTCAGCAGCGGATCGGTCACCCTGCCACTGTGGCACGCCCGGCGTCCTCGTGGGCGCACCGGTCGACTTCGTAGACTGGCCGGGTGAGCGAGAACCGAACCCTGCCCTCGGCGTACCAGCCGTCCGAGGTCGAGCAGCGACGCTACGAGCAGTGGATCGAGGCCGGCTACTTCACGGTCGATCCGGCCAGCGAGAAGCCACCGCACACGATCGTGATCCCGCTGCCAAACGTCACCGGCTCGCTGCATATGGGGCACGCGCTCGACCACACGATCCAGGACGCGATCACCCGCCGGCGCCGGATGCAGGGCTACGAGGCGCTCTGGCTGCCCGGCATGGACCACGCCGGGATCGCCACCCAGAACGTCGTCGAGCGGCAGCTCGCCGCCGAGGGCCTGTCCCGCCACGACCTTGGCCGCGAGAAGTTCGTCGAGCGGGTCTGGCAGTGGAAGGCCGAGTCCGGCGGCATGATCACCGGCCAGATGCGCCGGCTCGGCGACGGGGTGGACTGGACCCGCGAGCGGTTCACGATGGACGAGGGCCTCTCCCGGGCGGTGCAGACGATCTTCAAGCGGCTGTACGACGACGGCCTGATCTACCGGGCCGAGCGGATCATCAACTGGTGTCCGCGCTGCATGACCGCGCTCTCGGACATCGAGGTCAACCACACCGACGACGAGGGCGAGCTGGTCTCGATCCGGTACGGGGACGGCGACACCTCGGTAGTCGTGGCGACCACCCGGGCCGAGACGATGCTCGGGGACACCGCGGTGGCGGTGCACCCGGACGATGACCGCTACCGCCACCTGATCGGCGCGGAGGTGGAGGTCCCGCTCACCGGCCGTCGGGTGCCGGTGGTCGCCGACGAGCACGTCGACCCGGAGTTCGGCACCGGCGCGGTGAAGGTGACCCCGGCACACGACCCGAACGACTTCGAGATCGGGCAGCGGCACAACCTACCCAGCCTGATCATCATGGACGAACGCGGGGTGATCACCGCCCACGGTCCGTTCCAGGGGCTGGACCGGTTCGAGGCCCGGCCGGCGATCGTGGCGGCACTGCGCGAGCAGGGCCGGATCGTCGCCGAGAAGCGGCCGTACGTCCACGCGGTCGGCCACTGCTCCCGGTGCCAAACCACTGTGGAGCCACGACTGAGTCTGCAGTGGTTCGTCCGGACCGGCCCGCTGGCGAAGGCGGCCGGCGACGCGGTCCGGGACGGCCGCACCAGGATCCATCCGCCGGAGCTGACCAAGCGCTACTTCGCGTGGGTCGACAACATGCACGACTGGTGCATCTCCCGCCAGCTCTGGTGGGGGCACCGGATCCCGGTCTGGTACGGACCGAACGGCGAGATGGTCTGCGTCGGGCCGGGCGAGCAGCCGCCGACCGGCGAGGGCTGGAAGCAGGACGAGGACGTCCTCGACACCTGGTTCTCGTCGGCGCTGTGGCCGTTCTCCACGCTCGGCTGGCCGGACGACACGCCGGACCTGCGCAAGTTCTACCCGACCAGCGTGCTGGTCACCGGCTACGACATCCTGTTCTTCTGGGTCGCCCGGATGATGATGTTCGGGCTGTACGCGATGAACGGGGTACAGCCGTTCCACGAGGTCGCGCTGCACGGGATGGTGCGCGACGAGCACGGCAAGAAGATGTCCAAGTCGTTCGGCAACGTGGTCGATCCGATGGACTGGATCGAGAAGTACGGTGCCGACGCGACCCGGTTCACGATGGCGCGCGGCGCGAACCCGGGTCAGGACGTCCCGGTCAGTGAGGAGTGGTGCGCCGGGTCCCGCAACTTCTGCAACAAGCTCTGGAACGCCACCCGGTTCGCGCTGCTGAACGGCGCCCACACCAACGGCCCGTTGCCGGCGGCCGACCAGCTGTCCACGATCGACCGCTGGATCCTGTCCCGGCTGCAGGCGGTGATCGTCGAGGTGGACCGGCAGTTCGACGAGTACGAGTTCGCGAAGGTCTGTGACGTCCTCTACCACTTCGCCTGGGACGACGTCTGCGACTGGTACGTGGAGCTGGCCAAGCCGGTGCTCGCCGAGGGCGGGCCGGCGGCCGACCGGACCCGGCGGGTGCTCGGGCACGTGCTCGACCAGCTGCTGCGGCTGCTGCACCCGATCATCCCGTTCGTGACCGACGAGCTGTGGACCGCGCTGACCGGTGGCGAGTCGGTCGTGATCGCGGAGTGGCCGAAGCCGGACCCGAGCCGGCGGCAGGACGCGGCCGAGGCCGAGGTGGCGTCGCTGCAGCGGGTGGTGACCGAGATCCGGCGGTTCCGCGCCGACCAGGGGCTGCGCCCCACCCAGCGGGTCGCTGCCCGGCTGGCCGGGCTCGGTGAGCTCGGGATCGCCGATCACGAGCCGCTGATCCGGTCGCTGGCCCGGCTGGACGCCCCGGCCGACGGGTTCACCGCCACCGGCACGCTGGCGATCACCGGCGGGGTCACGGTGGAGCTGGACACCCGCGGCGCGATCGACGTCGCCGCCGAGCGGGCCCGGCTGACCAAGGACAAGGCGGCGGCCGAGAAGGAGGCGGCGCAGTGCCGGGCGAAGCTCAACAACCAGGGCTTCCTCGCCAAGGCGCCGGCCGAGGTGGTCGAGCAGACCCGGCAGCGGCTGGCCACGGCGGAAGCGGAGCTGGAGCGGATCGCCGCGGCGCTCGCCGCGTTGCCCTGACACCACCGGCGGGCCGGTTCGCCGGCCGTGGTTGGATCGACTCGTGACCGCTGAGTTCGGGGAGTTTGCGGAGGTCGAGGCGGCCCTGCTGCGGCGCGGCTTCACCAGGATGGTCTTCGACCTGAGCCGGATCGAAGAGTTGCTCGACGCCCTGGGCAGCCCGCAGCGGGCGTACCCCTCGATCCATATCACCGGGACGAACGGCAAGACCTCGACCGCGATCATGGTGGATGCGCTGCTGCAGGCGCATGGCCTGCGGACCGGCCGCTACACCAGCCCGCACCTGGAGACCGTCCGGGAGCGGATCTGCCTGGCCGGCGAGCCGGTGGACGAGGAGCGGTTCGTCGCCACCTACCAGGAGGTGGCGCCGGTGGCCGAGCTGCTCGACGCCCGAAACCCGGAAAGCCTGACCTACTTCGACATGACCACCGCGATGGCGTTCGCCGCGTTCGCCGACGCGCCGGTGGACGTCGCGGTGGTGGAGGTGGGCCTGGGGGGCGCCGAGGACTCGACCAACGTGCTGCAGGCCGGGCTGTGCGTGGTCACCCCGATCGGGCTGGACCACACCACCTGGCTCGGTGACACGATCTCGGACATCGCCTACGCCAAGGCCGGCATCATCCACAATGGTGCGACCGTGGTGACCGCCACCCAGGTGGACGACGCGGCCCGGCCGCTCCTGGAGCGGTGCGCCGAAGTCGGGGCGACGATCGCCCGGGAGGGCAGCGAGTTCGGGGTGCTGCGGCGCACCCTCGCGGTCGGCGGCCAGCTGCTCAGCCTGCAGGGGCTGGGCGAGACGTACGACGAGATCTTCCTGCCGCTGCACGGGCCCCACCAGGCCCAGAACGCGGCGGTGGCGCTCGCCACCGCCGAGGCGTTCCTCGGCGCCAGCGCCAACGGCAAGGCGCTCGACGCCGACCTGGTGCGGGAGGGGTTCGCGGCGGTACGGGTGCCGGGCCGGTTGGAGCGGGTCCGGACCGCTCCCACCGTGCTGCTCGACGCTGCCCACAACCCGCACGGGATGGCGGCCACGGTGACCGCGCTGTCCGAGGAGTTCAGCTTCCGGCGGCTGGTCGCGGTGGTGGCGATGTTCGAGGACAAGGACGTGGCCGGGGTGCTCGAGCTGCTGGAGCCGGTGGTGGACGCGGTGATCGCGACCCGGAACAGCGGCTCCCGGTCGATGCCGGCGGCGCGGCTCGGCGCGATCGCGCGGGAGATCTTCGGCGAGGAGCGGGTGTCGGTGGTCCCGGCCCTGCCGGACGCGATCGAGACAGCGGTGACGCTCGCCGAGGCCGACCTCGTCGATGAGCTTGGCGGGTTCGGGGTGCTGATCACCGGCTCGGTGGTGACCGTGGCCGATGCCCGGCGGCTGCTCAGGCCACGCGACGCCACTGGGTGATCGCGATCCCGTTGCCGTCCGGGTCCTGGAACGGCGCCGCCCACAGCTCCGAGGTAGCGGTACGGTTCACCGGCCGGGGCGGGTAGGTGAACTTGATCCCGTTCGCCTTCAGCTGCTCGTACATCGCGTCGATGTCGGCCACCACGAGGTTGATGTGGACCGGGCGGACGTCGACCGGCTTCCGGTCGCGCCACTGCCGCAGCAGCAGCCGGGTCTCGCCGGAGGCGAGCACCAGGTTGCCCTCGCCCTGGTCGGCCTGGTAGAAGCCGAGTTTGTCGACGTAGAACTCGACCGCCCGGTCCAGATCGGAGACGAGCACGGTGATCCCCAGGCCGTGGATGGCGCCGGCTGGACCCGGGTGGGCGTTCGGGAACGGGCCGAACGGGTCGCTGGTCACCGGGTCGATGATCGCGGTGGTGGCGGCGGCGCTCGCCGCGGCCGGTGCCGTGACGGTCGGCGCCGGCGGCGCCGGGGGAGCGGAGCTCGGGCGGGGGCGCGGCGACGGGCGGGTCCGGGGCGCCGGCACCACCGGGCCCCTCACCGGCGACGTACCGCGATTGATCTCGCCCTCGTCGGCGGTGCTCGCGGCCGCCGCCGGCGCCAGCGGGTCGACCGGCGGGTTGTCGATGTCGAAGTCGATCAGCGCCGGCTCGGGCGGGTCCAGGTGCGAGCCGGGTGGCTCGGCCGGGACCGGGGTCGGCTGGTCGTCCGCCCAGAACGCGTCGGCGGTGGTCTCGACCGGTCCCCGGTCCTGCAGGTCTTCGAACTGGCCGGATCCCGCCTCGCCGGGCAGGAAGTTGCGCCATCGCACCCGGACGTTGCGCGGGTCGTCGGCCGCCACCTGGATCGGCAGCTCCTGACCGGGCTTTGGCCATTGGTCGACCGGCACTCGGGACTCGTGCACCTGGACGGTTTCGGTCGGCATCCCGGGCACGTTGGTGACCAGGTCGAGGCTGCACCGGCCGTACCGGGCCTCCGGCGGCGGCTCATTCACGCCGAGCACGGTCGCGGTGCCCGCCAGCCACTCGCGAGTGGTCCGCCGGAACGTGCCGGTGATCCGGCCGATGAAGGCGAGTACCACGATCGCCACGCCGGCCACCATCACCGACTGCCGGCCGTTGCCGATCCCGAAGCAGAACACGAACAGGCCGACGAAGATGAACGCACCGGCGATGATCCGCCGGATCGCTACCAGCCCTGGGCGCCGTCTCGCCACCGCTGCTCCCTCCGACTGCTGCCAGCGTAGTCCGAACCTGGTCAGATCGGCTCGATCGCGTCACTTGCCGGCTCGACGGCACGTTCGGGAACACAGGCGGCCGGACCTGGACGCCGGCCCGTCTTCGATTCTGGCCCGGTTCGATTCCGGCCATTTCCATTCCGGTCGGAATCTGGCCGCAAACCCCCCTAGCGTGGTTGGTGGAGGCAGCGAGCAGCGAAGGAGACAGCACCATGCAGTTCCGCAACGAGTACCCGGTCGGCGTCCCGTGCTGGGTGGACATCGCGTCCCCGGACCCGCAGGCGACCGCCCGGTTCTACGCCGACCTGTTCGACTGGGAGCTCGACCAGCGGGGCGATTACCTGGTGGGCCGGCGGTACGACGGTGATGTGGCCGGGATCGGGCGGTTGGTGCCCGGCGACTCGACCGCGACCTGGAACATGTACGTCCGGGTGGCGGACGTGGCCGACGCGGCCCGAAACGTCCCCGCGGCCGGCGGCACGGTGGTCAGCGGGCCGCACGACGCCCCCGGGATCGGGCGGGTGGTGGTCTGCGCCGACCGGCAGGGCGCCCAGTTCCGGCTGTTCGAGCCGGCCGGGCTGACCGGTGCCCAGCGGGTCAACGCGCCCGGCACCTGGAACTTCAACGAGCTCAACACGAACGACGCCGAGGCCGCGGCCGGCTTCTACGGCGCGATGTTCGGCTGGCGGGCGCACCCGCTGGCGTACGCCGGCGAGGAGTTCCAGATGTGGACCCGGCCCGGCTACGGCGACTTCCTGGAGACCATCGATCCCGGGGTGAAGCAGCGGCACCGCGAGGGCGGGGCGCCGCCCGACTTCAGCGACGCCGTGGCCTGGTTGCAGGGCCTACCGGCCGGGGCCGAGCCGCACTGGAGCGTGACCTTCTCGGTGGACGACACCGAGGCGGTGGCCGAGCGGGCCGAGCGGCTGGGCGGGTCGGTGCTGGTGCCACCGTTCAACGCCGGGGTCGCGATCGTCGCTCAGCTGTCCGACCCAGCCGGTGGCCGGTTCACCGCCAGCAAGTTCCTGGGGTGACCGAAACCCGTTCGCCGGTGGCTGGCCGGGTGCGCTAACCTACGAACCTACAGGCGATGACCCGGCCATCACCGGTGAGCCTCCGGAAGAAAGGACCCGCCGACGGGTCTGAGTAGAACCGGACGGGTCCGGCCCGTAACAGCCGGCCAACGAGCGGTCCGGCGGCACGCCGCCGGGCAAGCGAGGTGGTACCGCGGGCGCGTTCGCGCTCGTCCTCGCACCTAGGACCACAAGCGAGGAGCGACCACCGATGGCCTATCCGTTGCACGATCCCGCCGCTGACGGCGTGCCCGCGAGCCCGGACCTGCCCGCGGTCGAGCGGGCGGTGCTGGACTACTGGGCCCAGGACAAGACCTTCCAGGCCAGCGTCGACCACCGGCCGGCCGGCGAGCGCGGCAGCAACGAGTACGTCTTCTATGACGGGCCACCGTTCGCGAACGGGTTGCCGCACTGGGGCAGCCTGTTCACCGGCTACGTCAAGGACGTCGTGCCGCGCTACCAGACCATGCGCGGGCGGCGGGTGGAGCGCCGGTTCGGCTGGGACTGCCACGGGCTGCCGGCCGAGGTCGAGGCCGAGAAGCAGCTGGGGATCACCAGCAAGGCCGAGATCCTCGAGATGGGGGTCGCGAAGTTCAACGACGCCTGCCGCAGCTCGGTGCTGCGCTACACCAACGAGTGGGAGCGGTACGTCACCCGGCAGGCCCGGTGGGTGGACTTCGACAACGACTACAAGACGCTCGACCTGGACTACATGGAGAGCGTCATGTGGGCGTTCAAGACCCTGTACGACAAGGGCCTGGTCTACGAGGGCTTCCGGGTGCTCGCCTACTGCTGGCGGTGCGAGACGCCACTGTCCAACACCGAGACCCGGATGGACGAGGACACCTACCGGGACCGGACCGACCCGTCGGCGACCGTCTGGTTCGAATTGGAGACCGGCGAGCGGGCGCTGGCCTGGACCACCATGCCGTGGACGCTGGTGCCGAACGTGGCGCTGGTGGTGCACCCGGACGTCGACTACGCGGTGCTCGAGCACACCGACGGCCACCGGTACCTGCTCGCCGAGGCGCGGGTCGAGGCGTACGCGCGCGAGTTCGGCGAGGCACGCCGGGTCGGCACGGTCCGCGGCAGCGAGCTGGTGGGCCGGAAGTACACACCGATCTTCGACTTCCTGGTCGACCAGCTGGCGGACGTTCCGAACGCGTTCACCGTGCTCGCCGGCGACTTCGTGACCACTGAGGATGGTACGGGGATCGTTCAGGTGGCACCGTCCCACGGTGAGGACGACTACAACGTCTGCACCGCGGCCGGGATCCCGACCATCCTTACCGTCGACGACCACACCCGGTTCACCTCGGTGGCGCCGCGGTTCGAAGGGCTGCAGGTGTTCGAGGCGAACAAGCCGCTGCTGCGCGAGCTGCGGGAGCGGGGGGTGCTGGTCCGGCAGGAGCAGTACGTCCACTCGTACCCACACTGCTGGCGCTGCGACACGCCGCTGGTCTACAAGGCGGTGTCGAGCTGGTTCGTGGCGGTCACCAAGTTCCGGGACCGGATGGTGGAGCTCAACCAGCAGATCAACTGGACCCCGGCGCACGTCAAGGACGGCTCGTTCGGCAAGTGGCTGGCGAACGCTCGGGACTGGACGATCAGCCGGAACCGGTTCTGGGGTTCGCCGATCCCGGTCTGGAAGTCCGACGACCCGAACTACCCGCGGGTGGACGTCTACGGTTCGCTGGCCGAGCTGGAGCGCGACTTCGGGGTGAAGGTGACCGACCTGCACCGGCCCGGGATCGACGAGCTGACCCGGCCCAACCCGGACGACCCGACCGGCAAGTCCATGATGCGCCGGGTGCCGGAGGTGCTGGACTGCTGGTTCGAGTCCGGGTCGATGCCGTTCGCGCAGGTGCACTACCCGTTCGAGAACCGGGAGTGGTTCGACCACCACTACCCCGGGGACTTCATCGTGGAGTACATGCCGCAGACCCGCGGCTGGTTCTACACCCTGCACGTGCTCGCGACCGCGCTGTTCGACCGGCCGGCGTTCCGCAACGTGATCGCGCACGGGATCGTGCTCGGTGACGACGGCCGCAAGATGTCCAAGAGCCTCGGCAACTACCCGGACGTCTACTACGTCTTCGACGAGTACGGCGCTGACGCGATGCGGTGGCTGCTGATGGCCGGCCCGGTGCTGCGGGGCGGGGACATGTCGGTGAGCGACGCCGCGGTGCGGGAGACGGTCCGGCAGGTGTTCCTGCCACTATGGAACGTCTGGTACTTCTTCTCGCTCTACGCGAACGCCGAGGGATACCAGGCCAAGTCGCGCACCGACAGCGGGCATCTGCTCGACCGGTACGTACTGGCGAAGACCAGCGAGCTGGTGGCGGCGGTCACCAACCGGCTCGACACGTACGACGTGCCGGGCGCGTACGCCGCCGTACGCTCCTATCTGGACGCACTGACCAACTGGTACGTCCGGCGCTCCCGCGACCGGTTCTGGACCGGTGATCGGGACGCCTTCGACACCCTCTACACGGTGCTGGAGACGCTGTGCCGGACGCTGGCGCCGCTGGCGCCGCTGGTCTCCGAGGAAATCTGGCGCGGCCTCACCGGTGGCCGGTCGGTGCACCTCACCGACTGGCCGGACGCCGCCGCGCTGCCGGCCGACCCGGAGCTGGTGTCGGCGATGGACGCGGTCCGGGAGGTCTGCTCGGCGGCGCTGTCGGTGCGCAAGTCGCTCGGCCTGCGGGTGCGGCTGCCGCTGCCGGCGCTCACCGTCGCCACCCCGGACGCGGCCCGGCTGGAGCCGTTCGCGAACCTGGTCGCCGACGAGGTGAACGTCAAGCAGGTGACCTTCACCAGCGCGGTCTCCGACTACTGCGAGCAGGTGCTCACGGTGGTGCCGCGGGCGCTCGGCCCGCGGGTCGGCGGGGCGGTGCAGCAGGTCATCAAGGCGGTAAAGGCCGGTGACTGGCAACTGGTCGACGGGGTGCCGACGGCGGCCGGGGTCGCCCTGCAGCCCGGCGAGTACGAGCTGAAGATGGTGGCGACCGACGCCGACCACACCGCGCCGCTGCCGGACGGGGTGGTGGTGCTCGACACCGAGGTGACCCCGGAGCTCGCCGCCGAAGGGCTCGCCCGGGACGTGGTCCGGGTGGTCCAGCAGGCGCGCCGCGCCGCCGACCTGAAGATCACCGACCGCATCAACCTGGTGGTCGAGGCACCGGCCGAGGTCACCGAGGCGGTACGGGCAAACGAGTCGTTCGTGGCCGGCGAGGTGCTCGCCGACTCGGTCAGCTACGGCGAGGCCGGCGAGGGCGCGTTCACCGGCGAGGCCGGCGACGGCGCGACCGTCCGGGTCCGGGTCGCCCGCACCTGACCGCGGCATGCCGGCGGCCAGCCCCTGAGCTGAGCCGCCGGCACCCCGGAGCCGCCGGCAGATCGGCACATTTCGACGATCATTTCGAGATTCGCCGCGTTCACGGTTGCGTTCCGGCGGCAAACCCGCGAGACTCAGGCCGGAAGCGCTCCCATCTTCTCTTGCCTGCCATCGGAGGAGAGACATGAAGCGCTTCCGTGCCGTCTTGGCTGCGGCGCTGCTCGCCGGCGCGACGTCGGTGGCCAGCCTCGGCCTGACGCAGCCGGCCTCGGCGGAACCGGTCATCTGCGAGACGTTCGGCTCGACCAGCATCCAGAACGGCCGATACATCGTGCAGAACAACGTCTGGGGGGCGAGCACCCCCCAGTGCATCGACGTGAACCAGAACGGCGGGTTCACCATCACGCAAGCCGGCCACAACAACCCGACCAACGGGGCCCCGGCCGCCTATCCGTCGATCTTCGCGGGCTGCCACTGGACGAACTGCTCGGCCGACAGCAACATGCCGATCCAGGTCAGCCAGATCAGCAGCGCGAACACCAGCGTGAGCGTGACCTACCCGGGTAGCGGCACCTGGAACGCCGCGTACGACATCTGGCTGGACCCGACCCCGCGGACGGACGGCCAGAACGGTGCCGAGCTGATGATCTGGCTGAACCGGCAGGGCTCGATCCAGCCGATCGGCTCGCCGGTCGGCAACGCCACCATCGCCGGCCGCAGCTACGAGGTCTGGTACGGCAACCCGGGCTGGCACGTCGTGTCGTATCTTAGCACCTCCGCGACGAACAGCCTGAGCTTCGACGCGATGGCGTTCATCAACGACATGATCAGCCGCGGCTACATCAACAACTCCTGGTACCTGACCAGCATCCAGGCCGGGTTCGAGCCGTGGGTCGGTGGCGCCGGGCTGGCCGTCAACTCGTTCTCGGCCTCGGTCAACGGTGGCGGCAACAACCAGTCGCCGCCACCGCCACCGCCGCCGGGCGGCTGCACCGCGACCGCCACGGTCCAGAGCCAATGGGAGCAGGGGTACGTCATGCAGGTCACGGTGGCGAACACGAGCAGTTCGCCGATCAACGGCTGGACCGTGACCACCACCCTGCCCAGCGGCCACCAGCTGGTGAACCCCTGGAACGCCACGGTCACTCCGAGCGGGCAGACCCTGACCGCCGTCCCGCTGAGCTGGAACGCGAACCTGGCCCCCGGCCAGCAGGTGGAGTGGGGCTTCCAGGCGAGCCGGCCGGGCGGTAGCTCAGTCCCGACCACCTTCAACTGTGCCGCCGGCTAACCCGGCCCTGACCCAACCCGACCCTCGATCCACCTGCGGCGCAACTGGGCATCCGCCAGCGGCGGGTGCCCCAGTTGCGCCGCAGTTGTGGTCGCCGGCAGCGGGCCGGCTAGGCTGAAGAGTTGGACCAGCCGAGGGAGGTGTACGTGAGCGTCAGGACCGTCTGGCCCCAGCTTGAGGCGCTGCTGCCGCGGGTGAGCAAGCCGATCCAGTACGTCGGCGGCGAGCTCGGCGCGCAGGTCAAGGACTGGGACAGCGCCGCGGTGCGATGGGCGCTGATGTACCCCGACGCGTACGAGGTCGGGCTGCCCAACCAGGGCATCCAGATCCTGTACGAGATCCTCAACGAGCTGCCCGACGTGCTGGCCGAGCGGACGTACGCGGTCTGGCCGGATCTCGAGGCGTTGATGCGGGAGCACGGGGTGCCGCAGTTCACCGTCGACGCGCACCGGCCGGTCGGCGAGTTCGACCTGCTCGGCGTCTCGTTCGCGACCGAGCTCGGCTACACGAACCTGCTCACCGCGCTCGACCTGGCCGGGATCCCGCTGTCCGCCGCCGAGCGTGACGACCGCCACCCGATCGTGATCGCCGGTGGCCACGCCGCGTTCAACCCGGAGCCGATCGCCGAGTTCATCGACGCGGCGGTGCTCGGCGACGGCGAGGAGGCGGTGAAGGAGATCACCGACCTGGTGCGGGAGTGGAAGGCGGCTGGCCGGCCCGGCGGCCGGGACGAGCTGCTGCTGCGGCTCGCCGCCACCGAGTCGGTCTACGTGCCGCGGTTCTACGACGTGGACTACCTGCCCGACGGCCGGATCCAGCGGGTGGTGCCGAACCGACCGCGGGTGCCGTTCCGGGTCCGGAAGCAGACCACAATGGACCTCGACCAGTGGCCGTACCCGAAGAAGCCGCTGGTGCCGCTCGCCGAGACGGTGCACGAGCGGTACGCGGTGGAGATCTTCCGGGGCTGCACCCGGGGCTGCCGGTTCTGCCAGGCCGGCATGATCACTCGACCGGTCCGGGAGCGGTCGATCACGACCATCGGCAGGATGGTCGCCGAAGGCATTGAAAACTCCGGGTTCTCGGAGGTCGGGCTGCTGTCGCTGTCCTCTGCGGACCATTCGGAGATCGGCGACATCTGCTCCGGGCTCGCCGACCGGTACGAGGGCACGAACGTCTCGCTGTCGCTGCCGTCGACCCGGGTCGACGCGTTCAACATCGAGCTGGCGCAGGAGCTGTCCCGCAACGGCCGCCGGACCGGCCTCACGTTCGCACCGGAGGGTGGCTCGGAGCGGATCCGTCGGGTGATCAACAAGATGGTCACCGAGGAGGATCTGATCCGGACCGTCGTCACCGCGTACCAGAACGGCTGGCGGCAGGTGAAGCTCTACTTCATGTGCGGCCTGCCGACCGAGACCGACGACGACGTGCTGCAGATCGCCCGGCTGGCGCACGAGGTGATCCGGGCCGGCCGGGAGGCCACCGGCAGCAAGGACATCCGCTGCACGGTCTCGATCGGCGGGTTCGTGCCGAAGCCGCACACGCCCTTCCAGTGGGCCGCCCAGACTCCGCCGGACGTGATCGACCGCCGGCTGAAGCTGCTCAAGCAGGCGATCAACGCTGACCGGTCGCTGGGCCGGGCGATCGGCTACCGCTACCACGACGGGGAACCGTCGTTGATCGAGGGCCTGCTCTCGCGCGGCGATCGCCGGGTCGGCGCGGTGATCCGCCGGGTCTGGGAGAGCGGTGGCCGGTTCGACGGCTGGAGCGAGCACTTCTCGTACCGCCGGTGGGTCGAGGCCGCCGAGGCGGTGCTGCCGGCGTACGGCGTGAGCCTGGACTGGTACACCACCCGGGAGCGGGACGAGACCGAGGTGCTGCCCTGGGATCACCTCGATTCGGGGCTGGACAAGGAATGGCTTTGGAAGGACTGGCAGGACGCGCTGTCCGAGTACGAACAGGACGACTGCCGGTGGACGCCGTGTTTCGACTGTGGAGTGTGTCCGAGCATGGACACCGAGATCCAGATCGGGCCGACCGGCCGCAAGCTGCTGCCGCTGACGCCGGTATGAGCCGGCGGCCGGCAGCCGACCAGCGAAGCGGGTGGCGATGAGTAGGCGGCAGCCCGAGGGCGGGCAGGCGCCGGTGGTGCAGCGCATCCGGATCCGGTACGCCAAGCGCGGACCGATGCGGTTCACGTCCCACCGGGACTTCGCGCGTGCGTTCGAGCGGGCGTTGCGGCGGGCCCGGGTGCCGATCGCCTACTCGCAGGGCTTCACACCCCACCCGAAGATCTCGTACGCGAGTGCGGCGCCGACCGGGGTGGCGAGCGAAGCCGAGTACCTGGAGATCGGGCTGCAGGCGCCGGTCGACCCGGCGGCGCTCGCCCGGGATCTGGATGCCGTGCTCTCGCCCGGCCTCGACGTGCTCGAGGCCGTGGTCGCCCCGGAGGGCACCAGCCTGCCGGACCGGCTGGAAGCGTCGCGGTGGCGGATCGAGCTGCCCGGAGTTGAGCCCGAGCGGCTGCGCCGAGCGGTGACGGCGTTCGCGGCGGCGGAGGAGGTGTTGGTCACCCGGCTGACCAAGCAAGGCCGGCGGACCCTGAATGCCCGGGCGCCGGTCGTCATGATCAACGTTGCCGCCGGTGAGCCGGCACCTACCGGGGTTGCCGAGGCACCGTGTGCGATACTTGACTGCGTCGTACGGCAGGTAACGCCCTCCGTACGGCCCGATGACGTCCTTTCCGGCCTCCGCGTGGTGGCCGACCTGGAACCGCCGGTGCCGCCACGGGCGACTCGGCTGGCCCAGGGGCCGCTGACCGCGCAGGGTGAGATCGTCGATCCGCTCGCCGCGGATCGAGGCGGGGTGCCAACCGAGCGGGTTGGCTGAGCTCCCAGGAGCACCGTTTCGACGTCCATCGGACAGCCACGACTTCGGTCGCCGCTCGCCCCGCGGGGGCGGGTGTGCCACCGGACCCGACCGAGGCGAACCTGCGTGGCAGCGTTTGCCGGACCTGTGCGGGCGCGACGAGGCGCCTGCCCGGAGCCGGCTGTCGCGCCCGGGAGAGCCGGAACTGGAGATTGCCCGGATGCTCGATCATGAGCCAGCAGGCGGAACCGATTCATCCGCTACTGACCCCACGAACACCGAACCAACCGCAGCTGAATCCACCGCTCACGAACCAACCGACAGCGAACCCGCGGCCGGCGGCTCGTCGCCCGCCGAGCCGGTGACAAACGAGCCGGAGACCGCCGAGCCCGCCGCCAACGAGTCCGGGGTCGACGAGCCCGTGGCTAGCGAACCGGCCGCCACCGAACCCGTGGCTGCCGAGCCCGCCGCCGACGAGCCGGTGGCCAGCGAGGCCGAGGCCGATGAAGCCGCGGCCGACGAAGCCGCGACCGGCGCCGCCAACCAGCCGGCCGACCCCGCGCCCGAGCAGCGCCCCGCCGAGGCTGATGCCGTCGAAGCTGAGGCCGCCGTGGCCGCCGAGGCTGCGGTCGAGCCGGCCGGCGCGGGGACCGAAGCCGTCAGCGAGGCGGCGCCCGAACCGAAACGGACGCGTCGCCGCCGAACCACTAAAGCCACTAGCTCTGACAAATCGGGCGAGTCTTCGTCTACCACCGCAGAACCGGCGGGTGTGACAGATCCCACAGCGGAGTCCAGCGCCGAGCCGGCGACCGCGCCGCCCGAGCCGGCACCCGCCCCGGAGCCGGTCGCAGCGGCCGCGGCGCCCGCGCCCGCGACATCCGAACCAGCCCCGGCGGCCGGGACCCCGGAGCCGGAGGCCGCGGCCGAGCGGCCGCCGGCCCGGCAGCCGGCACCCTCCGCCGCGGTGCTGTTCATGGCCCCGGAGGAGCCGGTCATCGACGCGGTCACCGTCGAGCGCACGCGCACCCGCCGGCGCAGCCGCCGTACCGCTGAGGACGCCGAGCCGGAGCCGGCAGCCGCCGCCGCGCCGGAGCCGGCCGCGGTCGCCGAGCCGGACGCGCCCACCGCACCCACTGAATCGGACGAGACCGCCACCGCCGAGACCGAATCCGGCAGCTCTCGCTCCCGGCGGCGGGGCCGCCGCGGCCGTGGCCGCGGCAAGGGCACCGCGCAGGAGCAGCCGGCCGAGACCGAGCCGGTGGCGGCCGCTCCGGCCGCCGCCGAACCGCCTGCCGATACTGCCGAGGGGGAGGCCGAGGGCGGCGACAGCGGCACCACGACCGTCACCCGCCGGCGTCGCCGGCGCCGCCGCCGGGGTGGCGGCGGCGAGCCCGAGACCACCGAGTCGACCAGCGACGACGGCGTGCCGACCGTGGTCAAGGTACGGGAGCCGCGCGCGCCCGAGGACGAGGTACGCGGCGTGACCGGCTCGACCCGGCTGGAGGCGAAGCGGCAGCGCCGCCGGGGCGGGCGCGACCAGCGCCGGACCAGGCCGCCGGTGCTCACCGAGTCGGAGTTCCTGGCTCGCCGCGAGTCGGTCGACCGGGTGATGGTGATCCGGCAACATGGCGACCGCACCCAGATCGCGGTGCTCGAGGACGGCGTGCTGGTCGAGCACTACGTCAGCCGGGCCAGCTCGACGTCGATGGTCGGCAGCGTTTACCTCGGCAAGGTGCAGAACGTGCTGCCGAGCATGGAGGCCGCGTTCGTCGACGTTGGACGTGGCCGCAACGCCGTGCTCTACGCCGGCGAGGTCAACTGGGACGCGTCCGGTTTGGAGGGTAAGGCCCGCTCGATCGAGCAGGCGCTCAGCTCCGGCGACTCGGTGCTGGTGCAAGTGACCAAGGACCCGGTCGGCCACAAGGGAGCCCGGCTCACCAGCAACATCGCGCTCTCCGGCCGGCACCTGGTCTACGCGCCGTACGGCAACGCCTCCGGGATCAGCCGGAAGCTGCCGGACACCGAGCGGCGCCGGCTACGCGACATCCTCAAGAACATCGTGCCGGACGGGGCGGGGGTGATCGTCCGTACGGCCGCCGAGAGCGCGAGCGCGGAGGAGCTGTCCCGGGACGTCAAGCGACTGCAGGCGCAGTGGGAGGACATCCAGGCGAAGGCTGCCAGCAGCACCGCGCCGGCGCTGCTCTACTCCGAACCGGACCTGGTGGTCCGGGTGGTCCGAGACTTGTTCAACGAGGACTTCCGGGAGCTGGTGATCGAAGGCGAGGACGCTTACGACACGGTCGAGGCGTACCTGTCGCACGTCGCCCCGGATCTGGTGTCCCGGATGCGCCGGCACACCGGTACCACCGACGTGTTCGCCACCTACCGGATCGACGAGCAGATCCTCAAAGGACTGGACCGGAAGGTGTTCCTCCCGTCCGGCGGGCACCTGGTGTTCGACCGGACCGAGGCGATGACGGTCATCGACGTCAACACCGGTAAGTACACCGGCACCGGTGGCAACCTGGAGGAGACGGTCACCCGCAACAACCTGGAGGCGGCCGAGGAGATCGTGCGGCAGCTGCGGTTGCGGGACATCGGCGGCATCATCGTCATCGACTTCATCGACATGGTGCTGGAGTCCAATCGGGAGCTGGTGCTGCGTCGGCTGACCGAGTGCCTGGGCCGGGATCGGACCAAGCATCAGGTCACCGAGATCACCTCGCTCGGGCTGGTGCAGATGACCCGCAAGCGGGTCGGTGCCGGGCTGCTAGAGGCGTTCAGCGAGCCGTGCGAGCACTGCAAGGGGCGCGGCGTCATCATCCACACCGAGCCGGTCGGGGAGCGGCCGAAGGGCGGCAACGCGGCCGAGAAGGTGAAGGCGGTCGCGTCGGCGACCACCGGTCGCAGGCGGGGCCGGCGGTCCGCGAGCTCAGCGCCGGCCACCGACGACACGATGGGCTACGACCTCTCCCGGTACGAGGAGGTCACGCCGCCGGACGTGACCGAGCCGGCGGAGCCCGCCGACCTGGAGCCGCCGGAGCCGGAGCCGGTCGAACCGCTGTCACCGGCCGGCTCGGCGGCCGCGGACCAGCCGCCGGCCCCGTCACCGGCGACCGAGTTATCGGCCGAGGGATCGCCGGCCACCGGGCAGCCGGCCGCGCCGGCAGAGTCGGCCTCGCCGCGGCCGCTGGAACAGGTCGGAGAACTGTCGATCTCCGAGGAGAGCGGCGCCCGGGGGGTGTTCCGGCGGTTCCGCCGGCAGCGCGGTAAGCACCGCCCCTGAGCGACGCGGCACGCAGCTTCGAGAGGTGCGCGCGTGCCGGCTGCTGCGCGGCGATCGGGGGTTCCGTCGGCGACCTTGCGGGGTTATGGTGGGAGCGTTCCCAGCAGCCACTGTCCTGCCAAGGAGTATCGATGCCCCGCCTCGCCACCACCGCCGCCGGAGCCGTCCTGCTGCTGCTCACGGCGGCCGCCTGCAGCGACTCGAACGACGGTCCGGCGGCCGAGGTGGTCGACGCGTGCAACCAGTACAACAACGTCGTCAACCAGTGGGCGATCGACTACGGTGCCGAGATCGGCGCGGTCGAGGCCGCCGTCGCCGCCGGGGACGAGGACCGCCGGGAGACCTCGGTGCAGGTGGTGCGGGAGCTGTTCACGAAGACCGCCGACAGCCTGCGCGCGCACGCGGACAACACCTCCAACCAGGAGCTGGCCGACGCGATGGCGGACGCCGCCGACGGGCTGGTGGAGATCGGCAGCCAGATCGAGACCTACGAGGACGTCACCAACGCTCCGGAGATGATGCGGAGCGGGCAGTTCGCCGAGAGTGGTGAGCGGGTCAGCGCGATCTGCGCCGGCTGACCCGGCCGCGCCCCCGTTCCTCAAGATTCCGCGGCTCCCGAGCTGGCGTTCCTCACGTCGCTGCCACCCGGCGTCGTCCGGTTGCGGCGGCCGCGTACCCTGCCAGGGACATCGGCAAGACGGAGGAACGATGATGCGACGCAAGTTGGCCGTGGTCGCGCTGGCCGTAGGCATGCTGGCCACCGTCGCGTGCAGCAAGGACGACGATGGCGGCGGCCAGAGCACCGAAGCCGTGTGCGACTCGCTCAACCAGCAGCTGCAGCCGCTCGACGCCGAGCTCAACACCGCGATGTCCCAGGCCGGGCTCGCCGCCGGCCAGGGCGACGAGGCGGCGCTCGCGGAGGCGGTGGCGCAGCTGGACGACGTCGTTGGCCGGATCACCGAGGTGGTCCGGGGTGGCGCGGAGGACGCGGAGGACGAGGAGTTCCGCAACGCGCTGAACACATTCGCCGACGAGATGGAGAACCTCGCCGACACCGCCGCGAATGGCGAGATGCCGGACATGACGGCGTTCGAGGCGGCCCGGAGCGAGGTGGAGAGCTACTGCGGCGCCTGAGCCGCGGCCGACTCCACGTACGCTTCAAGTTCCTGACCCATCCGACAAGGAGTGCAATTTCATGCGACGCATCCTGGCCGCGACCCTGCTCGGCGCTGCCCTGTTCGCTGGTGCCGCCTGCGGCAGCAACAACAACGACGGTGACAACGGAAGCGACGGTGGCAACACCAACGCCAGCGACACCACCGAGCCGACGCAGGCCGCCGGAAGCCAGAGCACCGACGAGGTCTGCGCGCAGGGCGAGCAGCTGGCCGAGGACTTCCTCACCGAGTTCCAGGCTGCCGGGGCCGCGATGGCGACCGCCGCCGCGACCGGTGACCAGGCGGCGGTCGAAGAGGCGGCTGCGGGGATGACCAGCGCCGCCGTCAACACCGCCGACGAGCTGCGCAACCTCGCCGCCACCGCCGAGGACCCGGAGCTGCAGGCCGCGATGGAGGACTTTGCCAACGAGCTGGAGGCGTTCGGCGACGCCATCTCCGCCGACCCGGACGCGCTGGAGAACCTCGACTCCACCGGCCTGGACGAGGCCAGCGCCCGGATGGAGGAGTTCTGCCCCGCCTCCTGACCGAGCCGAGCACCCTCCCGGCGATCATGAGCCGGGTTGGCCGGCCCACCGGATGGGTCCGCCGACCCGCTCGTGATCGTCGGGGAGGGGTGGGGTAGCGGCAGGGCCTGGGGAGGCTGTGGCATACTTTTCTCTGGCGCACATGGCGTGCGCCGTGCTTGTGTGTGCCCGCCCGGCGAACACGGGACCGGGTTGCCGGGCTAGCCCATCAGGATCATTGGACAGGAGCCGCGCGCCATGTACGCGATCGTCAAGACCGGCGGCAGGCAGTATCGCGTCGCCGAGGGTGACGTGATCGAGGTCGAGAAGCTCGTCGGCGAGCCGGGTCAGCAGCTGTCGCTGCCGGCGGTGCTGGTGGTGGATGGCGAGCGGGTGATCTCTGATCCGAAGCAGCTGGCCAACGTGTCGGTCGGCGCGAGGCTGCTGGGGCACGGCAAGGGCCCGAAGATCCGCATCCACAAGTTCAAGAGCAAGACCGGCTACCACAAGCGCCAGGGTCACCGGCAGCCGCTGACCCGGGTGAAGGTGACCGGGATCTCGACCGGGAAGTAGGAGTAACCGAGATGGCTCACAAGAAGGGCGCGTCCAGCTCGCGTAACGGGCGCGATTCGCACGCCCAGCGGCTGGGTGTGAAGCGCTTCGGCGGGCAGCTCGTCAACGCCGGTGAGATCCTGGTCCGCCAGCGCGGCACCAAGTTCCACCCGGGCGAGCTGGTCGGGCGCGGTCGCGACGACACGCTGTTCGCGCTCGCCGCCGGTCACGTCAAGTTCAGCACCCGGCGCGGTCGCAAGACCGTCAGCATCATCGCTAGCCAGGAATAGTGTTCGTCGACCGAGTCGTCCTGCATGTGCAGGCCGGCGACGGCGGCAACGGCAGCGTCTCGATCCACCGGGAGAAGTTCAAGCCGCTCGGCGGCCCGGACGGGGGCAACGGCGGTCGCGGTGGCAACGTCGTGCTGGTGGTCGATTCCGGGGTCCACACTCTGCTCGACTTTCATTTCCGGCCACACGTCAAGGCGCCCAGCGGCGGGCACGGCGCCGGGTCCCGCAAGGACGGGGCGAACGGCGCTGACCTGGTGCTGAAGGTGCCGGACGGGACGGTCGTCCAGACCCTCGACGGCGAGGTGCTCGCCGACCTGGTCGGCCCCGGTACGTCGTACCAGCTGGCTCGTGGTGGCCGGGGTGGCCGGGGCAACGCCGCGCTCGCCAACGCCCGGCGCAAGGCGCCGGGCTTCGCCGAGCTCGGCGAGCCCGGCGAGCGGCTCGACGTGGTGCTGGAGCTCAAGAGCGTCGCCGATGTCGGGCTGGTCGGGTTCCCGTCGGCCGGCAAGTCCTCGTTGATCTCGGTACTGTCGGCGGCCAAGCCGAAGATCGCCGACTACCCGTTCACCACCCTGACCCCGAACCTCGGGGTGGTCCGCGCCGGCGACACCACGTTCACGGTGGCCGACGTACCCGGGCTGATCCCGGGCGCCGCCCAGGGAAAGGGGCTCGGGCTGGAGTTCTTGCGCCACATCGAGCGCTGCGCGGTGCTGGTGCACGTGGTCGACTGCGCCACCATGGAGCCGGGCCGCGACCCGGTGAGCGACATCGACGCGATCGAGCGGGAGCTGGCGGCGTACGGGGCAGGGCTGGCCGACCGGCCACGGCTGGTCGCGCTCAACAAGATCGATGTCCCGGACGCCCGGGAGCTGGCGGAGATCGTCCGGGCGGACGTGGCCGCCAAGGGCTGGCCGGTGTTCGAGGTGAGCGCCGCCACCGGCGAGGGGCTGCGGCCGCTCGCGTTCGCGATGGCCGAGCTGGTCACGGCGTACCGGGCCGAGCAGCAGCAGGTCGTGCCGGCGCGGCCGGTGATCCGGCCGCGACCGGTGGACGAGGTGGGGTTCACGATCGAGCGGGAGCCGGACGGGGTGTTCGTGGTCCGCGGACCGCGCCCTGAGCGGTGGGTCCGGATGACCAATTTCGACAACGACGAGGCGGTCGGGTACCTGGCCGACCGGCTGGCCCGGCTCGGCGTCGAGGAGGCGCTGGCCAAGGCCGGCGCCGAGCCGGGCGCGATCGTACGGATCGGCGGACATGAGTTCGATTGGTATCCGGATGTCTATGCAGGTATGGATCATGTCTCGCCGATCCGGGGCACCGACGAGCGGATCGAGGCCGCCCGCCGCCCCCGCCGGACCACCGCCGCCGAGCGGCTAGCCGCCCGCAAGGCGCGCCGCCGACCGGCCGACGACGCAGAGCAACCGCTCGCCGACAGCGGGGCTGCGAAGGATGGAAAGGTGTGGCACGATGCCGCACATGACCGAGACTCCGGTTCTGGACACGCCTGAAGCCATTCGGGAGCATCTGGAGATCGCTCTGGACCCGAGCGACCGCGGTCAGCGGGGAGTACGGTTCGTGCTCTGCGACGCCGACAACCGGGTCATGGTGCACTGTCCGGTCGACGACGTTCCGGCAGACGTCGACGCCGAGGACTGTGCCCACTTCGTGTCGGTGTTCGCGTCAGCGCTGGCCGAAGGGGACGAAGGTGGGGGGATCTTGGTTGCCCTCACCAGGCCCGGCGCCGGCACGATCACCGAGGTGGACCGGACCTGGTTCCGGGTGACCCACGAGGTGTGCGCCGAGAACAAGGTACGCGTGCTCGGCGTGCACCTGCTGACCCCCCGCGAACACCGCGAGATCTATCCCGACGACGCGATCTAGCCCCGATCCCTCCGATCACCCTGGCTGATCTTCCGATATCCGGGGCGATCCGGCGTGCGCTACCGAGGTAGCAGGCCGATCGCCCGCCGAGCCCGAGTCACGGTCGCCCCTGCCCGCTGCCGTGCCCGAGCGGCACCATCGGCGAGCACCTGCCGGACGTGCGACGGGTGGCTGGCCAACTCCCGATAGCGCCGCTGGATCGGCGCGAGCAAGTCGATCACCGCGTCGGCGGTGGCCGCCTTGAGCTGCTCGTAGCTGCGGAACTCCGCCACCGGCGGGATCGAGTCCCGGCCGGTACACGCGGCCAAGATCTCCAGCAGGTTGGCGACGCCGGGTGCGGCCACCGGGTCGTAGCGCACCTCGGTGCCGGGGTCGGTCACGGCTCGCTTGATCTTACGTCGCAACACATCCGGCGGGTCCAGCAGGTAGAGCACCCCCCGGCCGTCCGCCGTGGACTTGCCCATCTTGGACGCTGGGTTCGCGAGGTCCATGATCCGGCCGGCCACCGGTGGATACGCCGCCCGCGGGACTGTGAACGTCTCGCCGTACCGGTTGTTGAACCGGGTGGCGAGGTCCCGGGCCAGCTCCAGGTGCTGGGTCTGGTCGTCGCCGACCGGCACCTCGTCGATGTCGTAGAGCAGGATGTCGGCGGCCATCAACACCGGATAGGTGAGCAGGCTCAGTCGGGTGTGGGTGGTCGTCGACTTCTCCTTGAACTGGATCATCCGTTGCACTTCGCCGTAGCCGGTGACGCACTCCAGCAGGTAGTGCAGCTCGGTGTGCTCCGGCACCTGCGACTGCACGAAGATCGTGAAGCGCTCGGGATCGACCCCGGCGGCGAGCAGCAGGGTCGCCTGTTCCAAGGTGCGCGCCCGCACCTCGTGCGGCCGATGCTCGGTGGTGAGCGCGTGCAGGTCGACGATGGCGACCAGCGCGGTGCCCGGGGTCGCCGGCGCGGTGATCATCGGTCGGATCGCGCCGATCAAGTTACCGAGGTGCAACTGGCCGGAGGGTGTCAGGCCGGTCAACCGGCGCGGAGTCAGGGTGGTGGTGCCGTCGGTGGTGGCCGGGACGGTGGTGAGGGACATGATGGCTCCTTTGTGGATCGGAGCCGCCCGGTCCGGAAGCCGGCCGGAGAAACGCGACGGCCGCCCGGATCGGGCGGCCGCGGTCTGTCAAGTCACGCGGAACGGAGGGCCGCCCGTCAGGGCGCCCACCAGCCAAAGTGCTTCGGCGTCGTCCGCATGTCGCCAAGCATAGCAAGCTCGGGTCAACGGACAAGGTTTCGGTGACGGCGATAGTGCGGCCGCTGCGGCACCCGCCGCCAGCCGGTGTCGGTCACGATGACGTGCTCGATGAACCGCAGGCCAACCGCGTCCGCGGCCGCGCACACCTCGATCGTCGAGTCGACGTCGTGCTGGCTCGGGGTCGGGTTGCCGCTGGGATGGTTGTGAGCGATCGCGAACGCCTTGCCGTCCCGGCGCAGCACCGCCACGATCGACTCCCGGATCGGCATCAGCGAGCGGTCGGCCGAGCCCTCGCTCAGCACGTCGCAGCCGACCACTCGGTTAGCCCGGTCACAGCTGACCACCACCAGCCGCTCCCGGCTGCGGCCACGCAGCAGCGGCGCGGTGACGGCGACGATCTCCTCCGGCCCGTTGATCGTCACCCGTTGCTCCGGCGCGGCGCCGCGCCGGGCCAACTCGAACGCGGCGACCAGCACCGCGGCCTTGGCCGGGCCGATGCCGGTGAGGCTGGCGAGATCGGCCGGATGGGCGCGTGAGATCGCGGCCACCGAGCCGAAATGGGACAGTAGTCGCTCGGCCAGGGCGTGTGCCCCGACCCCGGGTGAGCCGCCGGTGCCGAGCAGCAGGGCGAGGAGTTCACGATCGGCGAGGGCGGCGGTGCCGCAGGCGGCGAGTCGCTCGCGGGGACGTTCCCGCACCGGAAGGTCAGCCATCAGCATGTCGATACGTTAGCACTGATGTACGACAATCGCCGGTCGGTGCGCGGGGCCCGGGAACGGATCGGGCGGCGGGTCGGGCAGGATGGGCGACGTGCCCAGTCTTACCGAGCAGGAAGCGCAGGCCCGGTCGAAGCTGCTCCGGGTGGAGTCCTACGAGCTGGCGCTCGACCTGACCGGCGCCGCCGACCCGCCCCGGTCCGGTGATGGCGAAGCCGAGCTGTTCCGCTCCACCACCACGATCCGGTTCACCGCCACCCCGGGAGCGGAGACGTTCGCGGAGGTGTCGCCGGTCTCGCTGCGCTCGGCCCGGCTCAACGGCGTCCCGCTCGACCCGGCCGCGCTCGCCGACGGCCGGCTCCGGCTCACCGACCTGCAGGCCGAGAACGAGCTGGTGGTCGACGCCGACTTCGGCTACTCGCACGCGAGCGAGGGCATGCACCGGTTCGTCGACCCGGCCGACGGCGAGGTCTACGTCTACGCCCAGCCGTCGATCGCCCAGGCACCCGGGTTCATGGCCTGCTTCGACCAGCCGGACCTCAAGGCGCCGGTGACGGTCCGGGTGACCGCCGACCCGAGCTGGCTGGTCCGCGGCAACAGCGAGGGCAAGCAGCTCGCGCCCGGCCAGTGGGAGTTCGACCCGACCCCGCCGCTGGCGACCTACCTGATCACCGTCGCCGGCGGCCGGTTCCACGAGCGGCGGGCCGAGCACGACGGGATCCCGCTGGGCCTCTACGCCCGCGCCTCGCTCGCCGAGCACCTCGACCGCGACGCCGACGAACTGTTCGAGATCACGGCGGCCTGCCTGGACCGCTACCACGCCCTGTTCGGCATCCGGTATCCGTTCGGCGGCTACGACCAGGTGTTCGCCCCGGAGTTCAGCTGGGGCGCGATGGAGTTCCCCGGCTGCGTGCTGATCCGGGACGAGCTGGTGTTCCGGTCGGCGGTCACCGACACCGAGCGGGAGCACCGGGCGGTGCTGATGGCGCACGAGATGGCGCACATGTGGTTCGGCGACCTGGTCACCATGCGCTGGTGGGACGACCTGTGGCTGAACGAGTCGTTCGCCGAATACCTGGGCTGGCGAGTGGTTGCCGAGGCGACCCGCTGGCGGCACGCCTGGACCTCGTTCAGCGTCGCCCGCAAGACCTGGGGCTACGCCGCCGACCAGCGACCGACCACCCATCCGGTGGCGGCGAGCGAGGTCCCGGACACCGCCGCCGCACTGTCCAACTTCGACGGCATCTCGTACGCCAAGGGATCGGCGGTGCTGCGGCAGCTGGTGAGCTGGCTGGGTGACGAGGCGTTTCTGGCCGGGCTCCGGGCGTACTTCGACGCTCATGCGTACGGTAACGCCACGCTCGCGGACCTGCTGGCCGCGCTGTCGCGGGCCAGCGGCCGGGATCTCACCGGCTGGGCCGAGGCGTGGCTGCGCCGGCCGCAGGTCAACACCCTCCGCCCGGCGGTCACCCTGGATGAGCATGGCCGCTATGCCTCGGTGGCGGTACGCCAGACCGCGCCGGCGGATCATCCGACGCCGCGCCCTCACCGGGTCGAGATCGGACTGTACGAATCGGACGGCGGCGATCTGGTGTGCCGGGACCGCGTCGAGGTCGATCTCGACCCGGCGGTCGACCGCGGCCAGACCCCGGTGCCGGCGCTGGTCGGCCGGCCGGCGAGCGAGCTGCTGCTGGTCAACGACGGCGACCTGACCTACGCCAAGCTGCGGCTGGCCGACGGCGCGCGGCTTTCTGAGCTACTGCCCCGGCTCACCGACCCGCTCGCTCGGGCGCTGCTGTGGACCTCCGCCTGGGACGCCTGCCGGGACGGGGAGCTGCCGGCCAGTGAGTTCGTGGCGCTGGCGGCGGCCGCGCTACCGGCCGAGCCGCACCTCGGCACCTTCGAGACCGCGCTGGAGCTGGCGGTCGGGACAATGATCGAGCGGTACCTGCCGCTGGCCGACCGGCCACCGGCCTACCGGGCGCTAGCCGACGCCTGCCGGCGGGTGCTCGACGCCGCCGAGCCCGGTGGCAGCTGGCAGCTCGCCGCCGCCCGCGGGCTGGTCCGCTGCGCCGGCGCGGCCGACGTGTCCTGGTTGGAGGGATGGCTGGCCGGGGTGGACGTGCCGGTCGGGCTGCCCGTCGACGCCGACCTGCGGTGGGCGATCCTGCTCCGGCTGGCCGAGCTCGGTGCCGCCGGCGCGGACCGGATCGCCGCCGAGCAGGAGCGCGACCGCAGCGCCCGCGGGCTGGAAGCCGCCACCCGGTGCCGGGCCGCACTGCCGGACCCGGCTGCCAAGGCGGACGCCTGGCGGATCATCACCGCTGACCGGGAGCTGTCCAACCGGATCGTGGTCGCGGCGGCCGAGGGGTTCTGGCGGCCGGGGCACGCGGAGCTGACGGAATCCTATGTAGAACGGTTCTTCGACGAGATCGGCGCTACCGCACAGTGGCGGTCGGAGCAGATGCTCACGGCGGTGACCCGGGCGGCGTACCCGAGCTATGCGGTGGCGGCCGCCACCGTGGCCGCCGCCGAGGCGCGGCTGGCTCGGGACGGCCTGCACCCGGTGATCCGCCGAGAGATCGTCGACGCCACCGACGATCTGCGCCGTGCGCTCGTCGCTCGGGAGGTGCGGTGATGCCACGCCGAGTGGGGATCATGGGCGGGACGTTCGACCCGATCCACCATGGACACCTGGTGGCCGCCAGCGAGGTCGCGTACCGGTTCGACCTGGAGCAGGTGGTGTTCGTGCCGACCGGCGAGCCGTGGCAGAAGGGGAGCACCACCAGTCCGGCCGAGGACCGCTACCTGATGACCGTGATCGCCACCGCGTCCAACCCGCAGTTCCAGGTGAGCCGGGTGGACATCGATCGAGGCGGCCCGACGTACACTGTCGATACCCTGCGCGACCTGCGTAAGGAGTACGGCGAGGAGACCGAGCTCTACTTCATCACCGGCGCCGACGCGCTGAGCCGGATCCTCTCCTGGAAGGATGCCGACCAGTTGTTCGGGCTTGCCCACCTGGTCGGGGTCACCCGGCCCGGGTTCACGCTCTCGGACGCCCACCTGCCGGCCGACTCGGTGACGCTGGTGCAGGTGCCGGCGATGGCGATCTCGTCGACCGACTGCCGGGCGCGGGTCGCGGTCGGGAAGCCGATCTGGTATCTCGTCCCGGACGGAGTGGTGCAATACATTACAAAACGCCGGCTTTATCAGCTCAATGGCGAGAACTTGGGCGAATCAGGATGATAACCGGCAGCAGCCGGTGAACCAGATGTGAGACCCTGGAGGACGAGTTCCGAGGAAGGGGAGCGAGTGCCCGCATCCGAGCGCGCCCGTGAGCTGGCGCTGACCGCCGCACAGGCTGCTGCCGACAAGAAGGCCGAGCACATCATGATCATCGACGTGGCTGACCGGTTGGTCATCACCGACGTGTTCGTGCTCGCCTCCGCGCCGAACGAACGCCAGGTGAACGCGATCGTCGACGAGATCGAGGAGAAGCTGCGGGCGCTGCCCGAGCCCGCCAAGCCGGTCCGCCGGGAGGGCGAGCGTGAGGGCCGGTGGGTGCTGCTGGACTACGAGGACATCGTGCTGCACATCCAGCACAGCGAGGACCGGGAGTACTACGCGCTCGACCGGCTGTGGAAGGACTGCCCGACCATCCCGTTCGTCGACCGGGCGCTGGCGGCGGGGCCGGTCGAGTGACCGGCCAGCCTGCGACCGGCCCGGTCACCGGCGGCCGACCCGAGACCCGGATGACCACCCTGCTGCTCTGGCGGCACGGCGAGACCGAGTGGAACCGGGAGCGGCGCCACCAGGGGCACACCGACGTGGCGCTGAGCGAGCGCGGCCACGCCGAGGCGCAGCGGTCCGCGCCGCTGCTGGCCGCCCGCAAGCCGGACCTGATCGTCGCCAGCGACCTGACCCGGGCCGTCGACACCGCCGCCGCGCTGGCCGCCCTCACCGGCCTGCCGGTGCGCCGGGACCCGCGGCTGCGGGAGCGGGCGTACGGCGACTTCGAGGGGCTCACCCACGCCGAGATCGCGGAGCGGTTCCCGGAGGCCGCGGCCCGGCAGCGCGCCGGCGAGCACGACCTCGGGCACGGGATCGAGCCGCCGGGCGACGTGATGAAGCGGGTCGGGGAGGCGCTGCGGGAGGCGGCCGCGGCCGCGCCCGGCGGCACCGTGGTGGTGGCCACCCACGGCGGCGCCGCCCGGTACGGGATGTTCGAGCTGCTCGGCTGGCCGATGGAGCTGCTCAGCACGGTGGTGGTGCTCTCCAACTGCCACTACACCGAGCTGCGGCTGGATCCGGTGCGCGGCTGGGTGCTCGCCGGTCACAACATCGGCGTCACCAGCGGCCCGCCCGGGTACGAGTAGCCGGCCGGAACCGGCCAGCGCGGGGCCACGTCGAATGGGTATGAGCACGTACGGGGTGGGCGGGTCCGCCGGCAGACCGATCCGCGTGGCGATCGCCGCGCTGGCCGCCGGGCTGCTGCTGCTCGCCGGGTGTGGCGACGACACACCCGGCGACCAGCCGGAGCCGTCCCCGACCAGCCCGACTCCGTCCGAGTCCACCACGCCGTCCCCGTCGCTGCCGCCGACCGTGCCCACCACGCCGCCGTCCGGAGCCCCGTCAGTGCCGCCGATCAGCCCACCGAGCACCGACCGGCCGGGGGAGATCACGATCTCCGGCGAGCTGGTCTCCGGGGTCGAGCCGAACTGCCTGCTGCTGTCGACTGGCTCCGGCGACTACCTGCTGTTCGGCGAGCCGGTCGCGGATCTGCGGGCCGGCGACAGCGCGACCCTGCGGGGCCGGGTCCGGTCGGACATGATGAGCACCTGCCAGCAGGGGACCCCGTTCGAGGTGACCGAGGTACTCCGGTGACCCACCGGTTTGCGTTACCGTGCCTGGCATGCCGGTAGCCGTCGTCACCGACTCGACCGCGTATCTGCCGCCGGAACTCACCGCCGGGATCACGATCGTGCCGCTGACGGTGGTGATCGGTGGGGTGGAAGGGGAGGAAGGTGAACAGATCGGACCGGCCGAGGTCGCCGCGGCGCTGACCGAGCGGCGGGTGCCGGTGTCCACCTCCCGACCCGCCCCGGCCCGGTTCGCCCAGACCTACCGCGAGCTGCTCGCGGCCGGCGCGGACGGGGTGGTCTCCGTACACCTCTCGGCGAAGCTGTCCGGCACGTACGAAGCGGCGGTGCTCGCCGCCAATGAGGTGGACCCGGATCGGATCACGGTGGTCGACTCCGGCTCCACCGGGATGGCGCTCGGGTTCTGCGCGCTCGCGGCGGCGGCCGCCGCCGGCGGCGGCGCCGACCTCGCGAGCTCGGCCGCCGCCGCCGCCAAGGCGGCCGCCGCCACCACCACATTCTTCTATGTGGACACACTCGAGTTCCTGCGCCGGGGCGGCCGGATCAGCGCCGCCTCGGCGTTGCTCGGCACCGCCTTGTCGGTCAAGCCGATCCTGTACGTCGCCGACGGTGCGATCGCCGCCCGGGACAAAGTACGGACCGCGTCGCGGGCGCTGAACCGGCTGATCGACCTGGCGGTCGAGGCGGCGGGCGACTCGCAAGTGGACATCGCGGTGCAGCACCTGGTAGCCCCGCAACGGGCGCGCCAGGTCAGCGACGCGCTCGCCGAGCGGCTCGGTGATCGGCTGTGCCAGCGCTGGACGTCCGAAGTGGGCGCGGTGGTGGCCGCCCACGTCGGCCCGGGCCTGGTCGGCGTGGTGGTGCACCGGGTGGGACCGGCACCGGCGGCGACTTCGCCGGGGGCGTGACGACCGGCGGCTGACTCGGCTGAGTGCATGATCTGGTCGAACCAGCCGTCCCCGTCGGTGCCGGTGACCGCGGCGTCGATGTCGCCGCGGCCACACCCGGCGTTCGCTCGGCGTCCTCGACGCTCATTCCCATGCCCAGCACGTAGGGTCTGGAACCCTCGTTCATCGGGTTATCCGCTCGGTGGGTGGCCGTTCCAGCGGGGATGGGTACGCGCGGTCTTCGCCGGGTCCTGCGCGAACGGAGGCTCATACCACATCGGAGGCATGATCAGGGCGTTGTCCACAGGGGGATGAGTTGTCCACAGATGGCGGTCGCGCGGCAGCGGGGCCGGTGCGGACCGCCTTATCGTCGCCGGCATGCGTGCCGAGGATGAGCCCAGAGTCGCCGCCGGGCAGCGGCTGGCGCGGGTGCTGGCCGGCGATCCGGTAGCGGCGACGAGCCCGACCCGGGCAGCGTCACCGCCCGACGATCCCGGCTCGAGTCCGGAGCCGGCGGGCGACCCGCCGGCCACGCCGGCTCCGGGCGGGTTGCCGCGGCTGGCCGGGGCCGCCTTCGACCCCGGCCGGCCCGGCCTGCGGGCACTGGCGGTGGTCGCGGTCTTGATGGTCATCGGCGCCGCCGGGTTCGCCTGGTGGTCCCGGCCGCGGCCGGAGCCGGTCGCCCCGGTGCTGGCCGACACCGCCGCACCGAGCGCGGTCGCGCCGCCGGCTTCGACCGAGCCGGCCGAGCTGGTGGTGGCGGTCAGCGGTGAGGTACGCGAGCCGGGGCTGGTCCACCTGCCGCCGGGTTCCCGGGTGGCCGATGCGATCGAGGCCGCCGGTGGGTTGCTGCCCGGCGCCGACATCGACCACCTGAACCTTGCGCGCAGGGTGGTCGACGGTGAGCTGATCACGGTCGGGATCCCACCGCCGCCCGGTCCGGTCGAAGGCGGCGAGCCGGGTAGCGGGGGAGCTGCCGCGCCCGGCGGTGGGCTGGTGAACCTCAACACCGCCACCCAGGCCGAGCTGGAGACGCTGCCCGGGATCGGGCCGGCCTTGGCGCGGCGGATCATCGATTACCGGACCCAGCACGGCCCGTTCACATCGGTCGGTCAGCTCCGCGAGGTCAGCGGGATCGGCGAGGCCCGGTTCGCCGAGCTCGAACCGCTGGTGACGGTGTGACTCGAAGCGCCGGTGACGGAGTGAGTCGACCCGCTGGTGACGGAGTGAGTCGACCCGCTGGTGACGGATTGAGTCGACCCGCTGGTGACGGTGTGGCCGATCGGCTGGACCTGCGGCTGGCCGGGATGGCGGTGGGGACCTGGCTGTCCGCGCTCGCGGCCCTGCACAGCCGGGCACCGGTCGCGGCGGCGGTCGGCGCCGGTGCGTCGGTCGCCGCAGCGGTGCTGTGGCGGTGGCACGGCGCCGCGGCCGAGCCGCACACCGCCGACCGGCCGCGCTGGATCGGCTGGCCGCGTGCCGCCGGCGGGCTCGGCTGGTGGCGTGGCACCGCCGGACTCGGCCTCGTGCTTGGGTTGCTGCTCGGGGTGGTCTGCGGCAGCGTCGCCACCGCCGCCCGGCTGGCGGCCCGCGACGCCGCGCCGATCGCCGGGCCGGCCGCCGCTCACGCCTCCGTGACGGCCGAGCTGACCGTCCGGCGCGACCCGCGTCCGCTGCACGATCCGGGCGCCGCGCAGCGACCCAGCTGGCTGGTGCCGGCCTGGCTACACCGGCTACAAATCGATGGCGACGCCGACGCCGTCCGGCTCCGGGTGCGCGTGCTGGTGCTCACCGGAGATCCGGGGTGGGAGTCGTTGCTGCCCGGGCAGCGGGTGCGCGCCACCGGCCGGCTCGCTCCACCCCGCGGTGGCGACCTCACCGCCGCCGTGCTCTCCGCCACCGGCCCGCCCGAGCCGCTCGGCGAACCGCCGTGGCCGCAGCGAGCCGCCGGGTCACTGCGGGTCGGTCTGCGGACCGCCGTCGCGCCGCTCGCGCCGGAGCCGGGCGGGTTGGTGCCGGGGCTCGCGGTCGGCGACGTCAGCCGCCTCGATCCGAAGGTCGCGGACGACTTCCTCGCTACTGGAATGTCTCATTTGACCGCTGTCAGTGGAGCGAACGTCGCGATTGTGGTCGGATTCGTCGCGTTGGTCGCGCGGGCTGGCCGCGCCCCGCCCTGGCTCACCGCCGCGAGCTGCGGCTGCGCGCTGGCCGGGTACGTGATCCTCTGCCGCGCCGACCCGTCGGTGCTCCGGGCCGGAGCGATGGGCGCGGTCGCCCTGCTCGCGCTCGCGACCGGCCGGCCGCGAGCGGCCCTGCCGGCGCTCGGCGCGACGGTCGCCGGACTGGTCATCCTCGACCCGCAGCTCGCCAGCGAGATCGGGTTCGCGCTGTCGGTGCTGGCGACCGCCGGACTGCTGCTGCTCGCGCCCCGATGGCGGGACGCGCTCCGGCGCCGCCGGGTGCCGCGCGGGGTAGCCGAAGCGATCGCCGTGCCGGCCGCGGCGCAGTTGGCGGTGGCGCCGCTGATCGCCGGCTACTCCGGCACGATCAGTCTGGTCGCGGTGGCGGCGAACCTGGCCGCGACGCCGGCGGTCGCCCCGGCCACCATCCTCGGCGTGCTCGCCGCGGCGGTCGCCCCGCTCGCCCCGCCGGTGGCCGAGTTCCTCGCCTGGCTGGCGAGCTGGCCGGCCTGGTGGCTGGTGCTTGTCGCCGGCTACGGCGCACGGGTGCCGGCGGCGGTGGTGCCGTGGCCGGCCGGGGTGACCGGCGCGTTGCTGCTTGCCGCGCTCACCGTCGCCGGGCTGCTGGCGCTGCGGCACCGGCGGGTCCGGCTGCTGGTCGGGGTGGTCGCCACCGCCATCGCGATCGGCGCGCTACCGGTCCGGATCGTCGCGAGCGGCTGGCCACCGGCTGGCGCCGTGGTGGTCGCCTGTGCGGTGGGCCAAGGCGACCTGCTGGTGGTGCCGGTCGGAGCCGGTGCCGGCATCGTGTTCGACGCCGGCCCGGACCCGGTGGCCGCTGACCGGTGCCTGCGCGACCTCCGGATCCGGACCATCCCGCTGCTGGTCATCAGCCACTTCCACGCCGATCACGTGGGCGGCATCGACGGACTGGTACGCGGGCGCGAGGTGGCCGGGATCCTCACCGCCGCCGTTCCCGAGCCGGAGTTCGGCCACGACCTGGTCACCGCGACGGCCACGAGCGCCGGGGTGCCGATCCGGGCCGCCCAGCCCGGCTCGGCGTACCGGCTCGGCCCGGTGTCGCTGGCGGTGCTCAGCCCGCCGTACCAGCTCACCGGCACCCGGTCGGACCCGAACAACAACTCGCTGGTGGTGATGGCGACCGTCCATGGTGTACGAGTGCTGTTGCCCGGTGACGCGGAGCTGGAGCTGCAACGGGAGCTGTTGACGCAGCTCGGTTCCGACCGGCTGCGGGCCGATGTGCTGAAGGTGCCCCACCACGGCAGTAGCTACCAGGCGTCCGAGTTTCTCGAGGCGGTCGAGCCGGCGGTCGCGTTGGTGTCGGTCGGCGCCGACAACTCCTACGGCCACCCACACTCGGCACCGCTGGACCGGCTGCGGGCCGGGGGTGCGCGGGTCCTGCGTACCGATCTCGACGGCGACGTGGCGGCGGTGGTCCGGGACGGTGAGCTGGCGGTGGTGACCCGCGGCCCGCCACCGGCGCTGGCCTGGTGACGGTCCATGCTCGCCAGCCGTCGGTCGGCGGTTCACCGGGCCGGGCCGGTCGTGCGACGATAGGCGGGTGACGGCTGCGGACCGAGTGGTACTGGTGCTCGGGGAGGAGGAGCTGCTCGTCGCGCGTGCCGTGACGGGCGCGATCGAGTCGGCTCGGGCCGCCGACCCGGCGACCGAGGTGCACGACATCGAGGCGAGCGCGCTGTCGCCCGGGGAGATCGCCGAACTGGTCAGCCCCTCGCTGTTCGGCGGTTCCCGGGTGATCGTGGTGCGGCGCGGCCAGGACGCCCGGAAGGAGCTGGTGGCGGCGCTGGTCGAGTACGCGGCCAACCCGAGCCCGGACGTCACGCTGGTGGTCACGCACGCGGGCGGCGCGAAGGGCAAGGCGCTCGCCGACGGGCTACGCGGCGCGGGGGCCACTGTGGTCCCGGCCGCGAAGATCAGCCGGCATCGGGAGCGGCTCGACTTCGTCAAGACCGAGATCCGGCGGCTGGGCGGCAAGTGCAACGATGCCGCCGCCGAGGCGCTGCTCGCCGCGGTCGGCACCGATCTGCGGGAGCTCGCCGCCGCCTGCTCGCAGCTGGTGGCGGACACCGACGGCCGGATCGATGCCGAGACGGTGGCGCGGTACTACCGCGGCCGGGCGGAGGTGAGCGGCTTCACGGTCGCCGACTCGGCGATGGTCGGCGACACCGCCGGCGCGCTGGAGGCGCTGCGGTGGGCGCTGCAGGTCGGGGTGCCGGTGGTGCCGATCGCCGACGCGCTCGCCGACGGAGTCCGGACCGTCGCCCGGGTCGCCTCGGCCGGTCGCGGCAATCCGTACCAGCTCAGCAGCCGGCTCGGCCTGCCACCGTGGAAAGTGGAGCGGGGGCAGCGGCAGGCTCGGGGCTGGACGCCGGAGGGCCTGGTCACGGCGATGCGGGTCGCGGCCGAGTGCAACGCCGCCGTCAAGGGCGCCGGTGAGGACAGTGGCTACGCGCTGGAGCGGGCGGTCATGGCGATCACCGCGGCGCGGGCAGACGGGCAAGGAGGCAGATGACCACCGACGAGCCGGTACGGCGGCCGCTCTACGCCCGGGCGTTGCGGCTGCGCCACCTCCGCCCGTCCGGGCTGTGGTGCTTCGTGTTCTTCGAGGGCATGATCGCGCTGGGGGTCCTGCTCGCGTTGACCGAGCTGGTGAGCTGGTGGGCGGTACTGGTGCTGCCAGCGTCGGTGGCGGTCATGGTCAAGGTCAACGACGTGCTGGCGGGTGCCTGGGCCAACCCGCCCGCGCCACCGGCGACCCCGCCAGCGGCCGGCCCGCCGGCCCGGCCCGGCTGGCCAGCGCAGCCGCCGGGAGTACGCCAGGTCAGTCGCGATCTGACCGACACGCTGGACCCGGCGCACTCGATCCGGCAACGATTTCGCCAGTCCGCCCGCCGCCGCTACCAATGAGCCTCTGATCGGTAGCCCTCAACCAGCAAGCCCTCTGCCGGTAAGCCCTGCCAGCACCGGTGCTAGCAGGAGGTGAGGGGCGCTCGCACCCGCTTGGTGCCGGCCGCACGCGGCGCGGCCGGCCCGTAACCGCAGGACCGGCCGTCACCATGATCCGGTACGGATCAGCCGCCGTTACCGGTACGGGCCGGCGGTGCGTGGCCGGTCCGCAGCACCGCGCAGCGAGCTGGACGCGTCCGGCCCGGCACCTCGGTCGACCCCGATCCCGAGCCGCTCCACCAGCTCGCCGCCGAGCCAGGCGGAGACCAGCGCGACTCCGGCGCCAGCGAAGCTGAAGATCAGCGCGGCCACGCCCGGCTCCCAGCCGTCACCACCGAGCCGCAGCAGCCAGCTGATCGCGAACAGCGCGACCACCACGACGTTGAGCGAGCCGTGCCAGAGGCCGACCCGCTTGGCTCGGGTGCCGGCCGGGATGGCGAGCCAGTCGATCAGCCCGAATGCCGCCGCCACCAGCCCGCCGATCAGGCCGGCCGCGATCATGTAGCCGGACGCGGCCGCCAGGCCCTCCCGGTCATTGAACAGATAGATGATGTCGAAAATGACCGCGGTCGCCAGCAAGCCCAGCGGGAACACGATCAGCGTCGGATGGATGGCATGGCCCAGCGCTCGTGCCCGGCTCTCCATTGGTCCTCACCTCCAGTGGGGTCACTGGAGGCCTACCCGCCCGCCGGTCGGCCAAACCGTGACCACCGGTCAGCCGCCGCGGTTAGCCGGCGGGCCGGCCGGGTAGCGGAGGAGGCATGGAGCAACCAACGGCCAGCGGCACCAACTCGGGTACCGGTACGGGCACCGGTCCGAGCACCGGCACCGGCCCGAGCCCGAGTACCGGCACCAGCCCGGGGATCGGCATCGCCGCGAGCGAGCTATCGGACGAAGACCTGCTCCGCGAGCTGGCGGCGGTGCACCGGACCCGGGACGAGACGTTCCGGTTCGGATCGGACCAGGCGCTCGCGCACCACAACCGGCGTACCGCCGAGCTGGAGGGGGAGTACCTGCGCCGGTTCCCGGATCGGGAGGTGAGCCCGGCCCGGCTCGCGGAGGGCGTCCGGGACCGATCGGCCTGGACCGGCGCGGAGCAGCTGCCGTAGCAAAGTCAGACCAGACGAGGGCAAACAGCGCTACGGCGCCGGTGGAGCCGGCGCCGTCAAGACGGCTAAAACCGTCAGTACAACGAGAACGCGGTCAGGCGTTGAGTGACGCCTGCAGGCGGCGGGCGATCGATGACTTGCGGTTCGCCGCCTGGTTCTTGTGGATGATGCCCTTGCTGGCAGCCTTGTCCAGCTGCTTCGACGCGTCCCGCATCAGCTGGGTGGCGGTCTCGGTGTCGCCGGCCGCCAGAGCAGCGTCGAACTTGCGGATGGCGGTCTTCAGCGAGGACTTCACCGACTTGTTGCGCAGCCGGCGCTTCTCGTTCTGCCTATTGCGCTTGATCTGCGACTTGATGTTCGCCACGCGACAGCCTCGTCTGGTCCGGGGTTTGGGTCAAAGTTGCACGCGCCGGCCTGGCGCCGGACGCGAACAGCAAGGATACCAGGCTCAGCCAGTCCGCTCGTACATGGGACCATAGAGGTCCCAGTGTCGACCACCATGAGCTGAACGGACCACCGTGCCACCAACCCGTGAACCCGCCACCCTGCCCGAGGGCGGCATCGCTCCGGGCGCCACCGACCCTCGCCGCATCCGCAACTTCTGCATCATCGCCCATATCGACCACGGGAAGTCCACCCTCGCCGACCGGATGCTGCAGCTCACCGGGGTGGTGGACGCCCGGCAGATGCGCGACCAGTACCTGGACCGGATGGACATCGAGCGTGAGCGCGGCATCACCATCAAGAGCCAAGCGGTACGGATGCCGTGGCGCGGCGAGTACGTCCTGAACATGATCGACACCCCGGGGCACGTCGACTTCACCTACGAGGTGTCCCGCTCGCTCGCCGCCTGCGAGGGCGCCGTCCTGCTGGTCGACGCCGCGCAGGGGGTGGAGGCGCAGACGCTGGCCAACCTCTACCTGGCGCTGGAGAGTGACCTCACGATCATCCCGGTGCTGAACAAGATCGACCTGCCGGCGGCGCAGCCGGACCGGTACGCCGAGGAGCTCGCCCACTTGATCGGCTGCGAGCCGTCGGACTGCCTGCGAGTCTCCGGCAAGACCGGCGAGGGCGTGACCGAGCTGCTGGACGAGATCGTGCGGCAGGTGCCGCCGCCGACCGGGGACGCGACCGCGCCGGCCCGGGCGCTCATCTTCGACTCGATCTACGACGTCTACCGGGGCGTGGTCACCTATGTCCGGGTGGTCGACGGCCGGATCGAGCCGCGTGACCGGATCCGGATGATGTCCACCGGCACCACCCACGAGCTGCTGGAGATCGGGGTGATCTCGCCGGAGCCGACCAAGTCGGCCGGGCTCGGCGCCGGCGAGGTGGGTTACCTGATGACCGGCGTGAAGGATGTCCGGCAGTCGCGGGTCGGTGACACGGTGACGATCGCTTCCCGGCCGGCGGCTGAGCCGCTGGGCGGCTACCGGGATCCGAAACCGATGGTCTACTCCGGGCTCTACCCGATCGACGGCTCGGACTACCCAGCGCTGCGGGACGCGCTGGACAAGCTCAAGCTCAACGACGCCGCGCTGGTATATGAACCGGAAACCAGCGCCGCGCTCGGGTTCGGCTTCCGGTGCGGGTTCCTGGGTCTGCTCCACCTGGAGATCGTCCGGGAGCGGCTGGAGCGCGAGTTCAATCTGGACCTCATCGCCACCGCACCGAACGTGGTGTACCGGGTGAGTATGGACGACGGCACCGAGCACCTGGTCACCAACCCCAGCGAGTATCCGTCCGGCAAGGTCGCGGCGGTCTACGAGCCGGTGGTACGGGCGACTGTGCTGACCCCGAACGACTTCGTCGGTGCGGTGATGGAGCTGTGCCAGGGTCGGCGGGGGAGCCTGCAGGGTATGGACTACCTGTCCGCGGAGCGGGTCGAGCTGCGCTACACGCTGCCGCTGGCCGAAATCATCTACGACTTCTTCGACCAGCTGAAGAGCCGCACCAAGGGCTACGCGAGCCTGGACTACGAGGCCAGCGGCGAGCAGGTCTCCGATCTGGTCAAGGTGGACATCCTGCTCAACGGCGAGCCGGTCGACGCGTTCAGCGCGATCGTCCACAAGGACAAGGCGTACAGCTACGGCGTTTCGATGACCGAGAAACTCCGCAAGCTGATCCCGCGGCAGCAGTTCGAGGTGCCGATCCAGGCGGCGATCGGCAGCCGGGTGATCGCCCGCGAGACGATCCGGGCGATCCGCAAGGACGTGCTCGCCAAGTGCTACGGCGGTGACGTGACCCGGAAGCGGAAGCTGCTGGAGCGCCAGAAGGAAGGTAAGAAGCGGATGAAGATGGTCGGCCGGGTGGAGGTGCCGCAGGAGGCGTTCATCGCCGCGCTCGCCAACTCGGGTAGCGGCGGCTCGCCGACCGGCCGGAAGTCCTAGTCCATAACGGCAGGGAAGATCGTAACTAGGTCATACACGCATCGTTACTCGGGGTGGAAGTTCGCCGCTTTTGCCCGATTAGTCCGTACGGTAGTGGACCCCGGGCGGCGGCTCAGGCAAATCACAAGGAGTGACGATGCAGGTCAGTAAAGTCGCAGTCGTGGCGACAGGAGCGCTGGCGACCGCGGCAGCGATCGGTTCGACCCCTGCCTTCGCGGCGGACAGCGAGGGTGCCCCCGCGGTCGCCCCGGCGACGGTGGGCGTTCTCGACTACGAAGGCAAGCACCGGGCGAGCGACGAGGCGATGCGGGAGCTCGCCGAGCAGTGGCTGACCGTTGCCCCCGAGCAGACGTGGTCCGCCCCGTGGGAGCAGGAGCCGCCGCAGATTCTCTCGCTGGGTAGTGGGTCGGCGGTCAGCCTGGCCCCGTGGCAGCAGTGCGCTAGCCACGGCCCGTTCCTCGTGGGTGCAACCGTGCCGATCGCGTCGCCGGCGACCGTGCTGGGTGACTGCCAGAACGGCAACATCGACATCGCGAACGGCGGCAGCGACGCGCTGTTCTCCATCCTCGACGGTACGGCGATCAGCGCGCTCGCCTTCCAGCAGTGCGGCAGCGGGGTCGGCGGCGTCGGGATCGGTGTGCCGATCGCCTCCGCGACCACGGTCGGCGGCGACTGCAAGAACGGCAACATCACGATCGGCGAGGAGGACGAGCCGGAGTACCCGGTCTACCCGTCGGACGACTACTACTACCCGTTCGACGTGGCCGCCGCTCAGGCCGACCCGACCGCCGTCCAGGCTGCCGAGTCCGGCCGCGAGGAGCAGACGATCGTGCCGAGCCAGGCGCCGTGGGAGGTGGAGCCGCCGCAGATCCTGTCGGCCGGTAGCGGTTCCGCGGTGAGCGCGCTGGCCTGGCAGCAGTGCGCCAGCCACGGTCCGTTCATCGGCGGCCTCACCGTGCCGATCGCGTCGCCGGCCACCGTCGGTGGCGACTGCAAGAACGCCAACATCGACATCAACGGTGAGCCGAGCGACGCGCTGTTCTCGGTGCTCGACCACTCCGCCCTGAGCGTGCTGCCGTTCCAGCAGTGCGGCAGCGGGGTCGGCGGCCTCGGGATCTCGGTGCCGGTCGCCTCGCCGACCACCGTCGGTGGCGACTGCAAGAACGGCAACATCTCGATCGGCTGATCGGAAGCCGGCGAACGAACCTGAGCCGGCCGACCGGCCCGCCTCCGGCGGGTCCGGTCGGCCGGCTCAGTCCGTTCCGTCGGGAGCTGAGCGCGGGGAGCTAGCGGCTGAGTTCGGCGGGGACCTGGCCGGCCGCCGCGTCGCCGGGCGCCTCGGCGGGCGACCAGCTCCCGTCCGCGGCCGTCCACTCCAGACCCGCGAACCGGACCCGGGTCACCCCGTGCTGGGCGGCGTGCGCCACCAACCAGTGCGCGTACCGCCAGCCGGTCGCCTCGTCGCCGGCCGGCACCGACAGGGTCGGTCCGGAACCGTCGTCGGTGAGATCGGCCGCCACCGCCGGCTCGGCGTTCCCGGCCTCGGTCAGGTCGGTCCCCCAGTCCAGCGCGATCGCCTCGCGCAGGGCGGTCAGGGCCGCCTCGGCGTCGGCCGTCGGCTGGTCCGGGCCCACACACGCGACCGCCCCGGGCGCCTGGCCGAGCAGCGCGGTGGCGAGCACGGTCGCCTCGTCGGCCCACTTCTGGTAGGCCTCCGGATGAGCCGACCGCTGCACCCGCTGGGCCGCCTCGGTCACCCGCATCGCCTCCCAACCATCCACCTGCGCCAGCGCCCGGTAGAACCGCTCCGCCGCGTACTGCGGCTGGGAGATCTCCTCCGGCGAGCCCCAACCTTGGCTGGGCCGCTGCTGGAACAGCCCGATCGAGTCGTGGTCGTTGCCGTCGCCGAGGTGGGGGAGGTTGCGGAGCTTCGACTCCTGCAGCGCGGTGGCGAGCGCCACCACCACCGCCTGGTCCGGCATCCCCAGCCGGACCCCGACCGCGGTGACGGTGGCGGCGTTGGCCATCTGGTCATGGTCGAGCGACACCTGTCCGCTCGCCTCGACCGTGCAATCTGGACCGAACCGCGGGAGTGGCACGTTGTCGAACTGGTTGCCCACCCAGTAGCCGACTCCGGCGATCACGCCCAGCGCTACCACTCCGGCGATGATGCCACGCTTGCCCACGCACGCAGCCTATCCGGCGGAAACCACCCAGCGGGGGTCGCGCTTCTCGGCGAACGCCGCGATCCCCTCCCGCGCGTCGTCGGACTGGAAGTACTCCACCGACATCGCCGACAGCTCGGCGAGCTCGGCCCGCAGGTCCGGCGCGGTCCGGCGGAGCAACCGCTTGGTGCCGGCGAGCGCCGCCGGGGCGCCGCGCTGCAGCGACTGGCAGACCGCGTCGACGGTGGCGTCGAGCTGGCTGGCCGGGACCGCCTCGGTCACCAGCCCGGCCGCCGCGGCGGACTCGGCGTCGAACACCTCGCCGGTCAGGTAGAGCCGGGCCGCCGCCCGGCTGTGCAGCCGGGGGAGCACGGTGGCGGAGATGACCGCGGGGATCACCCCGAGCCGCACCTCGGTGAACGCGAACGTGGCGTCGGTGGCGCAGATCGCGATGTCGGCGGCGGCGATCAGCCCGATCCCGCCCGCCCGGGCCGGCCCGGCCACCCGCGCCACCACCGGCTTCGGGCACTCCCAGACCTCGACCAGCACGTCGGCGAGCATCGCGACCGGCAACTTGCCGGCGGCCCGGGCCGCCGCCGTCTCTTTCAGATCCGCCCCGGAACAGAAGACCGGACCGTCGTGGTCGAGCTTCACCACCCGTACCGCTGGCTCCTCGACCGCGGCCGCGAGCGCGGCGCGGAACTGGGTCATGAGCGGGGTGGACAGGGCATTGCGGTTGTGCGGGCTGGCCAGGGTGATGGTCGCCACGCCGTGCTCGGTGCTGGTCCGCACCAGCGGCTGATCCGGGTTGGTCATGCAGGCAGACTAGATGGTGTGCCCGGTGACCTGCCCGATGGCGAGCCCGTTCCCGACGACGGGGCGCTGCCCGACTCCGCGCTGACCGGCGTCGGCCGGGGCGGCTTCGGCGTCTACGTACACGTGCCGTTCTGCGCCAGCCGGTGCGGGTACTGCGACTTCAACACCTATACCGCCGCCGAGCTGGGGCCGCCCGCGGTGCCATATGTCGACGCGGTCCTCGCCGAGCTGGCGCTGGCGGCGAAGGTGCTCGCCGACGCGCCGCCGCCACGGGTGGGCACGGTGTTCTTCGGCGGCGGCACGCCGACCCTGCTGCCGACCGAGGACTTGGCCCGAATCCTGACCGCGATCGACCAGACCTGGGGGTTGGCGGCCGACGCGGAGGTGACCACCGAGGCGAATCCGGAGTCGGTCGACGAGGCGTCGCTGAGCCGGCTGCGCCGGGCCGGCTTCACCCGGGTCTCGCTCGGGATGCAGTCGGTGGCCCCGCACGTGCTGGCGGTGCTGGACCGCCGGCATACTCCGGGCCGGGCCACCGCCGCCGCGGCGCAGGCGCGTGCCGCCGGCTTCGAGCACGTCAACTTGGATTTGATCTACGGTACGCCGGGCGAGCGGCCCGAAGACTTCGAAGCCTCGCTGGCCGCGGCGATCGACGCCGGCGTCGACCACGTCAGCGCGTACTCGCTGATCGTGGAGGAGGGGACGGCGCTGGCCGCCCGGATCCGGCGCGGTGAGCTGCCGATGCCGGACGACGACCTGGCCGCCGACCGGTACCTGGCGGCGGAGGCGGCGCTGTCGGCGGCCGGGTTCGAGTGGTACGAAGTGTCGAACTGGGCCCGGTCGGCGGCGGCGCGCTGCCGGCACAACCTCGGGTACTGGACCGGCGCCGACTGGTGGGGGCTGGGTCCGGGCGCGCACAGCCACGTCGGCGGGGTCCGCTGGTGGAACGTGAAGCACCCGCGCCGCTACGCGGCCCGGCTGGCGGCCGGCCGGTCGCCGGGTCACGGGCGGGAGCTGCTGACCGACGAGCAGCGCTGGACCGAGCAGGTGATGCTGCGGCTGCGGCTGGCCGACGGGCTGCCGCTGGCCAGCCTGCCGCCGGCCGCGCTGCCGGTGGCTGAGCGCGCGGTGGCCGACGGCCTGCTCTCGGCCGCCGGCCACGCCGCGGGCTCCGCCGTGCTCACGCTGCGCGGCCGGCTGCTCGCAGACGCCGTGACCCGGGATCTGCTGACCGCACCGGCCGCTGCCTGACGGACGAGTGGGCTCGGCTACTTCACCATCTTGATCGACAAGGGGTACTCGTACAGCTGGCCTTCGTTGGCCTTGACGCCGGCGATGATGCCGAAGATCACGCCCATCAGCACGGCGGCCAGGATGCCGAGGCCGCCGACGATCACGCAGACGGTCGCCCAGCCGAGCACCCCGACGATGGTCCAGGTCAGCTGGAAGTTCAGCGCCTGCACGGCGTGTGCCCGGACAGTCGGGGACTGGTTACCCTTCGCGATCAGCGCGATCAGCGGCATGATCCAGCCGCCCACCCCGCTGAGCAGGAATGCGCCGCCAGCGCCACCGAAGTGGGTCAACAGCACCCAGGTCTTCTCGTCGTTGTTCGCATACCCCGCCGGTGGCGTTGGCCCGACGCCAGGTGGTGGGGGTGGTGGAGGTGTGCTCATGCGCACACCCTAGACCGGAGGGGCGGGTCCGGTGGGGGATCTTCACCAGTCGGGTCGGCGACATCGCCCATCGCCAGGAGCGCCCGGTCGGGCGTACACTGGCACTCAAAATGTCCGAGTGCCAGCGTGATCCCCGCGCTGGCACGCGCGAGTCGGGGAACCTTGGAGCTGCCGCAGCCGGGAGGTGGTGAGATGCCCCTTGATGAGCGCAAGCTGGAAGTGCTGCGCGCCATCGTTGAGGACTACGTCGCCACTGAGGAGCCGGTGGGCAGTCGCGCGCTGGTCGAGCGGCACAACCTGAATGTCTCGCCCGCCACTGTCCGTAACGACATGGCGGTCCTGGAGGAGGAGGGCTACATCCGCCAGCCGCACACCAGCGCGGGTCGGGTGCCGACCGACCGCGGATACCGGCTGTTCGTGGACCGGCTGTCGCAGATCAAGCCGCTCTCCGCGGCCGAGCGCCGGGCGATCGAGCGGTTCATGTTCGGCGCGGTCGACCTCGACGACGTCGTCTACCGGACGGTCCGGCTGCTGGCGCAGCTGACCCGCCAGGTGGCGGTGATGCAGTACCCGAGCCTGACCAAGTCGGCGGTGCGGCACCTGGAGCTGGTGCCGATCTCGACCACCCGGGTGATGCTGGTGATGATCACCGACACCGGCCGGGTGGAGCAGCGGCTGGTCGAGCTGCCCGGCCCGACCGAGGCCGACGACGTCACCGAGCTGCGCCGGCTGGTCAACGCCAAGCTCGTCGGGGAGCAGCTGAGCGAGACGCCGGCCCTGGTGCAGTCGCTGGTCGACGAGGTCCATCCGGACCTGCGGCAGATCATGGCGCCGCTCGCGTCGGTGCTGCTGGAGACGCTGGTCGAGCGGCACGAGGAGCGGGTCGCGCTGGCCGGCACCGCCAACCTGACCCGGGCCGGGTTGTTCGACTTCCAGGGCTCGCTCCGGTCGGTGCTGGAGGCGCTGGAGGAGCAGGTCGTGCTGCTCAAGCTGATCGGCGAAGTGGGCAACGACGGCTACCGGGAGCCGCGGGTGCGGATCGGCGGCGAGAACGAGGTGGCCGACCTGCGGACGACCTCGGTCGTGAGCGCCGGCTACGGCCCGGGTGACACCATCGTTGGTGGGATGGGGGTGGTCGGCCCGACCCGGATGGACTACCCCGGCACCATCGCCACGGTCCGGGCCGTGGCACGCTACGTCGGCGAACTGCTCGCTCAGAACTGACCCAGACTGATGAGGACACCCAACGCAGTGGCCAAGGACTACTACGGGATTCTCGGCGTTTCGCGGGATGCGACGGACGACGAGATCAAGCGGGCCTACCGCAAGCTCGCCCGTAAATACCACCCGGACGTCAACCCGGACCCGGAGGCGCAGGAGCGCTTCAAGGAGATCAACACCGCCTACGAGGTCCTCTCTGACGACCGGAAGCGGCAGATCGTCGACCTGGGTGGTGACCCGTACGCCCCGGGTGGCGGGCTCGGCAGCCCGGGTGGCGGCGCCGGCGGGCCGTTCGTCGGCTTCCAGGACATCATGGACGCGTTCTTCGGCACCGCCACCGGTGCCGGCCGCGGGCCGCGTCCGCGCACCCGGCCGGGCGCCGACGCGGTGCTGCCGCTGGAGCTCGACCTGTCCGAGACCGCGTTCGGGGTGGAGGCGCCGATCACCGTAGCCACTGCGGTGGTCTGCAAGACCTGCGGCGGCGAGGGCACCGCTCCGGGCACCTCGCCGGTCACCTGTGAGGTGTGCGGCGGCCACGGGCAGGTGCAGTCGGTGCAGCGGACGTTCCTCGGGCAGGTGGTGTCGTCCCGGCCGTGCGTGACCTGCCAGGGCACCGGCACGACCATCCCCAACCCGTGCCCGAACTGCGCCGGTGACGGTCGGGTGCGGGCCCGCCGGCAGATCACCGTCAAGATCCCGGCGGGGGTCGAGAACGGGATGCGGATCCGGCTCGCCGGTCAGGGCGAGGTCGGTCCCGGCGGTGGTCCCGCCGGTGATTTGTATGTGGAGATCCACGAGCGCCCGCACGACGTGTTCTCGCGGAAGGGCGACGACCTGCACTGCCGGGTCACGGTGCCGATGACCGCCGCCGCGCTGGGGACCCAGCTCACCATCAAGACCCTCGACGGCGAGGAGACGCTGGAGGTCCGGCCGGGCACCCAGCCCAACTCGACGTTGCGGCTGCGCGGTCGCGGGGTCCCGCACCTGCGCGGCAGCGGCCGCGGCGACCTGTTCGTCCACCTCGACGTGCGGACTCCCACCAAACTGGACCCGGAGCAGGAGCGGCTGCTCCGCGAGTTCGCGAAGGCGCGCGGCGAGGAGGTCGCCCAGCTCACCAAGCAGGGCGGGTTCTTCTCCCGGGTCCGCGACGCCTTCAACGGGCATTAGCGCGCGCTGCGCGCGTCGCGTGGGTCGCCGGGAGCGTCGATCATGGAGTATTTCGGCGTGTCGTCCGGCGTGTCGCGAAGAAACTCCATGATCCCTTAAAGTGGGGGCGTGAGTGCGCCGATGTTCCTGGTCGACGCGCTACCCGACGGTGATCGGGTGACGCTCGCCGGGCGGGAGGGCCATCACGCGGCAGCGGTGCAGCGGTTGCGGGTCGGTGAGCGGCTGCTGCTTGGCGACGGCCGGGGCGGGATCGCCACCGCGGTCGTGACCGGGACCGGCCGCAGCATGCTCGAGTTGGAGATCGGCGAACGCCGCCGCGACCAGCCCCCGGTGCCCCGGCTGGTGGTGGTGCAGGGGATCGGCAAAGGCGACCGCTCCGAGCTCGCGGTGCAGGCGATGACCGAGGTCGGGGTGGACGAGGTCGTCCCCTGGCCGGCCGCCCGGTCGGTGGCGCAGTGGCGCGGCGAGCGTGGCGAGCGGGCCTGGCAGCGGTGGGTGGTGACCGCTCGGGAGGCGGCCAAGCAGTCCCGCCGGTCCTGGTTGCCGGTGGTGAGCGAGCCGGCGGCCACGCCGGCGGTGGCCGAGCGCTTGCGCGCGGACGCCACCGGCGCGGCCGTGGTGCTGCACGAGGAGGCCGAGCAGCGGCTCGGCACGGTGCCGCTGCCGAGCAACGGGGACCTGGTGGTGATCGTCGGCCCCGAGGGCGGGGTGGCACCGGCCGAGCTGGCGGCGTTCGAGGCGGCGGGCGCGGTGCCGGTCCGGCTCGGCAACACGATCCTGCGGACCTCGACCGCCGGCGTCGCCGCCCTTTCTGTCCTGAATTTCCGGCTCAAGCGCTGGTAACCGGCGGCACAACGGCCTAGCGGCCCAGCGTCCCCGCCAAGATCGGCAAAAAAGTTCTGCCCAACCCCTTGACTGCCGCCGGTTTAGTAAGAACTATTTCCTGAAACAGTAAGGAAGGTTTCCTAACTGAAACCACGCGAAGGGGTGGGCCGGTGACCGACGGGGTGCTGGCACGGGTGCGGGCGCAGTTGCCGGAGTTCACCGGCGCGCTGCAGCGAGTGGCCGAACAGGTGCTCGCCGACCCGGCGGCCGCGTCCCGGGCGACCATCGTGGAGCTCGCCGAGCGCTCCGGCACCTCCCCGGCGACCATCACCCGGTTCTGCCGGGCGCTCGGCTTCGAGGGGTACGCCGAGCTGCGACTCGGCATCGCCGGGGAAACCGGCCGGGCGGCCCGGGCGGCCGGCTGGACGGTCGACATCGGCCGGGAGATCCAGCCCACCGATCCGCTCGACCGGGTGCTCAACCAGGTGGTCGCCGCCGACACGCTGGCCATGCACGACACGGTCGCGCTGCTCGACCTCGACCAGGTGGCGGCCGCGGCCGACGCGATCGCCGCCGCCCACCGTACCGACATCTACGGCGCCAGCGGCTCCGCGCTGGTCGGCGCCGAGTTCCAGCTCAGCCTGCACCGGATCGGGATCCGGGCGTGGGCCTGGACCGACGTCCACAGTGGCCTCGCCAGCGCCGCCGTACTGGCGCCCGGGGACGTGGCGGTCGGGATCTCCCACACCGGACAGACCCGGGAGACGATCGAGATGCTGGCCGAGGCGGGCAGCCACGGCGCCACCACGGTGGCGCTGACCAGCTTCCCGGACTCCCCGCTGGCCGAGCTGGCCGACCTGGTGCTCGCCACCGCCAGCCACGCCAAGACGACATTCCGGCCGGACGCGCTCTCGGCCCGCCACCCGCAGCTGGTCGTGCTCGACCTGCTCTACATCGCGGTGGCCCAGCGTACGCATGACCGAGCCGACTCGGCGTTCCAGCGCACCGCCCGGGCGGTCGACGGCCATCGCGCCGCCCTGTGACCCACACCAACCACAAAGGAGAATCCGATGTCCGTACGACCAGTCAGCTATCGCCTCACCGGGCCGCCGACGCCGCTGACCCGGCGCCGGCTGCTCGGCCGGGCGGCCGCCGCCGGCCTGCTCGCCACCCCGGCCGCCGCCCTGCTGAACGCTTGCGCCACCGGCAGCGGCGACGGTGACGACAACGGCAACGAGCAGGAGCGGACCGCCGAGAACCCGTTCGGGTTCGTGCCCGACTCCCGGGTGGACGCGGTCTTCTTCACCGGCGGCTTCGGCACCGAGTACCCGAACGCGTTGCAGGAGGAGTTCCAGCGGCACTGGCCGGAGGCGCAGGTCGGGGTGGTCACCACCGAGACGATCGCGACCGAGATGCAGCCCCGGTTCGCCGGTGGCAACCCGCCGGACTTCCTGAACAACTCCGGCGACGACGAGCTGGCACTGGACGGGCTGGTCAACGACGGCGCGGTGATCCCGCTGACCGAGCTGCTCGACGCGCCCAGCCTGGACGACCCGAGCAAGAAGATCCGGGACACCCTCACCGCCGGGGTGGAGGAGGCTGGGTCGTTCGGCGGCACCATGTACTCGCTCAACTTCGTCAACTCCACCTACGGGATCTGGTACGACGCGAAGCTGTTCCGGGACAACGGCTGGACGCCGCCCACCACCTGGAGCGAGTTCCTGGACCTGGCCGGCCGGATGAAGGCCGCCGGGATCGCGCCGTTCATCAACGGCAACGCGAACGGGCTGTGGTACCTGCAGAACGTCCTGATGGAGTGGATCAACCTGGAGGGTGGCCACGAGGCAGTGATCGCCATCGACAACCTGGAGCCGGACGCCTGGCGGCAGCCGGCGGTGGTGACCGCGGTCAACCGGCTACAGGAGATGGTCGACAGTGAACTCGTCTACCCGGGCATGGAGGGGCTCACCCATATCCAGGCGCAGCAGGCGTGGCTGGACCGGGAGGCCGGGATGCTGTGGTGCGGCACCTGGCTGGAGGCCGAGATGTCCGACGACACGGTGCTGGCCGAGCACGAGGTGAGCGGCGGCATCCCGGCCGACTTCGAGATGACCCTGATGGCGCCGTGGGCGCCGTCGGACAACCCGGCGCTGCCACCCGGCTGCGTGCGTAACCAGCCGGGCGAGCCGTTCGTGATCCCGACCAACGCCGCCAACCGGGCCGGTGGTCTGGAGCTGTTGCGGGTGATGCTCACCAAGTCGTTCGCGGAGCGGTTCATCGAGCTGACCGGCTCGGCCACGGTGGTGCAGGGGACCGGGCTGGAGGTGGACTCGGTCGCCTTCCGGTCGGCGGCGGAGGTCGCCGCCACCGCACCGGACGCCCTCAACTGGAAGTGGGAGGGCTGGTACAACGCGAAGATGTACGTGGACACCATGGAGCCGATGCTCGGGGAGCTGATGGCTGGCCGGGCGTCCGCGCAGGACCTCATCGACGCGATGCAGGCCGCCGCCGACGAGGTCCGTGAGGACTCGTCGATCGAGAAGTTCACGCGTGAAGCCTGACCTGACCGTCCCTCGTGGACCCGTCCCGCCAGGGGTCCACGAGGGACCTTATGATCGGAGGTCCCGGTGACCTGGCCACGGCTGCGGGCGTTGCTCACCAAGTACCTGTTCATCGCCGGCTTCCTGCTGCTGCCGGTGGCGATCTACGGGGTCTTCATGATCTCCCCGTTCGCGCAGACCGCGCTGTACTCGTTCACCGACTGGGGTGCCCGGACCACCGAGTTCGACTACGTCGGGTTCGACAACTACCTGCGGCTGGCCGAGGACGAGGTGTTCCGGAAGGCGTTCGGGAACAGCTTGTTCTTCTTCCTGACCCTGCCGGTGGTGACGGTGGCGCTGGCGCTGTTCTTCGCGTTCATGCTCAACGTCGGCGGCCGGTCGAACCGGGCCGGTGTCCGCGGCGTGTTCGGCTCCTCCGTCTACAAGGTGATCTTCTTCTTCCCGTTCATCCTGTCGATCGCGATCGTCGCGATCGTGTGGGGCACGATCTTCCGTACCGACCGGCACGGTTTGGCGAACGCGGTGCTGATGGCGGTCGGGCTGGTCGACCAGGACGAGCCGCTACTGTTCCTCAGCCATCCCGGGACCGTGAAGTGGCTGCTGCTGGCGATCGCGGTCTGGGGGTTCTCCGGGTTCTTCATGGTGCTGTTCTCGGCCGCGATGACCTCGATCCCGCGCGACATCTACGAGGCGGCGGTGCTGGACGGCGCCAACCGGAGCCAGCAGTTCTTCCGGGTCACGCTGCCGCTGCTGCGGGACAACGTCTCGGTCGCCTGGGTCTACCTCGGAATCCTCGGGTTGGACATGTTCGCGCTGGTCTACGCGCTCACCGGCGGCGGTCCGAACAACGCCAGCCAGGTGATGGCGACCCAGATCTACCAGACCGCGTTCGGCAGCTACCGGCCCGGTCAGTTCGGGTACGCCTGCGCGATGGGGGTGGCGCTGGCGGTGTTCACCCTGCTGCTGGCGATCGTCCAGCTCCGGATCGTCCGTCGGGAAAGGATCGAGTTCGCATGATCACCGACGCACCGGCCGCCCACCCAGCCGTCCGGGCGCCCCGGCCGACCACGCCCGCCCCGCCGGACCGTACCGGCCGGACCCTCAACGTTTTCTCGCACGGCTTCCTGCTCACCTGGGCGGTGCTGGTGACCTTCCCGCTGCTGTGGTCGGTGGTGCAGGCGTTCCGCACCGACCCGGAGATCATCAGCGACCCGTGGGGGATCCCGACCAGCCTCCGGTGGGAGAACTTCAGCCGGGCCTGGAACGCCAGCCACATCGGCGACTACTTCCTCAGTACGGTGATCGTGGTCAGCGGCGGGGTGTTCCTGACCATGCTGCTCGGGTCGATGGCCGCCTACGTGCTGGCTCGCTACGACTTCCCCGGCAACCGGGTCATCTACTACGGGTTCGTGGCCGGCCTCACCGTACCGATCTTCCTAGCCCTGATCCCGCTGTTCTTCGTGGTCCGCGGCTACGACATGCTGAACACCTACCACGGGCTGATCCTGGTCTACGTCGCGTTCTCGCTGCCGTTCACGGTGTTCTTCCTGCACTCGTTCTTCCGCACCCTGCCCAAGTCGATCGCCGAGCAGGCGGCGGTGGACGGCGCCGGCCACGTGCGGACGTTCTTCCAGATCATGCTGCCGATGGCCAAGCCCGGCCTGCTGAGCGTCGGTATCTTCAACGTGCTCGGCCAGTGGAACCAGTTCCTGCTGCCGCAGACCCTGATGCAGCAGCAGACCAGCTTCGATCCAGACCGGTCGGTGCTCGCCCAGGGGCTGGTGGCGCTGGCGATCCAGCAGGGCTACCGCAACGACGTGTCGGCGCTGTTCGCCGGCATGACCATCGCGATGCTGCCGATCCTGGTGGTCTACGTCGCGTTCCAGCGGCAGGTCCAGGCCGGCCTGACCAGCGCCACGCTCAAGTAGGCAAACCCCGGCGTCAGGGGGTGAGGCCTTCGCCGAACGGCCGGCCGCCCAGCACGTGGGCGTGGACGTGGAAGACCGACTGGCCGCCGTTCCGACCGGTGTTCATGATCGTGCGGTAGCCGTCGGCGGCGAGCCCTTCGGCCTTGGCGACCTCGGCGACGCTGCTCAGCACCGCGGCGGCGAGCGCCGGGTCGGCCGCCACCAGCGCGGCGAGGTCCGGGTGGTGCGCCTTCGGGATCACCAGCACGTGCACCGGCGCCTGCGGGTTGATGTCCCGGAACGCGAGGGTCTGGTCGGTCTCGTGCACCACGGTCGCCGGGAGCTCACCGGCAACGATCTTGCAGAACAGGCAGTCGTTACTCACTCCCGCCATGGTAGGTGAGCCGATACCATGGAGGGGTCAGGTCCCGGAGGGGATCAACGAGCAGGAGAGCAGGTGGCGAAGGCCGAACCGGCCGACATATGACCGACCCAGACAAGTCGCCAACTATCACACGAACCTCACATAACCGCGCGCAGACCAAGATCACGATTGATGATCCGCAGGTCATGGTGAGCCTGCTCGGGGCGGCGGACGAAATCCTCAAGCTGGTGGAGCGGTCGCTCGCCAGCGACATCCTGGTACGGGGTAACGAGATCACGATCAGCGGCGAGCCGGCCGACAACGCGCTCGCCGAGCGGCTGTTCGCTGAGCTGCTGGAGCTGATCCATCGCGGCGAGACCCTCACCACCGACAGCGTCCGCCGGACCGTCAGCATGCTCGAGGCCGGCACCGTCGAGCGGCCGGCCGAGGTGCTCACTCTCAACATCCTGTCCCGGCGCGGCCGGAACATCCGGCCGAAGACGCTCGGCCAGCGGCGGTACGTGGACGCCATCGACGGGCACACGATCGTGTTCGCGATCGGCCCGGCCGGCACCGGCAAGACCTACCTGGCGATGGCGAAGGCGGTGCAGGCGCTGCAGGCCAAGCAGGTCACCCGGATCATCCTGACCCGGCCGGCGGTCGAGGCGGGGGAGCGGCTCGGCTACCTGCCCGGCACCCTCTACGAGAAGATCGACCCCTATCTGCGGCCGCTCTACGACGCGCTGCACGACATGATCGACCCCGACTCGATCCCGCGGCTGATCCAGAGCGGGACGATCGAGGTCGCGCCGCTGGCGTACATGCGCGGCCGGACCCTCAACGACGCCTTCATCATCCTCGACGAGGCGCAGAACACCACGCCGGAGCAGATGAAGATGTTCCTGACCCGGCTCGGGTTCGGCTCGAAGATCGTGGTCACCGGCGACATCACCCAGGTGGATCTGCCGGGCGGCGCCAGCAGCGGGCTGCGGGTGGTGCGGGACATCCTGGACGGTCTGGAGGACGTCCACTTCTCCCAGCTGAGCAGCGTGGACGTGGTCCGCCATCAGCTGGTGAGCGACATCGTGAACGCGTACGAGAAGTGGGACGCGAACCAGCAGCCAAAGGTTCAAGCCGTGTCCGGGAGGTCCGGCCGGCGACGGTGAGAGACGGAAATGTCCATAGAGATAGCCAATGAGTCCGGGGTCGACGTCGACACCGACGCGATCCTTGACGTGGCGCGGCATACGCTGACCGAAACCGGGGTCAGCCCGTTGGCCGAGCTGTCGATCCTGCTCGTCGACGAGGAGTACATGAGCGACCTGAACCACCGCTGGATGGGTGGTGACGGTCCGACCGACGTGCTCGCGTTCCCGCTGGACGAGGTCAGCTTCGACCACGGCCCGGGGGACAGCGGCAGTGAGCCGACGCTGCTCGGCGACATCGTGCTCTGTCCGGAGGTCGCCGGCCGGCAGGCGGCGGCCGCCGGCCACAGCACCGCCGACGAGGTCGCGTTGCTCACCGTCCACGGTACGCTGCACCTGCTCGGCTACGACCACGCGGAGCCGGATGAGGAGCGCGAGATGTTCAGCCTGCAGGCCCGCCTGCTCGACAGCTGGCGACGCGCTCGTACGGGTTGATCGACGATGGCGGCGGGCTTACCCGACGCGGCGTTGCTGGCGTGGGCCGCTGGGCTGGTGATCATCGCCGGCCTGTGCGCGATGACCGACGCCGCGATCGGTGCGGTTTCGGCGGCGCGCGCCAAGGCGCTGGCCAGCGACGGGGTCTGGGGCGCGGCCGCGCTGGCGGTGATCGCGGCTGAACGGCCGCGCTACCTCAACCTGCTCCTGCTGCTACGGCTGCTGTGCGAGCTGACCGCGACCACGCTGGTGGCGCTGGTGGCGGTGGACACGTTCGGGATCGGCTGGACCGCCGCGCTGGTGACCGCCGGCGCGATGACGGTGGTGAGCTTCGTGGTGGTCGGGGTCGGCCCGCGTACGCTCGGCCGGCAGCACGCCTATCCGGTCGGCCGGGTGGCGGCTCCGCTGGTGCGCTGGCTGGGCCGGGCGCTCGGCCCGCTCACCGCGCTGCTGATCCTGATCGGCAACGCGCTCACCCCCGGCCGCGGGTTCCGGGAGGGGCCGTTCGTCGCCGCCAACCACCACGGCGGCGACCCGGACATGAGCGTCGAGCTGCGGGAGCTGGTCGATCTGGCGGGCGAGAGCGGGGCGGTCGAGCAGGGCGAGCGCCGGATGATCCACTCGGTGTTCCAGCTCGGCGACACGGTCGCCCGGGAAGTGATGGTGCCGCGCACCGAGATGGTGTGGATCGAGGCGCACAAGACCCTCGCGCAGGCGCTGGCGCTGGCGATGCGGTCCGGCTTCTCCCGGATCCCGGTGATCGGCGCGAGCGTCGACGACGTGCTCGGGATGGTCTACCTCAAGGACCTGGTCCGGCACACCACCGGTGAGCAGTCGGCCGGCGGCGCGTCGAAGCGGGTCGCCGAGGTGATGCGGGAGGCGGTGTTCGTCCCGGAGTCCAAGCCGGTCGACGACCTGCTCTCGGAGATGCAGGCGGCCCGGGTCCACGTGGCGATCGTGGTGGACGAGTACGGCGGCACCGCCGGCCTGATCACCATCGAGGACATCCTGGAGGAGATCGTCGGCGAGATCACCGACGAGTACGACGTGGAGGTCCCGCCGGTGCAGCGGCTCGACGACGATCGGGTCCGGGTCTCCGCCCGGCTCCCGATCGACGAGCTGGGCGAGCTGTTCGACGTGGTCCTGCCCAACCACGAGGTCGACACGGTGGCCGGGCTGCTCGCGCAAGCACTGGGCCGGGTGCCGATCCCGGGCGCTACCGCTACCGTAGGGGGGTTGCGGCTGGTTGCCGAGGGGACCACCGGCCGGCGGAACCGGATCGAGACGGTGCTGGTGAGCCGGGCCGGTGACGCTCCGGCGAAGACCAAGGAGAGGCAGGCGGCGAATGCCCGAGGGCGAAGCTGAGCTGGCCGAAGAAGACCTCAAGCTGATCACGCTGGCGAGGGCCGCGCGGGCTCGGGTCGGCGCACTCGAGGGGGCGGCGGTACGCGACGGCGACGGCCGGACGTACGCCGGAGCGACCGTGGTGCTGCCCTCGTTGAACCTCACGGCGTTGCAGCTGTCGGTGGCGCTGGCGGTCGCCGCCGGCGCTTCCCGGCTGGAAGCGGCGGCGGTGGTGACCGAGGCGTCGACGCTGGACGGGGCCGGCCAGGCAGCGGTGCGGGACCTGGGGACCGGCGTGCCGATCCACGTGGCCGGGCCGGACGGCACCGTCCTCGGCACCGTCACCGACTGACCGCAACCGATATCGATTTCACCGGGGGATATCAGCAGTGGCGTACCGGGCCGGGTTCGCGTGCTTCGTCGGGCGGCCGAACGCCGGCAAGTCGACGCTGACGAACGCGATCGTGGGACAGAAGATCGCGATTACCTCCAGCAAGCCGCAGACCACCCGGCACGTGATCCGCGGCGTGCTGCACCGGCCCGACTCGCAGCTGGTGTTGGTCGACACGCCCGGCCTGCACCGGCCCCGGACCCTGCTCGGCGAGCGGCTCAACGACCTGGTCCGGGCAACCTGGAGCGAGGTCGACGTGATCGGGCTGTGCCTGCCGGCCGACCAGCCGATCGGCCGCGGCGACCGGTTCATCAGCGGCGAGATCGCCAACCTGCACGCCACCGTGATCGCGGTGGTCACCAAGACCGACCTGGTGGACAAGGCCCGGCTGGCCGAGCAGCTGGTGAAGGTCGGTGAGCTGGGGGAGTTCGCCGAGGTGGTGCCGGTCAGCGCGGTCACCGGGTTCCAGCTCGACACGCTGGTCGAGGTGATGACCAAGTACTTGCCCGAGTCGCCGCAGCTCTACCCGGACGAGATGCTCACCGAGGAGCCGGAGCAGGTGCTGGTCGCCGAGCTGATCCGGGAGGCGGCGCTGGAGGGGGTACGGGACGAGCTGCCGCACTCGATCGCGGTGGTGGTCGAGGAGCTCCAGCGCGAGGAGCGGCTGACCCGGATCTTCGCCGACGTCTATGTCGAGCGGCCGAGCCAGAAGGCGATCGTGATCGGTCATCGGGGCGCCCGGTTGAAGGAGGTCGGCACCCGAGCCCGGGCGGCGATCGAGGAGCTGCTCGGCAGCAAGGTCTACCTCAACCTGCATGTCCGGGTGGCCAAGGACTGGCAGCGGGACCCGAAGCAGCTCCGCAAGCTCGGCTTCTGACCGCTGGTCGGGCGCCAACGGCGTCCGCCGGTCCGGCTGCAAGGGGTTTCGGGTCCGGCTGCAAGGGTTTTGCAGGGTTCCGGACAGGTGGCGGCGCCAGCATCGCAGGCGTGCGGACCGATCGCGGGGAACCAGGGTGCCGCGCGCCCGCTGGCGCTCGGGTGTGGGCTGCCTCGGGCGCGAGCCCACGAACCCGCCGGACCGCGCTGAGGGTTTCATCGGAAAGGCGGGGGCGCAGTGGCTGACACCGAACGCGACGGCTCGGGCGGTAACCCGGACACGGCCATCCAGAGTACGGACTTCGCGGCGACCCTGGACGCCGCGCTGGATACGTTCACCCAGGCGCTGATCCGGCGGTGGCGCGTGGACGTCGCCATCGCGATCATTGGCGGTGACTGGGAGGCGATCCCGGAACACGCGCGGGGTTCGGTGTGGCCCTTCACCTCGCGGGCCGCCCGGGAACACGTGGTCGACTTCGACGGGTCGCCCCGACTCTGCGCCTATCTGCGCTGGGTCCAGGAAGGACAGGTCGAACCGCTGGACTCGGTGATCTGCGGCGGCGAGGCCCATCGGGTGACCGACGATGGTCAGGTCCACGAGTACTGGATCGAGTGCGGCGTCGGGAGCATCCTCGAGCAGGTGGCCGACTGGGCCTATCAGGAGCGGCAGGCCGTCGCGCAGGAGCTGCCGCTGTTCGACCACCACGACCTGATCGCGCTGCGCTCGGCGCACGGGACTCTGCTCGACATCGGGAGCCGGCTCGGCCTTACCGCCGACACCGGGTCCGATCCGGGCTTGCTGGCCGACGACCCGGCGACCCGGCCGATCCCGGAGGTGGTGATCAGGCTCGCCGATGAGGACAACCAGCATACCGACTGGTGGGCCGGCTGGACCGGACTGGCGGCGGACCGGGCCCGGGACGGCTTCTTCGCCTCGGTCCGGCCGACCATGTCCAACCAGGCCGGTCTGGCCGGCTGGTTGGCCAACCTCTACAACAGCCGCGCCGCGATCATCGTGAAGGGCCGCAACGACGCGCTGTACTGGCTCCAGTGGGCAACCAAGTCGTTGGCTGACAAGGAAACGGTCACCTACGACCAGGCGGCAGGCTGGAAGACCATCACCGGGATCGGGATGTTTGTCGCCGCGGCCGGCGGTTGGCACCCCGCCGGGGCGATCGCCGGTGCGGTGGTCCAGCTGGTCGGATTCCTCGGCGAGCAGCTGTGGTCGAAGGTCACCGCCAAGGCGTATGCAAACGACCGCCTCGAGGTGCTCTCGCAGCTCCGCGACGAGATCCGCAAGCTGAACGACGATCTGGCCACCCATGAGTCCGACTACGCGACCCTCCAGACCCAGATCCAGGCGGCGCTCGACGGTGCCGACAGCTACAACGTCGAGCTCTACGACCTCACCCGCAACGACCCGGACGGCACCCGGCAACCGGGCCAGACCGGCTTCCACGTCGATGTCGAGTTCGTGCTCGGGATCGCCCAGAACTGCTACGAGCTCGCCGAGCGGTACGCCGACCTGCTGCCGCTGATCAGGGGGACCGAGGCGGCCGACGCCGAGCTCGCCGACAAGGACGGGAAGCAGACTCCGGCCGATCTGGGGGTGCTCGAGTTGCGGGACCTGCTCGGGGAGTTCCTCAAGACCACCGCTGCCCGCTACCAGCTCGCGGGCCAGCAGACCCAGGCCGCTGCCGAGGCGTACGTGGCCGAGGACGAGTCCCAGCGGGACACCCTGAACCGGATCCTCGCGGACTGGCGGACCCACGGCGTCGGGGACAAGGACCTCGGCTTCGACCCGGAGGAGTACGCGCAGGAGACGGACCGGCCCGGCCTGCCCGGGGTCACGGACACCCAGCGGGACTACGGGGTGACCAACCCGTCGGAAGAGCGCCGGGAGTTGGAAGAGCGGCAGGACGCCCACCGGGAGCGGGGCGGCGACTAGCGGCCGGCGCGCGCCGAAGCCCTGGTCAGCGCTGGACCCGGGCGCCGCCACCGGCGGCGAGCCGCTCCACTTCCTTCAGGGTCGCCATCGAGGTGTCGCCCGGAGTGGTCATCGCCAGCGCGCCGTGGGCGGCGCCGAACTCGACCGCGGTCGCGAGGTCGCCGCGCTCCATCAGCCCGTAGATCAGGCCGGAGGCGAAGCTGTCGCCGCCGCCGACCCGGTCCATGATCTCCAGCCCGGGCCGGTCGGTCGCCTGCACGAACCCGGTCTCCTTGGACCACGCGATCGCGCCCCAGTCGTTGATCGTGGCTGTCTTCACCGCCCGCAGCGTGGTCGCGACCACCTGGAAGTTCGGGTATGCCTCGGTGACCTGGCCGATCATGCGCTGGAAGCTCTCCACCGGCAGGACGGTCAGGTTCGGGTCGGTGTCCGGCACCTCGAACCCGAGCGCGGCGGTGAAGTCCTCCTCGTTGCCAATCATGACGTCGACGTACCGGGCCAGCCGCTGGTTGACCTCCTGGGCGCGCTGCTGGCCGCCCACCGCCTGCCACAGGCTCGGCCGGTAATTCAGGTCGTAGGAAACGATCGTGCCGTGCCGCTTGGCGGCGGCCATCGCCTCCTCGACCACCTCCGGGGTGGTCTCGGACAACCCGGCGAAGATGCCACCGGTGTGGAACCACCGGGCGCCGAGCTCGCCGAAGATGTGCTCCCAGTCGATGTCGCCGGCCTTCAGCTGGCTGGCGGCGGTGTTCCCGCGGTCGGAGACGCCGACCGCGCCTCGCACCCCGAACCCGCGCTCGGTGAAATTCAGTCCATTACGGACGGTGCGGCCGATCCCGTCGTACGGCACCCACCGGATCAGCTCGGTGTCGACCCCACCGGTGAGGATGAAGTCCTCGACCAGCCGGCCGATCTCGTTGTCGGCGAACGCGGTCACCACCGCGGTCCGCAAGCCGAAGCAGCGGCGCAGGCCGCGGGCCACGTTGTACTCGCCGCCGCCCTCCCAGACCCGGAACTGCCGGGCGGTGCGGATCCGGCCCTCGCCCGGGTCCAGCCGGAGCATGATCTCCCCGAGCGCGACGGCGTCGTACCGGCACTCGGCCTTCTCCCGCAGCTGCATTCCTCACCCTCCCGACGCGACCGCCACCGCCTCGGCGGTGAGCCGCGTGATCTCGTCCCACGCCCCGGCGGCGATCAGCTTCGGGGCGACCATCCAGCTCCCACCGACCGCCAGCACGCTCGGGTGGCCGAGGTAGTCGGCGAGCTGCCCGGCGGTGATCCCGCCGGTCGGCACGAACCGGATCCCCGGGAACGGGGCCGCGAGCGCCTTCAGCATCGCCAGCCCGCCCAGCGGCTCGGCCGGGAAGAACTTCAGCACCGACAGGCCTTCCTCGATCGCGGTCTGGATCTCGGTGGCGGTGGCGACGCCGGGGACCACCGGTACGCCGATCCGCTGGCAATGCCGTACCACGGTCGGGCTGACCCCGGGCGAGACGATGAACTTGGCGCCGGCCTCGACCGCCCGGTCGACCTGCTCCGGGCGTACCACCGTGCCGGCGCCGACCAGCAGCCGCCGGTCGGCGGCCATCGCTGCCAGCGCGGCCTGCGCCGCCTCGGTCCGGAAGGTCACCTCGGCGCACCGCAGCCCGCCCGCGACCAGCGCGTCGGCGAGTGGCCCGGCCTTCGCCGGATCGTCGATCACGATCACCGGCACCAACCGTCCCCGTTCGATGGTCGCGATGACGTCCTCGGGTGGCGGTGTGGGGCTGACCATGCCGGGATAGTACCGGTCAGGAAAGCGCATACCTGCACGTGGGGCCGGCCGCGACCGGCAGCGCCGGTCGCGGCCGCCGGCGGCTGCCGATCGGCGGGACCTCGGCGGAAACCGGCGGGAAATCGGCCGTACCCCTTTTCGACGGGTCGGCGATTACCTAGACGTCACCTCGGTGACGGAGGGGTCGCTGGTCGCCCGCGTCGGCGTTGAGTGCCATGCTGCCGGATGCCGGGGTCCGTACCCGCGCGATTTGTGGGACGTGCGAGTACGGTGAGCCGGCGCGGCGACCAGGACAAGGGTCGTCCGCGGCCCGGCTCTCGGGGGCCGGGTCGCGGGCCACCCCGTCCGGTCCCACAACCTGGCCCCCGACTGCCGTACCCTGAGTGCGGCACCGCGGCGACCCGCGGTGGCACGAAGGGAGGCCCTCGCTGGCGCTGGGAGACGCGTTCCCGGAGGTCCTAGCAGCGGCTCGCGGTGGCGAGCCGCTCGGCTTCGAGCGCTTGTACGCCGACCTAGCCCCGGCGGTAGCGGGGTACCTGCGAGCGCAGCGGGCCCGCGAGCCGGAAGACCTCACCAGCGAGGTCTTCATGGGAGTGTTCCGCGGGCTGGACACGTTCCACGGCACCGAACAGCAGTTCCGGTCCTGGGTGTTCACGATCGCGCATCGCCGGCTGCAGGACGAGCGGCGCCGGATCGCCCGCCAGCCGCGAGTGGCCGATGTGGAGGTTACGGCGGTGGAGCAGGGCGGCGGTGGTAGCCTGCCCGGCGGCGACGTGGAGCGGGAGGCGCTGGCCGCGCTCGGGGAGCAGTGGGTGATCGGGCTGTGCGCGCGGCTCTCCGCCGACCAGCGGACGGTGCTGTTGCTGCGGGTGGTCGCCGACCTGACCGCCGAGGAGGTCGCCCGGGTCACCGGCAAGACGTTGGGCGCGGTGAAGGCGCTCCAGCGGCGCGCCCTGGAGGCGTTGCGAAAGCAGCTCGCGCGAGAGGGGGTACCGCTGTGACCGGCACCGGCGATTACCCCGATGAGCTGACCTCGCTACGCCAGGTGGGCGACGAGGCGGTCGAGCGGCTGCTCGCCGGCCACGCCGCCGAGCCCGAGCTCGAGCCGGTGGCGACGGCGGTCCGGACGCTGCGCGAAATGTCCGTCCGGCCGGTCGAGCCCAGCCAGGCGTTGCGGGCCATGATGGCGGCCGGTGCCTTCACCGGCGCGCCGGCGGAGACCTACCAGCCGCCCGGCGGGCGGCCAGCCCGGCTGGCGGTGGCCGCCGCCACCGCCAGGATCCGGCGGATCCGGCTGGCCGGCAAGCTCGCCGCAGGCGCGGTCGCCGCCGCGGTGCTCGGTACGGCGACCGCCGGGTTCGCCGGTTCGCTGCCCGAGCCGGTGCAGGACCGGTTCGAGACGGTGGTCGAGTCGGTCACCCCGTACCGGTTCACCGAGAAGACCGGCAGCGAGCCGGCCGAGCCGCCCACCGGGCCGGGCGCCGACCCGACCGGGCCGGCTGGTCCGGCCGGCTCGACCGGACCCGGCTCGTCGACCGGTCCGGCGCAGCCCACCGGGTCGCCGACCGACGATGCGGCCGACGACGGGCCGGGGAACAGCGAGAACGCGCCCGGCCGGGACCGTGGCAGGGGCCAGCCCGGGCCACCGGACGATCGCGGATCTGGCGGCCGCCCGACCGACCTGCCGCCGCCGGCCCAGGACGCACCCGGCCAGCAGCACCGCCCCACCGCGCCGCCCGGCCAGGGCTAGCCCGCTTGCCCGGTCAGCGGTAGCCCGCTGTCCGGTCAGGAGTAGCCCGCGCGGGAATTGATCGCCGGCTGCCCGTACTGGTTTGCCGGCCCCCGACGATTACGCAGATGACCCAACGTCGGGAGGCATAGCTGGCGGTCGGAGAGGCGTGGCCCACCGTAATCGACGCGGCGCGCGCGGGCGAGCCGTGGGCGTGCCAGCGGCTGTACGAGGAGCTGGCCTCGCCGGTCGCCGGTTACCTGCGCGGTCAGCGGGCGCTCGAGCCGGACGACCTGACCAGCGAGGTGTTCCTCGGGGTGTTCCGCGGGCTGGCGACGTTCGAAGGCACCGAGCAGCAGTTCCGGTCCTGGGTGTTCACGATCGCGCATCGCCGGTTGCTGGATGAGCGCCGCCGGGCCGCCCGGCGGCCACCGATCGCGGCGGCGCCGCCCGGCCTGGATGTCCCCGGCGGCGACGCCGAACGGGAGGCGCTCGACCTGCTCGGCGAGCAGTGGGTGCAGCGGCTGTCGGCGCGGCTGTCCACCGACCAGCGGACGGTGCTGTTACTGCGGGTGATCGCCGACCTCACCGCCGAGCAGGTAGCGCAGATCACCGGCAAGTCGGTCGGCGCGGTCCGGGCGCTCCAGCGCCGGGGCCTGGACACGCTGCGCCGGATCATCACTCGGGAGGGCGTACAGCTTTGATCCGGGCCGGCGATTACCCCGACGAGATGGTTGTCCTGCCCCAGATCGATGACGACACCGCCGAGGCCCTGTTGACCGGGCAGGCGGTGCCGGACTACCTCCAGCCGGTCGCCGAGGTGCTCCAGGCCTATCGCGAGCTGGCGACCCTGCCGGTCCGGCCGTCGACCGAGCTCACCCACCAGATGGCGGTCGGGGTGTTCACCGAACCGGCGGAGGCCCACCCGGTCGTCCGCCGGCGGTGGCGGTCCCGGCTGGCGCTGCCACGCCCGGCCGGACGCGGGGCCCGCCATCGCCGGCGCGGCCGTCCCGGCCGGCTCGCCGCGATCGGCGTGGCCGGGGCGGTCGGCGCCGGGTTGGTGGGGGTGGCCACCGCCGGGTTCGCCGGCGCCCTGCCCGACCAAACCCAGCAGCGGTTCGAGCAGGTGGTCGAGGCGGTCACCCCGTACGAGTTCCCGCGGTCGACCGGCGGCGCCGGGGAGCCCGGCGACTGCCCGCCGGAGCGGAGCCTGTGCGGCCCGGAGGTGGCCGAGGACGCCCGCGACGGCGGGGTCGACGGCGGCGAGATCAGTGAACGCGCCCGGCAGCAGGGCAACGGCAACCAGCCAGCCGACCCTGGCACGGCGACCGGCCCACCGCCCGACGTGCCGGGTCCGGCTGGACCGGAGCCGGCTGGACCCGGGCCGGCCAAGCCGGAACCGCCAGCGCCCGGTCCCGGCGGGCGGCCGGATCCGCCCGGCAACGACCAGCGCCCCACCGCCCCACCTGGCGGGTGACCGAGGCGGCCGTCGCAGCTCGCCACGCCCCCAATCCTGGCGAGCTGCGACGGTTGGTCGCCGCGGCACGGTCGGCGGGGCGGGGCACAATGGCCCGGTGGCTGGATACCGCCGGCAGCTCTACCGGGACGAAGCGGTGGTGCTGCGGACCCAGAAGCTCGGCGAGTCCGACCGGATCATCACTTTGCTGACCCGGCGGCACGGCCGGATCCGGGCGGTCGCCAAGGGGGTCCGGCGGACCAGCTCGAAGTTCGGCGCCCGGCTGGAGCCGTTCGGCCACGTCGAGCTGCAGCTCGCCGCGCCGGTCGGGGACCAGCCGACCCGGTCGCTGCAGACGATCGCGCAGGTGGTCGGGATCGCGCTGTACGGGGGCCGGTTCCTCGACGACTACCCGCGGTACACGGCGGCCAGCGCGATCGCCGAGACCGCCGAGCGGCTCACCCCGGAGGAGGGCGAGCCGTCGCTGCGGCTGTTCCAGCTCACGCTCGGCGCGATGAAGGCGCTCGCGGCTCGCGAGCACGCCGCCACCCTGGTGCTCGACGCGTACCTGCTGCGGGCGATGGCGCTCGCCGGCTGGGCACCGGCGCTGACCGAGTGCGCCGTCTGCGGCAAGCCGGGCGCGCACCGCGCGTTCTCCGTCCCGGCCGGTGGCTGTGTCTGCGGGGACTGCCGGCCGCCCGGTGCGGCCCATCCGTCGCCGGCGGCGGTGGCGTTGATGGCGGCGCTCGCGAGCGGCGACTGGCAGGTCGCCGACGCCGCCGACCCGGCCACCCGAAAGCAGGCCTCCGGCTTGGTCGCGGCGCACCTACAGTGGCATCTGGAGCGCGGGTTACGATCGCTGCCGCTAGTTGATCGGGAGGAGCGCAGGTGAGGCGTAAGCCGGTGCCACCCTCGCCGCATCCGTCCGGCGCCCGGCCACCGGCACTGCCGCGGGAGCGGCTGCCCCGCCACGTGGCGATCGTCATGGACGGCAACGGCCGCTGGGCGAAGCGGCGTGGTCTGCCCCGGACCAAGGGCCATGAGCGGGGTGAGCACGCGCTGTTCGACACCATCGAGGGCGCGATCGAGATCGGCATCCCGTACCTGTCGGCGTACGCGTTCTCCACCGAGAACTGGCGGCGCTCGCCGGAGGAGGTCCGGTGGCTGATGGGGTTCAACCGGGACGTGATCCGCCGGCGGCGCGACGAGCTGGTGGCGCTCGGGGTCCGGGTGCTGTGGGCCGGCCGGCCGGGCCGGCTGTGGAAGAGCGTGATCTCCGAGCTGCGCACCGCCGAGGAGATGTCCAAGCACAACTCGGTGCTGACGTTGCAGTTCTGTGTGAACTACGGCGGCCAGGCGGAGATCGCCGACGCCGCGAAGGCGATCGCCCACGAGGTGGCCGCCGGCCGGCTGCGGCCGGACCGGGTGACCGAGAAGACCGTCGCCCGCTACCTTTACCAACCACAGATGCCGGAGGTGGACCTGTTCCTGCGGCCGTCCGGCGAGCAGCGCACCTCCAACTTCCTGCCCTGGCAGTCGGTGTACGCCGAGCACGTCTACCTGGACACGTTGTGGCCGGACTTCGACCGGCGCGAGCTGTGGCGGGCCTGCGAGATCTTCGCCGCCCGGGACCGCCGGTTCGGCGCCGCGTGAGCCGCCGCGTCACGGATGTCCCAGTTGCGGCGCGACTGGGGCATTCGGCCGCGGGAAAGCCCATTTGCGGCGCAGTTGCGCGCGGCGGAAGCTAGTGGAATCGGGCCATCAGCCACGTGATGACCGTCGCCACCGCGAGCGCGATCAGCAGCCGGCGGCCGGCGGTGAACCGGCGTGCCCGGCTCGTCTTCTTGAGCGAGGGGATCGATTCCTCAGTCTTCCGGACGTTTTCCATCGCAGTCCGGGCGGCCTGCACACCCATGCCGGCCCAGAAGGCGAAAAACGCGGCCGCCCAGACGGGCAGGCTCGCCAGGATGTCCATGGCGAGATATCCTCGCAAAGCCCATCGCCATTTCCAGGGATTGCTGGCGAGTGTCGTGGCATTCAAGCGAATGAATTGCGGGTATTCGCGTAGGTACTTGGGAAATTGTCCTGAGCCTGGTGCCGCCCGCTGGCTGTCGGTTTTCGACCGGTTCGCGGTGGTTGGCGGGTCGGATGGGGCGCGGGGACCGATCGGGTCCGCGACCCGCCCCGAACCGGCCGGGTCGGGGTGTGCGCGAACCCTACTGAATGGTAACTTGGGTGAAGGAGCGACCGGCCGTGGGAGGGGCGCATCGTGACCACCACACAGAGCACACCGCAGACAGGGACGAAACCGGCGAACCAGACCAGCGGGGTCTCGTACCAGGAGGCGCGGAAGGTCGCCGAGTCGGCGCGCGAGACCACCTGGCGTAAGCCCAGCTTCGGCAAGGAGCTGTTCAGTGGCCGGCTGCGGCTGGACCTGATCCATCCGCGCCCGACCCCCGACCCGGCGGCGACCGCCCACGCCGAGGAGTTCCTGGCCAAGCTGCGGGAGTTCGCGGCGAACCAGATCGACGGCCGCCAGATCGAGCGGGACGGCCGGATCCCCGACGAGGTGCTCGCCGGCCTCGCCGACCTCGGCGCGTTCGGCATGAAGATCGACAAGAAATACGGCGGGCTGGGGCTGAGCAACCTGGACTACTGCCGGGCGCTGATGCTGGTCGGCTCGGCGAACCCGGCGGTCGGCGCGCTGCTGTCGGCGCACCAGTCGATCGGGGTCCCGCAGCCGCTCAAGCTCGCCGGCACCGAGGAGCAGAAGCAGCGGTTCCTGCCCCGGATCGCGGCCGGCGAGGTGTCCGCGTTCTACCTCACCGAGCCGGACGTCGGCTCCGACCCGGCCCGGATGTCGGCGACCGCGGAGCCGCTGCCGGACGGCTCCGGCTACAAGCTCAACGGCGTCAAGCTCTGGATCACCAACGGCACGCTCGCGACGCTGCTGGTGGTGATGGCGCGGGTGCCGCGCTCCGAGGGGCACCGGGGCGGGATCACCGCGTTCGTGGTCGAGGGCGACGCGCCCGGGATCACCGTCGAGCGCCGTAACGAGTTCATGGGCCTGCGCGGCCTGGAGAACAGCGTCACCCGGTTCCACGACGTGTTCGTGCCGGTCGAGAACCGGATCGGCGAGGAGGGCCAGGGCTTCAAGATCGCGCTGACCACCCTGAACACCGGCCGGCTCTCGCTGCCGGCGTCCTGCGTCGGCGCCGCCAAGTGGTGCCTGAACGTGGCCCGCGAGTGGGCACGCGAGCGGGTGCAGATGGGCCGGCCGATCTGGCAGCACGAGGCGATCGGCAAGAAGGTCGCGCACATCGCCGCCAGCACCTATGGCCTCGAGTCCATGCTGGAGCTCAGCTGCCTGCTCGCCGACGACGACCGCAACGACATCCGGATCGAGTCGGCGCTGGTGAAGCTGTACGCATCGGAGATGGCCTGGCAGCTCGCCGACGAGCTGGTCCAGATCCGGGGCGGCCGGGGCTACGAGACCGCCGACTCGATGGCGGCCCGGGGCGAGCGGCCGATCGCGGCCGAGCAACTGCTGCGCGACCTGCGGATCAACCGGATCTTCGAGGGCGCCACCGAGATCATGCACCTGCTGATCGCCCGCGAGGCGGTCGACGTGCACCTGTCGGTGGCCGGCGACATCATCGACCCGGAGGCCGGGTTCGGACGGAAGGCGAAGGCCGCGCTCCGGGCCACCGGGTTCTATGCCCGCTGGCTGCCGACCCTGCTGGTCGGGCGCGGCCAGCTGCCCGGGTCCTATTCGGAGTTCGGGCCGCTCGCCAAACACCTGCGGTGGGCGGAGCGGCGCAGCCGGAAGCTGGCCCGGTCCACGTTCCGGGCGATGGCTCGCTGGCAGGGCGGGCTGGAGCGCAAGCAGGTGTTCCTGGCCCGGCTGGTGGACATCGGTGCCGAGCTCTACGCGGTCACCGCGACCTGCGTGCGGGCCGCGGCCGAGCGCAAGCAGCGGCCCGAGGTGGTCGAGCTGGCGGACGCGTTCGCCCGGCAGGCCCGGCTGCGGGTGGAGGAGCACTTCCGGTCGCTGTGGCGGAACACCGACGACCTCGACCGGAAGCTCGCGCGGCGGGTGGCCGAAGACCGGTACCAGTTCCTCGAGGCGGGGATCATGCCGCTGCCGACCGAGGGTGACTGGGTGCAGGCGTGGCAGGCCGGCAAGACCACCGAGCAGGACGTCCGGCGCCGGGTGCCGCGGCTGACCCAGGACGGTGCGGCCGCCCGCCGGGCTGCCAGCCAGCCGGACGCGGCCGCCCAGCGCGGCTAGTCCTCGCCAGCGACTTCGTTCTAGCGGCGCGTCCTGCGCCGGCAGCCTCCCGCCGGCGCCGGACGCGCCGCTCGTCGTACGTTCGGGGGACCGGCTCGGTTCCCGAACCTCTGGTACGACCAGACCACCGCGCCTGTCCCGGTGATTCGTCGACCTTGGAGTGAGCCGGACCGGATGCCCGGCAGCAACCTGCGACGGAGACTCGACGGCGGCCGGGTGCTCGGCGGGCTCCCGGCCGGTTTCTGGTGGCTGTGGGCCGGGCTGCTGGTGAACCGGATGAGCACCTTCGTGCCGCCGTTCCTGGTGCTCTACCTGTCCGGTCCCCGGGGCATGCCGATGTCGGCGGTCGGCCAGGTGCTGGTCCTGCACGGGGCCGGGGCGCTGCTCTCCCGGTTCTTGGGCGGCTGGCTGGCGGACCGGTTCGGGCGCCGGGCCACCATGGCCGGCGGCCTGGCCGCGACCGCCGCCAGCACGGTCGGGCTGGCGTACGCACACCAGCTGCTCGCGATCACCGCAGCCGGTTAGCAGGCGCAGCCCGGGCAGGTGCCGAAGATCTCCAGGGTGTGGCTGACGTCGACGTACCCGTGGCGGGAGGCGACCCGGGTCGCCCAGCTCTCCACCGCCGGCCCTTCGACCTCGACGGTCCGGCCGCAGGCGCGGCAGACCAGGTGATGGTGGTGGCCCTGGCTGCACCGCCGGTAGAGGTGCTCGCCGCCGGGTGGGCGCATCACGTCCACCTCGCCGTTGTCGGCCATCCCCTGCAAGGTCCGGTAGACGGTGGTTAGTCCCACCCGCTCGCCGCGCTCCCGCAGCATCGCGTGCAGCTCCTGCGCGGAATGGAACCCGTCCACCTCCCGCAGCAGCGCGCTGACCGCCGCCCGCTGCCGGGTGTTCCGGACCATCGCAGTCTCAGTCATGGCTCTTCGTGCCGCACTCATGACAGCTCGACCGGGCGGGGTTCGCCGGCGTGGCTGACCGCGTCGGCCACGATGTGGGCCACGTGCTCGTCGACGAGCGAGTACGCGATCTCCCGGCCGCGCCGGGCACCGCGGACCACCCCCGCCCCGCGCAGCACCCGCAGGTGCTGGCTGACCAGCGGCTGGGCCACCCCGAGCGCGTCCACCAGCTCGTGCACGCAGCGTTGGCCGGCGGCGAGCTCGGTGACGATCGCGACCCGGATCGGCGCGGCCAGCGCCCGGAGCAGCTCGCCGGCGGCTTCGTAGGTCTCCAGCGGCGCGCTGCCGTTCCGGGCCGCCGACCGCTCCACCGGCCGCGCCGTGGCGGCACGCCTCCCCGCGGTGTCTCGCTGCTGGTCCTCGACCACGCCCACGTCACTACCGTAACCGGCTACGGCGCCAGCACCACTTCGGGCGGCTCGGCCGGCACCGGCTCGGACCGGGGTCGCCGGCGGCGCAGCCGCCGCCGCAGCGCGGTGCCGGCGGTGGCCGCCGCGAACCCGGCGATCGCCAGCAACACGATGGTGGCGCCCGGCGCGGTGTCGTAGACCCCGGCGAACCAGATGCCGCCGCCGGCCGCCACCACCCCGATCGCCATCGCCAGCCACTGGGTGGCCCGGAACCCGCGTGCCACCAGCTGTGCGGTCGCCACCGGCACCACCATCAGCGCGCTGACCAGCAGCAGCCCGACCGCCCGCATCGCGACCGTGACGGTCACCGCGGTGGTCACCGCCAGCAGCAGGTTCAGCGCCCGCACCGGCAGCCCGCTGACCCGGGCGTACTCCTCGTCGTGGCAGATCGCGAACAGCCACGGTCGCAGCCCGATCGAGACCAGCAGCACCACACCGCCGAGGATCCCCATCACCACCAGGTCCGCCGGGGTGGTGGTCAGCGGCGAGCCGAACAGGTAGCCGAGCAGGTTCGCGCTGGTGTTGCTGCTGGAGAGGTTGACCAGGAAGACGCCGCCGGCGATGCCGCCGTAGAACAGCACCGCGAGCGCCACGTCCCCGGAGGTCCGGCCGCGCTCCCGGACCAGCTCGATCACGATCGCGCCGAGCGCGGCGGCGAGCATCGCGGTGAGGACCGGCGACTGGCTGGTCAGCAGCCCGGCGGCCACCCCGGTGAGCGCCACGTGGCCGATCCCGTCGCCGATCAGCGCCAGCCGGCGCTGCACCAGGTAGGTCCCGAGCGCCGGCGCGGCCAGGCCGGTGATGATCGCACCGAGCAGCGCGTACTGCATGAACGGCAGGCTGAAGATGCTCATCGGGTACCACCGTTGTGCCACAGCCCGGCCGGGCCGGCCGGTGCGTGCGGGTGGACGTGCTCGTGGGCCGGGTCGGCGTGGTGGCCGGCCGGTCGCGGCACCGCGCCGTCGTGCACGATCCGGCCCTGGTGCACCACCACCGCCCGGCTCACCAGCTCGGCCATCGGCCCCAGCTCGTGCGCGACCAGCACCACCGTGCCACCACCGGCCACGAAGCCGCGGATGGTGTTCGCGAACGCGAGCTGGCTCGCCGCGTCCACGCCGGCGGTGGGCTCGTCGAGCACCAGCAGCTCCGGCTGGCTCGCCAGCGCCCGGGCGATCAGCACTCGTTGTTGCTGACCGCCGGAGAGGGTGGCGACCGGGTCCCGGGACCGGTCGGCGAGCCCGACCGACTCGATCGCGGAGCTGACCGCGAGCCGGTCGGCGGCCCGCCGGGGCCGGAGCAGGCCGCGGCGGGCCAGCCGGCCGGCGTCGACCACCTCGGCCACGGTCGCGGGGACCCCGCTGCCCGCGCCCAGCCGCTGCGGTACGTACCCGATCCGGTGCCACTGCCGGAACCGCCGCACCGGCGTGCCGTACAGCCGGACCTCGCCGGCGGTGAGTGGCAGCAGCCCGAGCACCGCCTTGATCAGTGTGGACTTACCGGAGCCGTTGGCGCCGAGGACCGCGAGGACTTCGCCGGCCGCGACGGTCAGGGAAATGTCCCGGAGCACCGGCCGAGCTTGGTACCCGACCACCGCGTGCCGGACCTCGATCACGTTCATGAGCAACCGAGCGCCGTCCGCAGGGTGGCCAGGTTGTTGCGCATGAGGGAAAGGTAGTCGTCGGTGCGGTCCGGGGCGAGCCCTTCGATCGGATCGAGCACCGCCGTGTCGGCCCCCACCTCGTCCGCGATCACCTGCGCTACCTCCGGGCTCACCAGCACCTCGAAGAAGATCGTGGTGGCGCCGTGGGCGCGCGCCTGGTCGACCACCTCGGCCAGCGCCTGCGGGCTGGGCTCCGCCTCCGGGGTCAGCCCGCTGACCGCGATCTGGGTCAGCTGGTAGCGGTCGGCGAGGTAACCGAACGCGGCGTGGCTCACCACGATCTCGCGCCGCTCGCAGTCCGCCAGCCCGTCCGCGTACGCCTGGTCCAGCGCAGCCAGGTCGTCGGCGAGCGCGGCGGCGTTCGCCTGGTAGGCGTCGGCGTGGTCCGGGTCGCGCTCGCCGAACTCGGCCGCCAGCGCGGTGGCGAACCCGGCCAGCCGGTCCGGGTCCAGCCAGAAATGGGCGTCCGGGCCGTGGTTGCCGGCGGTTTCCAGCAGCGGTACGGAGTCCGCCGCGTTGACCGCGGTGTCGTCGGCGTTCGCGGCCACCGCCTCGTCCACCGCCGGCTGGAAGCCGGCCAGGTAGATCACGACGTCGGCGCCCGCGATGTCGGCGACCTGCGACGGGGTGAGTTCGAGGTCGTGCGGCTCGACTCCGGGTGGGGCGAGGTTGTCGACCGCGACCTGCTCGCCACCGACCCGTTCGGCGGCGTAGGCCAGCGGGTAGAACGCCGCCACGACCTCGAGCGCGGCGTCGCCGGCGGCTGGCTCGGCGGTGCAGCCGCCGGTGGCGAGCAGCAGGGCGCCGGCGGCGAGCCAGACCCGGCGGCGGCCCGGGGCCGGTGCGGGTGGTCGTCTGCGCATGCGAACCACCCTCCACCTAAATGACAATGATTGCCAACTTCGCATACGTCGGGGGGAGGGACTGGGCGCACGGTTGGCGGAGTGGTGGCGACGCCGTCGGCGGAGTGGCGGCGGCCGGCGCGGCGGGCACCTTCCGCCGCCCGAAGAACTAACCGAGGAGCTTGACGGCGGCGACGGCGATCAATAGCGCGATCACCAGCAGTCGGAGTACCCGCGCCTGGCCGGTCAGCACCGGCCAGGTCCGGCTCAGCAGCCAGGCGAGCCCGGCCACGATCACCAGGATCAGCACCCCGCCGACCTGGTCGGGCAGCAGCAGCACGCCGAGGAACAGCGCCAGGGTCGCGAACACGACCCCGGTCGGGTGCAACTTGGCCAGCTTCGCCAGCGGGTCGTTGGCACGGTCGTCGTTCGGCGTCATCTCACCACATTCGTTACGCTAGCCCGGTGCTCGCGCTCAACCGGTTCGTCGTAGCGTCCGAGCGTACCGCCGAGTTCACCGAGCAGGCCCAGGCGGCCCTCGCCGCGCTCGCCGGTCGCCCGGGCTTCCAGGGCGGCGAGCTCTCCCGCGCGCTCGACGAGCCCGGCCACTGGTGCCTGGTGACCCGGTGGGCCTCGGTCGGGGCGTACCGCCGGGCACTCGGCGACTTCCACGTCAAGGTGAACGCGACCCCGTTGCTCGCCACCGCGGTCGACGAGCCGTCCGCGTACGAGGTGCTCGCCGCGGCCGCGCCCGGCGGCGAGCTGACCGTGACCGGCAGCGACCGGGCCGAGGATTCAGAGCCAGACCGCCATGGCTGACTCCCGGCAACTGACCACGCCACCGGCGACCCCGGCGACCCCAGCGGTGCCGCCCGGGCCGGGCGTCCAGCCGCCGTTCGTGGTGGCCCCGATCGAAGGTCGCCGGGCCCGGACCTGGCTCGGGCTCGGGGTTGCCGGCGGCCTGCTCGCCGCGTGCTGCGGGATCGGCGGGGTGGCCTTCGGTGGCCTGATCGTGTTCGGCACCGAGGCGGTCAACGAGCAGGCCCAGCGGGCGGTCAGCGACTACGTGGCGGCGATCGCCGAGCAGGACTGGGAGCAGGCGCACGAGCTGCGCTGCGAACGGGACCGGAACCGGCTCTCGCCGGCGGATCTCGCGCAGGCGCAGGCCGGGCAGCCGCAGATCGAGACCTATCAGGTGGGCGATCTCGACTTCCAGGACCTGACCGTGCCGGTCCAGCTGACCTACGACGACCTGACCGGCGAGCGGGTGGAGGTGCCGGTGGAACAGAGCCAGACCGGCCGGTTCGAGGTGTGCGGGGACCTGGTCGGCCTGTAGCGGGACTTGGCGGGCCGGTAGCCGGGTCGCTGGTCGGACCGCTGGTGGGCGGTGACCCGGATGCGGCGCCGCAGCCGGTAACCGTACGCTGGGCGTACCTGTTGACCGAATGACACCGCCGGCAGCCAGCCGGCGGCCGACACCGGAGGAATTGTCGTGGCCGTGGACCGATTCGACGCGATCGTCAACCTGGCGAAGCGCCGCGGTTTCGTTTTCCAGTCCAGCGAAATCTACGGCGGCAGCCGGTCCGCCTGGGACTACGGTCCGCTCGGTGTCGAGCTCAAGGAGAACATCCGCCGGCAGTGGTGGAAGTCGATGGTGCAGGAGCGCGACGACATCGTCGGCATCGACTCGGCGGTAGTGCTCAACCGGGAGGTGTGGGTCGCGTCCGGACACGTCGACGCGTTCGTGGACCCGCTCACCGAGTGCCGGCACTGCCACAAGCGGTGGCGCGCCGACCACCTGGAAGAGGCGTTCGAGGCGAAGCACGGCCGGCAGCCGACCGGCCTCGAAGAGATCAACTGCCCGCACTGCGGCACCAAGGGCCAGTTCACCGAGCCACGGATGTTCAACGGTCTCATGAAGACGTTTCTCGGCCCGGTCGAGAACGACGAGTCGGTGCACTACCTCCGGCCGGAGACCGCGCAGGGGATTTTTCTCAACTTCCTCAACGTGCTGAACTCGTCGCGCCGCAAGCCGCCGTTCGGGATCGCCCAGGTCGGCAAGAGCTTCCGCAACGAGATCACGCCCGGGAACTTCATCTTCCGGACCCGCGAGTTCGAGCAGATGGAGATGGAGTTCTTCGTCAAGCCGGGCACCGATGAGGAATGGTTCGACTACTGGCTGCAGGAGCGCTGGAACTGGTACGTCGACCTCGGCATCAACCCGGACAACCTGCGGTACTACGAGCACCCGGCGGAGAAGCGGTCGCACTATTCGAAGCGGACCATCGACATCGAATACCGGTTCCAGATCGGCGGCACCGAGTTCTCGGAGCTGGAGGGGATCGCGAACCGGACCGACTACGACCTGACCACGCACGCCAAGCACGCCGGCGTCGACCTGTCCTACTTCGAGCAGGAGACCGGTGAGCGGTGGGTGCCGTACGTGATCGAGCCGGCCGCCGGGCTCACCCGATCGGTGCTGATGTTCCTGCTCGAGGCGTACGACGTGGACGAGGCGCCGAACACCAAGGGTGGCGTGGACAAGCGGACCGTGCTGCGGTTCGACCGTCGGCTGGCACCGGTCAAGGTGGCGGTGCTGCCGCTGTCCCGCAACGCCGACCTGTCCCCGAAGGCGCGCGACCTCGCCACCGCGCTGCGCAAGCGGTGGAACGTGGAGTTCGACGACGCGCAGGCGATCGGCCGTCGCTACCGCCGGCAGGACGAGATCGGTACGCCGTTCTGCGTCACCGTCGACTTCGACACGCTCACCGACGACGCGGTGACGGTCCGGGACCGGGACACCATGGCGCAGGAGCGGATCAGCATTAATGGGGTGGAGCAGTACCTGGCCGAGCGCCTACCCTGACCGCCATGATCACCGGGTTTCACCACATCACCCTGCGAGTCTCCGATCTGGAGCGGTCCCGCCGGTTCTACGAGGCGCTGCCGGGGTTCGTCCTGGACCAGGACTTCCCGGGCGAGAAGCTGCGGTTCCGGATCAGCGGCAGCGCGACCCGGCTGGTGCTGGTGCCGCCGCTGCCCGGGACGCCGGACGGGGACCGGTTCAGCGAGCGCCGGATCGGGCTGGACCACATCGCGATCGGCGTCGACAACCGGGCCGAGCTGGACTCGATCCTGACCGTGCTGCGGTCGATCGGCGCCGAGACCGATGGGATCCACATGGACCGGGCCGGCGAGCTGGCGATGATCACCTTCCGGGACCCGGACAACTTCCAGTGGGAGTTCTTCGAGCAGCCGACCGCCGCGACCCGGCCGGCCGCCTAGCGAGGCAGCCGGCCGCCGGCTGACCGGCGGCCGGCCGCCCGCTGGCCGGATCGACCGGCTACGCGTCGAGCCGGTCGGACGATCCTTCGGCCGCCGTGCGCTGCGCCGGCACCTCCGCGCTGACCTGATAGGTCGGCACGATCACGGCCCGGGCCAGCGTGTGGAAGGCCAGGTTGAACCCGACGAATGCCGGGGTCGCGTCCGGGGTGACGTCGAGCCGCTCCACATCCAGCGCGTGCACCGCGAAGTAGTAGCGATGCGGCCGGTCGCCGGCCGGCGGATACGGCCCGCCGTACCCCCGCTCGCCGTAGTCGTTCCGGACCGTGAACGCGCCCTCCGGCTCGCTCGCGCCGGTCGCGAGCGACGTGACCGAGACCGGAATGTTCACCAGCAGCCAGTGCCAGAACCCGCTGCCGGTTGGCGCGTCCGGGTCGAAGCAGGTCACCACGAACCCGCGGGTCTCAGCCGGGAAGCCGGACCAGGACAGCTGCGGCGAGACGTTCTCCCCGCCCAGGCCGGGGTGCGCGAACCGCCGGTCCATCGGCTGGCCGTCGGTGACGTCCTCGCTGGTGACCGTGAATGACGGCACCGCCGGGAGCAGCGAGTACGGATCAGGGGCAACAGGACGATCGAGGCTCATGCCGGTGATCCTAGGCGCATAGCGGATCGCGCGCCGAGCCACGCCGTGTATTGGTCATAACGAATTTCTGCCAATTAACCGCGTAATCCGCCTTAATCTCGGCGTCAGCTCATGAAAGCGACTTCGAGGAGGCGCGGCTCATGAGTACGAGACCCTTGGTACGCCGGTTGGTGGTGCTCGCCGCGATCGGGGTGGCGGTCGCCGCGGCGGTGACCGGGTCGGCGCTGACCACGGCGCCGGCCGGGCCGAGCGAGCCGCGCAGCAGCGACCGGCCCAACCTGGTGGCGGTCGGGCTCGGCCGGGCGGCGCCGGTCCGGCTGGTGATCCCGGAGATCGATGTGGACGCGGCGATCGTGCCGGTGCGGCTCACCGGCGGCCGGCTGGCGGCGCCACTTGACGGGCGCCGGGCCGGCTGGTACGAGCACGGGACCAGCCCGGGCGAGCGGGGCAGCGCGGTGATCGTCGGCCGCGCCGAACCGGAACGGGCGCGCGGGCCGGCGGTCTTCGCCCGACTGAGCAAGCTCACCGCCGGCGATCGCATCGACGTGATCCGGGACGACGGCACCACCGCCTCGTTCGTGGTCGACCGGGTGGAGCGGTTCAACGCCGAGCGGGTCCACTACGACACCGGGGCGGCGGCGCAGCTCCGGTTGGTCTCGAGCGAGCTGGTCGTGTGGGCCACGTTCACGCGGTGACGGCTGGCTATGCTGTGACGGACTAATTACTCAAAACTCAAGATTTAGCAAGAAAAGCTCGTGTTTACGAATAAACTGGACGGTGTTCCTGGCTTCGGCCGGAGCCGGGCGGCGACGTCGAGGGGACCGGGGGAGGCGAGGGCATGGGCAGACCGAAGCGACGGTCGCGGCGGAGCCGCCGACGGCCGCCGGCGGCTCCGCCGCGGACTCAGCCACGGACGCCGTCCCGACCCTCGCCACAGCGACCGGCCACCGGCCGGCACCGGCGCGGGTCGTCGCTGCGATTCGCCGGCTTCCTGCTGGTCGCCGCGCTCGCCGCCGCCGGCACTGGGCTGCTGGTCGCGGGGGTGACCGTCCAGCCGCCCCGGCCGCCGCAACCGGCGGCGGACGCGGCGCCGCCCGATCTGGGCACCCCACCGGCCGCGGCCGCGCCGGCCGGCACCCGGCTCGCGATGGCCCGGTCGGTACCGGTCCGGATCAAGATCCCGGCGATCGGCGTGGACGCGAAGGTCATCCCGCTCGGGGTCGAAGCCGACGGCGAGGTGGAGGTGCCGCCGCTGCCCCGGGCGATGGACGCCGGCTGGTACAAGTACGGGCCGACGCCGGGCGAGCCGGGCAACGCGGTGATCATCGGGCACGTCGACTCCCGCAAGCTCGGGCCGGCGGTCTTTTTCAAGCTCGGCAAGGTGAGGCCGGGCGACGTCATCGATCTGCTCCGGGAAGACGGGAGCCGGGCCCGGTTCCGGGTCGACGGGGTCGAGACGTTCCCGAAGGACCGGTTCCCGGCGGCGCTGATCTACGGGCCGTCGCAGTCGGCCGGGCTGCGGGTGGTGACCTGCGGCGGGCGGTTCGACAAGAAGGCGGAGAGCTATCGGGACAACGTGGTCGTCTTCGCCACGCTCGTGGCCGGCGAGCCGGACGCCGGCGCGCGGAGCAACACCTGAGGAGCGGGGAATCATGGGGGATCGGAAGAAGAAGCAGGACGGCGTGGTGCCGGACTTCGACGTGGTGCTGTGGGGGTACGACCGGCGCCAGGTCCAGCGGTGCCTGGATGAAATGACGCTCCGGCTGGAGGACGCGCTCAGCAAGCTCGACTCGGTGGAGGTGCTGCAGCAGCAGCTCTCCGAGGCCCGGCTGGAGCTGGACCAGCTGCGGCTGGCGGCCGAGGAGCGGCCGACCTGGTCCCATCAGCTGTCCAAGATCATGCAAAAGGCGGAGGAATTGCGGGCGCGAGCCGAGCGGGAACGGGTGCGGGCCGAGCGGGAAGCGGGCGCCATCCGGGCCCGCGCCGGGGCGCCGGCCGGCGACTGACCCGACCCGGCACCGGCCCCGGCGCAAGGGGCCGGGCACCACACCAGGCCACCAAGGTGCTGGTCTAGAGTTGGCTGTCGAACCTTCGTACCGCGGCGAGGCGGTCCAGCGAGCGCGGCCACGAGTGCCGGCCGCGTCGACAGCACCCTGGGAGGCAGCAGTATGTCGAAGTATGTGTATGACTTCGCCGAAGGCAACAAAGACCAGAAGGACTTGCTCGGCGGCAAGGGCGCCAACCTCGCCGAGATGACCAACCTGGGGTTGCCGGTGCCACCAGGGTTCACGATCACCACTGAGGCGTGCCGGGTCTACCTCGCCACCGGTGCCGAGCCGCCGGAGCTCGCCGCGCAGATCGACGAGCATCTGGCCAACGTGGAGCGGGCGATGGGCAAGAAGCTCGGCGACCCGAACGACCCGCTGCTGGTCTCGGTGCGCTCCGGCGCCAAGTTCTCGATGCCCGGCATGATGGAGACGGTGCTCAACGTCGGCCTCAACGACGCGAGCGTGACCGGCCTCGCCAACCAGAGCGGCAACGAGCGGTTCGCCTGGGACTCGTATCGCCGGCTGATCCAGATGTTCGGCAAGACCGTCTGCGAGGTGCCGGGCGAGCTGTTCGAGCACGCCATGGACGCGGCCAAGGCCGCCAAGGGTACGACCAACGACCTCGATCTGGACGCCAACGACCTGCGAGCGCTGGTCGACTCGTACAAGAAGATCTTCTCGGAGCACACCGGCCGGGACTTCCCGCAGGACCCGCGCGAGCAGCTGGCGATGGCGGTGCGGGCGGTCTTCAACTCCTGGAACGCCGAGCGGGCGGTGCTCTACCGCCGGCAGGAGCGGATCCCGGCCGACCTGGGCACCGCGGTGAACGTACAGACCATGGTGTTCGGCAACCTCGGGTCGGACTCCGGCACCGGGGTGGCGTTCACCCGTGACCCGGGGACCGGTGCGCAGGGCGTCTACGGTGACTACCTCGCCAACGCGCAGGGCGAGGACGTGGTCGCCGGGATCCGGAACACGGTGCCGCTGCAGGAGCTGGAGCGGCTCGACAAGGCCTCCTACGACCAGCTGATGCAGATCATGGCGAAGCTGGAGGGGCACTACAAGGATCTGTGCGACATCGAGTTCACGATCGAGCGCGGCAAGCTGTGGATGCTGCAGACCCGGGTGGGCAAGCGCACCGCCGCCGCCGCGTTCATCATCGCCAGCCAGCTGGTCGACGAGGGCGTGATCGACCTCGATGAGGCGCTGCAGCGGGTGACCGGCGCCCAGCTGGCGCAGCTGATGTTCCCGACCTTCGACCTGTCCGGCAACCCGACCCACCTGGCCACCGGGGTGGCCGCCTCGCCGGGGGCGGCGGTCGGCAAGGCGGTGTTCGACTCGCACCGGGCGGCCGAGATCGCGGCCACCGGTGAGCGGGTGATCCTGGTCCGCCGCGAGACCAACCCGGACGACCTGCCCGGCATGATCGCCGCGCAGGGGATCCTCACCAGCCGGGGTGGCAAGACCAGCCACGCCGCGGTGGTCGCCCGGGGCATGGGCAAGACCTGTGTCTGCGGCGCCGACGCGCTCGATGTGGACACCAACGCCCGGAAGTTCACCACCAACGGTCAGGTGGTCAACGAGGGCGACGTGATCTCGATCGACGGGTCCACCGGCAAGGTCTACCTTGGAGAGATCCCGGTCCAGCCGTCGCCGGTGGTGCAGTACTTCGAGGGCACGGTCTCGCCGGAGTCCGACCCGCTGGTCGCCGCGGTGCACCGGTTGCTGAGCCACGCCGACCAGCAGCGGAAGCTGCGGGTGCGGACCAACGCCGACACCGGCGAGGACGCCGCCCGCGCCCGCCGGTTCGGGGCCGAGGGGATCGGGCTGTGCCGCACCGAGCACATGTTCCTCGGTGACCGGCGGGAGCTGGTCGAGCGGCTGATCCTGGCCCAGAACGAGCAGGAGCAGAAGGCGGCGCTGGACGCGCTGCTGCCGCTGCAGCGGGGCGACTTCGTCGAGATCTTCAAGGCGATGGACGGGCTGCCGGTGACGGTCCGGCTGATCGACCCGCCGCTGCACGAGTTCCTGCCGCCGCTCACCGAGCTCGCGGTGAAGGTGGCGCTCGCCGAGGCGAAGGGCGAGGACCCCGGTCGGGACAAGGTCCTGCTCAGCGCGGTCCAGCGGATGCACGAGCAGAACCCGATGCTGGGGCTGCGCGGGGTCCGGCTCGGGCTGGTCATCCCCGGCCTGTTCGACATGCAGGTCCGGGCGATCGCCGAGGCGGCCGCCGAGGTGAAGAAGGCTGGTGGCGACCCGCGGCCGGAGATCATGGTGCCGCTGGTCGGCGCGGTGCAGGAGCTGGAGACGGTCCGGCAGGAGGCCGAGGCGGTGCTCAAGGAGGTCGCCGAGCAGACCGGGGTGGACGTGCCGGCGCTGATCGGCACGATGATCGAGGTGCCGCGGGCGGCGCTGACCGCCGGCCAGATCGCCGAGTCGGCCGAGTTCTTCTCGTTCGGCACGAACGACCTGACCCAGATGGGTTGGGGCTTCTCCCGGGACGATGTGGAGGGTTCGTTCTTCACCAAGTACCTGGAGAAGGGCATCTTCGGGGTCTCGCCGTTCGAGTCCATCGACGTGGACGGGATCGGCCGGATGGTGCGGATCGCGGTCGCCGAGGGCCGGGCCAGCCGTCCGGACCTGAAGATCGGCGTCTGCGGCGAGCACGGTGGCGACCCGGACTCGGTGCACTTCTTCCACGACGCCGGCCTGGACTACGTCTCCTGCTCGCCGTTCCGGGTGCCGGTGGCGCGGCTGGAGGCGGGCCGGGCGGCGAGCACCGCGGCCGGCTCCGACAGCCGCTGATTCGACCCCACAGTTGCGGCGAAACTGGGCCGTCCGGGTTGCCGGATAGCCCAGTTTCGCCGCACCTGGGGCCGGCGGGTGGCCGCCGGCTGGCGGCGGTGAAGCCGGCCGGGTAGCTGCCGGCCGCCGGCGCGGATAGGTAGGCTCGCGGGAGTGGTGACCACTGATCCGGACGCCGAGCGGTTCGCGCCCGAGCCGGCCAAGCAGACCGGCGGCGAGCGCAGCCCGTACCAGCGGGACCGGGCCCGGGTCCTGCACTCGGCCGGGTTCCGCCGGCTCGCCACCAAGACCCAGGTCCACACTGCTGGGTCCGACGACTTCCTCCGGACCCGGCTGACCCACTCGCTCGAGGTGGCCCAGATCGCCCGGGAGATGGGGCAGCGGCTCGGCTGCGACCCGGACGTGGTCGACACCGCCGGGCTCGCCCACGACCTCGGCCACCCGCCGTTCGGGCACAACGGCGAGCACGCGCTGCGTACGGTCGCCGAGCCGTGCGGCGGCTTCGAGGGCAACGCCCAGACCCTACGGGTGCTGACCCGGCTGGAGGCGAAGGTGCCCGGCGCCGGCCTCAACCTGACCCGGGCCAGCCTGGACGCCAGCTGCAAGTACCCGTGGTACCGGCGGGAGGGCGAGCGCAAGTTCGGGGTGTACGCCGACGACGCGCCGGTGTTCGAGTGGCTGCGCGCCGGCGCCGAACCGGGCCGCAAGTGCCTGGAGGCGCAGGTGATGGACTGGGCCGACGATGTCGCCTACTCGGTGCACGATGTGGAGGACGGGTTCCACGGCGGCTACATCTCGCTGCGCCCGCTGCTGGCGGACCCGGACGAGCGGGCGGCGCTGTGCCGGGACGTGGCCGAAACCTATTCCTCCGAGCCACCGTCGGAGCTGGCGGATGTGCTCGACGAGCTGCTCGCCGATCCGGTGCTGGCGCCGCTGTCCACATACGACGGCAGCCAGCCGGCGCTGGTGGCGCTCAAGCGGTTCACCAGCACGCTCACCGGCCGGTTCGTGGCCGCCGCGGTCGAGGCGACCCGGGCCGGGTTCGGCGACCGGCCGCTGCGCCGGTACGCCGCCGACCTGATCGTGCCACGCCGGGTCCGGGCACAGTGCGCGCTGCTGAAGGGGATGGCGCTGCGGTACGTGATGCGGGTCCGGGGCAGCGAGCCGTGGTACCTGCGGCAGCGGGAGATCCTGGTCGAGCTGGTGGAGACGCTGGCTGGCCGCGCCCCGGACGGGCTGGACGCGGTCTTCGCCCCGATGTGGAAGGCGGCGCCGGATGACGCCGCCCGGCTGCGGGTGGTGATCGACCAGGTGGCTTCGCTCACCGACCCGGCCGCGATCGCCTGGCACCGCCGGCTCACCGGCTCGGAGTAGGCCGCCGCCGGGCCGGCGTAGGGCCGCGCCCCGACTCACCGCACCCGATCGGCGAGGAAATCCTCCCAGGTCCGGGTGCCGGTGGTCGCGCCGCCGAGCGAAAGGTTCTCACCCGCCCGGTACGCCCGGCCGACCTTGCCGAACAGCCTGCTCCGCGCCGAGCTTGGCCCGGAAGTACCCGAGCGGGATCCGGTCCGCGGCGGTCACCGAGATGTAGACGCAGTGCCGGACGCCGGCGGTCGCCGCCGCCCGCAGCCGCGGGACCACCTGCTTGCCGAGCCTGCCGGTGCCGCCGTGACCAGGATCGGGGTGGCCGTCGCGCCGCTGTCCATGGCTCCCTCAAAGTCCACTGTTTCCGGTGTAGTGCCCGTTGACCAGCGTACGGGCGCGGAAAGCGTGGCCTAAACCGGCCAGGAGCGTTGGCCGGCGGCGCTAGTTCGCCTGCTGGCTCCGGTAGCGCCGGACCAGTCGCCGGGCCACGACCGCCGACGCCAGCACCGCGAGCCCGATCATCACGCCCTGGTACGCGCTGACGTAGGCCTCGACCCGGAACCAGTGCTCGCCGAGCTGGTATCCGGCCAGGATGAACAGGGAGTTCCAGAGCAGGCTGCCGAGTCCGGTAAGGCCGACGAACTTCCACACCGGCATCCGCTCCACCCCGGCCGGGATCGAGATCAGGCTCCGGACCACCGGCACGAACCGCCCGATCAGCACCGCCTTGCCGCCGTGCCGGCCGAACCACGCCTCGGCGCGCTCGACATCGGACAGCTTCACCAGCGGGGTCCGGGCGGCCAGTGCCCGTACCCGATCCCGGCCGAACCAGGCGCCGAGCAGGTAGAGCGCCAGCGCGCCGACCACCGACCCGGCGGTGGTCCAACCAATCGCGCCGGCGAGGCTGAGTTCCCCCTGGCTGGCGGTGAACCCGGCCAGCGGCAGGATCACCTCGCTCGGTAGCGGCGGAAACAGGTTCTCCAGCGCGATCGCCAGCCCGGCGCCGGGGCCGCCGAGCGTCTCCATCAGGTCCACCGGCCAGCCGGCAATCCCGCCGGCAGGATCGGTCCACAGTGCGGAACGCCATCCGGCTGCCGGCCCCATGCCCTACCCATACCCTGCGGAAAGCCGCCGCATGCCGGCGCCGGTCGGGTGGTTGAACCCATCAATAGACCGGGAGGCTTTAGGCTGGCCATATGACGTCGAATGAAGGAACGTTCGTGATCGTCGGGGCGTCGCTGGCCGGCGGCAAGGCGGCCGAGACGCTGCGCGAGGAGGGATTCACCGGCCGGATCGTGCTGATCGGCGAGGAGACCGAGCCGCCGTACGAACGGCCGCCGCTTTCGAAGGGCTATCTGGTCGGCAATGACCCGCGTGAGCAGGCGTTCCTTCACGAAGAAAGCTGGTGGGGCGAGCACGGCATCGAGCTGATGCTGGGCCGCCGGGCCACTGAGCTCGACCCCGCCAACCACACAGTCACGCTGGACGGGGTCGACGAGCTGCGCTACGACAAGCTGCTGCTCGCCACCGGCTCGCGGGTGCGCACCCTGTCGGTGCCGGGCGCCGACCTGCAGAACGTCCGGTACCTGCGGACCCTCGACGAGTCCGACATGCTGCGGGCGCGGTTGCGCAACGGCGGCCGGGTGGTGGTGATCGGCGCCGGCTGGATCGGCCTGGAGGTGGCGGCGGCGGCCCGCGGCTACGGGGCCGAGGTGACCGTGGTCGAGATGGACCAGCTGCCGCTGCGGAAGGTGCTCGGCGACGAGGTCGCTACGCTCTACCGGGACCTGCACGTCGCGCACGGGGTCGAGTTCAAGTTCGGGACCGGCGTCCAGGAGTTCCGCGGCGACGGCGATACGCTGTCCACGGTGGTTCTGTCAGACGGGACCGAGCTGCCCGCCGACCTGGCGCTGGTGGCGATCGGGATCACTCCGGCCACCGAGCTGGCGGTGGTCGCCGGACTGACTGTGGACAACGGGATCGTGACCGACCCGGCCCTGCGTACCTCCGATCCGGACATCTACGCCTGCGGTGACGTGGCGCAGGTGCCGAACCCGGTGGCCGGCCGGCCGCTGCGGGTGGAGCACTGGGCGAACGCGCACGACAGCGGCCCGCTGGCGGCGAAATCCATGTTGGGCCAGCCGGTGACCTACGACCTGATGCCGTTCTTCTTCACCGACCAGTACGACCTCGGCATGGAGTTCTCCGGCTGGGTCGCGCCGGGCGAGTACGACCAGGTGGTGTTCCGCGGCGATCCGTCGCTCGTGGCCGGCAAGGTGCCGGAGTATATGGCGTTCTGGTTGCAGGACGGCCGGGTGCGGGCCGGGATGAACGTCAACATCTGGGATGTCGCCGACCAGATCCAGCAGCTGATCCGGGCTGGCAAGCCGGTCGACACCGGCCGGCTCACCGACCCGTCGGTGCCGCTGCCGAGCCTGCTCGAATAGCTCGAATGGTCACTCGAACAGCTCGAACCGTCCGCTGATCGCCGCCCGCAGCCGGTCGACGACCTCGGGTGCGGGCGGCGCGGCGCCCCGGTGCCGGCAGGTGGCGGCGGCGACCGCCACCGCCTCCTGGATCGCGGCTTCGATCGCCGCCGGATCCGGCTCGGCGAGCACGGGCGCCAGCCCACCGGCCCGGTCCAGACTGGACAGCAGCCCGGCGGTGAACGCGTCACCGGCGCCGACCGTGTCCACCACTTCGACCGGCGGGGCCGGGCACTCGTACCGGCCGGTGCGGGTGAACCCGACCGCGCCGGCGGCGCCGCGGGTGACCACCACCAGCCGCGGCCGGCCGCGCCGCAGCCAGCCGGCGGCCACCTCGGCGATCGGCTCGCCCGGTCGGAGCCAGGCCAGGTCGTCGGCGCTGAGCTTGACCAGGTCGGCGGCGGCGACCAGCGCCTCGATCGCCGGCCGGGCGCCATCGCCGATCAGCGCCGGCCGGACGTTCGGGTCGTAGCTGACCGGGACACCCCGGCGATGGGCGTCGGCCACCACCCTGCGTACCGCCGCATCGCCCGGCGCCAGCACCGCCCCGAGCGATCCGATGTGCAGGCAGCGCACGCCGGTCAGGTCCGGCCGGCCGCCCCAGCGCCAGCCGAGCCGGAAGTCGTAGCTGGCGACCCCGGCCGCGTCCAGCCGGGCGAACGCGAGGTTGGTCGGGGCGTCGGTGGTCAGCAGGTCGGCCGGGTCCACGCCGTACCGGTCGAGGTGGCCGCGGATCAGCTCGCCGAACAGGTCATCGCCGAGCTCGCAGGCGAGCCGGACCCGGTGGCCGGCGGCAGCGAGCCCGACCGCGACGTTGAGCGGGCTGCCGCCCGGCGCCGCCTCGAACCGCCAGCTGCCAGCCTCGCTGAGCAAGTCGACCAGCGCTTCGCCGATCACCAGGAACCCGGCCATGCCAGGCACCGTACCGGCGGATCGCCCCCGGCGGCGGGATCGCCGGCTTTCGGTCAACGCAACAGTTACCGGCACCAGCGCTGGTGCCGCTTTTGCTCGTGTGGCAGAAAGTTATGGAACTGAGAGCAAAAGACGTGGACACTGCCAGCGGAAGGACCTTAGGGTCTGCGGTACGAGCCGTGATCTCGATGGGAGCACGCATGGAGGCGACTCGGCGGGGAATGGAGGCGCTTCACCTGCGGCTGCTCCGGCTGCTCCGCGACCACGGCGCGGTGTCACGGGCGGAGCTCGCCGGCGAGCTCGGGGTTCCCCGGCCACGGTTGGTCGCCGAGCTGGAGCGGCTGGTGGCCGCCGGCTACGTGACCGAGGCCGGGCCGGCGGCCTCCCGCGGTGGCCGCCGCTCCACGCTGGTGGCGCTCGCCCCGGGCCTGCGGTTCGCCGCGGTCGACCTGGGCGCCACCTCGATCGACATCGAGGTGACCAACGGCAAGCTGGAGCCGGTGGCGGCGTTCTCTGAGCCGGCGGACATCCGGACCGGTCCCAAGCCGATCCTGCAGCGGGTCTCCGAGCTGCTCGCCAAGGCGCGCGCCGAGGGGGCGTACGAGCGGCTGTCGGCGATCGGGATCGGGGTGCCCGGCCCGGTCAGCTTCCGGGACGGGGTGCCGGTCTCGCCGCCGATCATGCCGGGGTGGGACCGGTTCCCGGTCCGGGAGCTGCTCGCCCGCGAGCACGGCTGCCCGGTGGTGGTCGACAACGACGTGAACATCATGGCGGTCGGGGAGCGCCACAACGGGGTCGCCTCGGCGGTGGACGACTTCCTGTTCGTGAAGATCGGGACCGGGATCGGTTGCGGGATCTACCTTTCCGGCGGGGTGTACCGGGGCACCGATGGCTGCGCCGGCGACATCGGACACATCCAAGTGGACGCGCACGGGCCGGTCTGCGCGTGCGGCAACGCCGGCTGCCTGGAGGCGGTGTTCGGGGGCGCCGCGCTGGCCCGGGACGCGCTGGCGGCGGCCCGGTCGGGTGAGTCGCCGGCGCTGGCCGAGCGGCTGGCGCGGGGGGTGCCGATCGGCGCCCGCGAGGTCGGCGAGGGGGCGGCCGAGGGCGACATCACCTGCATCCGGCTGATCCGGGACGGTGGCCGCGCGGTGGGCACGGTGCTGGCCGGGCTGGTAAGTTTCGCGAATCCCTCCATGATCGTTATTGGGGGTGGGCTCGCCCAGCTTGGACACCTGTTGCTGGCGGAGATCCGCAGCGTGGTCTACCGCCGGTCGCTGCCACTCGCCACCGGCAACCTGCCGGTCGTCCTGACCGAGCTCGGCGCGCGGGCCGGGGTCACCGGCGCGGCCGTGCTCGCCAGCGACCTCGCGCTCGAACGCGCGATTTGACCTGACACATGGGTTTGACAACGAAGGAGCACGAGATGGCTAACCTACGGATCTGGCTCGCTGCCGCGACCGCAACCGTGCTGACGCTGTCGGTCGCCGCCTGCGGGTCCGACGACGACGGCGGCGGCGATGGCGGTGACGGCGGCGAGGAGACCTTCACCATCGGGGTGAGCAACACGCTGGTCGGCAACCAGTGGCGGGAGCAGATGGTCTGCGCGATCAAGGCGCAGGCGCGCGCCAGCGGGGTGGTTGACGAGGTGGTCCTCGCCAACCGGGACACCGACGCGAGCGGTCAGATCTCGGACATCGAGGGCCTGATCGGGCAGGGCGTCGACGCGATCATTGTGAACCCAGCCGACCGGGCCGCGCTCGACGACGTGATCGCCGCCGCCGACGCGCAGGGCATCATCGTCATCTCGGTCGACCAGGCGGTCACCGCGCCGGCCGCCTACAACGTGACCAACGACCAGGTGGCGTACGGGGAGATCGGGGCGCGCTGGCTGTTCGAGCAGATGGGCGGCTCCGGCAACGTGCTCTACATGCGCGGCCTGGAAGGCACCCCGGCCGACACCGACCGGGACGAAGGGTTCCGGCGGGCGCTCGCCGACTACCCGGACATCACGATCGCTGAGGAGGTGTTCACCGGCTGGGACCCGTCCACCGGTGCCCAGCAGGCGCTGCAGGTGCTCTCGACCCAGCAGATCGACGGCATCTGGACCTCCGGCATCGACTACTCGGTGGTCGAGCAGTTCGAGGCCGCCGGGCACGACTACGTGCCGATCGTCGGCGCCGACAACAACGGGTTCATCAAGCAGCTGATCGACCTGAAGGACGAGGGCCTGGTCGGCGCGATCGTCAGCAACCCGCCGCCGGTCGGCGGGGTGGCCACCGCGATCGCGGTCGACCTGCTCACCGGCACCCAGGAGCACGAGCAGAACACGCTGCTCACGCCGCAGCTGCACGACAACGTCAACGACCTGGCCGCGCTGGAGGAGCTCTACCAGCCGGAGCTGGCCGAGGGCGAGTCGTCGACGATCATCATCGACCCCTACACGACCTACACCGTGCAGGACGTCCTGGACTGCAAGGGCCCGGGCGAGTAGGGGCGATGACCGAACCAGTCCTGGAGGTGCGTGGGGTCGCCAAGCGGTACGGCAGCGTGGTCGCACTGCGCAGTGCGGAGCTGACCGTCGCTCCCGGCGAGATCCACGCCTTGCTGGGCGCCAACGGGGCGGGGAAGAGCACCCTGGTCAAGATCATGGCCGGGGTGCTCCCCGCCGACGAAGGCGAACTCCTGGTCGACGGCCGGCCGCTGCGGCCGCGCCGGCCGAGCGACGCGTTCCGGGCCGGGGTGGCGACGGTCTTCCAGGACCCGACCTTCATCCCGGACCTGACGGTCGCCGAGAACCTGCGGCTGGCCGGCATCGACCGGCGCCGGTTCAGCAGTTGGCTGCCGCAGCTCGGGCTGGCCGAGCTGGACCTGGGTGCGCTGGTGAAGGAGCTGCCGCTGCCGTTGCTGCGGCTGCTCGATCTGGCCCGGGCGCTGGCGCATGAGCCGCGGCTGCTGGTGCTCGACGAGATCACCGCCGCACTCCCCGGGGACCAGGCGGAGCTGGTCTTCGAGGCGATGACCCGGCACCGGGACGCGGGCGGGGCGGTGCTGTTCATCACCCACCGGTTGCGGGAAGTGCTGCGGATGTGCGATCGCGCCACCGTGCTACGGGACGGTCGCACGGTGGCCCGGTTGAAACCGTCCGAAGGGGACGAGTCGGCGCTGGTCGAGCCGATGCTGGGCGAGACGGTGGCCCGAGCGGCGACCGAGGCGGAAGCCGAAGCCGAGGCCGCTCCGGCGAACCCAGCGGCGGCCCGGGTCGCGACCCCGGACGCCCCGATCGCGCTGGAAGCGCGCGAGCTGCGGGTGCGCGGCCGGCTCAACGGGGTCACGCTGCGGCTGCACGCCGGCGAGATCGTCGGTCTGGTGGCGCTGGAAGGGCAGGGGCAGGACCGGTTGTTCGACGTGCTCGCCGGCGACCGGCCCGCCGACAGTGGCGAGATCCTGGTCGCCGGCGAACCGGTCCGGCCACGTTCTCCGTACGACATGGTCCGGCGCGGCGTGGTGCTGGTGCCGGCGGACCGGCTGATGGCGCTGCTGCCGCAGCAGTCGCTGCGGGTCAACCTCGCCTCGGCGCTCTACAACCGGGTCTCCCGCTGGTTCCGGCTGGCTCCCGACGAGGCCAGCCGGGTGACCGAGACGGTGCGGCGGCTGGACATCGACACCCGGGCCGCCCGGCAGGTGCGCCGGCTCTCCGGCGGCAACCAGCAGAAGGTGGCGATCGGCCGGTGGCTGACCGCCGGCTTCCGGACCCTACTGTGCTTCGACCCGACCCGCGGCATCGACATCCGTACCAAGGAACAGATCTACGGGCTGTTGCGCGAGCTCGCCGCGGACGGCGCGGCGGTGCTCTACTACACCAGCGAGCTCGCCGAGGTGCCGCTGGTGTGCGACCGGGTGCTGGTGATGTACGGCGGTGCGATCGTGCACGAGCTGCCGGCGGCCTCCGCCGACGAGCCGACCCTGCTGAACGCCGCGCACGGCCTGCAGGAGGCCTCGACATGACCACCGATCCGTCCGCCGGCGCCGGCGGCGGCCTGCCCGAGTCCACCGCCAGCGGCGTCGCCACCCAGCCGACCGCGCCGCGCCGGCTTGACCCGACCCTGCAGGTGGTCCGCAGGTACGCCTGGCCGATCGCGGTGTGGCTGCTGCTGGGCGCCATGATCCTCTGGTACTCGACGCTGATCCCGCAGTTCACGGATTTCCAGGTCACCTCGATCGCGAAGAACAGCCTGCCGGCGGTCTACCTGGCGCTGGCGCAAGGCGTGATCGTGATCGCCGGCGGGGTCGACCTCGGCGCCGGCGCGTTGATGGTGCTCGCCAACGCGGTCTCGGCCAACCTGATGGAAGGCCAGCCACTGTGGATGGTGACGCTGATCGCGATCGGCGTGGTGCTCGGCGCGGCGGCGCTGAACGGCTTCGTCGGCTACGTGATCGCGGTGTCCGGCATCCCGGACATCGTGGTGACCCTGGCGACCCTGTTCATCTTCACCGGGATCGCGCTGATCGTGCTGCCCACGCCGGGTGGCGGCACCAACGGCGGGCTGCGGTATGTGTTCACCGGGGCCGAAACCGGGGTCGGCACGAACTACTGGCCGTCGATCGCGATGATCGCGATCCCGACCGCGTTGCTCGCGATCTGGCTCGGCCGGACCCGGTCGGGCCTGGCGATCTACGCGCTGGGCAGTGACGAGAACGCCGCGCATCTGTCCGGTGTGAACATCCGGCGTACGAAGATCACCTCCTACGCGGTCGGCGGCGGATTCGCGGGCCTGGCCGGGGTGGCGTTGACCGCCATCGCCAACTCCGGTGACCCGCGGTTCGACAACGCGGTGAACGGCACCCTGAACAGCGTCGCCGCGGTGGTGCTCGGCGGGATCATCCTCGGCGGCGGGATGGGGTCGGTGGTCGGCGCCGCCGGCGCCGGGATCGTGTTCTTCACGCTCAGCCCGATCCTGACCGCGATGGGGGTGGACCCGAACACCGGCCAGGTGGTCCGGGGTGTGGTCATCGTCGCGGTGATGGTGGTGGCCGGACTGCTCCAGTGGTGGCGTCGGAGGAAACAGTGAACGAGGTAGCGACCGCTCGACCACATTGGACCCGGCAGCTGGCCGACCGGCCGCTGGCCGTCCTTGCGGTGGTGCTGGTGCTGCTGGTGGTGGCGACCGGCGTGATCGAGCCCGGCTTTTTCAGCGTCCGCGGCATCCGCAACACGCTGCTGTTCGCGGCCCCGGTCGGGATCATCGCCGCCGCCCAGACGATCCTGATGCTGACCCGAGGGATCGACATCTCCGTGGCGATGGTCGGCACGCTCGCCGCCTACCTGGTCGCCAGCCAGGCGGCGAACGGGATCGGCCTGGCGGTCGGCTGGGCGCTGCTGGTCGGCGCGTTGATCGGGGCGGTCAACGGGTTGGTGGTGGGGGTGTTCCGGGTCCACCCGCTGATCGTGACGCTGGCGATGTCGGCGATCCTGCTCGGCCTGCTCACCCAGTGGGCACCGACCCGGTTCCGCGGCGCCACCGCGATCCCGAGCGAGATCCGGACGATCGGCGGCGGGTCGTTCGCCGGCAACCTCATCCCGTGGAACGCGCTGGTCTGGGCGGCGGTGGCGGTGCTGGTGATCCTCGGGCTGCGGCGGACCGGGCTCGGCCGGATGGTGTACGCGATCGGCGACAACCCGGTCGCCGCCCGGCTCGCCGGGGTCCGGGAGTGGCAGGTGCTGCTCGCCGTCTACACGATCAGCGGCTTCCTGGCCGCGGTCGCCGGGCTGCTGGTCGCCGGCCGGGTCGGCTCGGTCGACCTGCGACTGCTGGAGGAGTTCCTGCTGCCGTCGATCGCGGCGGCGGTGATTGGCGGCACGTCGCTGTTCGGCGGAGTCGGGTCATACACGGGCACGATCCTCGGGGCGCTGGTCCTGGGGGTGCTCAACACGATGCTGACCTACCTGGACACCGGCCAGGCCGTGGAACAGGTCGTGTTCGGCGTGATCGTGCTGGCGCTGGCGTGGGCGTACGCCGTGGTCCAGCGCCGGACGGGTTAGCGAGGAGGATGAAGTGACGGGGAAACCGCTCGGGGTCGGGTTCGTCGGCAGCGGGTTCGTGGCCGACTTCCACGTGCGGGGGTGGCCAGCCATCCGCGACGCGGACATCACCGGCATCTACAGCCGTAACCAGGAGACCGCTTCGGAGCTGGCGCAGACCTGCCAGCGGCTCGAGGTCGGCGAGCCGCGGACCTACGACGACCTGCGGGAGCTGGTGCGCGACCCGGCGGTCGAGGCACTGTGGATCACCACGCCCAACGAGGTCCGGGTGCAGCAGATCGAGACGATCTGCGAGGAGGTGAGCTCGGGCCGGGCGTCGCTGAAGGGGGTCGCGATCGAAAAGCCGCTCGCCCGCAACCTGGCCGAGGCCAGGCAAGTGCTGGCGGCCCTCGACCAGGCCGGGATCAAGCACGGCTACCTGGAGAACCAGGTGTTCGCGCCGTCGCTGAACCGGGCCCGGGACATCGTCTGGGCCCGCGGGGCGGCGCTGGCCGGCCCGCCGTACCTCGCCCGCTGCGCCGAGGAGCACAGTGGACCGCACCGGAGCTGGTTCTGGGACGGCCAGCGGCAAGGCGGCGGGGTGCTCAACGACATGATGTGCCACTCGATCGAGGCCGGCCGGCACCTGCTCACCCCACCCGGGGCGGACAAGGCGGTGCTGACCCCGAAGCGGGTGAGCGCCACCATCGCGAGTCTGAAGTGGACCAGGCCGCGGTACGCCGACGAGCTGGCGGAGCGCTATCCGGGCGAGGTGGACTACCGGCGGCGGCCGGCGGAGGACTACGCGCACGCGGTGGTGACCTTCGAGACCGCCGACGGCGACGAGGTGGTGGCCGAGGCGACCACCTCCTGGAGCTTCGTCGGGGCCGGCCTGCGGCTGCACTTCGAGCTGCTCGGCCCGGAGTACTCGATGTCGGTGGACACGCTGCAGACCGACGCGAAGGTGTTCATCTCCCGCAACCTCAGCGGCGAGGTGGGGGAGGACCTGATCGAGAAGCAGAACGCCGAGCAGGGCATGATGCCGGTGCTCGCCGACGAGGGCTTCACCTACGGCTACGTCGACGAGGACCGGCACATGGTCCGGGCGTTCCGGCGCGGCGAGTCGCCGGTGGAGACCTGCGAGGACGGGGTGGTGGTGGCGGAGCTGCTGATGGCCGCCTACCTGTCGGCGGAGACCGGCGAGACGGTCAAGCTGCCGGAGCCGTCGCTGGCCGAGTTCGTCCCGCAGGTCGCCCGCGGCACCTGGCAACCCCGCGCCGCCTGATGACCAACCAGCGGGCGGGTTCGGCGTTCGGGCGCCGAACCCGCCCGCCGGCGCGGTTCCTGACCTACCCGCCGGCCGGGGTCAGGCGTCGACCGTGCGGTCGATGAACTCGCCGGTCTGTTCGTTCTTCAGGATCATGTTCCGGCGGCCGTCCGGGAGCACCTCGGACTTGATGACCGTCAGCCCCTCGTACTGCTCCGGCTCGGGCCCGCGCAGCCGCGGCGTCTCGCCGCCGCGCCAGTCCAGCTGCACCGGCTCCCACCGCCGGGACGCGGCCGACCGGTAGCAGGCGTCGATCACCGCGTTCACCACGTACCCGTCGTAGAACGTCTCGGTCGGCTGCCGGCCCTCGTCCAGCGCGTTGAACATGTCGGTGAACATGTCCACGTAGCCGAACTCGGCCACCTCGTCACCGACCGGGAACAGCCAGCCCTGGTCGCTCTCCGCCTTCTCCGCCACATAGCCGGACCCGCCGGTGGCGAACATCTCGAACCCGGTCCGCAGGCAGTGGTCGAGCCAGATCGTGCCGCCGGTGCCGGCCACCTCGTCCCGCAGGTCCATCCCGCCGCGGAAGGTCCAGCTGACCTCGAACTGCCCGACCGCGCCGGACTCGAACCGGATCAGCGCGATCGCGTTGTCCTCCTCCGCGATCGGGTGCACGAACGTGTCGGTCCAGCAGCTCACCTCGACCGGCCGGTTGCCCTTGCCGACGAAGCTGCGGATGATCTCGATGCAGTGGCAGCCGAGGTCGACGATCGCGCCGCCACCGGTGAGCCGTCCGTCCCAGAACCACGCCGAGTGCGGGCCGGGATGCGCCTCCCGCGACCGCACCCAGGTCACGTCACCGATCGTCCCGGCCTGCACGCTCGCGATCGCCTTCAGGGTCTTCGGTGTGTAGCAGAGATCCTCCAGGTAGCCGGCGAACACGCCCGCCCGCTCGACCGTCTCCAGGATCCGCTTGGCCTCCTCGGCGGTGCGGGCCAGCGGCTTGGTGCACAGCACCGCCTTGCCGGCCTCGGCCGCGAGCCGGATCGCCTCCTCGTGCAGATGGTTCGGGAGCGCCACCACCACCACGTCGGTCTCCGGATCCCGTACCGCCTCGGCCAGATCCGTGCTCACGCGCGGGATGCCGTGCTCGGCGGCGAGCTTGGCGGCCCGTTCCTCGCTGCGTGAGTAGAGCATGCCGATCCGATCCCGGCCGCGCTGGTAGTGCAGCGCGGAAGCGTAGAAGCCACCGATCAGCCCGGCGCCCAGCATGGTGATGTTGTGCGAGTTGGTCATGGCGTGAGCCTAGCTTGAGCAGGCCGAACGCGGACCGGGTGTGGCAGAGTCAGGGCATGGCACGACCGATCACGCTGTTCACCGGGCAGTGGGCCGACCTGCCGTTCGAGGAGGTGTGCCGGCTCGCCGCCGGCTGGGGGTACGACGGGCTGGAGATCGCCTGCTGGGGCGATCATTTCGAGGTCGACAAGGCGCTCGCCGACGACTCGTACGTGCAGCGCAAACGGGACATTCTTGACGAGCACGGGCTGCGGGTGTTCGCCATCTCCAACCACCTGGTCGGCCAGGCGGTCTGCGACCACCCGATCGACCAGCGGCACCGGGCGATCCTGCCGGACCGGATCTGGGGGGACGGGGAACCGGAAGGGATCCGGCAGCGGGCGGCGGCGGAAATGGCCGACACCGCCCGGGCGGCGGCGAAGCTGGGTGTGGACACGGTGGTCGGGTTCACCGGCTCCTCGATCTGGTACCTGCTGGCGATGTTCCCGCCGGTCCCGGAATCCATGATCGAGGCCGGGTACGAGGACTTCGCCCGCCGCTGGCACCCGATCCTGGACGTCTTCGACGAGGTCGGGGTCAGGTTCGCCCACGAGGTCCACCCGACCGAGATCGCGTACGACTACTGGACCACCCGGCGAACGCTGGACGCGATCGGCAACCGGCGCGCGTTCGGGCTCAACTGGGACCCGTCGCACATGCTGTGGCAGGGGATCGACCCGGCCGGCTTCATCCTCGACTTCGCCGACCGGATCTACCACGTGGATTGCAAGGACACCAAGCTGCGGGTCGGCGACGGCCGGCGCGGCCAGCTCTCCTCGCACCTGCCGTGGGGCGACCCGCGCCGGGGCTGGGACTTCGTCTCCACCGGCCACGGCGACGTGCCGTGGGAGGAGTGCTTCCGGGCGCTCAACGCGATCGGGTACGACGGGCCGATCTCGATCGAGTGGGAGGACGCCGGCATGGATCGGCTGGCCGGCGCCGCCGAAGCGGTGCGGTTCGTACGGCGGCTCGCGTTCGACCCGCCCGCGGCCGCGTTCGACGCCGCGTTCGACCAGCAGCGCTCCTCGGCCTAGCGGCCGGGTACCGTGTGGTCGTAGCAGCCGTCGCATCCGCTGGGTGGTGAGAGTTGGCCGGGCGCATCCGGGATGAGGACATCGCGCTGGTGCGCGAGCGCACCTCGATCGTGGAGATCGTGTCCGAACGGGTGACCCTGCGGCCCGGTGGCGCGCAGACGCTCAAGGGCCTGTGCCCGTTCCACGACGAGAAGACCCCGTCGTTCACCGTCCGCGCCGACAAGAACCTGTGGTTCTGTCACGGCTGCGGGAAAGGCGGCGACGCGATCACGTATGTGATGGACGCTGACCACCTCACGTTCGTCGAGGCGGTCGAGCACCTCGCCAATCGGGCCGGGATCCAGCTGCGCTACGTCGAGGCCGGGCCGGCGGTGAACCGGGCCCGGCAGGGGCAGCGGCAGCGGCTGGTCGCCGCGCACGCCGCGGCCGCCGAGTTCTACGCCGAGCAGCTGCTCACCCCGCCGGCCCGGGCCGCCCGGGAGTTCCTCGCCCAGCGCGGGTTCGACCGGGAAGCCGCGCAGCGGTATGGCTGCGGCTACGCCCCGGAGGCCTGGGACACGCTCACCAAGCACCTGCGGCAGCGGGGATTCACCGACGAGGAGCTGGTCACCGGCGGGCTGTCCCGGCGGGCGCGGTCCGGGTCGCTGATCGACCGGTTCCGGGGTCGGCTACTGTGGCCGATCCGCGACATCTCCGGCGACGTGATCGGGTTCGGCGCCCGCCGGCTCCGCGAGGACGACGATGGTCCAAAGTATCTGAACACGCCGGAGACCCCGATCTACAAGAAATCCCATGTGCTGTACGGGATCGACCTGGCGAAGCGGGAGATCGCCAAGCAGCGCAAGGCGGTGATCGTCGAGGGGTACACCGACGTGATGGCCTGCCACCTGGCCGGGGTGGCGACCGCCGTGGCCACCTGCGGCACCGCGTTCGGCAACGACCACGTCGGGGTGCTGCGCCGGCTGTTGATGGACACCGACACCTTCGCCGGGGAGATCATCTTTACGTTCGACGGCGACCAGGCCGGCCAGCAGGCGGCGCTCCGCGCCTTCGACTCCGACCAGCGGTTCGTCGGGCGTACCTTCATCGCGGTCAGCCCGGACAACCTGGACCCGTGCGACCTCCGGCTGTCCAAAGGGGATGTCGCGGTACGGGATCTGGTGGCCCGGCGCGAGCCACTGGTGGACTTCGCGCTGCGGCAGGTGCTCTCCCAGTACGACCTGGACACGGTGGACGGTCGAGTGGAGGCGATGCGGCGGGCGGCGCCACTGGTGGCGAAGCTGAAGGACCGGGAGAAGCGGCCGGAGTTCGCCCGCAAGCTCGCCGGCGACCTGGGGATGCCGGTGGAGCAGGTGATGCGGGCGGTGGCCGCGGCGAGCAGTGGCGAGGACCCGGCCGCGGTGCCGGCGCCGCGCCGGCGGGCCCCGGTGGTCAACCCGGCCACGGTGGTGGAGCGGGAGGCGCTGAAGCTCGCGATCCAGGAGCCGGTGCTGGCCGGGCCGGTGTTCGACGCGCTCGGCGTGGCGGCCTACCATCACCCGCTGCACGCGGCGATCCGTACCGCGATCGCCGAGGCCGGTGGCTGCGCGTCGGCGACCTCCGGGCCGGTGTGGGTGCAGCGGATCCGGGACGCCTGCCCCGACCTCGCCGCCAGCGCGCTGGTGAGCGAGCTGGCGGTGGAGCCGCTGCGGCTGGACGGCGAGCCGGACCCGCACTACGTCGGGGTCACCCTCGCCAAGCTGGAGCTGGTGATGGTCGACGCACAGGTGGCGGAGCTGAAGTCGAAGGTGCAGCGGGTCAACCCGGTCACCGACAAACAGGAGTACCTCGCGCTCGCCGCGTCGCTGTTCTCGCTGGAGCAGCACGCCCGGGCGCTGCGCGAGCGTGCCGCCGGAGGGCTCTGAGATGTTCGGGCGGCGCCGCCGGCTGCCGGCCGAGCTGCGGCCGGCGCTCGACCGGGACGAGCGGGTGCTCGCCTGGGCCCACACCGCGCCGGACGCGGTGGTGGTCGCCACCAACCTCGGCCTGCACCTACCCGGCCGGGACGGCCGGCTCGGCTGGCACGAGATCCACAAGGCCAGCTGGACCGGCCGCGAGCTGATCGTCGTGCCCGGCGCGGTGGTGGAGGAGCGGGCCGGCTACGTGGTGATGGCCGACCAGCCGCCGATCACGGTGGCGCTGCCGGACCCGGGTGACGTGCCGCCGGTGGTCCGGACCCGGGTCACCCGGTCGGTGTCATTCTCATCACACCACTTGGTGCCCGGCGGCGGGGTCCGGGTGGTCGCCCGGCGGGTTCCCGGTGTCGACGGCGTGAGCTGGGCGGTCCGCTACGACCAGGGCACCGACCCGCACGGCCCGGGGGTGGTCGACGCCACCGACCAGCTGGTCGCCAGCAGCGAAATTCACTAGCTGAACCGTCCGGCCTTCGGGATACGGTCGAGATCGGCTTGACCTGAGTTGCGCGCGAAAGTTGCAGGTGGAATCCATGGCGGATGCGTTGATCCGGGCTCGGGGGCTGGTCAAGCGGTTCGGCGGGTTCACGGCGGTCGACGGCATCGACGTCGACGTCTGGCGCGGCGAAGCGTTCGGCTTCCTCGGGCCGAACGGGGCCGGCAAGAGCTCGACGATGCGGATGGTCGGCTGCGTCTCGCCGCCGACCGACGGCGAGCTGACCATCCTCGGGATGGATCCGCGCCGGGACGGGCCGGCGATCCGGGCCCGGCTGGGGGTCTGCCCGCAGGAGGACAACCTCGACCCGGAGCTGACCACCAAGGAGAACCTGGTCACCTACGCCCGCTACTTCGGGATCTCCCGGGCGGTGGCCCGCCGCCGGGCCGACGAGCTGCTCGAGTTCGTGCAGCTGGCGGAGCGGGCCGGCAGCAAGGTGGAGCCGCTGTCCGGCGGGATGAAGCGCCGGCTCACGATCGCCCGGGCGCTGGTGAACGAGCCCGACATCGTGCTGCTCGACGAGCCGACCACCGGCCTGGACCCGCAGGCCCGGCATCTGGTCTGGGAGCGGCTGTTCCGGCTCAAGCAGCGCGGGGTCACGCTGGTGCTCACCACCCACTACATGGACGAGGCGGAGCAGCTGTGCGACCGGCTGGTGGTGATGGACGGCGGCCGGATCGTCGCCGAGGGCTCGCCGCGGGCGCTGATCGAGCAGCACGCCACCAGGGAGGTGGTGGAGCTGCGGTTCGGCACCGACGCGCTGGAGCCGTACGCGAGCAAGCTGGACGGGATCGGCGAGCGGATCGAGGTGCTGCCGGACCGGATCCTGCTCTACGCCGACGACGGCGACGCCGCGGCCGGGGCGGTCCACCAGCGCAACCTCTCGCCGTCCGGGGTGCTGGTCCGGCGGGCCGGCCTGGAGGACGTGTTCCTGCATCTGACCGGCCGTCGGTTGATCGAGGACTAGCGCGATGGCCCATCCGACCGTTGCGGCGTTCGAATACCACCTGACCAGCTACAAGCGGGTCTGGCGGGGCAGCGTGTTCAGCGCGTTCGGGTTGCCGGTGCTGTTCTTCCTCGGTATGGGCGTGGCCGTGGGGGAGTACGTCGACCGGGGCGGCCGGCTGGACCTGCCGTACCTGCAGTTCGTCGGGTCCGGGCTGCTGGCGTTCACCGGCGTACAGATCGCGATGGTGGAGGGGAGCTACCCGGTGATGGGTGGCTTCAAGTGGCACCGGACCTACTACGGGATGGCCGCTTCACCGCTGCGGATCCGCGACATCGTCGCCGGCCACCTGGCGTACATCGGGTTCCGGATCGCGCTGGCGACCGCGGCGTTCGTGCTGGTGATGATCCCGTTCGGCGCGGTGGGTTCGGGGTGGGTCGCGGTGACCCCGGTCTACGCGGTCCTCACCGGGCTCGCGGTCGCCGCCCCGATGTTCGCCTACTCGGCCACAGTGGACAGCGACAATCTGCTGGCGGTGATGTTCCGGTTCGCGCTGCTGCCGATGATGCTGTTCTCCGGCGTGTTCTTCCCGGTCGAGCAGCTGCCGGCGGCGCTGGAGCCGCTGGCGTACGCGCTGCCGCTGTGGCATGGCGTGGAGCTGTGCCGGGCGGCGGCGGTGGGGGTCGACCCCGGCTGGTCGGTGCCGGCCCACCTGGGCTACCTGCTGGTCTGGATCGCCGCCGGGCTGCTGCTGGCGACCGCCCGGTTCCGGAAGCGGTTGGCGAGGTAACGGCGATGGTGACGACGGTGTTGACGCGGGCGGTGATCGGCAGCGAGCTGTCGCCGCGCCGGGCGGTGGCGGTGACCCAGCGCAACGTGATCGCCTTCCGCACGAGCGGCAGCTACTGGTGGCTGGTGGTCTCCGGGTTCGCCGAGCCGGTGCTCTACCTGCTCGCGATCGGCTGGGGGGTCGGGGCGCTGGTCGGGGACATCGAACTGGCCGACGGCCGGACCGTGTCCTACCTGACCTTCCTGGCCCCGGCGCTGCTGGCGACCGCCGCCATGAACGGCGCGATCGCCGAGTCGACGATGAACTTCTTCGCCAAGATGAAGTTCACCAAGCTCTACGACTCGATGCTGAACACCCCGGTCACCCCGGTGGAGATCGCGTTCGGGGAGCTCGGCTGGGCGATGGCCCGCGGCGCCATGTACACCGCCGCGTTCCTGGTGGTCATGGTGGCGATGGACCTCACCACCCCGCTGCTGGCGCTCGCCGCGCTGCCGGCCGCGCTGCTGATCGGGTTCGGGTTCGGGGCGATCGGGATGTCGATCGCCACCGTGATGCGCAGCTGGCAGGACTTCGACTATGTGGGGATCATCCAGTTCGCGCTGTTCCTGTTCTCCGGCACGTTCGTGCCGGTGGACACCTACCCGGCCGCGCTGCAGTGGCTGGTCTACGTGACCCCGCTCTACCACGGTGTCGAGCTGATCCGGTCGATCACCGTCGGGCTGGTCGGCTGGTCAGCGCTGTGGCACGTCGGCTACCTGCTGGCGCTGATCGCCGGCGGGCTCACCATCGCCAGCCGCCGGATGACCCAGCTGCTGTGCAAGTAGCGGTGCTCTTTTCGAGAGTCGATCATGGAGTATTCGCGCGTGTCGCACGGCGGGTCGCGCGAATACTCCATGATCGACTAGCTGGAGCTGACCGGTGTTCCGATCCGTCGACCGGTCAACTGGGCTGACTCGCCGGCTCCGCCAGCTCATTGGTTGTGGATGACTCGGAGTCCGACCGGTGGCTGAACCGGCTACCCAGCTTGCTGTTGCTGAGCTTGTCGTTCACCACCGTCTTGCCCTCGGTGTAGAGGCGGTTCGCCTGCGCCTGGACCACGCCGGCGGCCTCCTGGACGGTGGGGTGGTCCATCAGCCGACGGGTGGCGGCGACCAACTGGTCGTACTTCTCCCGGCCTGCCCGGGAACCGAGGACGAACCCCACCGCCACTCCGCTGAGAAACCAGAGCTTGCCGCGCATGACGGCTCCTTCCGCTAGCTTCGTGTCCAGCCAGATATACCCATGTTCCGCCCCTCCCGAACCCGGAAGGGCCGAGACCAGGGGCCAGAATATATGCCCGGGTCACCCACGTCGGGCGAATCGCCCTGATTTGATCTTCAAACTGGGCGGATAACCCACTGGCAAGACACCCGGGGGTATCGGGTACCCTTACCACCGGTCGATCCCGCGTAGCTCAATCGGCAGAGCGTCCGGCTGTTAACCGGTAGGTTATAGGTTCGAGTCCTATCGCGGGAGCCAAACACATCCCCGCAGGTCGGAGCGGGTGCGCCCGCCGACCTGTCGTCACGATCTTGGATGTCGACGGACCCCGCCCGGGCGGCTGCGGGCTGCCGTCGCGCAGGCTCGGTGCGCGTTCGCCGGTCAGGCCGACTTCGAGGGTGCGGGTCCGGCCGCGCGACGCGCGGCGCCGGTCGGCCTCCGGTCGCAAGCCTGGTCAGTGGTGCGGCGACATTTGTACTCGGATGATCTCGATGAGCTGTGCTGTACTGATTGCGTAGTGCGGCCAGCAGAGAGGACCCCGGTCGATGTCGCGCCCGCCCACCCCCGTCCCGCCGCGCTCACCTGAGCAAGGACGCTTCGATCAGGAGCCGCGCCAGCCGCAGCATGATGCTGGCTACGACGGCGATCGTCGCAGCTGGAGGCGACCGACATGGAGCCGTTGAGCCCAAGTCAGCAAATGCGGTCACTGGGCATTGTTCAGGAAGGCGATCCGATCCTCACGAAGGCGAGCCGGCGGTTCGACCTGCCGCATGAGGCGGAGGAAGCCCGCCGAGTCATCGCCCAGCTTGCCTCGACAGTGGAACGAGTTTCGCCAGTCCACACGTTCGCGAAGGGAATGGGGCTGGCCGCCCCGCAGATCGGGATCGACCGAGCCGCCGCCGTTGTCCGGACCCCGGACGGCGCGTCCATCACCCTGCTCAACCCACGCATCGTCGACGAGGGTTCCGGCGAGCACGAACACTACGAAGGCTGCCTGAGTTTCTTCGATGTCCGAGGCCTGGTCCCGCGGCCGTCAGCGATCGAAGTGGAGCACCAGGATCTCGAAGGGACCACTCAGATCACGAGATTTGAGCGCGGCGTGGCTCGGTTGGTCGGGCATGAGGTGGACCACCTGTTCGGGAAGCTCTACAAGGCTCGGATGCGGCCAGGCATCAACCCGATTCCGGTTTCCCAGTACGACGGGACCGGCCGCAACTGGGATCTCAGCACCACCTGAACCCGCCCGACTAGCGGCCGAGTCGCGGTCGCCAAACCCAGATCAGCAGCATCAGCAGGGTCGCCACGATCGCGACCCCCAGCGGTACGTGCAGGCTGAGCACTCGGATAAAGCCGAACCCGGTCTGCAGCACCTCGAAGAACCACAGCAGCACGCTCACCGCCACCGGCCACACTGGCCCTCGGCCCGGCCAGCGCAGCAGGATCGCGGCCAGAATCTGGCCCAGCCCCAGCAGCCCGATCAGGATGGCGTTGGCGCCGTGGACCTGGACCAGCCGATCGGCACCATCCAGGAACAGGCCGGCCAGCACCGGCTGGCCGAACACCGCCAGCGCGTGCACCGTCACCACCAGCCGCATCAGAGCCAACGGGACCGGTCGCGGTGCCGCGCCGGGGACCTTGGAACCAGCCGTGCCGGGAACGGTGGCATCGGCCGCGCCGGAACCGGTGACACCGGCCGTGCCGGGAACGTTGGTAGCAGTCATGCCGGCGACGGTACGGCCGGACCGGGCCGACCGGCGTCGTCCGGCGGGTGCCGGCCGGTGGCCCGGCGGGCGTAACCTCACCGGCTCCGGGCTACTCCGCCGGTCGTACCGCCGACTCGCCGGGGGTGACCAACCCGCTCTCGTACGCGAGCACGACCAGCTGCACCCGGTCCCGCAGCCCGAGCTTGGTGATCGCCCGGCTGACGTGGGTCTTCGCCGTGAACGGGCTCATGTGCAGCCGCTGGCCGATCTCGCCGTTGTCCAGCCCGGCCGCGACCAGCCGTACCACCTCCCGTTCCCGGTCGGTGAGCACCGCGAGCCGGTCGGCGTGGTCGTTCGGGCGGCCGCCGCGGGCCGCGAACTCGGCGATCACCCGGCGGGTAACGCCGGGCGAGAGCAGCGCCTCGCCGGCGGCGACCACCCGCACCGCCCGGCGCAGCTCGTCCGGCTCCACGTCCTTGGCGAGGAACCCGCTAGCGCCGATCTGCAGCGCCTCGAAGACGTACTCGTCGATGTCGAATGTGGTCAGGATGATCACCCGGACGTCGCGCAGCCGCGGGTCGCCGACGATCCGCCGGGTGGCCGCGAGCCCGTCGACCTTCGGCATCCGGATGTCCATCAGGACCACGTCGACCCGCCGGCGGCGGACCTGCTCGACCGCCTCGGCGCCGTCGGCGGCCTCCGCCACCACCTCGATGTCGGGCGCCCGCTCGAGCAGGCTGCGGAACCCCGCCCGGACCAGCGTCTGGTCGTCGGCGAGCAGCACCCGGATCGGCCCGGCGGTCACGCGACCCCCGCGGTGGCCCGGCGGTCGGCCGGGATCCAGGCTGAGACGGCGAACCCGCCGGCCGGGGTGGAGCCGGCCGAGAAGGTGCCGCCGAGGCTACGGACCCGTTCCCGCATCCCGATCAAGCCATGCCCGGACACCTGCGGTGCCGCCGCCCCGCGACCGTCGTCGGCCACCCGCACCGACAGGCCGTCCGGCTCGTACCCGATCTCCACCTCGATCGCGGTGGCATCGGCGTGGCGCAGCACGTTGGTGACCGACTCCTGGATGATCCGGTAGCCGGCGAGCCCGACCGGCGCCGACAGCTCGCGCAGCTCGCCGCGGCACCGGTAGTCGACTTTGAGCCCGGCCTCTCGGGCCGCCTCCAGCAGCCGGTCCACCTCGGCGAGGCTGGGGGCCGGGGCGCGGGGTGGGGTCTCGTGCCGCTCTTGGCGCAGCACCTCGACCGCCGCCTTCAGCTCCGCCACCGCTTCCCGGTTGGCCTGCTGGGCCGCCCGCAGCGCGGACCGGGCCTGCTCCGGCGAGTCCGCCAGGGTGTCGGCGGCGACGTTGAGCTGGACCCCGACCACCGCCAGCGTATGCGCGGTCACGTCGTGCAGCTCCCGGGCGATCCGGACCCGTTCCTCCACGATCCGGCGGGTGGCCTCGCGGGCCCGGTCACGCTCCACCCGCCGTACCCGTTCCTGCGCCTCGGCCGCCCAGCCGCGCCGACTGCGGATCGCGTCTCCGAACGCGAGCACCAGGCCCATCACCACCAGCTCGCGCACGCTGAGCGACACCACCGACAGCGGCGAACCGTCATCCAGCAGCAGCCAGGCCACCGACCCGACCACGAGCGAGCCGCTGGCCAGCAGCGCGGCGGCGCGCAGCCGGCCGGCGGTGGCGCAGGTGTAGAGCGCGACCGCCAGCGGCCAGCCCTGCCCGATCGCCGGGAAGTTCGCGCCGTGGTAGCCGAACAGGATCACGATCGAGACGACCAGTATGCCGACCGGCCAGCGCCGCCGGAGCATCACCAGCCCGCCCAGCGAGCCGCCGAGCGCCCAGGCGGCCAGCGGGTGGGGGTCGGCACCGGGCTCGTCCGAGGCGAGCGCGGCGAGCGTCACCACCGTCGCCAGCCCGACCGCGAGCAGCAGATCGACCAGCGTCGGCGGCAGCGATCGCCCTTTCCGCCAGCTCACCACCATGGTCATACGGTACGAGGTCCGGCGCGCCTGGCCATCCGTCGGCGGGATCGGCCGGCTACTCCGGCCGGAGTACGACCGGCCGCCGCCGACTGTTTCGGACCGGGTCTCGGCCGCCGTTCCGAAACTTTCAGGCCCAGCCTATCGCCTCTAGTGATCATTGATGGCGAGCGTTGATCGACGTCACTCGGAATCCAGTCGCTAGCAGCACTTAACCGGTTCGGCACAACCGAAAGTTTTCGGAGAGTAGTTGACTTGTTTCAGGTCAGCAATATAATCGAAACACTTCTACACCTCCCGGTTCCCCGGGATTCGCTCCAGAAGGAGTGCACATGAACCCCCACCTTCATCACCCTCAATCCCGGCGACCGCGGCGATGGCGGGCCGCGGCGCGGATCGTGACCTCGGCCGGCGCGGTTGGCATGCTCGCCGCCGGCCTGCTGGTTGGGCTGTCCAACCCGGCCAGTGCCGCCACCACCCTCGGCGCCTCGGCGGCCGAGCGCGACGGCCGCTACTTCGGTGCGGCGATCGCGGCGAACAAGCTGAACGACCCGGTGTACACATCGATCCTCAACACCGAGTTCAACAGCGTGACCGCCGAGAATGAGATGAAGATCGATGCGCTCGAGCCGCAGCAGAACCAGTTCAACTGGGGCACCGCGGACATGATGGTGAACTACGCGCGCAGCCGGGGCATGCGGGTACGCGGGCACACGCTGGCCTGGCACTCGCAGCAGCCCGGCTGGATGCAGAACATGTCCGGCCAGGCGCTGCGCAACGCGATGCTGAACCACGTCACCCAGGTGGTCACGCACTTCCGCGGCCAGATCGACTCGTGGGACGTGGTGAACGAGGCGTTCGCGGACGGCAACAGCGGCGCCCGGCGGGACTCCAACCTGCAGCGCACCGGCAACGACTGGATCGAGGCCGCGTTCCGGGCCGCCCGCGCCGCGGACCCGAACGTGAAGCTCTGCTACAACGACTACAACACCGACAACTGGAACGCCGCGAAGACCCAGGCGGTCTACAACATGGTCCGGGACTTCCGGCAGCGCGGGGTGCCGATCGACTGCGTCGGTTTCCAGTCGCACTTCAACAGCGGCTCGCCGTACCCGTCCAACTACCGGACCACCCTGCAGAACTTCGCGGCGCTCGGGGTCGACGTCCAGATCACCGAGCTCGACATCGAGGGCTCCGGCGCGACCCAGGCGAACACCTACGCGGCGGTGGTGAACGACTGCCTCGCCGTCCCGCGGTGCAACGGGATCACCGTCTGGGGGATCCGGGACAGCGACTCCTGGCGGGCCAGTGGCACGCCGCTGCTGTTCGACGGCAACGGCAACAAGAAGCAGGCGTACAACGCGGTGCTGGCGGCGCTCAACAACGGCAGCCCGCCGACCAGCCCGCCACCCGGTGGCGGCGGTGACTGCTCGGTGAGCGTCACCCCCGGCGAGTCGTGGTCGGACCGGTTCAACGTGAACTTCTCGGTGACCGGCACCAACAACTGGCGGGTGACCATCAACCTGAACGGCAACCAGACCCTGCAGAACAGCTGGAACGCCTCGATCAGTGGGAGCGGCCAGACGTTGACCGCCACCCCGAACGGCAACGGCAACAACTTCGGCATCACGGTCTGGCGCAACGGCAACAACAACCTGCCCACCGCGAGCTGCCAGATCAACGACGGCGGAGGCGATGGTGGTGGCGGCAGTGGCTGCTCGGTGAGCGTCACCCCCGGCCAGTCGTGGTCGGACCGGTTCAACGTGAACTTCTCGGTGGCCGGCACGAACAGCTGGCGGGTGACCATCAACCTGAGCGGCAGCCAGACCCTGCAGAACAGCTGGAACGCGTCGGTGACTGGGAGCGGCCAGACGCTGACCGCGACGCCGAACGGTAACGGCAACAACTTCGGCATCACGGTTTGGCGCAACGGCAACAACAACATGCCGACGGCGAGTTGTCAGGTCGTCTGATCTGAGCCACGGCGATCTGGCCCGGCCGGTTCCCTTGCAAGGATTCTGCAAGGGGGCCGGCCGGTCGCTGTGGCACCATGTTCGGCCGTGCGGAAAGATCAGATCGCGACCGCGGTAGTGCTGCTCCCGCTGGCGCTCGCGCCCACCGGCTGTCAGCTGCTGAAATCCGACGAGTGGCGGGACGACGGGACGGCGGCGACCGATGAGCCACCGGCGGCCGCGCCGGCCGAGCCAGGTTTCACCGTCGAGCTGCCCTCGTGGCCGCTGCTGGTGGACGACCGGCTCCGGATCGTCGCCCGGCAGTCGGAGCCCGGGGATCGGGTCAACGAGCTGATCGCCCAGCCGCTGACCGCCGCCGCGGACGCGCCGCCCCACTGGTCGTACCGGCGCGAGGTCAGCTCGGTCAACGCGCTGGCGCTGCTGCGGCCGGCCGAAGGTAACCCGGTGGTCGCGGCATTGTGGAGCGACGCGCGGCTGGTCGGGCTGGACGCGTTCATCGGCGAGGTGCGCTGGCGCTCGGAGGCGGTGTTGTCGGGCGAGGTGCCGCTCTCGTTCCCGTTCGACCCGGCGGAGGTCACCTCGCAGGAGGTCGTCAAGGCGGTCCCGACCGCCAGCGGCGACGTGCTGGTGGTCCAGGTCGACCAGCAGCTGATCGGGGTCGACGCCGGCACCGGCGAGCAGCGCTGGCAGGTCGACCAGCCCGGTTGCGAGGACGCGTACGACACCGACCCGCTGAGCTGGTGGCCGGTCGGTGGCTCGATCGTGGTCGACGCCACCTGTGGGCTGGTGCGGTTCCGGGTCTTCGACCCGCTCACCGGCGCCGAGACCGACCAGTACGAGACCGCGCTGGAGGGTGGCTTCGTGAGCGGGGTGCAGGTGTTCGGCTGCCACACCGGCTCGCCCGGCTGCGAAGTGATCGAGCACTATCCGGCGGAGGCGTGGCGCGGCGATCCGGAGTGGTACACGGTGCGCGACGGCCAGCTGGCGCCGGTCGACGGGTCGACCCGCGGTGAGCCGGAGTACGACGTGTGGGGCGGCGGCAGCCAACTGCACGGGGTGGACGTGCACACCGGCAAGCAGGTCTGGGAAATCACCGGCGAGACCCACGACCTGTCGGAGGCACAGTTCTTCGACGTGGCGGTCGGAGACGGGGCGGTGTGGGTGGCCTCCCACGCCTGGAACGGCGGCGGGCCGGCGCTGGTCCAGCTCGACCCCGCCGACGGCACCGTGGTCGGCTGCCAGGAGCCGCCGCCGATCGGCCGGCCGACCCGGATCGGCGTCGAGCCCGGCGGGCTGCTGGTGGTCACCGACCGGCCGCTGGACAGCCTGACGGCGTGGGACCCGGACGACCCGGACGGCACGGTGGTGATGCTGGCGCCGCAGCCGGAGCCGCCAGAGCCGCGCGAGCACGGCCTCCCCGACTGTCGGGTGTGAGGCGACCTGCCGCGGTGTCGGGGTGGCTACACGGGCTGGCCGAGGGCGCGCAGCTTCGCCTCGACCGCGTCGGCGGACGGGTGCCCGAGCTCGTCGAAGATCGCCAGGGCCTGCCGCCAGACCGCTACCGCCGCCGGCTGGTCGTCGCAGGCGAGCAGCGCGTCGCCGAGGTTGACCAGGGTCACCGCCGCCTCGACCCGGTTGCCGGCGAGCCGGAACAGCGCCAGCGCCCGCCGGTAGCAGGCCACCGCCGCCCGGTGGTCGCCCAGGTGGTAGTGGGCGTAGCCGGCGCTGTCGTGGGCGACCGCCGCGCCGTGCCGGTCGCCGGTCTGCTCGTGGATCGCCAGCGCCTGCCGGCAGTAGTCGAGCGCCCGCTGGTAGGCGCCGAGCCGGACGTGCAGCCAGCCCAGGTTGTTCAGCGCCCGGGCCTGGCCCGGCTGGTCGCCGACCCGCTGATAGCCGGCGAGCGCCGCTTCCAGCTCGGCCAGTGCCTCGCCGAACCGCCGCTGGCGGTCGTGGATGACCGCCATGCTCAGCTGCGTGTGGGCGAGCCCGAGGTGGTCGCCCAGCTCGCGGTAGAGCCGTTCGGCTTGCGCGAGCCGGGCCAGCCCGTCGCCGTACCGGCCCCGTTGGGCATCCGCCCGGGCGAGTCCACGGTGGAGCACTGCCTGGGCGGCGCGGTTGCCGAGCCGCTCGGCCGCCGCGAGTCCAACCTGGTGGGTGGCGGCCAGGTCGTCCCAGCCGCCGCGCCGATCCAGGAACGTGGTCAGGCACCGGGCCAGCCGCCAGGCATGGTCGTCGAATCCGGCCTGCCCGGCGAGCGCGGTGGCGGCGATCAGGGCCGGCTGCTCGGCGGCGAACCACTCCTTGGCTTCGTCCTCGCTGGCGTGCGGCACCACCACCGCACCCGGCTGGTGGGCCGGCGGGGCGGCGAGGTCACCGTGGGGGTTGAGCAGCGTGCTGGCGCGGTACGCGGTGTGCAGGTAATGGTCGAGCAGCCGGCCGATCGCCGCCCGCCGCTCGGCGGCGGGGTCTTCCTGGTCGGTGAGTTCCACGGCGTACGCCCGCAGCAGGTCGTGGCGGCCGTACCGGTCGACGGGTTCCTCGGTCAGCAGGTGGGCGCGGGTAAGCCCGGCGAGCAACCGGCGGGTCTCCGGCACCGGCAGCCCGGCCAGGCTGGCCGCCGCCGGCACCGACACCTCCGGTCCAGTGTGGAGTCCGAGCAGCCGGAACAGCCGGGCGGCCGGTGGGTCGAGCGCGCGGTAGGACCAGGAGAAGACCGCCCGGACATCGGCGGTGGGATCCCCGGCGGCCAGCGCGTCGAGCGCGGTGTCGAGTTCGCCGGCGAGCCGGCCGAGCGGGAGGTTCGGGTTGGTGGCGGCCCGGGCGGCCAGGATCGCCAGCGCCAGCGGCAGCCGGGCGCACCGGTTGATCGCCGTCGCCACCGCGGCCGGCTCGGCGGCCAGCCGGTCCGCGCCGAGCCGGCGGGCCAGCAGCTCCCGCGCCTCGGCCGGGGCGAGCAGCTCGAGGATGACCGGCCGGGCGCCGTCGGTGGCGACCAGGCTGGTGAGCCGGTCCCGGCTGGTGACCAGCGCCAGGCACCCGGGGGAGCCGGGCAGCAGCGGCCGGACCTGCTCGGCGTCCCGGGCGTTGTCCAGTACCACCAGCACCCGCCGGCCGGCGAGCAGGCTGCGGAACCGGGCGGACTGCTCGGCCAGCTCGGCCGGAATCTCATCAGCCGGTACGCCGAACGCGTTCAGGAATCCGCGGATCGCCTCGGTCGGGCTGGTGACCGTCCCGGTTGGATCGAAGCCGCGCAGGTTCACGTACAGCTGGCCGTCCGGGAACCGGTCGCGGACCCGGTGCGCCCATTGGACGGCGAGGGAGGTCTTGCCGACCCCGGCGGTGCCGGACAGGACGCAGATCGGCATCGACCCGGCCGCCTCCGCTTCGGCGAGCATCCCATCCAGCTCGGCCAGCTGCCGCTGCCGGCCAACGAATCCGGGTACGGCCGCCGGCAGCTGCGCCGGGACCGGGGTCGGCCGGGGTGGGCCGGTCACCCACTGGTGGGCCGGTTGCGGGGTGCCGCGCAGGATCGCCAGGTGCGCCGAGGCGACCTCGCCACCCGGGTCGGTGCCGAGCTGCTCGGCGAGCCGGGTGCGCAGCCGGTCGTACGCCTGCATCGCTTCGGCGGCCCGGCCGGTCGCGGCGAGCGCCCGCATCAGCACCGCCACCAGCGGCTCGACCAGCGGATCCTGGTCGAGCAGCTCGGTCACCGGGCCGATCACGGCGGCCGGGTCACCGGCGGCAACCTCCGCCCGAGCCCAGTCGACCACCGCGTCGAGCCGGCGCCGGTACCAGCCGCGCCGGACCCGCTCCACCCAGTCCCCGGTGAGCCCGGCGAGGGGCTCGCCGTGCCACAGCGCCAGCGCTTCCCGCAGCAGCCGGCACCGCTCCCCGTCCGTACATTGTGGATCATGAGCCTGTTTGGTGAGCCGGGTGAACCGGTGCAGGTCGACCCGGTCCGGGTCGAACTCCAGCAGATAACCGGCCGGCCGCCGGGACAACCGGGGGAGGTCGTCACCGGCTGCTGCCCGCAGCGCCCGCCTGGTCCGGGCCAGGTAGCTGTAGAGCGCGGTGCGCGGGTCGGCCGGCGGCTGTGGGCCCCAGACCCGGTCGATCAGGGTGTCCACACTCACCACTCGGCCGAGGTCGACCGCGAGCGCGGCGACCACCGTCCGCTGCTTGGGGGATCCGAGGTCGATCAGCTGATCCGCGGCCCACAGTTGGACCGGGCCGAGTAGCGACAGTCGCGATCGGCTCACCAGCGCCGCTGCGCGGCCCGCTCGCGCACCCGTTGTTTGGTCGCCTCGGTCCAGGCCAGCCCGAAGATCTCGTTGCGGAGCAACCCGGTCTCGTAGCGGTGCTGCTGCAGCAGCGCCTGCGCGGCGTCGATGACCTCGGCAATGAACTGCTGCTCGGAGAGCTGGCGGAGGGTCCCTTGCACGATGTCGCAGCGCCAGTTGAGCAGGCCGGTCGCCTCGAACCGGACCAGCTGGCGGGGGCCCACGCCGGTGGCATGGATGTTCGGCAGGTCCGCCAGGTAGCGGCGGTGCGCCTCGTCCCTCGCCTCCGCCGGGCCGCGTGGGCGGTGCAGCCCGACGTCCTCCATGATCTTCTGTACGCCGCGGTCGTGGTTCACGAACGCCAGGGTCGCAAGCCGTTCCAGCTGGTGAGCAAGCTCGGACTCGTCGTAACGCTGGTAGGCGCCCGGCCGGAACTCCAGCCAGCGAACCCGACCGCCGTACACCTCCGCCTCGATGTTGCCGTCTGGAGAGGACACCGTCACGGTCAGGTCAGCCAGCCGTTCTGCGACCTCGCCCATCGTTCGCCCCCTTCTCCGCTTCGCCGAAGCTCAGCCCGCGGCCACCCAGGCGCAGCAGACCTTGATGACGGTAACCTCGCTGGCCCCGAGGTCGGCCGCGGCCGGCCACAGCGAAGGTTCGACGAAGCCTTCCTGCTCCCGCTCACCGGCCGGCTCGGCGGGGAAGTCGTCCGGTCCGGCGACCGCGCCGCCGATCAATGTACCGGCGGAGTCCCGGATCGCCACCAGCAGCCGTAGGCCTTCGTCGCTGGCTTGGCGTTCGTACGACGAGGTGAAGCTCGCCGTGACCCGCACCGCCCACCGACCCTCGCCGGGGTCGATCCGGTAGTCGGTGACCTCGACGCCGACCGGGATGCTGCGGGCCTGCAGGGCGGTCATCGGATACCACTCCGAGGTTCCCACCGACACGTCCAGCGTGGTCGGCACGAAGTCGACCACGTCGACGCCGCCGACCATCGCGGTCCGGCCGGGCAGCACGTCGTACGCCCGCTGCTGGTCGGTTTCGATCGCCGGCACCTGCTCGGTCTGGCCGTCCGGGCCCTCCCAGGTCAGCTGGAAGTTCACGGTGGCCAGCAGGTCGGACTGGCTGGTGTTGTCGAAGAAGGCGGCCCAGGTCACGGTCGCTTCGCCGGTGTCGTGCTCGGTGAGCACGCTGAAGCCGATCTCGGTGACCGCCACCTCGCCGCCGTCGCTCGCGGTCGGACCCTCGACCAGCACCGCCGGCTCGGTCGGCGCCGGGGTGGTCGGATCGGTGCCGCTGGTCGGATCGTCGCCGCCGTCACAGGCCGCGAGCAGCAGGCACGCCATCGCCGCGGCCGCCAGACCGGCGCGGCGGCGCTGGTTTCGTCGGTCACGGGTCGGCACGTCGTACTCCCCCCTCAAGTGCGTGGCCGGAAGTCGTCGCTGCCGGGCTGGACCTCCCCGTCGGTCACGTTCGGGATGTCGTCGTCCGGCTCGGTCGGTAGGATCGTCGAAACCTCCTCCGGGTCGCTGCTGGTCAGCCAGCCGTTCACCTGGCCGGCGGCCTCCTCGATCTGCTTACCGATATTCTCCTCGACCTTGTCCATGTCGGACTTCATTTCTTGGAGTAGTTCCCTCAGTTTGTCGAGCACCTCGTGCACGAACGAGCCTTCGATCGGGCGCGACTTCTCCGGCTCGGTGATTCCCTCGGCAATCACCTCGGCACCGCCCAGGCCGGCGCCGATGATCCCCAAGGTCACGACGAGCGTACCGCCGCCAGAGGCGATGGCGCCGACCACCCCGACCACGGCGGCGGCGATTTTGATGACGGTCGTCGCTTCGGGCGGGTTGGATTCGTGTAGGCCATCCAGGGCCTGGATGGCCTTGTCGGCGAGGAGTTTCGCGTCGATTCTGGCTTGCTTGAGCAGGGCCGCGTAGGCGTACATCGCGACCGCCAGCTCGTCCAGGACGGTTTGCTGCGTGGTGACCGCGGTCTGCACGAACGGGTCCAGAAAAAACTGCGTGAAATGCCGCTGTGCGTCGCCGCCCCAACCATTCCAGGCGATCTGGTCGGCGGTGAGCAGGGCGCTCATCTCGCCTTCCTGAATTGCGGCTTTCGCAGCCTCACACTCCATGGCCATCGCCATCGGGTAGCTGTCCCAGCGTTCGTGGAAGTACTTGAAGTCGTCAATTATCCATTGATATTGCGCCGGGTCGATGTTTCGCGGGTCGTCGACATCCTCGCCGGTGTTGTTGTTGACCCACCGGTTGTTACCCATGTAGGTATAGCTGGTTCCGGTGGCGAGGTCGTCGTAATGCATCATCTGCTCGCCGGTGTCCTCGTTGTAGCCAACCGAGGGACCCGGCATGATCTCCTTCTGCCGGGCACGTACGGCGGCGTTGACCACCTCCGCCGCCCGTTCCGCGACATCCCAAACCGAGGGAGCCTCCATCGCGCGGACCCGATCCGCGGGACCGGCGCTGTAGTCAGTGTCGGTGATTCCGCCCATTGGTCAAGCCGTCCTTCGCTAGCGCCCTCGCTCGTCCGGGGGGTTCTCCTCCGGGTGCGGATCGTCCGTCGATGGTGCGTCAGGCACGTACGGCGGCGGTTCGAAGACCGGATCGTTGTTGGCGTTCTCGATCTCTTCGTTGAACCTGGCGATGTCCTCCGCGGAAAGGTAGTCGGTCGTGGCGTACCCCTCCGCGATCTGCTTCAACGCCTCGCCAGCGGTGAGCAGCCGCTGGTGGGTCTTGACCGCGATCTGGTCCTGCATGGTGTCCCGCAGCTCAGTCCACGCCGTGAGCAGCTTGGTGGGGCCGGACTTGCTGCGCTCGAACGCCGGGCCTTCGTTCAGCGCCGTCTTGTGCAGCTCGCTCGCCATCGTCGCGTACTGGATGGCGACGGTCGGCAATAGCACCGCGCCGAGGCGCCACAGGTCAGTCAGATCGTCTACGTGCAGGTCGTGCGACACGCAACCCCTCCTAAGGCGATGGCGAAGCCGGGGGCCGGCAGCCGGCCCCCGGCTACTGTAACCATGGCGCGCAAGGGTTCCGATCGCCGCGAACTACTCGACCAATGTCGCTCCATCGACGGCTGGTTCGCTGGTGAGCAGCTGGAGCTCGGCCGCCCGCACCCCCTCCGCCCCGACCGGGGTCGAGCGGCAGTCGGAGCTCGGCGCGGCCGGGTCGGCGTGCTGCTCGCCCTGGTATGCCTTGTTCCCGGTGCATTGGTTGGCCAGCACCACGAACTTGACGTGGGTCGCGGTGGTGTCCGGCATCGCGAACGTCCTGATCACCAGATCGGGCGAGGACGGGCGCGGGTTCGGCGCCGGGAAGGCGTCGCGCGGGCTGACCAGGAACCGGGTCCAGCCGGCGCTGATCGACCCGTCACAGGTCGGGTTGGCCGGGTTGCCGGCCGTACACCCGTACAGCTCGAACTGGCGCAGGGCCGTGAACCGGTTGTCACCCGGCACCAGCATCGCGCTCGCCTTGGCGTGGGTGAAGGTCTGCGCGCCGTCGAGCGCGACCGTCACCTGCGTGCCGGCCACCGGCCGGTCGTCGCTGGCCCAGTTGGTGGCCTCGGTGTCGTCGATCAGCGACCCGTGCCGCTCCCCGTCGCCGGTGGCGACCGCACCCTGCGCGAGCGAGGCGACGTTGGTCGGGAACCGGATGGTGATGGTCCGGTCCTCGCCCGGCTGCAGGTCGTCGACGTGGAACCGGACGTGGCCGTAGCCGGGCGCGTGGGCCACGAAGTTGTAGCCGTCCGGGTCGGGCACGAACCGCTCCACCGTGTCGATCGGGGTCGCCCGCGCCTCGTAGTCGCCGACGTAGATCTGTGCCTCGACCGGCTGCCCGCCCTCGTCCTTGGCGACCGCCTCGAACCGCAGGGTCGCCTCATCGTGCAGCGGCGACTCGAAGCTCGGCACCGGGTCGGTGTCCTGGGTGCTCTCCGCGTTCGCCAGCTCGCCGAAGCCGCGCCGCGCGAAGCCCAGCCACAGCAGGTCGTGGTTGGCGCCACCGAACCGGAGCAGGTCCGCCGCGAAGTAGGCGTCGCGGGCATCCAGCATGGTCGGGCCGGTCGGCATCAGCAGCATCGCGTCGAAGACCAGCTGCATCCAGCGCCGGTTGCCCGGGCACTGGTCGGCCGGGCGGAGCCCGTCGGCGCAGTCCAGGTTGTGGCGGGCGCCCTGGCTCGGGTAGCGGGCCAGCAGCAGCGACCGGATGTCGTGGTTGGTGGCGCTCCAGATCTGGCTGTCCGAGTGCACCTGCGGCCCGACGATGTCGTAGCCCATCGACCCGAAGTTCAGCGGACCGATGTGGACGTCCCGATTCGGTGCCGGGAAGGCGCCGGCGGACGGGTAGGCCATGTTGTAGTTCCGGATCCCGCGGGCCGGGTTGCCGGTGACGAACGCGCCCACCGTCCAGGCCGAGAACCCGCCGGCGACCAGGTTGTACTCGTTCTGGAACTCCATGCCGATGAAGTCCGACCAGCTCTCGCCCATCGCGCCGGCGTGGAAGCCGGACCGGTTCGAGCCCTTCCCGATCAGCCGGTTCTCGATCATGTGGGTGTACTCGTGGCCGATCACCGACATGTCGAAGTCGCCGATGACGCACGGACCGTAGAATGCGTTCGCCTGCGGCTGCCACAGGAACATGTTCATGATGGACGATGTGCCGTCCGGCCGGGTGCCCATCGAGGCGTTGTTCCGCGAGCCGGGGGTGATGGCCCCGGACTGGGCGCGGGCGATCACCGGGTCGTTCTCGCCGACGGTGTTGATGCCGAAGTTGAACGACTGGCTGTTCCAGGTTTCCTCGGTGAAGCCGAGATGGTACGCCCAGTCGTGCATCCGCCAGTTCGCGACGAACAGGTTCGTCACCGCGGCGTCGACGTCGTTACCGCCGAGCACCAGGTTGCCGGAGTGGCAGTCGGTCTCGTACCAGACGTTGGTCCACGGGAACTCGTAGGTGCGGCTCTCGTCGACCGGCCGCTGACCGGGCCCACCCGCCCCGCCGCGCCACCATTCGGCCGCGTCCACCGCGTTGCCGATCGTCGTGAAGGTCGGCTCGCCGGTGCGGGCGTCGACGTCCCAGGGGACCCGGGCGGCGCTGTTCTCGACCGCGCGATGGCAGCCCGGCTGGCCGGCCCAGCACCAGGTCTCGCGGAGGTCGGCGCTGGGGAAGCCCCACGGCGGCTGGCCGAGCCGGGTCATCGGCGGCCGGGTCGGGAACACCGCCCAGCTCGGGTCGTCGTCGAGGTGGTCCACAATGCTCTCACGGAAGTGGATTTCGCCGGTGGCCGCGTCGACGACCGAGCGGTATCCGGTCTCCACGCCGTCGAAGTAGATGGTCTCGTACGCCGGGCGGAGGCTGCCATCGGGCGCCGGGAACGCCACCGGGCGTACCAGCTGCTCGGTGTCGATCCCGTCGATTTCCAGGACCCGCCAGTCGGCGTGGCCGCCGGTGGTCGTGACGTCGGTGACCCCGACCGGGTTCCCGGCGTCGTCGGCCGCCTCGGCCACCGCCTCCCGCATGCTCAGCGCCGCCGTACCGGTCACCCCTGCCTGCGGGACCAGCGTGGACGATGCGTACGCCACGCTCCAGCCGATCTCGGCGGAGCCGGACAGCCCGATCGTGGCGATCCCTTCCGGCGAGACCGGCCGGCCGCCGACGTGCTGCCGGAACACCACCACGTGCGCGGTGTCGGTGAGGGCGACCGACGCGTGCACCACCAGGCCGGCGGTCGAGTCGAGCCGGTAGAGCGCGCGGTGCTGGTCGAGCCAGGCCCGGGCCGCCGCGGCCGGGTCGGCGGCCTGGATGCCGGTGGTGAGGAAGTCGCCGTAGCGCAGCACCGACTGGGCGGTGCCAAACTGGGTCCAGCGTACGGTGGCATCGAGGTCCTCGGCGAGCGCGAGCTGCTCGGCGGTCGGGGTGACCGCGGGCTCGGCCAGTCGGGTGTCGATGTCCGGCAGCTGCTCGGGTTCGGTGGTGGCGTCGACCAGCTGCGGCGGCTGGGCCTGCGCGATCGCTGGCGGGGTGAGGACCATCGCGGCTGCAGTGGACAGTGCGATCAGGAGTATCGTGAGTCGCCGGGATCTCCGGCCGACGGATGATCGGGGAGTGGTGGCCATCTGGGCTCCTCTGGGGGGTAGTGCTGGGGAATCGCCAGCACACGGGGGAGTGCTGGTCGAAACTGGGGGACCGCGCCCAGCCCGAAGACGCGGCTGCCCGAATCTTCGCAGCCAGGTGTGATGACCGTCTAGTGGCGGTAACCGGGAGGAACGGGTAACAAGCACCTATATACTGACAGGTAGGATCTCGCGAAAAGCGACAGGCCGGATCAATCAGGGCGTATGGTCGGGCAGGTCACAGCGGGTAACCGGGTCACCGGCTGCTAACCTGAGCGGCGGAGTGTTACGTCGCTACCGCTGACCGGTGGTCGACGTGGGCGGGGCGGTAGCTCAGTGGGTTAGAGCAGTCGACTCATAATCGATCGGTCACGGGTTCGAGTCCCGTCCGCCCCACCGGAGTCACCTGCGCGAGCCCGCGTGGTCCGCGGCGGTCTCGGGCCGGCGCGTCACTGGCCGTACCGGTGGACCAGGAGCGGGTCGCTGAAGGGAATCGGCCCGACCCGCTCACAGTCACCGGAAACCTCGCACCGAACGAACCGCTGACTCACGTCCCTGCCCAGGTAGCTGCGATCGGTCTCCCACCAGGCCGGGGGCACGTCCGGGCCGTCGACTGGGCGCCAGTCGCCGGCGCGCAGGTCATTGGCGGCGATCCAGAACGACTCGGCCTGGTCCGTGCGGAGGTACACCCAGGCGCCGTCGGGAGAGATGGCGCCGGAGCCGAAGCCGGCGGCGTCCTCATCGCACCAACCAGAGCCGCCGGCCGGCAGGGCATCGCTGAGATCAACCACGTCGATGCAGTCCGCCCCTTCCAGATCCCATCTGAGCAGCGCCAGGCCGGCGTCGGAGACTCCGTAGACCCAGGCCCGCTCGGGTACCGGGGTGACCGTACCCGTGCTCAGGTCCCAGACGGCCAACTCGTCCGAATCTGCCTCGCCCCAAGTGTCGGCGAGCAGGACCTGGTCACCTGCGAAGGCAACCGCCGTCACCCCGTCCGTGCTGTTCTCGAAGGTGGCGCGGCCAAGCTCCGCCAGCGACGGCAGTGCCACCGCCAACACCTCCCGCGCGGTCGCTGTGGAGGCTACGAGCGTACGGCCATCGGGGGCGAAGACCGGAGTGGACAGCTCACCGATCAGGTTGGGCTCGTCCGTGTCGAACGGCAGCAGCCACAACTCGGACTTCTGCTCGGGTCCGGAGGACGTCTCAACCATCCAACCGTACGGAGTCTCGGCCACCGACCACACTTCGTCGGCCGGCCAGGGCAGCACCACCCGCGAACCGTCAGCGGTCGCGATCTCGTTGCGTTGTCGGAATGCGACCGGCAGCTCTGGCCACGGCGCCGGAACCGACGCGGTCGGTGGTGCGGTCGCGGGCGGCACCTCCGGGCCGGCACTGTCGAGATAGGGTGCGGCGGCGTAGGCGCCGGAGCCGACCAGCGCGGCGACCGCGACCACGGCGGCCAGCACCGTCATCCGGCGACGACGTACCGCCCCGCGGCCGGCGCGGACAACCTCGTCTACGGCGAAGGCAGGTCCCCCGGCCAGCGACTCCGCTTCCCGACGCAGCGTGGTGTCGATGCGGTGGAACAGGTTGTCGCTCACAGTGATACCCCCATCTCACGGTTCTCCGACTCGATCCGGCTGCGTAGCGTGGCGAGCGCGCGGGACGCGTGACTCTTGACGGTGCCGCGGGAGATCCCCAGAACCTCGGCGATCTCGGCCTCAGACAGACCCTCGTAGAACCGCAGCACCAGCACCGCCCGCTGTTTGACCGGCAGCGCCCGCAGGTGGAGCCACATGGCGTCGCGCTCGATGCGCCCCTCCGGCCCGTCGACCGTGCCCTGCTCCGGTAGCGTCTGCATTGGCCGTTCCCGATAGGGCCGGCCTCGCCACCAGGAGATGGCGGTGGTCGTCAGGGCGCGCCGCACGTACCCTTCCAGCGCGGCGGCGTCGCGGATCCTGGGCCAGGCTACGTACGTTTTGACCAGTACCGTCTGGAGCAGGTCCTCAGCCTGTGCGCGGTTGCCCACCAACAGGTACGCGGTGCGCAGCAATGCCTGGGAGCGCGCCACCACGAAGTCCCGGAAGGCCTGTTCAGCAACCTTGTCCATGCCTGCCCCTCAATGCGTCGGTCAATCCAAGGACGCGGGTCCTGGCGGACCGGTTGTCCCCCGCCTCAAGATTTCATCGACCCCGGGCGGAGTCGACGCCTAGCTGGTGATGTTGCTCAGCTGCCGGGCCGCCGAGGGTGGATACGCTGAGTAGTCGCGGCGAGCATACTGACCGCGGACCGGAAGGAGAAGCGATGGCGCGGATGCAGACGGGTTGGACGGTCAGGTGAGCGTCGAACGCACCGCGGGCGCGCTGCTCATCCTCCTTCCGCTCGCATTCAACGGGTGCTTCTTCCTGCTGGCTCGGCGCTTCGACTACCCCGACATCCTGCGCCGTCGCACCGAGGACATCCTGCGCCGGTTCCAGGCCGGCGGGGTCGCGCTGAAGCTGCTCTGGTACGGCTTCATGCTCACGGCCGTGCTGTTCGCGCCGCTGGTCGTACTGCTGGGTCAGGTGCTCGCCCGCGACGGCCTGGCCGTCGCGCCGACCGCGACGGTGGTCGGTGTCCTCGCCTCGGTCGTGCAGTTCCTCGGGCTTGCCCGCTGGCCGTTCCTGGTCCCGGCGCTCGCCCGCACCTACACCGATCCCGGATCGACGGACGCGACGCGCGAGGCGACCAAGGTGGTCTTCGACTCGTTCCACCGTTACCTCGGAGTCGGGATCGGAGAGTGCCTGGGCTATCTCCTCACCGGGGCCTGGAGCCTGTTGGTCGGCGTGGGCATGCTCCAGTCGTCCGCGTTCGGGGCTTGGCTCGGTTGGCCAGGGATCGTCCTCGGCCTGCTGCTGGTGGTCGGGTCGCTGGAGTTCGTCGGCCGGTTCGAGCAGGATGGCTGGCGGTTCGCCGGTGTCATCGTCCCGATCACCTATATCGCCTGGTCACTGTGGCTCATCATCGCCGGATGTGTGCTGCTGGTGTGATCCTTGGTCATCAGAACACGACCCGGGCTTTCTCCAGCGCCTCGCGGGTGGTGCTGTTGCCGTCAATCCGGACCTGGCCCCGCGATGGGCGGCCGGACAGGTGGCGCATGTAGACGATGGCGTCCGCGGTCAGGGTGGCGGTTGGCGTGCCACTGTCGCCGAGTGTCCAGCGGCCGCCGGCAGGTCCGTTGAGATCGAGCAGGGCTGATGGACCGGTCCACTGGGTAGCGAGGTCGGCGATCACCTGGGTAACGACCTCGCGGTCGGTCTGGCCGATCTGGAGCGGGCCGCCGGTAGCATCGGCGACGTCGACCCGGTGCATCCAGAAGTCTCGGGGTGCGAGCACTCGGACCAGGTAGTCCAGGGAATCCTCAGGCAGGGCCGAGGCTTCCTCCGGGAAGACCCGGCTGATCCGCATCCGGCGCAGCGGCGCCGGCAAGCGCCGCATCGCCCGGATGCCCCGCACACTTTCGGTTGCGAACTGGTCGACTAGCTCCGCCTGCGGCAGGTCTCGTCGAGCATCGACCTGGCACTGATTGTGACCGGCAAGGGTCACCAGGGTGGGGTACCGCTTCCGGGCTCGGCGGATCCGGCTGATCATCAGCCACGGCCGTGCCTGTTCCTCGTGCTGGCCGATGACATGCGCGACTACGTCATGGACTGTCCAATCCGGGCACGCCGTCGGTTGGTGCCATGCGGTGGCGTCCAGCTCGCGGATCAACGCCAGGAAGCCAACCGCCTCGGCGTGGAGGATCTCGAGAGCGTGCGCTCGCGGCGTGCGGGCGATGTGGTGAGCTGAGGTGATCGTGCTGGCGTTCATGATTGGCCTTCCTGGTTGGTATAGGTGCGCGCGAACATCGTGAGGACGATCGGAAACAGCCGGGTGAAGCGCCCGCCGTCGAAGGGTGCATGCGGTTCGTTGGCCAACTGCTGGGTCATCACACCCGCGATCAGCGTGGACAGCACCGCCAGGCCCTCCTCGCTGGCAGCGCGGGGATCGAGCTGTCCCAGCTCGACGGCGGTGCCGACCACCCGGCTCAGTTCGGCTACGAACTCCTGACTCGGCGCGAACGCATCCGCCGTTGGCTGAAAGCCCGGCACCGGCCGCCACGAGATCAGCTGAGTGAGGACCTGGTTCGCCATCCCGTACCGGCCGATCGCCACCACCCCAGCGGTCAGCGCGGGCAGCCCGGGCGCGGCCGCGGCCGCCCCCGACCGGAAGGCCGCCAACACCCCTTCCCAGCCCCGCCGGAACAGCTCGTCATACACCGCCAGCCTGGACGGAAAGTACTTGTACAGCGATGGCGGCCGGATCCCCAGCCGGCGCGCGACCTCCGAGAGGCTCAACGCGGCTACGCCCTCCTCGGCCATCACCTCGATGGCGATCCGGAGGATCTCTTCGATCGTCTCGCGCCGCCGTTGTCGGCGTCGGTCCAGACCCGGTGTTGAGCTAATGGCCATAGCTAAAGCTATACCAAATAGCCACTGACTGTCAACGGCGGGCTCGATCGCCGCGCCTGCCGGGCACCCGAACCGCCGCCGCCGGGAATCCGATCCTGGCGATACCGATGAAGTTGGCGGGCGGGCGGGATCAGACGGGTTGAGCGCCGCCGCCGGCGGCACCAACCACCTGATGGGAGATTTGACGATGGATCCCAGGAAGATCGCCGAGCTGTACTACGGCGCGTGGATGCACCGCGCGGGTGACATGAGCGACGTGCCGTTGGCCGATGACTTCAGCTTCCGTGGGCCGGTGGCCAGCTTCGAAGACGCGACCGGCTTTCGTCAGATGGCGGCGGCGGCGGGAGCGGCGGTGACCAGCTTCCGCGTGCGGCACCAGTTCGTCGACGGCGAGCTGGTATGCACGGTGGTGGACTGGGAGATGGCACCGGTCAAGGGCGTGCTGACCGCGGCGGAGATCCTGGAGATCCGTGACGGGCGGATCGTCCGGGGGGAGCTGATCTACGACGCCGAGGAACTGCGCAAGGCCATGACCGGGGGCGCGGGCTAGCCTGCGGTTGCCGCAGGCGTGGCTTCGCCGGTGAGCAGTCGCGTTCAGCGAGGCTCGCGTACGGCCGGCGCCCTCCCGTAGCTGCGCGAGTACCGGGTTGAGCCGGTGGTGGCCGCCGAGGCCCGTTAGTCAGGTGTGGTGGATGCGGGGTCGCTGATAAGAAGGATCGGTGAGGGTCAGCTGGGGGCAGGTGTTCGGGTGGCGGATGCGCCGGCAGTACCTCGACCCGCGGACAAGCGGTACGGCGAGCGAGATCGTCAGCCGGCTGTGCGGGGTGCAGGCGCAGGTCTGGAGCGCCGCCGAGGTGGCGGTCGCGCTGCGGCAGTCGACGCCCGACCGGGACAGCGTGAATCGGGGCTTCGCCGATCGATCGTTGATGAAGACCTGGGCGATGCGTGGCACGCTCCACCTCCTGAAGCCGGATGAGGCGGGGGCCTACCTGTCGGTGCTGGAGACCGCCGGCTTCTGGCTCAAGCCCGCCTGGCAGCGAGCCGCCGGCATCACCCCGCGGCAGGTCGACGAGCTGACCGAGCGGGCCGCGGCCATCCTCGACGGGGCGGTGCTCACCCGGGACCAGCTGGTCACCGAGATCGTGGCGGACAAGCGCTTCGCGGGGATGGCGGACCGGCTGCGATCGGGGTGGGGCCAGGTGCTCAAGCCGTTGGCGTGGCGCGGTGTGCTGTGCCACGGCCCGAACCAGGGCAACAAGATCACCTTTACCTCGCCGGCGAGCCGGTACCCGGACTGGGGAAGCCGCCCGGAGCCCGATGAGGCGGCACCGGTGGTGATCGAGGCGTACTTGCGTGCCTATGGCCCGGCCACCCCGGAAGCGTTCGACCGCTGGCTATCGCGGAACTCCACCAGCAAGCCGAGGCTGCGTCAGTGGTTTGCGAGTCTGGGCGACAAGCTGACCGAGCTCGATGTCGAGGGACGCCGGGCGTGGATGCTGACCGAACACGTGGCCGAGCTCGCCGGCACGCCTGCGTGGAAGGGGCTCCGGCTGCTCGGCGGGTTCGATCAGTACCTGCTCGGCCCGGGCACCGACGACGAGGCGCTGCTCCCGCGTCAGCACCGGGCGGCGGTCAGCCGCACCTCGGGATGGATATCGCCGATCGTCGTGCTTGATGGCCGGATCGTGGGCGTGTGGGAGATCCGCGACGACGAGCTCGTCGTGTCCCAGTTCCCGGGCAGCGGTCGCGCGCTGCCCCGCAAGGAGCTCCAGCGCGAAGCAGCGCACGTCGCGAGCGCCAGCGGGCGCAGCCGGCTGACCGTAGGCGTCGCCTAGCCGCCGCGCTGGGTGGCCAGCCTCGAGTTGTCCGATGACGAGGCCGAGGCGCTGCGTCGCCGAGCCGAGCTGGAGTCCCGCTCCATGCAAGAGGTGGCCCGGCAGGTGGTCATAACGGTGGCCTCCGGCGACCTCATCGGCGAGCGCGATCCAGACGCTGACGGTTACCTCGCCGCTCGGCGGGTAGCGGTCGTGTGCGACCAGGGCGCCGGCTAGGGCGCCGGGCCTGTGCGAGCGCTGACACAGGCCCGGCGGTACGGGACAACGTGGTTGCTCGGTCAGTCCGAACTGGAACGGTCGATCAGGCGGTGAACTTGGTCCCGCGCCTGCGGCCGACCAGCACCAGGCCGCCGCCGAGTGCGAGCAGCACCGCCGCGCCGACGCCGATCAGCATCGCCGGGTTGCCGGTGGTCGGCAGCGCTCCGCCGCCGCCGTCGGCGGGCACGGTCGGGCTGGCCGTCGGCGTCGGAGTCGGTGACGCGGTCGGCTCCTCGGTCGGCGGCGCCGTGGTCGGCGGTGCGGTGGTCGGTGGCGCCGTGGTGGGTGGCGGCCCCGGCTTGTGCGGCAGCCACTCGCAGGCGATCCCGTCATGGTCCCGATCCAACCCATACGGGTCGGACGGGTCCTGGTCGTAGACTGCCTGGGCGTCCTCCTGCCAATGGAAATCCCGACAGTCCTTGTCCGCGGCCTGAGCCGGGCCGGCCAGCGCGAGTACCCCGATCACGAGACCGAGCAAGCTCGCCACCGCCAGCCATTTCCGGTTGATCAATTCCCGCCTCCTTAGGTGATTGATCTTCCGTCCCCCGTGGACGCTCCTCGCGTGCCAGGAACCTAAGGACCGTACGCCCAGTGACCAACCCGGTGGGGATAACCGAACGGTCGGTGTTGCGATCCGCTCGGGCCCCCCGGGCGTACGCATGGCCGCGCCGATTCGGCCGGCGCGGTGTCCATGGTGGTGCCTGCGGTGGACGGTGGCGCCCCCGGATCGGTTAGGCCGGACCCGGCCGAACGTAGCGCGGATTGGAAAGCACCGGAACGGATTCCGCCGATGGCCGGTCGAGCAGTCCGGCGCCGAACCAGCCGATCAGCACGCCCACGGCGACCGCGCCGGGTAGGTACGGGACCCCGTCATAGGCCCGGCCGTACTCCATCGGGGACAGCACCGCCGTGGCGAGGAGAAAGCCCAGCTGAGCGGTGGCGATCGTGAGTGGATAGCCAGCCATCAGCAGCAGCGAAGCCAGCAGCAACCGGCGCGGTCGCCGGGTCCGCCGGTGCCTGCCGCTGACCGCCGCGGCGGCCCACGCGGTCACCGGCAGCGCCAACGCGGTCGGTAGGGCGAACACCAGCAGGCTGCCGAGCGAGTTTTCCTCAGGAACGAGTCGCTGCCAACCGGGTTGGTAGCACAGCCAGCCGCCGGCTGCGACCAGCAGACCCAGGCAGGCCGGCAGCCGCCAGGCCGGCCCGCGCACCGGCCGCGCGGTGGTGGCTCGCACTCCCATCCCCACGAAACCGGCGAGGACCGCCGGCAATCCGACCGCCACCAGCAGCAGCGCGGGCGGCGCAGATACCCCCTCCGGCATGGCGAACCGATGGAGGAACGTGCTCGGCAGCAGGAACGCGGCGAGCAGCGTGAGCGCGATCACCAGCCGGCGGGACTGGCGGGCCGGTCCGGCACCGCGCCGGACGGTGGCCCACCAGGCGACCGCCCCGAGCAGCAGCCCGCCCGCCGCCAGCCAGGGGAGCAGCCGCACCGTGAGCCAGTCTCCCCGCACGATGACGACGTTCCCCGCCAGCAGCAGCGCGGCGGCGGCCACCGCCGGCCGGACCGGCCGCCCCCGGTAGGCGCCCGCCAGCATCAGGCACAGCGTGGCGCAGACGATCCCGAACAGCTGCAGCTCGTGCATCCATACCCGACCCTCCTCAGTGGTCCATTCCGGCCAGCCGGCCGGCTCCGCCGGCAGCGGACCACCACTGTCCACCCCGGCCACCCGACTGGACCACGAGTTCTGGACCCCGATGTTCGGGGTCAGGTAGGTGAGCGTGACCGCCCACGCCACCACCGCGTAGCCGGCACCGGCCAGCGCGGTGCGGTGCCACCACGGACTCGCCGCCTGGGCCGGCAGATCGGCGCGCTCCGGCGACCCCGGCCGAGCCGACGGGACCGGCCGGGGCGCCGGGGCACCCCGCAGCGGCCGGGCCGCGCGCACCGCGTACGCCAGGCTGACCACGACCGTGGTGAGCACGAGCCCGGCCAGCACCGGCAGCATGCCCTCGATCGGCGTGCGGTCGTCGGCGGCGTACTGGAGCGGCACGGTGGGCTCGCGGTAGAGCTGAGACAGCCACCACCAGCGACTCTGGGGCCGCGCCGGGGCCAGCCGCACCACCCCGAACGTCGCGGCCAGGCTCAGCACCGGTGCAGCGACCGCGGCCAGCGCCAGCGCGGCGGCCAGCCGCCCCCGGCCGGCGAGCGCCGCGACCGCCGCGGCCACCGGTGGCACCAGCACGGCCAGCCAGAGCGCGGCGATCACCGCCAACCAACCGCCGCCCGGCTGCCGGCCCGCGGTGCGGGCCAGCAGATCGACCACGATCAGCCCGGCCGCCATCGGCAGCGCCGCCCAAGCGCAACCGGCGGCGCCGACCGGCCGCCCGGACCGGTGCCGCAGCGTCCGCCGCGCCACCGACACACCGACCAATGTGGCCACTCCGGCCTGGATCGCCTGCCACCAGGCCGCGTTTCGCTACATAGCCGCATATCGCCCGAACAGGCACGTCCGGCACCCGGTCACCCTCGGTCAGTCAGCCGTACGGTCAGCCGGCTGCTCGGCCAGCGCGAGCCGGACCGCCTCGTCGTAGCCGATCGGGTCGCCCGGGACCAGCTCGCGGATCGCGAACCCGTCCTGCACCGTCGCCTCGGTGGTCATCGAGTCCACCAGGTTCCGGGCGGTGGCCAGGTCGACGTCGGTGACCAGCGCCAGCCAGGCCGACGACAGCCGGGGCGTCAGCAGCGGGACCGAGACGTTCGGCAGCGGTTTCCGGCGGATCCGGGCCACCCGCTGCAGCATGTCTAGGTAGCGCAGCACCTCCGGGCCGCCGATGTCGTACGTCCGGCCGCGCGCCTCGGCCGGCTCGAGCACCCCGACCAGGTAGCGGAGCACGTCCGGCAGCGCGATCGGCTGGGTGCGGGTGTTCACCCAGCGCGGGGTCACCACCGCCGGCAGGTGGTCGACCAGCTGCCGGGTGATCTCCCAGGAGATGCTGCCCGGGCCGATCACCACCGCCGCCCGCAGGGTGGTCACCGGGACCGGGCCGGCGCGCAGGATCCGCTCCACCTCCCGCCGGGACCGCAGGTGCGGCGGCAACCGGCGCTCGTCACCGGCGCCCAGGCCGCCCAGGTAGATCACTCGCTCCAGGCCGGCCCGGCCGCTGGCGGCGGCGAAGTTGCGGGCACCGGCGGCGTCCTTCGCGGCGAAGTCGGCCGAATCGAGCGAGTGGACCAGGTAGTACGCGGCGTCCGCGCCGCGCACGGCGGCGTCGAGGCTGGCCGGATCAGCGACATCACCGGCCACAGGCGTCCCAGCGCCCGCATACCGCTCCGGGCGCCGGGTCATCGCCCGTACGGCGTAACCCTCCTGCGCCAACCGTTCGGCGAGCCGGGCCCCGATGAACCCGGTCGCGCCGGTCACCACGACTGTCTTGGCCACGCCTGGTCAGTACCCAGGCAAGGTCAACTTGTACCAGAAAACTCCCGCTGGTCCTGACTCTGGCCGGCGGCGAACAGCCGGGTCGGGACGGCGTCGGCGAGCGCCCGGTAGCCGGCCGGGTTGAGATGCAGCCGGTCGCCACTGTCGTAGGTGGACAGCAGCCGGTCCGGTGCGGCCGGGTCCCGGACCGCCCGGTCGAAGTCGAGCACCGCGTCGAACCGGCCGGCGGTACGGATCCACTGGTTGACCGCCTGCCGTGTCTGCTCCCGGTGGCGCTGCGGATCGTCGTACTCGGGGTGGCCGCCGAACGGGAGCAGGGTGGCGCCGTACACCCGTACCCCCCGGCGATGGGCGTGCGCCAGGATGTGCTCGTACGCCTGGATCAGGTCGGCGGCGACTCGGCGCTGCGCCACCGGCCGGGCCGGCGTGGTGCCGATGTCGTTGATTCCTTTGAACAGCACCAGCCACCGCAGCCCGCGCGGGGCGAACGTGTTGCGCACCAACCGGTCCAGCCAGCCGGCGCCGAGGCCGTCGTCGAGCAACCGGCTGCCGCCCAGCCCGTGGTTGAGCATCGCCACCGCGCGGGTGCTCGGATCGGCGTGCAGCCGGTCGAGCAGCCGGTCCGGCCAGCGGTCGTTGCCGTTGGTGGTGCTGCCCCGGCCGTCGGTCAACGAGTCACCGATGACGACGGCGACCGCGCTGGCCGCGGTCGCCGGCACTTGGAGTCCACTAAGGAAATACCAGTGGTCGACCGGGGTGCCACCGGCCAGCTCGGGTGCGGCGGCGTGGTCGCCGGCGAGCAGGTACGAGGTGGTGCGCGAGCCGGGGTGGCAGGTGACCTCGCCGGCCGGGAGGCCGGCCAGGCAGAGCGTGACGCTGAGGTTGGCACGGGGCGGCAGCCGGAGCGGCACCGGGTCGGAGACGACCTCGCCGCCGGCCGGCACGGTCACCGCCGCCGCGCCGCCCCGGAAGGTCACCGGCCGGGCGGTTCCCGGCTCGATCCCGCTGACGCCGGCCCGGCCGCCCAGCGGCAGCGCCACCGAGCCGGCGGTGATCGCCAGCTCGGTGCCGCCGAACGCGTTCGAGATCCGCAACCGCAGCCGGTCACCACCGACCGAGGCCCGGATCGTCTGCCGGAGCGTAATGCCGGCCAGTATCCGCTGGCGATGCGTGAACGGCGGTGGCGGGAGCTGAGCCGGCTCGGCGGGCTGCGCTAGCGCCGCCCAGCTGTCGATCCAGCACTCGTCCTCCGTCGATGGCTTCACGACCGCAAGGTACACGAGTGCGGTCGCGGGCGGCCGGCCCGGGATCACCGGGGTCCGACCGCCCGCCAGGGAGGTGCCGAGCGTGGCTTGGCGAGCAAGGCCGCCCGGACACATCCACCCCCGGTCCGTGACGACCATCGGTGAACTGGTACCGGCAACCGTGTCAGACCCCACTGGACGGCGACTGGACAGGCTGGTCGGTGGCGATCGCGACATAGGCGGATCGGGTCGTGGTGGGCTACGGTTGCTGGAAAGGGGGAGGCACAGTGACCAGTTGGTACGAGGCACTGATCGAGCGGCGGATCCGAGAGGCGCAGGAGCGCGGCGACTTCGACCACCTGCCAGGTGCTGGGAAACCGTTGCCGGGACAGGGCACGCAAGACGACGATCTCTGGTGGTTGCGGGGATACCTCCGCCGCGAAGGCATTTCGGTCGAGGCGATGCTGCCGGCCTCGCTCCGACTGGCCCGGCAACTGGAGAAGCTGCCGGAGACGGTGCGCAACCTTCCCTCGGAGTATGCGGTCCGGGAGCGGGTGGCGAGCCTCAACCGGGAGATCGAGGAGTATCGGCGGGCGCCGACCACACCGCACGTGCCGCTCCGGCCGGTCGACCCCGAGGAGATCGTGGCGCAGTGGCGGGAGCGCAAGCGAGTGCCGTGACCGCGCGGATCAGGCGAGCCGCTTGAGCACGCTGCCGCACCGGCGGGCGTAGGCCCGCTGCAGCACCGGCACGAGCGGGCCGGCCACCTTGGTATACCAACGAGCCGGCCGGCTGAACGAGGTAAGCGTGAACCAGACCTCACCGGCCTCGTCCCGACTGACCACAAACGACTCCTCGCCGGCCACCGGGTGACCGGCGAGCGTCCCGTACCCGAAGCCGATCCGGCCGTCATCGTCCACTGTCCACACGATCTCGCAGGGCGCGGACAGCCACGCCAACCCGGACGCGACCCGCACGCCCGGCGCGGCCCGGTCGGCGACGGTCTGGAACGGGATCCCGACCCGGCGATGCAGCCGCCAGGTCAGCACCGCCTCGCCCGCGGCGCGGAAACTGTCGGACCGGAGCCGGGTCCGGTAGCGCAGGTGGCGGTAGCCGGGCGGCAGCGCGCCGTCGCGGGTCGCACCAACCTCCGGGTAGCTGAACGTCGACATCGCGATCAGCGTAACCGCGGCCCGGCCGGGCTCACCGCTGGCGACGGTCGAGTGTGATCCCGTCCGGCGTGATCGTGAACTCCCGGATCCGCGGATCGTGGGAGCTGGCCCGGGTCTTGAGCACCGAGAGGGTCCGCGAGAGCATCGGCTCCGGGTCCCGGTCGCCGCGCCCGCTCTCGTCGGCGACGTACTGCAGCAACACCACGTTGTCGGCCAGGTGCGAGGCGCCGTACTCGGTCAGCGAGGTCGCTCCGTACAGTTCGGCCATCTCGTAGGTCATCATGACGCTGACGCCACGGCGCGAGAACCGGTGCAGCAGCGAGTAGATGTACTCCCGGAACCGGGTCGGATCCGGCGAGGCGGCCTGCAGGTCGCCGAGGCTGTCGACCAGCACCCGCTTGGCGCCGATCGCTTCGACGGTGTCGAACAGGTCGTACACCCACTGGTCGACGTAGAGGTCCACCGGGGTCCGGTACATGACCGCGACGTTGTCGTCCTTCAGCGACCAGCCGAACCCGCTGACGATCCGCTCCAGCTGGGTCGGGTTCTCCTGCAGCGTGGCGATCACTCCGGGCTCGCCGGCCCTCGTACCACTGAACACGAAATGCAGGCCCATCAGGGTCTTGCCGGCACCGGTCGGGCCGGCGACCAGCGTCGACGCGCCCGGCCAGTAGCCGTCGTGGAGCATCTCGTCGAGCGCCTGGATGCCGGAAGAGATCCGGGCCGAACTGAGGGCGTAGTCCGCTTCGCCGGCCGGGTCGGCCAGCCGCGGGTACGCCGCGATCCCGTCCGAAGTGATCCGGTAGGCGTGCTGTCCGGAAAGGAAGTCCCCGCCGCGCAGCTTGCGGACCCGGAGCGCGCGGGCGCTGCGTTCACCCTCCTCGTTGGTGCCGAGGGCGATGATGGCGTCGGCGACCGCGAACTCCGGAGCGGTGCTGATGTCGTTCGCCTCGTACTCGCCGATCCAGATCGACGTGACCGGGAACGCGCTCACCATGCCGCTGAGGGTGTGCAGGAACTGGCGGAACTCGCCGCTGGTCGCCGCGTACGCGCGCAGCGCCTTGAAGCTGTCGATGGCGATGATGCCCGGTCGCCGGTGCCGGATGAAGTCGCGCAGCCGGTCCAGCACCCCGGCCAGCCCACGCTCGGCGAGCATCGGCCCGAGGTCGTCGTAGAAGACCCGGTCGCCGACCGCGCCCGGGTCGAAGAACGACAGCGTCTGTCCGAACCGGAGGATCTTCTCCAGCGGCTCGGAGACGGTGGAGAAGTAGCCGGCGGGCCGGTCCTCGGTGGCGTTGGCGTAGACGCACTGCTGGGCCAGGATGGTCTTGCCCGAGCCGGGCAGCCCGATCACCAGGTTGATCGCGTTGCGGGGCAGCCCGCCGCCGAGGATGCTGTCCAGGCGGGCGGCGCCGGTGGGGAGCCGGTCGATCGTCAGGGGCCGGTCGTTGGTCATGAGGCGCTTCTCGCTTCTGGTTGGGTCCGGCCGGCCGGACGGTTCCGGCGCAGGTAGGCGCTGCGCCCGAGCAGGTCCTGCACCACCGACACCAGCTGCAGCGGCTCGATCGGCTTGAGCAGGAAGGCGGCGGCGCCGGCGGTCAGCGCCCGGTCCCGGAGCTCGATCGTGGAGACCGCGAGCACCGGGATGTTGTGATCGTCGCGGAGCTGCCGGCACAGCTCGAGCCCTCGGCCGCTGGAGATCAGCAAATCGATGACCGCGAGGTCGGGAGCACTCTCCAGAACTTTCGCAGCCGCCTCTTCAATATTGAGTACGAGTGCGACCTCGTACCCCTCGGTACGGAGGAAGTACTCCGCGAACTCGCCCGCGAACGGGTCCCGCTCGGCGAGCAGGATCAGCAGCGAGTCGCCGGTCGCCGCCTGCGACCGGAGCGGCAGGCCGGCGGCCAGCCGCTCCTGGAGCAGCCGGTGACCGTCCGCCGGGGACAGCCCGGCGGCGATCTGGTCTACCAGGAACCGGAGCTGTTCTACCTGGTCACGGGTGTAGAGACGGTGACCGCCTTCGCTGCGTTCCGGCACCACCACGGCGTACCGGTCCTGCCAGGTGCGCAGTGTGGCGGTAGGCACACCGAGCATCTTCGATACCGCGCCGATGCTGTACACCGGCCGGCTTCGCGGTGGTTCATCGCCCGTGCCGCGGTCAGGATGAGGCGATGGGATCCCGGTCACCTCCTCCTCAGTTGTCAAGCGGAAGTCTACGCTCTAGCATATCCAATACTTATGCATGCCCGGACGGGCGGCGGGGGATACTTCTTCACAGTGCCCGATGGCTCGTGACGAACGTCGGCCACCGGAAGAGGGAGGGGTCGTGTCCCGAGGGCTACCGACAGCGGCGACTGAACCATCGCCGGGTGAGACCGCGTCGCTGTCGATCAGCACGGCGTGGCCCGGTCCGGGGTCGGCGCGGGTCTCGCTAGCAGGCGAAATCGACCTGTCGACCGCGCAGCGGCTGCGGTCCGAGCTACTGGCAGTAATCGTTGCGGCACCGCCGGGGGCGGATGTCCGGGTGGACCTGGCCGGGGTCACATTCGTGGATGCTACTGGTATCGGCGTGCTGATCCGGGCGAATCAGGCGGCGCGCCGCGCCGGGATCGGGTTCGCCGTCGCCAACCCGACCGGGGTGGTCCGGCGGATCATCGATGTCCTCGACCTGGCCGGCACGCTGCTCGCGCCGGACGAACCGGCCGACCGCTAGCTGGCCGCCGGCGCCCCGACCGTCAGTCGGTGGGGTCCTCGAGCCGGATGCCGAGCCCGGCGGCGAGCGTGTAGGACAGCGCGACCAGGTCCTGGCCGGCGAGGATGGCGCCGGCGAGGCTGGTGATCCCGCCGAGCCCGGCCAGCTCGCAGTTGCGGAACCGGGCGCCGGTGAGCTTCGCCCGGGAGAACTGCGCGCCGGTCAGGTCGCAGTCGTGGAACTCCGCCCCGGTCAGGTCGGCGTCCTGGAAGTCGGCTCGGGCCAGGTTGCACTCCTCGAACCGGACGTGCTTGAAGCCGCTGAACCGGAACCCGGCCAGGTCCGCCCGGCACTGCGCGACCGTGACCTCGCGCAGCGTGCCGCCGCCCCATTGCAGGCCGGTCAACCGGCACGAGGTCAGCCGCACCCGCCACATCGCCGACTTGTCGGCGTGCAGGTTGGCGAGGTTGGCGTGGTCGAAGACGCAGTCGGTGAACCGGGCCTTGGTCAGCGCCGTGCCGCTCAGATCGGCCCGGTGGAACCGGCACCCTTCAAACTCGACCAGCTCGGCCTCCCGGTCCGGCAGGTCGATCTCGAACGAGACCCCCCGGAACAGCGCCTCGTCGGCCAGGTCGTGCTCGTCGACGGTGGCGGGCTCCAGCTCGGCCGGCAGGTCGGGGGTCACGATCATGCCCACCACGGTAGCGGTTCCGCTCGCCCGGCTCCGTGTCCCCGGTGTCATCGAAGGCGCTACCGTTACATGGCGTGAGTGACGCCACGAACCAGGCCTCCGACCAGGAGGCGAAGGCGCGCGAGTACGTCGCCCAGCTGCGCTCGGCCCCGGTCAGCCAGATCGTCGCCGAGCTGCTCACCAGCCTGCTGAACGCCGCCCAGGTCAAGCTTGGCCGCCGCGACGCACGGCTGCTGATCGACCTGAGCTCGCTACTCACCGAGCATGCTCGCCGGCACCTGCCGGCCGAGCTGACCCGGCAGATCGACCAGGCGCTGCACCAGCTGCGACTGGGGCAGGTCCGGGCCGAGGGCGAGGCGAGCGGGAAGCCGGAGCCGAACGACCTGGCCGAGGTGCCGGTCCCGCCGGCCGGCGGGGCGGCGCCGGCGCCCGAACCGGCCGGGGCGGCGAGCCGCCCGGCCGCCGCCTCGCCACCGCCACCGCAGCCGCCGTCCGCGGCCTCCAAGCTGTGGATCCCGGGCCGGGATTTCTAGCGGTACGGGGTGACCCCACTCAGGCCAGCACCGGCGGCTGCCATTCCTGGCCGAGCACGTGCCAGTCCAGGAACGCCAGCACGGTCGCGTACCAGACCCGGGAGTTGCTCGGCCCGAGCACCCAGTGGTTCTCGCCGGTGAACTGCAGGAACCGGTGCGGCAGCGTGGCCGGGTCGCCGTCGTGCCGGCTCACCAGGTCCCAGAACGCCCGCAGGCTTTCGCTGTACGGGACCCGGTAGTCGCGGTTGCCGTGGATCAGCAGCATCGGCGTGGTGATCCGGTCGACGAACTCGTGTGGCGAGTTCTCGGCGTACCAGTCCGGGTGCTCGGCCGGTGCGCCGAACAGCCGGGTCTTCCACTCGGCCAGGTCGGTGGTGGCGTGCTGCTGGTCGGCCGCCCAGAGCGCGCAGTGGCTGACGATCGCCTTGAACCGGTCGGTGTGGCCGGCGACCCAGTTGGTCATGTAGCCGCCGAACGAGGCGCCGAGGCAGGCGACCCGGTCGGCGTCGATGTCGTCCCGCGCCACCACGTGGTCGAGCACGGTCTCGACATCGCGCCACACCAGCGCCGCCCGGTGCGGCCAGGCGCGGGCGATCCACGCCTTGCCGTAGCCGGTGGACAGCGCCGGGTCGGGCATCAGCACCGCCCAGCCCCGCGCCGCGAACACCCACGGGCACCAGCGCCACGCCCAGCTGTTGTACGACATGAACGGTCCACCATGGATCCACTGCTGGAGTGGAACCGGCCGGCTGGCGTCGGCTTCGGCCGGGAGGATCAGCCAGCCGCGCAGCTCGGCCCCGTCCGGCGCCGCCGTGGCCACCTCCACCAGCCGGCCCGGCAGCGGTGGGGTTGGTGCCGGTGACGGCAGGAAGGTCGGCGCGCCGTCCTCGACGTGCGGGTCGAGCCGGACCGGCTGCAGCGGACTGTCGATTGCGGACCGGAGGGCGTAGAGGGCGGTGCCATCGGGGCTGACCGACAGGTGCGAGTACACGGCGTCGGAGGCGACCAGCCGGTGCCGGCCGGTGGTGAGGTCGACGGCGACGATCGCGCCGCGGCCGCGCCGGTCGCCGGTGACGTAGAGGGTTGCCGAGTCGGGCGCCCACGCGCACGCCACCGGGTGCACCTCCTCGATCAGGTCGAGCTCGCGGCCCGGCCCGCCGGCCAGGTCGAAGACCCGGACCGTCCAGGTCCCGGGCGTCTGGTGGTCGCCCCGGTCCTGCCGGATCGCGGCGATCAGCCGGCCGTCCGGCGATATGACCGGACCGCTGTACTCGATGCCGGGTTCGTCGACGATCGTGCGCCGCTCGCCGGTCTTGACGTCGATCGCGACCAGCCCGGTCCGGGTCCGGCCGCGCGGCTCGCGGACGGTCCAGGTGGTGACGACCGTGCCGCCGTCCGCGGCCAGCGCATACTCCGCCGCCAGCAGCGCCGGCCCGGCGTCCGGGGTAAGGTCGCGCAGCGGCCCGGCCGCGTCGGTGTGGCCGACCAGCAGCCGGGGCAGGTCCGGCCCGAGCTCGTGGTCCCAGCGGCGGATCGGGAACCCGTCGTGGATGATCGCCGTGACCCCGTGCTCCCGCCGGGCGCTGCGCCACTGCGCGTCCGCCTCCTCGGTCGCGCCCGGCAGCCGGGACGTGGTCACGACGTACGCGTCGGCGGAGGCGGCGGTGACCGGCTTCGACAGCCCGCCGGGGCTGGTCGCGATCCGCTCCGCCTCGCCGCGGGCCGGCAGCCGCCACAGCGCCGGCTCGGCCGGCTCGTCCGACCCGCTGCCGGCTGGCCGCTTGGAGATGAACAGCAGCGAGCCGTCGCCGGCGAACACCGGCTCGGATTCGCCCGGCTCGGAGTGGGTGAGCCGGCGGGGCTCGCTGGCGCCGGTCGGGTCGATCTCCCACAGCGAGTTCTGGTAACGGTCGCGGCCGTCGGTCAGTCGTTGCACGCCAACGACCAGCCGGTCGCCCGCCGGTGCCAGGGCGAGGCTGGTGATCCGGGGGATCGCGATGAACTCATCCAGGTCATGGAAGGGGGTTTGCGGGGCGGACATGTCCGGCAGCCTACCGGTGCGGCACCAGGTCACCGCCGGTCAGGCGGGGGCGAGCCAGAGCGCGCCGAGCGGCGGCAGCTGCAGCGAGGCCGAGGCTGGCTGGCCGTGCCAGGGCGTGGGCTCGGTGGCCACCGCGCCGAGGTTGCCGGCCCCCGAGCCGCCGTAGTCGGTCGCGTCCGTGTTGACCACCTCGCGCCAGGTCCCCGGCACCGGCAGTCCGAGCCGGTAGTCCGGGTGCGGCACGCCGGCGAAGTTCACCACGCAGACCAACCGGCTGCCGTCCTCGGCGACCCGCTGGAACGCGAACGTGTTGTGGGCCGCGTCGTCGCCGACCAGCCAGCCGAAGCCGGCCGGGTCGGTGTCCAGCTGCCACAGCGCCGGGGTCGCCCGGTAGGCCGCGTTCAGGTCGCGCACCAGCCGCTGCACGCCGGCCCGGGCCGGGTCGTTGAGCAGCCCCCAGTCCAGCCCGGTCGCCTCGCTCCACTCCCGGTCGTCGGCGAGCTCGCAGCCCATGAACAGCAGCTGCTTGCCCGGGTGCGCCCACATGTACGCCAGCAGGGCCCGGACCGTCGCCAGCCGCTGCCAGGTGTCCCCGGGCAGTTTGCCGGCGAGCGAGCCCTTGCCGTGCACCACCTCGTCGTGGCTGATCGGCAGCACGTAGTTCTCGCTCCAGGCGTACACGGTCGAGAACGTCAGCTGGTGGTGGTGCCACTGCCGGTGGATCGGTTCCCGCCGCAGGTAGGCGAGGGTGTCGTGCATCCAGCCCATGTTCCACTTGAAGCCGAACCCGAGCCCGTCCTGATCGGTGGGCTGGGTGACCCCCGGCCAGGCGGTGGACTCTTCGGCCACCATCACCACGCCGGGATGGTGCTTGTAGACGGTCGCGGTGGTTTCCTGCAGGAACGAGATCGCCTCCAGGTGCTCCCGGCCGCCGTACTGGTTCGGCGCCCACTGCCCGTCCTCCCGCGAGTAGTCCAGGTAGAGCATGGAAGCGACCGCGTCCACCCGCAGCCCGTCGGCGTGGAACTCCTCGCACCAGTAGAGCGCGTTGGCGACCAGGAAGTTGCGAACCTCCGGCCGGCCGTAGTCGAAGACGTACGTACCCCAGTCCGGATGCTCGCCGCGGCGCGGGTCCGGGTGCTCGTACAGCGGGGTGCCGTCGAACCGGGCCAGCGCCCAATCGTCGCGCGGGAAGTGGGCCGGCACCCAGTCGAGGATGACCCCGATCCCGGCCTGGTGCAGCCGGTCGACCAGCGCCCGGAACTGGTCGGGGTCGCCGAACCGGGCGGTCGGCGCGTAGTAGCCGGTGACCTGGTAACCCCAGGACCCGCCGTACGGGTGCTCCATCACCGGCAGGAACTCGACGTGGGTGAACCCGAGGTCCGCCACGTAGTCCACCAGCTGGTCGGCGAGCCCGAGGTAGGACAGCCCGGGTCGCCACGATCCGAGGTGGACCTCGTAGATGGCCATCGGCTCCCGGTGGGCGGCACCGGCGGCCCGCCGCCGCAGCCAGTCCTCGTCCTGCCAGGAATAGCTTGACTGGTGGACGATCGAGGCGGTGGCTGGCGGGACCTCGGCCGCCCGCGCCAGCGGGTCGGCCCGGTCCCGCCAGCCACCGTCCAGCCCGTGTACCCGGAACTTGTACCGGTGCCCGGGCGCGGCTTCCGGCACCGACACCTGCCAGACTCCACCGGTGGCCAGCCGGTGCATCGGCACCCCGTCATAGGGCCCCCAGCCGGCGAAGTCGCCGATCACCCGGACTTCGTGCGCGTTCGGCGCCCAGACCGCGAACTCGACCGCCCCGTCCCGCGGCTGCGCGCCCAGCACCGTCCACAGTCGCTCATGCCGGCCCTCGCCGAGCAGGTGCAGGTCCAGCTCGCCGATCACAGGAACCCCACCGCCAGCAGCCGGTCGATCGACCGCATCGGGATCCACAGCCAGCTCGGCCGGTGCCGCGCCTCGTACGCCGCCTCGTAGACCGCCTTGTCCAGCTCGTACGCGGCGAGCAGCGCCTTCTGCTCCCGTGGATCCGTGCCGGCCACCGACGCGTACCCGTCGCAGAACGCGGCCTCGTTGCGGGCGATCCACTCCTGCGCCCGGTAGATCAGCTGCTCCTCCACCGACTCGCCGACCAGCAGCTGGTACGCGGCGTACTCGAACGAGCGCAGTACTCCGGCCACGTCGCGCAGTGGCGAGTCGGGCCGCCGCCGCTCGGCGATCGGGGTGCCGGGCTCGCCCTCGAAGTCGATCAGCAGCCAGTGCTCGGGCGTCCGCAGCACCTGCCCGAGGTGAAGGTCGCCGTGGATCCGCTGCATCCGGATCCGGCTGGTGCCGGCGGCTTCGAACACCTTCCGGGCGGCGCCGGCCCGGCTGGCGAGCGCCGGCACCGCCTCGATCGCGGCTGCCAGCCGGTCGGTCATGGTCTCGATCGGCGGCGCCGCCGGGGCGCTGCCGAGCTCCTCGGCGAGCGTCCGGTGCACGCTGGCCACCGCCTCGCCGAGCCGGTGCGACTCGGCGGAGAAGTCCCCGCCCACCTCGTCGGCGCGCAGATCCGCCTCGGCGAACAGGTCCCGGGTGCTGGTGGTGGCCATCGCCCAGCCGTCGGCGGCGTTCTCGGCGTACTCGGTCACCATCGCCAGCGACATCGGGTTTCCTTCCGGGTCGACCCCGTCGATCGCGCCGAGCAGCTTCGCCACGTGCGGCGAGCCGGCCCGGGCCAGCACCCGGTTCAGCTCCAGATCGGGGTTGATCCCGGCCTGTACCCGGCGGAACACCTTGAGCAGCGCGGTCCGGTCGTACACCACGCTGGTGTTGGTCTGTTCGGCGTCCATCACCCGGGAGCCGGCCGCCACCGGCAGGCTGGCCCCGGGCTCGGGCGTGAACCGCAGCTCGCCCCGCCGCGCGCCCTCGGCGACCAGCGCCAGCAGGTGCCGGGCGGCGGGCTCGTGGAACAGCGCGTCGTAGCCGGTCCGGTCACCGGCGGCGCCGATCGTGGCGACCGCCGTGAACTCGTCGGCCGGCGGCTGGTCCCAGGCGATGAACAGCTGGTAGCGTTCGCTGCCACCGTCGGCATAGGACACCAGCAGCAGCCGGTGCTCGAGGTCGTGGTCGTGCAGCGGGGTGATCGCCACCGACTCGGCGGAGACCAGCTCGCGCTGCCGCCCCGCGTACCACCGCTGCTGCGGCAGCCACTCTGCGAACGGCAGCATCACTCCACCTCCGCCGGTCGGTTCAGCCGGAACCAGTAGAACCCGTGGCCCTGCAGGGTGAGCAGGTACGGCAGTTGCCCGATCCGAGGGAACGGCACCCGGCCGGTCAGCTCGATCGGCTCGTAGCCGGCCCAGTCGGCGAGGTTCAGCTCGATCGGCTGCGGGAACCGGGACAGGTTGTTGACGCACAGCACCACGTCGTCGCCGGCCTGCCGCAGGAACGCGAGCACCGACGGGTTGGAGCCGCCCAGCTCCTGGAACGTGCCGACCGCGAACGCCTCGTGCCGGCGCCGGACCGCCACCATGGTGCGGGTCCAGTTGAGCAGGGTGGCCGAGCTGTCCCGCTGCGCCTCCACATTGACCGCCTGGTAGCCGAACACCGCGTCCTGGTTGGGCGGCACGTACACCCGGCCCGGGTTCGCCCGGGAGAACCCGGCGTTCCGGTCCGGGGTCCACTGCATCGGCGTCCGCACGCCGTCCCGGTCGCCGAGCCAGATGTTGTCGCCCATCCCGATCTCGTCCCCGTAGTAGATGACCGGCGAGCCGGGCAGCGACAGCAGCAGCGCGGTGAACAGCTCCACCTGGTTCCGGTCGTTGTCGAGCAGGGCGGCCAGCCGGCGGCGGATCCCGACGTTCGCGCGCATCCGCGGGTCCTTCGCGTACTCGGCGTACATGTAGTCGCGCTCCTCGTCGGTGACCATCTCCAGGGTCAGCTCGTCGTGGTTGCGCAGGAAGATGCCCCACTGGCAGTTGGCCGGGATCGGCGGGGTCTGGGCCAGGATCTCCGAGATCGGGAACCGCGACTCCCGCCGGACCGCCATGAAGATCCGGGGCATCAGCGGGAAATGGAACGCCATGTGGCACTCGTCGCCGCCGGTGTCCGGGTCGCCGAAGTACTCCACCACGTCGCTGGGCCACTGGTTCGCCTCGGCGAGCAGCACTCGACCCGGGAACTCCTCGTCGACGATCTTCCGGCAGGTCTTCAGGAACGCGTGGGTCTCGGGCAGGTTCTCGCAGTTGGTGCCCTCCCGCTCGAACAGGTACGGCACCGCGTCCAGCCGGAACCCGTCGATCCCGAGGTCCAGCCAGAACCGGATCACGTTCAGCATCTCCAGCTGCACCTGCGGGTTGTCGTAGTTGAGGTCCGGCTGGTGGGAGAAGAACCGGTGCCAGAAGAACTGCCGGCGGACCGGGTCGAAGGTCCAGTTCGACTCCTCGGTGTCGACGAAGATGATCCGGGCGTCGGCGTACCGCTGGTCGGTGTCGCTCCACACGTAGTAGTCGCCGTACGGGCCGTCCGGCTCCCGCCGCGACTCCTGGAACCATGGGTGCTGGTCGGAGGTGTGGTTCATCACCAGGTCGGTGATCACCCGGATGCCGCGTTTGTGCGCCGCGTCGAGCAGCTCGACGAAGTCGTCCACGGTGCCGAACTCCGGCAGCACCTTGTAGAAGTCGCGGATGTCGTAGCCGCCGTCGCGCAGCGGCGAGTCGTAGAACGGCGGCAGCCACAGGCAGTCGATGCCGAGCCACTCCAGGTAGTCCAGCTGCCGGATCAGCCCATGCAGATCGCCGGAGCCGTCGTCGTTGGTGTCGTAGAACGCCCGCACCAGCACCTCGTAGAAGACCGCCCGCTGGAACCAGTTCCGGTCGGTCGGCAGGATCCGGGCTTGCCCGAAGTCGCTGGCGGCGGGGTGCTCGACGACCCCTTCGTGGACATGGCTTCCTTCGGCCGGCTGCTGCATCGTCAACCTCTTCGGTGGACCGTGAACACGTGCGCGGGCTCCAGGTATGGGTCGAGCCGGACCGCGTTGTGCTGGCCCCAGTCGTAGCTGGCACCGGTGAGCACGTCCCGGACCGTGAACCGTTCGTGCTGCTCGAACCCGAGCGCCGGCATGTCCAGTGTGGTGTTTCCCCACTGGACCTGCCGGGGGTCGAACGAGCACACCACCAGCACGGTGTCGTCGGTCGCGTCGTCCCGCTTGGACCAGCACAGCAACGCCTCGTTGTCGATCTCGTGGAACCGCAGGTTCCGCAACCAATGCAGAGCCGGATGCTCGCGGCGCAGCGTGTTCAGCGCGGTCAGGAACGGCGCCAGGGACTCGCCGGCCGCCTCGGCGCCGGCCCAGTCCCGCGGCCGCAGCTGGTACTTCTCGTTGTCCAGGTACTCCTCGGCACCGGGCCGGGCCACGTGCTCGTACAGCTCGTACCCCGAGTAGATGCCCCAGGAGGGCGACAGCAGGCTGGCCAGGACCGCCCGGATCTTGAACATCGGCGGCCCGCCGTGCTGCAGGTGCGGCGGCAGGATGTCCGGGGTGTTCGGCCAGAAGTTCGGCCGCAGGTAGTGCGCCGACTCGACCAGCCGCTGGCAGTAGTCGCGCAGCTCGGCCGGGCTGGTCCGCCAGGTGAAGTAGGTGTAGGACTGGCTGAACCCGAGCTTCGCCAACCCTTCCAGCACCGCCGGCCGGGTGAACGCTTCGGACAGGAACAGCACGTCCGGGTCGACCTTCTTCACCTCACCGATCAGCCAGTGCCAGAAGTCGGGCGGCTTGGTGTGCGGGTTGTCCACCCGGAACATCCGCACCCCCTGGTCCACCCAGTGCAGCACCACCCGCAGCAGCTCGGCCCGGATCCCGGCCGGATCGTTGTCGAAGTTGAGCGGGTAGATGTCCTGATACTTCTTCGGCGGGTTCTCGGCGTAGGCGATCTGCCCGTCCGGCCGGGTGCTGAACCACTCCGGGTGCTCGCGCACCCACGGGTGGTCCGGCGCGCATTGCAGCGCCAGGTCGAGCGCCACCTCCAGGCCGGCGGCCCGGGCCTGCTCGACGAACCGCCGGAAGTCGGCGAGCGTCCCGAGTTGCGGATGCACGGCGTCGTGCCCGCCCTCGTCCGAACCGATCGCCCACGGCGACCCGACGTCGGCCTCGGCGGCGACCAGCGCGTTGTTGCGGCCCTTCCGGTTGACCCGGCCGATCGGGTGGATCGGCGGCAGGTACACCACGTCGAAGCCCATCGCGGCGATCCCGGGCAGCCGGGCGGCGGCGGTGGCGAACGTGCCGTGCCGCACCGGCCGGCCGGCTTCGTCCACTTCGGCCCCTTCAGAGCGCGGGAAGAACTCGTACCAGGCCGAGTAGAGCGCCCGCGGCCGGTCCACCCACAACTCGTACGCCGGCCCGACCGTCTCCAGCTCCCGCAGCGGATGCTCCCAGAGCAGCTCGGCGAGCTCGAGCGCGCCGGCCACCCGCACCGGCAGCGGGCGAGCCGGGTCGCGCAGATCCGCCGCGCCCGCCCGTACCCAGGCTTGAAACCGTTCGGGCACGACGGCGGCCGCGCGGTCCAGGATCGCCGCGCCCTCGGCGAGGTCGTTGCTGAGATCCTCGGCGCCCTGGCCCGCGTCCAGCTTCTTGGTCACCGCGTCCCGCCAGGTCAGGTACGGATCGGCGAACGCCGCCACCGCGAAGCTCCACTGCCCGACCGCGTCCGGCCGGATCTCTGCGTACCACTCGTCGAGCTGCTCGCCGGGTCGCATCCGGGTGAACGGCCGCGGCTGGCCGTCCGGGCCGCGCCAGATCACGTGGACGCCGAGCGGCTGGTGGCCTTCCCGCCAGGCGGTGGCCCGTACCGGCACCAGCTCACCGACCACCGCCTTGGCCGGATAGCGGCCGCAGTCGACCACCGGCAGCACGTTCTCGATCGCGAACCGGCCGCTCATGCGAATCGGGTTCCCAGCCAGCCCGCGCTCGAAACCGGGTCACCGGTGCGCAAACCCGGATCTGGTGCCCGGACCTGGGAGAATGCTGATCATGACGGTCGGCAGCCTGCTCCGCCCGCTGGTCAGCGGCGCCACCTACCGGCGCGGCGTGCACCTGCTGCTGGGCGGGGTGCTGATCCTGCCGTACGTGCTGCTGGGCACCGCGTTCGTCCAGCTGTGGCAGTCCGACCAGCCGCTCGGGGTGGTGCTGTTGCTGCTGGCGGTGACCGCGGTGATCGCGACCGTGCCGGCGTTCCTGCGGGCCACCCGGACCCTGGAGACGGTGGCCGCCCGGGCGCTGCTCGGGGTGGACCTGCCCGACCCGGTCGCCGACCCACCGCCGCTGGAGGCCCGGCTGCGCAGCGCGCTGTGGTTCGCGACCCACCTGGTGACCGGCGGCGCGGTCGGGCTCACCCTGCTGATCGTCCTGCCGATGGCGTTGGTGTTCCTCTCCGGCTACCGGGGCGACCCGCTGCCCGACATCGGCCCGGTCTGGCTCACCCTCGCCGGGATCGCCATGCTGGTGGGGTTGGTGTACGCGGTGGCGGGGCTGGGCGCGCTGGCGGCGGTGATGGCGCCGGTGCTGCTCGGCCCGTCGCCGGCGGAGCGGATCGCCGCGCTGGAAGCGGAGGCCGGCCAGCTCGCCGAGCGGAACCGGCTGGCCCGGGAGCTGCACGACTCGGTCGGGCACGCGCTGACGGTCACCACCCTGCAGGCAGCCGCCGCCCGGGAGGTGCTCGACCGCGACCCGGCGTTCGTCCGGCGGGCGCTGGCCGCGATCGAGGAGACCGGGCGAGCGGCGATGGCCGAGCTCGACCAGGTGATCGGGCTGCTGCGGGCGGGGGAGGGGGCGGCCAGCAAAACCCCGGCGCGTACGCTCGGCGACCTGGACCGGCTGATCGCGGAGGCGCGCGGCACCGGTACGCAGGTGACAGTGGACATTTCCGGGACCGTGGACCGGGTGCCGGCGGTCGTGTCGCGGGAGGGATACCGGATCGTGCAGGAGAGCCTCACCAACGCCGCCCGGCATGCCACCGGCGAGCCGGTAGCGCTGCGGGTCGCGGTCGGTGACGGCGGGCTGACCATCGAGGTGACCAACCGGCTACGCGGCACCGCCGGCTCGACCGGGTACGGTGGGCGCGGGCTGGCCGGGATGCGGGAGCGGGTGTCGTTGCTGGGCGGCAAACTCCGGGCGGAACCGGTCGACGGTGCCTGGCAGGTGTCGGCCTGGCTACCAACCGGCGGGCGGGAGCGGCAATGACCATCGGCGTGCTGATTGTGGACGATGAGGAGCTGGTCCGGACCGGCCTACGCGCGATCATCGAGGTGCAGCCGGACCTGACTGTGGTCGGCGAAGCGGCCGACGGCGCCGAGGTGGTGCCGCTGGTGCGGCAGCTGCGCCCGGCGGTGGTGCTGATGGACGTCCGGATGCCGGCGATCGACGGCATCCAGGCCACCCGGCACCTCATGTCCACGATGGATGAACCGCCGCGGGTGCTGGTGGTGACCACGTTCGAGAACGACGACTACGTCTACGAGGCACTCCGGGCCGGCGCCAGCGGCTTCCTGCTCAAGCGCGCCCGGCCGGCCGAGGTGGTGGAGGCGGTACGAGTGGTCGCGCGCGGCGAGTCGCTGGTGTTCCCGGCCGCGCTGCGCCGGCTGGTCGCCAGCCACGCCGGCCGGCCCGACCGGCACGCGCTCGCCGACGCCCGGTTGACCGAGCGGGAGGCGGAGGTGCTGCGGCTGATGGCGGCCGGACTGTCCAATCCGGAGATCGCCGAGCGGTTGGTGGTCGGGGTGGAGACGGTCAAGACCCACGTCGGGCACGTGCTGGCCAAGCTCGGCGCGCGGGACCGCACCCAGGCGGTGATCGCCGCCTACGAGTCCGGGTTCGTCACTCCGTCTGGCTCCGGCTGACCCCGTACCTCCCCTTCGTGGGGGAGGCGAACCACGCTCCGGCGGGAGGCCGCGGCGGATGCCGGGCGGCGACCGTGGGGGCATGAGGAAAGTTCTGCAACGGAATCTGGCGTACCTGGCCGCGGCCTGGGCCGCGGTCTACGGGTCCGTCGCGCTGTACTGGACCATCACCGGTGACGGTTTCCCGTACGGGGAGGGGAACCCGGACTCGATCGGGCTGCTGCACAACCTGCCGGCCGACGTCGGCGCACCGGTGTTCGCCAGCGTGCTGGTCGCCACCAGCGTGATGGCACTGTTCATGGCCGGCGGCGGGCGGGTCCCCGGAGTGGTCCGGGCGGTCCTCACCGGGTTCGGCGGGCTGGTCGCGGTCGCGCTGCTGGTGGTCCTGCCGGAGGTGGACCTGCTGGCAGCCGTCGGCTACGCACCGCTGTTGCTGGTCGGCGCACCGTTCGGCTGGCCCGATGTGGACTATAGCCAGGTCTTCGTCTGGCCGCTGCTCAATCAGGCGTTCAGCGTCCTCGGTGGCTTCCTGGTCGCCGGCACGGTGGTGAGCTGGCGGCGTCGGCTCCGGAGCGGGCGGCGGCCCGCCTGGGCGGAGCCCGAGGCCGCCGCGCGCTGGGGTCGCTGGGCGGTGGCGGTGGCGATGGCCGTCCCACTGTTCTACGCGGCCACCCGGTATGCCTGGCTGCTCGGGATCCCCTTCACGGTCGACCGGGAGTTCCTCGACGAGCTGCACGACAGCGGCGCGGTCTGGTCGGGAACCTGGCTGGCCAGCTTCGCGGTGGTCGGCGTGATCCTCACGCTCGGGCTGGCGCAGCGGTGGGGCGAGGTGTTCCCGCGGTGGATGCTCGGGTTGGCCGGGCGCCGGGTGCCGGTGACGCTCGCGGTGGTGCCGGCCGCGGTGGTCAGTGCCCTCGCGACCTCCGCCGGTCTCAGCTTCTACGGCAGCCCCGAGGCACTCGAGATGCTCTTCGATGGCGAGTTCATCGTCCTGCCGTCGCTGCTGTGGCCGGTCTGGGGTGTGGCGCTCGCGGCCGCCACGCTCGCCTACTACCTGCGCCGGACCGGCCGGGAGGCGGCAGCTGCCCCGAGTCCGGCGGTCGCCGAGCCGGTGGCGGTCCGGTGATCCTGGCTGGCTGACTGTGGGGCGGCACCGGGGATGCCCGGTGCCGCCCCAAGGCGCGGTCAGTGAACCGCTGCCGGCTGGCGCACCTGCGCCGGCGGCGGAGCCGCCCGGCGCAGCCGCGCCCGCGGCTTCCAGACCGACAGCACGAACGCGGTCAGCAGCAGGGTCGGGGCCACGCTCACCGGGTAGAGAATCTCGGTGGTGGGCCCGGTGCTGGCGGCCAGGTCGAGGCCGGGCCGCAGCGACGTCACGATCAGCGCGGACATCAGCAGGTTCGCGGCCAGCTTGATCGCCACCCACCAGTAGCGCAGCAGGCCGTACTTGCTGCCGAGCCCGAGTACCACGCCGGTGGCGAGCGAGGCGAGACTGGCGCCGAACATCGGCCAGATCGCGAACATCCGGATCGCCTGCATCGCCGTGCTCGCGGTCGCCGGGTCGTCGGTCAGCAAGGCGGTGACAGCCAGGATGCCGAGTGCGATGTCGATGCCGAACCACAGCGCCGCCGACACGATGTGGACCAGCAGGAAAGCCTTCCGGGCCGGCCCGGACAGCCGGAACCGAGGTGCGGTGGAGGTGTTGGTGACCATGCCTCGATGCTTTGCCGGCCGGCCCGCCCCGGCGTCCGTCGTGGCACGCATCCATCCGTACGACCGGCTGCGTAGTCGCGGAGCGGAAGGCCGTGGGTTCGTCAGCAGGCCCCACCTGCCCGACCGCGCACTAGTCTGGCGGGGTGATGGCGAGGTTGCGCGGATGAGCTGGCTCCCCGACGCCGGACCGCGGCTGCAGTTCTTCGCTGATCCGGGCGAGTTTCTCGCCGTAGCCGAGGAGTACCTGGCCGCTGACCCGGTGGTCAACACGGTCGTGACCACCGTGACGCACCAGCTGGCGCAGCCGGAGCGGAGAAGTCGGACCGACCGGAACTGGTGGGTGGTGGTCCGGGAGGGGTCCGGCGCGATCGTCGGCGCCGGCATGCGTACTGCCCCGTTCGCGCCGCGCCCGCTGTTCCTGCTCCCGATGCCGGATGCGGCCGCGGTGGCGGTGGCGAACGCGTTGCATGAGCGGGGAGAGGAGGCGACCGCGGTCAACGGTGCCCTGCCGGCCGCTCAGCTGTGCGCCGCCGAGCTCGCCCGGCTGGCCGGCGGGCGGGCCGAGATCAGGATGCGTACGCGGCTGCACGAGCTCGGCGGGCTGACGTGGCCGGCGCCGGCCCCCGGCCGGTTGCAGGCCGCGTCCGCGGACGACGTCGACCTGGTGATGGCGTGGCTGGCGGCGTTCGTCGGCGACGCCGACGAGCAGGCGGCGCGCCCGCGCGGCGCCAGCGCGCACGAGCTGCCCGACCGTGCCGAGCTGCTGCGCCGGCTCCGGGCCGGGTACCTGTGGTTCTGGGTCGACGAGCACGGGGAACCGGTGCACCTCACCGGCTTCCACCCGCCGTCGTTCGGAGTCGCGCGGATCGGTCCGGTGTATACGCCGCCGGACCAGCGGGGCCGCGGCTTGGCCAGCAACGCGATCGCCGCGATCTCGCAGCGGCTGCAGGCGGAGGGGGTGCGGGTGTGCCTCTACACCGACCAGGCCAACCCGACCTCGAACAAGGTCTATGCCAGGCTCGGCTTCCGGCCGGTGGTCGACATGGCCAGCCTGGTGGTCGTCCGGTGAGGTCATAGCGCGGCCGGGGAATCCGCGGCTGGTCGGCAGGTTTGGCGACCTGCCGGCTCACGGCCAGATGGTCGGCTGCGAGCACGGAGCCTGCGCCGCCTGGCGCGTGGCCGGCAGAGCGCTGCTGGCCAGCGGTGACACGGTGTTCCGTGGCGCCGTGGTGCGACTCGGCGACCCGGCCACGACTGCGGCGCTGGCAGATCACGTCGCTCGGGTCTGGGGGCGCTGACCGGTCGGGAGCGGCGGTGCTGGTACCGGCGGCGCGGCCAGCGTCGCATGGATCCCGGTCGCGGACCGTGGCGGCCGGCAGTCGGTCCACATTAAGTGGTCAGAGCGTGGTCGGTCGTTGGCGGGCGTCGGCGACCCCGAGTCGGCTTTCTGGGATGAGGCGTGGCATGGGCACGCACCCGTCGCCTACACCCAGGCACCCGGACGGGCTGCACAAGCATCGGCTGGCTCCCGATCCGCGTCCGCGATCAAGATCAGGGGAAACTCAGCGCTGCCACAGCAACGTTCCGTTTCCCGTGATCATGAAGCGCGACCAGGCTAGCCGGATGTCCGGGCGGTGCGAGCCATTCGACATCGCCACCAGCGGCACCACGATTCACGGGCGCCGGGGCGGTGCGGGCCCGCCGGACCCGGAGGCCGTCCCAGCCCTGCCAGCCAAGGCTTGGCTCCAAGCGGGCGTGCCCGCTACCGGTGCTCGGTGCATTTGCAATGCCGCGAGCCGCGGCGCGGGAGCAGGATCTCGAGCACAGTCTGTGCCGCGCAGCCAACCACCGATCTCGCTGCCAGGGCGGCCCAGGTTCGGCAGGCCATCCCGCAAGCGTGGGACAACGTCGAGGTTGCCAGTCGGAGTGGCCTGACCACCGCCTATTGCCTGCACCGCGGTGCCACCGTCATCATCCGGGGCGCGCGGACGGCAGCGGATCTCCGGTACGAGTACCGGCTCGCCATGCTGAACGAGCAGCTCGGCATCCGGACGTCTGGTTGCCCGCCCGCCCGCAGCTGACCGCCACCTCGTCCACGGTCGCGCGCGAACTCCGGTCGGTGCCGTTATCGCGCGTGGCCCACCGCCCAGTCGAGCGCGTAGTCGGCAACTTCCTCCCACCCGGGCTCCACACCGGTGAAGTGTGACCGGTCCGGGAAGTCGTAGGTCTCTGTCAACGCCTCGGAGTTGCGGTACTTCTTGGCGTTCGAGCGGATCACCGAGGGCGGCATCAGGTGATCCTTGCCGCCGCTGATGAACAACAACGGCGCGCGGTCGTCCAGGTCGTAGTCGACCCAGGTCTCCTGGTGGCCCGGCTTCCAGTTGGCGATCAAGCCGTACGCCCACACCCAGCTGCCGGGTGCCGGGATGTGGAGCAGGTCGTACGCCGCGTCCGACTCCTCCTTGGTGCAGGTGTTGGCGAACGCATAGTGGAACTGCTCCTTGGTGAAGCCCACGGCGCGGTGCCGGTTGGCCGGGTGGGCGAGAATCGGGAACAGCGACTTGATCTGGGACGGCGGGTTCACCCGTACTCCTTCCGGGGGCGCCGAGTCGATCGTCACCGCGGCCGCGCCGTACCCCCGGTTGACCAGGAGTTGCGTGAAGGTCCCGCCGAATGAGTGGCCCATGATGATCGGCGGTTGGTCGAGGCTGTCGATGACGGCGCTGAGATGGTCGAGGGTGGCCGGGACGGACGCCTCGGCGATGATCTCGGGGTGTTCGCGCAGCGCCTCGACCTCGATCTCGAACCCCGGGTATGTCGGCACGACAACCTCATATCCCATCGCCCGGTAGTACTCCGCCCAGCGGTCCCAGCTGCGGGCGGTCATCCAAAGCCCGTGGATCAGTACGATCGGCGGGGCGTCGCTTGTCAGGTCGCCCATGATGCGACTCCTTCCGATGGGCAAACCTTCACGCTAAACCCTGGAACGAGCGCGTTACCCGGAAAACCGGAAGCGGTGATAAATCGCCGGGCGGTTGGTGTTGCCGGGTTGGCACGGAACCGGAGACTTGGACCTATACCGGGTCGTTGCGGTCGGAGTCGAAGCTCCACTCGAGCATGACGTGTTCGCTCTGCGCCCGCGCGCCGGCCGACCGGTAGGTGCGTAGCGCCGCGGTGTTGTCGGTATCGGTGAGGACCCACATGCCGTAGCAGCCGCGGCTGCGGGCGAGCGCGGCCAGCTCCGTCACGAGCGCCCGACCGATCCCGCGACCCCGGAAGCGCTCGTCGACCCCGAGTTCGTACAGGAACATCTCGGTGCCTTTGTCCGGGTGGGTGATCTCCACGCCGGAGACGAAGCCGGCCGGCTCGCCGTCGACGTACGCGATGCAGAGGTGGTGATTCGGTTGGGCGAGGAACCGCGTGGACCATTCGGGCCGCGGCGCGTGGTCGAACAGTGCCCCGGCCTTCGCGACCGCGTCTTCATCACCCGGGTTGATCCAGCGAAGCTCCATCACCGTAGTCTGCCTGGCCGGCCGCGACGCATCCCGAGCAGGGCCGCGCGGTCAACGGCCATCGAGGTAGAACGCGAGGACGGCGGCGGGCGCCCGCGGGTGGTCAGCGGCGCGTGGTCAGATCCGGCCAGGGGAGTGGGCCGGCGGTGCCGAGCGTGACCTCTTGGAACCAGTGCCCCTGGCGCGCTGGGCCTTGACGAACCTCAACAGCGCGGCTTCTCGCCGTTGTCCATTGGGTCCGTCCTTTGCCGATCCGGTCGTCGGAAGCGTCCGGCACCAGCCGACGCCAGCAAGCGACACCGACATCACCCGGTTCCGGTTGCGGGGGACGCCGCGAGGTCCCATGTGGGGCGGCCAGCTAGATGTGGGGTTGGTTGAGGCTGAGTAGGGGTGGGTCTTGGCGGACGAGGTATTGCAGGCCGTGGGGTGTTTGCCAGGAGAACACGCCCGGCGACAGTTGTGTGAGTTGGGTGCCGGTGGCGTGCCGGAACA